>NZ_BAABAS010000027.1:0-133560 GCF_039537545.1 Actinomadura meridiana
AAGAAACGGACACCCACCGGACCAGACCCGCTTCCGCGTCCCTGGCTTCGGGGCAACCCTTCTAATCTATCCGATCCATCCCGTTTGTCAAACTCTGGGCGGATCGTCCCCATACATCCCTTTCGGGCAAGGCAAGCCTCGACCCGATCGGTTCGTAAGGGGTTCCCCGTCGGGGCCGGCCGCCTTGTCGGCGTCCCGCTCCCCCGTGGGGCGTGTAGAACACTAGGACCCTCCGCAGGGACCGTCAAATCGGCCCGGCGGGCGGGAAACCCCAGTTCAGGTACGGTTTTCGAGACTAGAAGCATGCCCAGAGCCCGCCGCTTGTAACCGCACTGTGACGTGTATCTACCGAAGTTTGCCGTTGCCCAAGGTGTGAGCGAACGTGAGCGGTCGCTGGGGGCTTGCCGTCACTTGACCTGCGACGGCCCCGGTCTCCGCCCACTCCAGGTGTGCCGCCAGGTTCCACTTCACGCTCCGGCCGGTCTCGCGGGCGACCATTCGCGGCACCCGCCCAAACCCCCTGGTCACCGGCGCTCGGCGCGGCTGCTGGTGGGCCAGCATCGCGTTACTTGAGGTCCTCCGCCGCCGTCTCGTAGCTTGCCGCGTGCATGCTGGTGGCTTGGGGCGTACGCATTAGCGCGGACGTGGGTGAGGTCCGTATACAGACGGGCCAGCCGGTCCTGCGGAACTGGCGCGGCCCGCCGAACCCGCTGCGGGCGAGCGTGCCGCGCCAGTCTCCACAGCGCCTTCAACCCGGCGATCTCGATCACCACGGCATGGTCGTCGACGCCGGTCAGCAGGGTCGTCACGCTCAGGTCGGCGCTGACCAGCGTGCTGCGGCGAGCGGGTCAGCTGGGAGCCGCCGACCACTGCTTGCCGTTGGGTGCTCGTTGTGGGGACCGCCCGCCCTGGTGGGGCTTTGGGCGGGCGGTCTGGGTGGGGCTAGGGGGTGGTCACCTCTACGCCGCCCACGTTGCGTTTGCCGCGGCGTAGGACGAGGTAGCGGCCGTGGAGGAGGTCGGACGTGGACGGTGTCGCATCCTCCGACTCGACCTTGGCGTTGTTGAGGTAGGCGCCGCCCTGGGCGATCGCCCGGCGGGCCTCGGACTTGCTCTTGCAGAGGCCGGACGCCGCCAGGAGGTCGACCACGGCTGGTAGTTCGCCTGGCGGCACCTCTGTGCGGGGGACCTCGGCGAGCGCGGCTCTCAGGGTGCGTTCGTCCAGCTCGTCCAGGGCTCCCTGGCCGAACAGGGCGCGGGACGCGGCAATGACGCGGGCCGTCTCGTCGGCGCCGTGGACGAGGGTGGTCATCTCCTCGGCCAGCGCCCGTTGGGAGGCCCTGGCGGCGGGACGGTCGGCGCCCTGCTTGACCAGGTCGTCGATCTCCTCGTGGGAGCGGAAGCTGAAGACCTTCAGGAACTTCTCGACGTCGCGGTCGTCGGCGTTGATCCAGAACTGGTAGAAGGCGTACGGCGAGGTCAGCTCGGGGTCGAGCCAGTACGTCTCGCCGCCCGCGGTCTTGCCGAACTTGGATCCGTCCGCCTTGGTGAGCAGCGGTGTGGTCAGGGCGTGCGCGCTGCCGCCCTCGACGCGTCGGATCAGGTCGGCGCCCGCGGTGAGGTTGCCCCACTGGTCGCTGCCGCCCGTCTGCAACCGGCATCCGTACCGCCGGTACAGCTCGAGGAAGTCCATCGACTGGAGCAGGACGTAGCTGAACTCGGTGTAGCTCATGCCGGTGCTGTCGAGGCGGGCCTTGACGGTCTCGCGGGCCAGCATCCGGTTGACGGGGAAGTGCTTGCCGATGTCGCGGAGGAACTCGATCGCGGACATGGGGCCCGTCCAGTCGAGGTTGCTGACCATCGTCGCGCCGGTGGGTCCGTCGTCGAAGTCGAGGAACCTCGACACCTGGCCGTGGATGCGCTCGACCCAGCCCGCCACGGTCTCCTCGGAGTTGAGGACCCGTTCGGTGCTCTTGCCGCTCGGGTCGCCGATCAGTCCGGTGGCGCCGCCGACGAGGCCGATGGGACGGTGTCCCGCCAGTTGGAAGCGGCGCAGGGTGAGGATCTGGATCAGGTTCCCGAGGTGCAGGGAGGGGGCCGTCGGGTCGAACCCGCAATAGAGGGTGACCGGTCCCGCGGCGAGCAGGGCCCGCAGTTCGTCCAGGTCGGTGGACTGCGCGATCAGGTCGCGCCACGCGAGATCGTCCAGGATGTCGGTCACGGTCTCCCTCGTTCCGGCTTGCGTTCGGATGCGCCTACCAGGGTGCCCGGCGGGCGGGTGTCACGCTAACGATATTCAGCGCCCGGCGACGCGGTGGCGGGCGTTGGCGCACGCCTCGTCAGTCGGTGGCGGGGACCTTTTTTCGCTGCCTCGGGACGTGTGCGCGGTACGGGGAGACGGACGGGTCTCCGTCGATCCAGAACCGCAACGGCACCTCCTTGGCGCCGTTCACGCCGGTACGCGGGCCGTTCCGGACGAGCGCGGGGTCGGCGGGGTCACCGGCGTGGATGGTGAGCGGGCCGCCGGGCGTGCAGACGTCCAGGCCGTTCTGTTCGCGGGCGATGCCGAGGGCCTGGCAGAGCCGTGCCGGGCCGCGGGCCAGGTCGCGGACGGACGAACGCGGGCGACGAGAACGCGCCAGGTCCTCCCCCGCGATGATCTGGCCCGCGCGGAGCAGCACCGCCATGGACGTCCCGTCCGGCCCGCACACGAGGTTCATGCAGAAGTGCATGCCGTAGGTGAAGTAGACGTAGGCGTGCCCGGGCGGCCCGAACATCACGGCGTTGCGCGGCGTCGGGCCGCGGTAGGCGTGGGACGCGGGGTCGAGCGGCCCCGCGTACGCCTCCACCTCGGTGAGCCTGACCGCGACCTCCCCGCCCGGCGCGCGGTGCGTGAGCACGTGCCCGAGCAGGGAGGGCGCCACCTCGTCGACGGGACGGTCGAAGAAGTCCCGTGGCAGCAACGCTCCGTCCATGGCCTCACACCCTAGGGCCGTCAGGCGTCCGACCCGGTCGCCCAGGCGGCGTGCTCGTTGGCGAGGGCGCGCAGCGCGCCGAGCTGTTCGCTGACGCGGTCGGGCGCGGTCCCCCCGTACGCCTTGCGCGACGCGAGCGCGCCCTGGACGTTCAGGACCTCGCGGACGTCCGGCGTCAGGTGCGGCGACACCTTGGCGAGTTCCTCGTCGGTGAGGTCGTCGAAGTCCTTGTCGTTGACCTGGCACCAGACGACGAGGTGCCCGACGACCTCGTGCGCGTCGCGGAAGGCGACGCCGCGCCGGACGAGCAGTTCGGCGAGGTCGGTGGCGAGGGCGAAGCCGTCGGGGGCGAGGGCCTCCAGGCGTTCGGTGTTGATCCGCATGGTGGCGATCAGCCCGGACATGGCGGGCAGGACGAGCAGCAGCGTCTCGACGGCGTCGAACACGCCCTCCTTGTCCTCCTGGAGGTCGCGGTTGTAGGTGAGCGGCAGGCCCTTGAGGGTGGTGAGCAGGCCGACGAGGTGGCCGATGAGGCGGCCCGCCTTGCCGCGCGCCAGTTCGGCGACGTCGGGGTTCTTCTTCTGCGGCATGATCGACGACCCGGTGGCGTAGGTGTCGTCCATCTCGATCCAGCGGAACTCCTGCGACGCCCAGAGGCACACCTCCTCGCCGAGGCGCGACAGGTGGACGCCGACCATCGCGGCGACGAACAGGAACTCGGCGACGAAGTCGCGGTCGGCGACGGCGTCCATCGAGTTGGGCGCGGCCGAGTCGAAGCCGAGTTCGGCGGCGGTGGCCTGCGGGTCGAGCGGCAGCGACGATCCGGCGAGGGCGCCGGACCCGAGCGGGGACACGGCGGCGCGCCGGTCCCAGTCGCGGAGCCGGTCGACGTCGCGGGTGAGCGGCTGGACGTGCGCGAGGAGCTGGTGGGAGAACAGCACCGGCTGGGCGTGTTGCAGGTGCGTCATGCCGGGCGCGGCGACGCCGAGGTTGTGCTCGGCCTGCGCGATCAGCGCGGTCTCCAGCTCGACGAGCCGGGAGACGACCTGGCGGGCGTGGTCGCGCAGGTAGAGGCGCAGGTCGGTGGCGACCTGGTCGTTGCGGCTGCGGCCCGCGCGGAGCTTGCCGCCGAGGGCGCCGAGCCGTTCGAGGAGGCCGCGCTCGAGGGCGGTGTGGACGTCCTCGTCGGCGACGGTGGGCCGGAACTCGCCGGTGCGGCAGGCCTCCTCCAGGTCGTCCAGGGCACCGATCATGCGTTCCAGCTCGTCATCGGTGAGCAGCCCGGCCCGGTTGAGGACGCGGGCGTGCGCGCGCGAGCCCATCAGGTCGTAGGGGGCGAGCCGCCAGTCGAACTGGACGCTCACCGAGAGCCGCGCCAGCGCGTCGGACGGTCCGCCCTCGAACCGGCCGCCCCACAACCGCGTCGGTGCCTTCGTCACGAAATTCCTCTCCCCGCGTCTGTACGTTGTCGTTCCATCTCACCATGTCCGCGCTCACCGTGTCCGGGCACGCGCGACTTGGGGGACGCCGATCCCGGCGTCCCCCATGATGCCCGGCGTCCCGTTCAGGACTCCCGGTCGCGCCTGGCGGCGATCTTGCTGGGCAGGCTCCACAGCTCGACGAAGCCCTTGGCGAGGCTCTGGTCGAAGGTGTCGCCGGTGTCGTAGGTGGCGAGGTCGTAGCTGTAGAGGGACGCGGCGCTGCGCCGTCCGGTGACGACGGCGCGCCCGGCGTGCAGGGTCATCCGGACGTCGCCGGACACGTGCTTCTGCGCGTCGGCGACGAAGGCGTCCAGGGAGTCCTTCAGCGGCGAGAACCAGAGGCCGTCGTAGACGAGTTCGCCCCACCGCTGGTCGACGGACCGCTTGAAGCGGGCGAGGTCGCGTTCGACGGTGACGTTCTCCAGCTCCATGTGCGCGGCGATGAGCGCGATGGCGGCGGGCGCCTCGTAGACCTCGCGGCTCTTGATGCCGACGAGCCGGTCCTCGACCATGTCGATGCGGCCGACGCCCTGGGCCCCGGCGCGCCGGTTCAGCTCGGCGATGACCTGGTACGGGGTGAGCGGGCGGCCGTCGAGCGCGACGGGCACGCCGGACGCGAAGGTGATGACGACCTCGTCGGCCTCGCGGGGTTCGGCGGGGTCGGCGGTGTAGTCGTAGACGTCCTCGATGGGGCCGTTCCAGATGTCCTCGAGGAACCCGGTCTCGACGGCGCGTCCCCACAGGTTCTGGTCGATGGAGTACGGGGACTTGGCCGACACGTCGATCGGCAGGCCCTTCTCCTCGGCGAACGCGATGGCCTTGTCGCGGGTCCAGGCGAAGTCGCGGGCGGGCGCGATGACCTTCAGGTCGGGGTTGAGCGCGGACAGGCCCGCCTCGAACCGGACCTGGTCGTTGCCCTTGCCGGTGCAGCCGTGCGACACGGTCGTCCCGCCGTACTGCTCGGCGGCGGCGACGAGGTGCTTGACGATCAGCGGCCGGGACAGCGCGGACAGCAGCGGGTAGCGGTCCATGTAAAGGGCGTTGGTCTGGATCGCCGGGACGCAGAAGTCGGCGGCGAACTCCTCCTTGGCGTCCACGACGACCGCCTCGGCGGCGCCGCAGGCGAGGGCCCGCTTGCGGATGTTCTCCAGGTCCTCGCCGCCCTGGCCGACGTCGAGGGCGACCGCGATGACGTCCCCGCCGGTCTGCTCGGCGAGGTACGGGATGGCGACGGAGGTGTCCAGACCCCCGGAGTATGCGAGGACGACGCGCTCGCTCATGATCGTTGTCTCCTGTGTGTGCGTGACGTTTCGGGTCGTACGGGCCGAGGCTGGTCGTGCGGGCCGAGGCGGGTCGTGCGGACTGGGCGCGGGTCGTGCGAGCGGAGGCGGGGCCGTGGTGCGGCCCTAGCTTCGTCGTTCGCGGCCGTCGGTCAGCCTGAGCAGCGCCTGTGCGACGCCGTCGCCGCCGTCCGGGTCGCGGGCGATGACGAGGATGGAGTCGTCGCCCGCGACGGTGCCGAGGATCGTCGGCCATTCGGCGTGGTCGATCGCCGAGGCCAGGTACTGCGCGGCGCCCGGCGGGGTCCGCACCATGACCAGGTTGGCCGACGCCTCGGCGGAGACGAGCAGCTCCGCGGCGAGCCGGGAGAGCCGTCCGGTGAAGGTCTCGGCGGCGCCGGTGCGGGCCCGCCGGATCCGGTCGCCGCCCTCGCCGGGGACGGCGTAGATCAGGCTGCCGTCGTCGGCGCGCAGCCGCACCGCGCCGATCTCCACCAGGTCGCGCGACAGCGTGGCCTGGGTGACGTCGACGCCCTCGTCGCCGAGGAGCTTGGCGAGTTCGCCCTGCGAGTGGACGGGGTGCCGGGTCAGCAGCTCGATCACCCGGGCGTGCCGGGCCGTCTTGGTCATGGGCGTCGTCACCGGGAGCGCTCCAGCAGCCAGGTGAGCAGCGCCTTCTGGGCGTGCAGCCGGTTCTCGGCCTCGTCCCAGACGCGGCTGCGGGGGCCGTCCAGGACGGACGCGGCGATCTCCTTGCCGCGGTAGGCGGGCAGGCAGTGCAGCACGATCGCGGCCGGATCGGCGAGGGCGAGCAGATCCTCGGTGACGGCGTACGGCTCGTACCGGGAGGTGTCCTTGCCGTCCTGGCCCATTGAGACCCAGGTGTCGGTGGCGAGGACGTCGGCCCCGGCGGCGGCCTCGGTGGCGAGGTCGGTGACGGTGACGGACCCGCCGGTCATCGCGGCGATCTCGGCGGCGCGCGCCACGATCTCGGGGTCGGGGGGCAGGGACGCGGGCGCGGCGACGCGGACGTGCATCCCGGCGGTGGCGCAGCCCAGCAGGTAGGAGTGGGCCATGTTGTTGGCGCCGTCGCCGAAGTAGGCGAGGGTCGCGCCGGTCAGGTCGCCCCTGGCCTCCTGGACGGTCTGGAGGTCGGCGAGGATCTGGCAGGGGTGGAACTCGTCGGTGAGGGCGTTCACGACGGGGACGGTGGTGCCCGCCGCCATCTCGTCGATGCGTTCCTGCCCGCCGGTCCGCCACACGATGGCGCTGACCTGGCGTTCCAGGACGCGGGCGGTGTCGGCGATGGACTCGCCGCGGCCGAGCTGGCTCGTTCCGGCGTCCATGACGAGGGGGTGGCCGCCCAGTTCGGCGATGCCGACGGCGAACGACAGCCGGGTCCGGGTGGACGGCTTGTCGAACAGGACGGCGACCGACTGCGGGCCCTCCAGCGGACGGAACCGGAACCGGGCCTTCTTCGCCTCGGCGGCGAGGGCGAGCACCTCGGCCTGCTCGGCGGGCGCGAGGTCGTCGTCGCGCAGGAAGTGCCTGGTCTGGTTCCCGGTCATGGTCAGCTCTCCGTTCCGGCGGCGTCGAGGATCGCGGTGAACGCGGCGGTGAAGGACCGCGCCTCCTCGGCGGTGAGGATCAGCGGCGGCGCGATGCGCAGGGCGTCCGGCGCGACCGCGTTGATCAGGAAGCCCGCGTCGCGGGCGGCCGCCTCCACGGCGGGCGCGTGCGGCCCGGTGAGGACGGCGGCGCGCCACAGCCCGCGGCCCCGTTCGCGGCCGAGCAGCGGGTGGTCGATGGCCCGCAGGCCCTCTGCCAGGGTATCTCCCACGGCGGCCGCGTTGGCGAGGAGTCCGTCCTGGTCGATCGTGGTGAGGACGGCGAGCGCGGCGGCGGCGCTGACGGGGTTGCCGCCGAACGTGCTGCCGTGGTCGCCCTTGGCGAACAGGGTGCCGTGCGGGCCGAACGCGATGCACACGCCGATCGGCAGGCCGCCGCCGAGGCCCTTGGCCAGGGTGATGACGTCCGGGCGCGCGTTCTCGTGTTGGAACGCGAACCAGGTGCCGGTCCGGCCGATCGCGGACTGGATCTCGTCGGCGACGAACAGCGCGCCGGTGGCGTCGCAGACCTCCCGGACGGCGGCGAAGTAGCCGTCCGGTGGGGGGACGACCCCGGCCTCGCCCAGGGTGGGCTCCATGAAGACGGCGGCGCAGTGCTCGTCCACGGCGGCCTTCAGGGCGTCCGCGTCACCGTAGGGGACGAACCGGACGTTGACGCCGAACGGGCCGAACGGCTCCCGGATCGCCGCCTTCCCGGTCAGGGACAGCGCGCCCATGCTGCGGCCGTGGAACCCGTTCTCCGCCGCGACGATGTAGGAGCGTCCGTTGGCCTTGCCGTACTTGATGGCGAGTTTGAGCGCGCACTCGTTCGCCTCGGTGCCGCTGTTGGTGAGGAACACCCTGCCGTCGCCGCCGAGCAGGCCGAGGAGCCGCTCGGCGAGCAGCACCTCCGGCTCGTTCACGAACAGGTTGGACGTGTGCGCCAGGGTCGCGACCTGCGACGACACCGCCGCCACGATGGCCCGGTGGCCGTGCCCGAGCGAGCTGACCGCGATTCCGGCGATCAGGTCGAGGTATTCGCGGCCGTCGGCGTCCCACACCCGGCAGCCCTCGCCGCGCGCCAGCGCCACCGGCGGGACGCCGTAGTTCGGCATGAACGCGGTCTCGAACCGCTCCCGCAGGCCGCTCATGCCGTCTCCTCCAAAGCGGGCGTCCCTGGGAGGCCGGGCAGCACCATCGTTCCGATCCCTTCGTCGGTGAAGATCTCCAGAAGCAGGGAGTGCGGGACGCGGCCGTCCAGCACATGCGCCTGCGGGACGCCGCCGCGCACGGCCGACAGGCACGCCTCCATCTTCGGGACCATCCCCGCCGACAGGCTCGGCAGCAGCTCGGCCAGCTCGTCGGTGGTCAGCCGGTCGATCACGTCGTCGCTGCCCGGCCAGTCGGCGTACAGGCCCTCCACGTCGGTGAGGACGACGAGCTTCGTCGCGTCCAGCGCGACGGCCAGCGCGGCGGCGGCGGTGTCGGCGTTGACGTTGTAGACCTCGCCGTCGTCGCCGCGCGCGATGCTGGAGATCACCGGGATGCGGCCGTCGTCCAGCAGCGCCCGGACGGCCCCGACCTGCACCTCGACGATCTCGCCGACCTGGCCGAGGTCGACGGCCTCGCCGTCCACGACGGCGTGCTTGCGCTCGGCGGTGAACAGGTTGGCGTCCTCGCCGGACATGCCGAGCGCGAACGGGCCGTGCCGGTTGATCAGCCCGACGACGTCGCGCTGCACCTGGCCGGTCAGCACCATCCGGACGACCTCCATGGCCTCCGGGGTCGTGACCCGGAGCCCGGCGGTGAACGTCGAGTCGATGCCGTTGCGGGCGAGGGCCGCGTTGATCTGCGGGCCGCCGCCGTGCACGACCACCGGGCGCAGCCCGGCGTAGCGGAGGAAGACCACGTCCTCGGCGAACGAGTGGCGCAGCTCCTCGTCGGTCATCGCGTGCCCGCCGTACTTGATCACGACGGTCGTGCCGTGGAACCGCTCCAGCCACGGCAGCGCCTTGATCAGCGTCTCCGCCTTCGACATGACGCCGACGCGGTTCTTGCGCAGCTCGGCGCCCGAGGTGATCGCGCTCATGTGGAGTACGCCGAGTTCTCGTGGACGTAGTCGGCCGTGAGGTCGGTCGTCCAGACGGTGGCGCTGTGCGGGCCCGCCGACAGGTCGACGGTGATCGTCACGTCGCGGGGACGCAGGTCGACCTTGTCGCGGTCGTCGCCGAACGAACCGTCGCGGCAGACCCACACGCCGTTGATCGCGACGTTCAGCTCGTCCGGCTCGAACACGGCGTCGGTGGTGCCGACGGCGGACAGCACCCGGCCCCAGTTCGGGTCCTCGCCGTGGATGGCGCACTTGAGGAGGTTGTTGCGGGCGATGGACCGTCCGACGGTGACCGCGTCGGCCTCGGACGCCGCGCCGACGACCTCGATCGCGATGGCCTTGGACGCGCCCTCGGCGTCCACCAGCAGCTGCCGGGTCAGGTCGCCGCACACCTCGGTGAGCAGCGCGGTGAACTCGTCCTCGGCGGGGACGATCCCGGACGCGCCGGACGCCATCAGCAGGACGGTGTCGTTGGTGGACATGCAGCCGTCGGAGTCGAGCCGGTCGAGGGTGACGCCGGTGGCCGCGCGCAGCGCCCGGTCCAGGGCGTCCGCGGGCAGGTCGGCGTCGGTGGTGATCACGGACAGCATCGTCGCCAGGGACGGGGCGAGCATGCCCGCGCCCTTCGCCATCGCGCCGATCATGTAGCCGCCCGCGCCCTGCCGGAAGGAGATCTTCGCGACGGTGTCGGTGGTGCGGATCGCGTCGGCGGCGGCCAGCCCGCCGTCGCCGCGCGACAGCTCCTCGGCGGCCCTGTCGACGCCGGGTAGCAGCAGGTCCATCGGGAGCCGCTCGCCGATCAGGCCGGTGGAGCAGACCGCGACCTCACCCGCCGAGTCGGTCAGGACGTCGGCGACCTTCTCGGCGGTGGCGTGGGTGTCGCGGAAGCCGGGGGCGCCGGTGCAGGCGTTGGCGCCGCCCGCGTTCAGCACCACGGCGTGGACGCGGCCGCCCTTGAGCACCTGCTCGGACCACACGACGGGCGCGGCCTTCACGCGGTTGCGGGTGAAGACCCCGGCCGCCGCGCGGGACGGCCCGTCGTTGACGACGAGGGCCAGGTCGCGGTTGCCGCTGGGCTTCAGCCCGGCGACGACTCCCGCCGCGCGGAAGCCCCGGGGGGCGGTGACGCTCAAGGGGACACTCCGATCGTGGTCAGTCCGAGTTCTTCGGGGAGGCCGAGGGCGAGGTTGGCGCTCTGGACGGCGCCGCCCGCGGTGCCCTTGGCGAGGTTGTCGACGGCGGCGACGGCGACGGCGCGTCCGGCGGCCTCGTCCAGCGCGACCTGGACGAGGACGGTGTTGGCCCCGAGCGTCATGGACGTGGCGGGCCACCGCCCCTCCGGAAGCAGCCCGAGGAACGGTTCGTCGGCGTACGCCTCGGCGTAGGCGGCGCGCAGCGCGGCCGCGGTGACGCCGGGACGCACCTTCGCCGTGCAGGTGGCGAGGATGCCGCGGCTCATCGGCGCGAGCGTCGGGGTGAACGAGACCGTGACCGGCTCGCCCGCGACCGCGCTCAGGTTCTGGACCATCTCCGGTGTATGCCTATGCGCGCCGCCCGCCGCGTACGCGGAGACGGAGCCCATGACCTCGCTGCCGAGCAGGTGCGGTTTGAGCGCGCGTCCCGCGCCGGAGGTGCCGGACGCGGCGACCACGACGACGTCGGGTTCGACGAGCCCGGCGGCGAACGCGGGGAACAGCGCGAGCGACACGGCCGTCGGGTAGCAGCCGGGGACGGCGACGCGCTTGGTGTCGCGCAGCGCGTCGCGGTGGCCGGGCAGTTCGGGCAGGCCGTAGGGCCAGGTGCCCGCGTGGGGCGTCCCGTAGAACGTCTCCCAGGCGGCGGGGTCGGTGAGCCGGTGGTCGGCGCCGCAGTCGATGACCAGCACGTCCGCGCCGAGTTCGGCGGCGAGGGCGGCCGACTGCCCGTGCGGCAGCGCGAGGAACACGACGTCGTGGCCGGACAGCGTCCCGGGGGTGGTCTCGGCCAGGACGCGCCCGGCCAGCGATCGCAGGTGGGGCTGGTGGGCGCCGAGTTCGGTGCCCGCGTTGGAGCCCGCCGTCAGCGCGCCGATCTCGAACTCTGGATGTCCCGCCAGGATGCGCAGCAGCTCTCCGCCCGCGTACCCGCTGGCGCCTGCCACCGCCGTCCGGATTCCCATGTCCCCACTCTGCCCTTCGCGATCCCTACCAGCAAGAGTATGCATGATGTTGGATGTGTATTCAATCCGTCAGATGTAGTTAGGCATCTAAAGGTTTGCTCCCTAATAATCAGGGCGCTAACATCCTTCGTCATGGAGAACCCCGGCTTCGGCGATCTGCAACCGTTCGGTCCCGACGAGGAGTTGCCGATCGGGCAACTGTTCGCGGCGGCGGCGCGGCTGTCGATGCCCGTCGCGTGGCGGATCGTGGGACGGCACGGCATGAGCCCCATCGGCTTCTTCCTGCTGCGCCTGCTCACCGTCGAGGACGGGCTGCGTCCGAGCGAGGTCGCCAAACGGTTGGTCGTCACCCCCGCGACGGTCACCTCCGTGGTCGACACGCTCGAACGCAACGGACACGTCCGGCGCGAGCGCTCCTACCGCGACCGGCGGGGCGTGCTGGTGTACATCACCGACGACGGACGGCGACTGTTCGCCGAGAAGTCCAAGCCCATTCGCCGTGACCTCGGCCGCGTCTACGACGTCGTGGAGGAGGGTGACGAGCCGGCCGTCCGGCGGTTCCTCCTCAATCTCATAAAACAGTTCGAAAACCACGCGAACGCAGAGGACCATCCAGACTGCGAAGCGAAGGGAGACGGCGCGTGACAGCACCCTCGGAGGCCGCCGTTCGCACGGTCGACCTGAAGAAGACCTTTCCCGCGTCCGGGCCGCGGCCCGCGGTACCCGCCGTGCAGGGCATCGACCTGGACGTCCCGCGCGGCGAGTTCTTCGGCCTGCTCGGGCCGAACGGCGCGGGCAAGTCCACCACCATCGGCATGCTCACCACGCTCGTCGTTCCGACGGGCGGCACCGCGCGGGTCAGTGGGCTGGACGTCGTGAAGGACGCCGTCGAGATCAAGCGCCGCATCGGCGTCGTGTCGCAGAACAACACCCTCGACAGCGACCTGACCGTCGCCGAGAACCTGGAGTTCCGGGGCCGGTACTTCGGGCTCGGCGCCCGCGACGCCCGCAAGCGCGCCGCCGAACTGCTGGACCTGTTCGGGCTGACCGAGACGCGCGGCGGCAACCCGTTCCAGATCTCGGGCGGGCAGGCCAAGCGCGTGATGATCTGCCGCGCCCTCATGCACGGCCCCGAGGTGCTGTTCCTGGACGAGCCCACCGCCGGGCTCGACCCGCAGACCCGCACCAACCTGTGGGACGTCCTGCGCGGCCTCCAGGCGGCCGGGCAGACCATCCTGCTCACCACCCACTACATGGAGGAGGCGGAGGCGCTCTGCGACCGGGTCTCCGTCGTCGACCACGGCAGGATCCTCGCCAGCGGCACGGTGGACGAGCTGAAGTCCACCACGGGCGCCGACACCGTCATCACCGTCGCCTACGACGCCGCCGCGCCCGAGGAGATCAAGGCGCTGGGCGACCGGGACGGCATCAGCAAGGTCGAGATCAACGACGGTCAGGTCCGCGTGTTCGCCTCCGAACCCGACGGGCTCCTCGGCGAACTGGTCACGATCGGCTCCCGCGCCGGGGTCGGCGTCACCGACGCCACCCAGCTGCGTCCCAGCCTGGAGACCGTCTTCCTCACCCTCACCGGAAGGGACTATCGAGAGTGACCGCATCCGCCGTTCCCGCCGCCCCCGCCGTCCTGGCGCCACCGCCGCCCGCGCGGGCGACGCTCTCCCGCACGTTCGCCGCGATGATGTCGCGCGAGGCGCGGGTCCTGCGCAAGAACTTCGTGTCCACCTTCGTCCGGGTGCTGGTGCAGCCGGTGATGTTCGTGTTCGTGTTCGCCTACGTGCTGCCGAAGCTCGGCGGCGGCGCGGCGGCGGGCCGTCCCGGCGGGGCCACGTTCTCCACGATCCTGGTGCCCGGCCTGGTCGGCTCGTCCATCATCATGCAGGCGCAGATGGCGGTGATCTTCCCGCTGATGATGGAGCTGAACTGGCAGAAGTCGATCACCGACCGGGCGCTGGCCCCGGTGCCGATCCCGATGCTGGCCGCCCAGAAGATCATCGCGGCGGCGGCGCAGGGCCTGATCGGCGGGCTCCTGGTGTTCCCGGCGGTGCTCCTCATCCACGCCGACGGCGAGGCGCCGGACGTGCACGTGGCCAACTGGCCCATCCTGATCCTGGTGATGGTCGCCGGGGCGCTGCTGTCGGCGGCGGGCGGCCTGCTGCTGGGCACGCTGATGAACCCGCAGAAGGTCCAGATGCTGTTCGCGATGGTGCTGCTGCCGATGACCATGCTCGGCTGCGTGTACTACCCGTGGTCGGCGCTGGACAACATCCGCTGGCTCCAGATCATCAGCCTGTTCAACCCCCTCGTCTACATCAGCGAGGGCCTGCGCAGCGCGCTGACACCGGACATCCCCCACATGCCGGTCTGGGCCTTCCTCCTCGCCATCGTCGGCGGAACGATCCTGCTGACCTGGGCTTCCATGCGCACCTTCACGAAGCGGGTGTTGAGCTAGAAGAGCAGGTGTTGAGGGCCCGCCCCACATGGGGCGGGCCCTCTGTTTTACATGGGGTCGGTTTCGGTCAGGCCTGATTCGCGGGTCAGGTGGAGCCAGCGGATGATCCCCAGGGTGCGGAGGAAGGGGACGTCGTGGCTGACCACGATCAGGGCGCCCTGGTAAGCCGTCAGGGCCTGGGCCAGTTGGGCGGCGCTGGCCATGTCCAGGTTGTTGGTGGGCTCGTCCAGTAGGAGGAGCTGGGGTGCCGGTTCGGCGAGGAGCAGGGACGCCAGGACGGCGCGGAAGCGTTCGCCGCCCGACAGTGTTCCGGCGGGCCGTTCCGCTCGGGCGCCTCGGAACAGGAACCGCGCCAGTGCCGCCCTGACCTCGGACGGCGATGTCGACGGGGCCTGCGCGCGGACGTTGTCCAGGACGCTCAGCGACCCGTCCAGGACGTCCAGGCGCTGCGGCAGGTATCGGACGCCGTCCACGCCGATCCGCACCGTCACCCCCTCGGGGACGCGGTCGCCGATCAGCGTCCGCAGCAGCGTGGTCTTGCCCGAGCCGTTCGGGCCGGTCAGCGCGATCCGCTCCGGGCCACGGACGATCAGCTCGGTCAGGGTGCCGACGTCCGGGTCGGGGGCGTCCAGGCCCGTCACCGTCACGACCGTCCGGCCCGCCGGGACGCGGGTCGCGGGCAGCTCGACACGGATCTCGGCGTCCTCGCGGACGGCCTCCTCCGCCTCGGTCAGCCGCGACCTCGCGTCGGCGAGGCGTTCCTCGTGCATGATGCGGTGCTTGCCCGCCGACTCCTGTGCCTGCCGTTTGCGGGCGCCCATCACGATCTTCGGTTCGCGCTTGGTCTCCTGCATCCTGGCGCCGTAGCGCCTGCGGCGGGCCAGCTTGACGTGGGCCTCCTCCAGTTCGCGTTTCTGGCGGCGCAGGTCGGTCTCGGCGGCGCGGACGCCCCGCTCCGCCGCCTCCCGCTCGACCGCCAGCAGCTCCTCGTAGGCGGACAGGTTCCCGCCGAACGTCCGGACGGCGCCGCCGCGCAGGTCGGCGATCGCGTCGACCCGGTCGAGCAGCTCCCGGTCGTGGCTGACGACGACCAGGACGCCCGTCCAGGACGCGACCGCGTCGTAGAGGCGGTGCCGGGCGTCCAGGTCGAGGTTGTTGGTCGGCTCGTCCAGCAGCAGGACGTCCGGCCGGGCGAGGAACCGGGCCGCCAGGCCGACCATGACGGCCTCGCCGCCGGACAGCGTTCGGACGGTCCGGTCCAGGTCCAGGTGGTCGAGTCCGAGCCGGTCGAGTTCGGCGCGGGCGCGTTCCTCGACGTCCCAGTCGTCCCCGACCGCGGCGAAGTTCTCCTCGGTGGCCTCGCCGCGTTCGATGGCGTGCAGCGCGGCGCGGGTCCCGGCGACGCCGAGCAGATCCGCGACGGTCGCGGCGTCGTCCAGCACGAGGTTCTGCGGCAGGTAGCCGATCTCCCCCTCGACGCTCACGGTGCCGGACGCGGCGCGCAGCTCACCGGCGACGATCTTCAGCAGGGTGGACTTGCCGGACCCGTTGACGCCGATGAGGCCGGTCCTGCCGGTGCCGAACGCGGTGTCCAGGCCGTCCAGGACGATGGTGCCGTCCGCCCACGCGAACGACAGGTCCGAGCAGACGATGGCGAAAGACATGAGAGGTCGCCTCCATGGATGGTCGAGCTGATGCGGGACGCATGGAGACACCGCGGGACGCGCCGGAGGGCATGAGAAAGCCCGGCTGCACGGAAGTCCGCACTGAGGTCACGGGCGCGTGCCGGAAAGCGGCCAACGCGCGGTGTCGGACCTCAGATCCTCAATGGACTCCCCAACCGGGCGGAAATGTGACGGCACCGAGGATATCCGACGCGCTATCGCAACACAAGGAGCGTTGAGAGGGGCCATGCTAGGCCGAATGGGAATCGTCAGCCCGGTGTTCGCCGGGCGATCCGCGGAACTGGCCGCGTTACGGGCCGCGCACGCGCGGGCGTGCGCGGGCGAGGCCGCCGCCGTGCTCGTCGGCGGCGAGGCGGGCGGCGGCAAGACGCGCCTGGTCGCCGAGTTCACGCGGGGTCTGCGGACGGTCCGCGGGGCGTGCCTGGATCTTGGCGCCGCCAGTCTGCCGTACGCGCCCTTCACCGCGATCCTGCGGAGCCTCGGCCGCGACACGGTCGCCGCCCTGATGCCCGCGTCCGCCGTCCCCGAGCTCGGACGGCTGATGCCCGGCCTCACCGCGGCCGCGCCGCCGCCCGACGACGGGACCGGCCAGCTTCGGCTGTTCGAGCACGTCCTGGCGCTGGTCGAGCGGCTCGGCGCGGCGGAACCGGCCGTCCTCGTGGTGGAGGACGCGCACTGGGCCGACCACTCCACGCGCGACCTGCTGTCGTTCCTGTTCCGGAACCCGCCGCGCGGAAGCGTGCTGCCGGTGGTGACGTTCCGTCCCGAGGAGCCGGGCACCCGCCCGCTGTTCGCCGACCTCGCCCGGCTCCCCCACGTGACCCGGCTCGACCTGCCGCCGCTGTCCCCCGGCGAGGTCGCCGACCAGGTCCGCGGCATCCTCGGGGCCGCCGACCCGGGCCTGGCGCGGGACGTCCACACACGCGGCGGCGGCAACCCGCTGTTCGTCGAGGCGCTCGTCGGGGACCCCGGCACGGCGGTGCCCGGGTCGCTGCGCGACCTGCTGCTGAGCCGCGTCCACCAGCTCCCCGGACCCGCCCGGGACGTGTCGCGGGCCGCGAGCGCCGCCGGGGACCGGGTCGGGCACGGCCTGCTGGCCGCCGTCACCGGGCTGGACGATCCCGCGCTGAGCGAGGCGCTGCGGCCGTGCGCCGACCACGGGCTGCTCGTCGCCGACACCGACGGGTACACCTTCCGGCACGCGCTGATCCGCGAGGCCGTCCACGCCGATCTGCTGCCCGGCGAGCGCACCGCCCTCCACCGCCGGTACGCCGAGACCATCGAACGCTCCCCCGACCTCAGCGACGCACCGGCGAGCGCGCTCGCCGTCCACTGGCAGGGCTGCGGCGACCACGCCCGCGCCCTGTCCGCCGCGTGGCGGGCCGCCGGGGAACGGCAGGCGGCCGCGGCCTACGCCGAGCAGCGGTCGCTGCTGGAACGCGTCCTGCGCCTGTGGGACCGCGTTCCCGACGCCGGGACCCGGACGGGTCTCACCCGGCACCGGGTGCTGGAGGCGGCCGCGGAGGCCGCGGCCGCCGACGGAGACCCCGGGCGGGGGCTGCCCCTCGTCCAGGCGGCCCTGGACGGCGCGGACCCCGGCCGCGTCCCGTGGCTGCTGACCGTCCGGGCGATGCTGCGCGGCTTCCAGGGCCGGGAGAACGAACTGCGCGACCTGAGGGAGGCCGAGCGGCTCGCCACCGGCCCGGTCCGCGTCCCGGTCCTGGGGCGGTTGAGCTACCGGTTGGTCATCTACGGCGAGATGGACGAGGGCGAGCGGCTCGGCCGGGAGGGGCTGGCGCTGGCCCGCGACCACGGCGACCCGCACACCCGCACCTACCTGGAGGTCACCGTCGCGGCCGCGGCGGCGCGGGACGGCGACGGCGACCCGGCGGGGCTGGAACGGCTCCGGCACCGCGACCTCGACCCGAGGGTCCTCGTCTCCGTGCTGAACACGCTGACGCACTGCGCGCTGAACACCGGCCGCCTGGACGAGGCGCTGGCACGCGCCGCCGAGGGGCTCGCGGTCGCGGCCGACATCGCGCCGGGCTACAGCGGGGGGCTGGCGCTCGCCGTCAACCAGGTCGAGGCGTTGTACCGGCTGGGCCGCTGGGACGAGGCCGACCGCGCGCTGCGACGGCACCTGGAGCGGCACCACGCGCCCGCGTTCCGGCTCCAGATGATGATCTGGCGGACCGCCCTGCTGGCGGCGCGGGGAACGGGCCCCGAGCCCGACCCCGAGGCCCTCACCGTCCCGTTCGACGCCGGGTTCCCGCAGACCGCGCTCCTCCTCGCACAGGCGACCATCGAATGGCGGCTGGCGCAGGACGACCGCCCGGCCGCCCGCGTCGTCGTGGCCGCCGCGCTGCGCCATCCCCGGCTGACCGCACAGCCCTGCCATGTGTGGCCGCTGCTGGAGTCCGCCGCGCTCGCCGGAGGGCCGCGCCTCCCCGAGGTCGCCGAGGTGGCCGCGCGGCTGCCCGCCCTGAACCCGGCGGCACGGGCGTACGCGGCGACCATCGCCGCGCTGACCGGCGGCTCCGCGGCGCCGACCGGCGACTCCGCCGCCCAGTCCGGCGACTCCGCCGCGTGGTCCGTCGCCATCGCCGGGTGGGAGGGCCTGGCGCAGCCCTATCCGCTCGCGCGGGCGCTGTTCCATGCGGCCTGCGCCGACCTGTCGGCCGGTGACCGCGCGTCCGCCGCCGCACGGCTCGACCGCGCCGCCGGGATCGCCGCGTGGCTCGGTGCGGCGCCGCTGGCCCGGCGCGTCTCCGAGCGCGCTCGCCGGGCCGGGCTGTCCGGCCCGTCCGGTGGCCCGCTCACCGCGCGCGAGTCGGAGGTGCTGCGGCTGCTGGCGCGCGGCCGGTCGAACCGGGAGATCGCCGAGGAACTGTTCATCTCCCCCAAGACCGCCAGCGTCCACGTGTCCCACATCCTCGCCAAACTCGACGTCTCCTCCCGGAGCGAGGCCGCCGCCGTCGCCCGCGACCGCGGACTGCTCTGAGCCGGAAATAGGGAGGCGTCTTATGGCTCAGGGGCCCGCCTTACCTGGACGGTGGCGGCATGGAAGCCGCCGTGCACACCTCACACCTGCGTCGCGTCTACACGCACCGGCGACGGGAACCGGTCGTCGCCCTGGACGACCTGTCCCTGACCATCGGCCGGGACGAGATCCACGGGCTGCTCGGGCCGAACGGCGCGGGCAAGACCACCCTCGTCAGGATCCTGTCGACCGTGCTGCTGCCGTCCGCCGGGACGGCGCGCGTCCTCGGCCACGACGTCGTCGCCGAGACCCGGGACGTCCGGGCGCTCGTCGGGCTCGTCCTCGGCGGCGACCGGGGCCTGTACGACCGGCTGAGCGCCCGCCGCAACCTGCTGTTCTGGGGCGCGCTCTACAAGCTCGACCCCCGGACGATCCGCGACCGCGCGGCCGCGTTGCTGGACCGGGTCGGCCTCGGCGACCGCGCCGACGACCCCGTCGAGGGCTACTCGCGCGGCATGCGGCAGCGGCTGCACCTGGCGCGCGGGCTGCTGCACGAACCGCGCGTGCTGTTCCTCGACGAACCGACCTCCGGGCTCGATCCGGTCGCGGCCGCCGCGTTCCGGGGGCTCGTCCGCGAGCTGCGCGACGAGGGCCGCGCGTTCCTGCTCGCGACCCACGACATGGACGAGGCGACGGCGCTGTGCGACCGGGTCACGCTCATCGACCACGGCCGGATGCTGCTGAACGGCGAGCCCGCGCGGATCGGACGGTTCCTCGGCGACCGCGAATGCGTCGACTACACCGGCGACGACCCGGCGCTCGCGACCGCCGTGGCGGTGCTGCCGGGCGTCACCGACGTCGAGCGGCGCGACGGCTCGCCGGGCGGATGGCGCGTCCACACCGCCGACCGGGACGCCACCCGCCGCGTTCTCGGCTGGCTGCTGGACCGCGACGTCCTCACCGCCAGGCGCGGCCAGCCCACCCTCGAAGAGGTCTACCTGCGCGCGGTCGGCGACCGGGGGATGCGGGTATGAGCGCGCTCCGGGTCATGTGGTCCGCGGTGCTGCTCCAGGTCGCGCTGTCGCGGCGGCGCCCCGAGCACGCCCTCATCCTGCTGATCGCGCCCATGCAGACGACGACGATGCTCGCGCTCGCGGTGACGACGCACCGCCAGGACGTCGTGGCGAACGCCGTCATCGCGCCTGGCCTGATCGGGCTCTGGGTGGCCGCGCTCGACTACGCCGGACGCGTCGTGAGGGAGGACCGCTGGGCGGGCCGGTTCTCCGCGCTGATCGCCGCGCCCGTCCCGCTCGGTCTGGTGGTGGCCGGACGGGTCGCGACCGTCGTCCTCGTCGGCGCGGCCGCGTTCGTCGAGTCGTGGCTGGTCGCGGCCCTCGGATTCGGCCGGGTGCTGACGGTCGCCGACCCCGGCCCGTTCGCGGTCGCGATCACGGCTACCTGCCTGGCGACGGTCGGAACGGCCACGCTCATCTCGGCGGTGTTCGTGATGTCACGGGCCGGCGACGTGCTCCAGAACTCGCTCAGCTACCCGTTCTACATTCTCGGCGGGGTCCTCGTCCCGGTGACCGTGCTGCCCGGCTGGCTGCACCCCTTCAGCCGCGCCGTGTTTTTGTCGTGGAGCGCGGACCTGCTGCGTGACACCGTCCACGGAGACGCGCACGGCTGGCCGCGGTCGGTCGCGGTGATCCTCGGGCTCGGCGCGGCGGCGATGGCGGCGGGGCTGTGGCTGACGCGCCACTACGTCGACCGGGCCCGCCGCGACGGGACGGTGGGGTTCGCGTGAGGCACACGCTCAGGGTCGTCCGGGCGTCCGCCGCCCTCGGGTTCGTCGACCTGGCCGCCGTCTACACCTGGCGGACGTGGACGTTCGGCTGGCTGGTGCGGCTGCTGTGCCAGGCGTCCTTCTACGCCCTGCTCGGCCGCTACGTCGGCGACGAGCCGACCATGCGGTACGTGCTGGTCGGCAACATCGTGGTGCTGGCCTGCATGGAGTCAACGATCGTGGTGATCTCGCTTGCCGCGGAGAGGGCGGGCGGGACGCTGCCGTTGCTCGCCGTCGCGCCGTCCGGGCACCTGCCCGTGTACCTGGGCCGGGGAATCCAGTGGACGGCGACCGGGCTGGCCAGCTCCCTGATCGCCTGGGTGGTGCTGCCGCCGCTGCTGGGCGTCCCGCTGCCGTGGCCGCGCGCCGCGTACGCGGTCCCGGTCATCGTGCTCGTCATCGCGTCCAGCTACGGGTACGGATGCGCGCTGGCGGGCATCGCGCTGCGGCTGCGCGGCGTCGAATGGCTGGTGCTGAACTTCGCGTACGGCATCGTCATGACGTTCGGCGGCGTCAACGTCCCGATCAGCACCTGGCCCGCCCCGGTCCGGGTCGCGGCGCAATGCCTACCGGTCACGCACGGGCTCCAGGCGGTCCGCGGCATCCTGGACGGCGCGCCGACCGCCCACATCAGTGGGCTGCTCGGCATCGAGGCACTGGTGGGCGCGGGCTGGTACGCGGTGGCGGCGCTGTCGATGGAACGGCTCGTGTCCGTGGGCCGCCGGGACGGAAGCCTCGACCACTCCGGGTGAACGCGCGCCCCAAGGCCGGGGCGCGCGTTCACGCGGTGGCGTTCCGTCAGCCGCGCAGGACGGCGCCCGTGCGGTCGGACGCGGTGGTCACGGCGGCCTCGCGGGCCTGCGAGGCATCCTCGGCGGTGAGGGTGCGGTCGGCGGCGCGGAACCGCAGCGTGTACGCCAGGGACTTGCGGCCCTCGCCCACCTGCTCGCCGGTGTAGACGTCGAACAGGCGGATCGCCTCCAGCAGGTCGCCCGCGCCGTCGCGCAACGCGGCCTCCACCTCGGCGGCGGGGACCGCCGAATCGACGATCAGCGCGACGTCCTGGGTGGCGACCGGGTAGCTCGACACGTGCGGCGCGCGGACCGTCACCGGGTCGCCGAGGCGGCGCAGCTCCAGCTCCATCGCGCACGACCGCGGCGGCAACCCGTACGCCTTGGTGACGCGCGGGTGCAGTTCGCCCGCGTGCCCGGCGAGCGTGTCGCCGACGTAGAGGGCGGCGCAGCGGCCCGGATGCCACGGGGCGTGCTGGTCGGCCTTCGCCGTCAGCTCGACGCCGACCTCGCGGGCCACCGTGCGGGCGGCCTCGATCGCGTCCGCCCACAGCGCCGGACGGCCCTCGCCCCACCAGCCGGACGGCTCCCGGTCGCCGGACAGGACGACCGCGACCCGCTGCGGCTGGTCCGGCAGCGCCGCCTCCAGCTCCGCCAGCTCGGCGGGCGTCGGACCGCGGTCGACCGCGAGACGCGGCGCGCGCTCCGGCGCGTCCGGACGAGGCCGGAACACGGTGCCCAGTTCGTACAGCGCGGCGTCACCGAAACCGCGACCCACGTTGAGCGCCAGAACCTTGAACAGGCCCGGCAGCAGCGTGGTGCGCAGCAGCGGCTCCTCCTCCGACATGGGGTTCGCGAGCCGCAGCGTCGCGCGGCGGGCGTCGTCGGCGGGCAGGTGCAGGTTGTCCCAGTCCTTCTCCGCGACGAACGGGAACGCCAGCACCTCGACGTACCCGGCGCACGCGAGCGCGCGGCCGACGCGGCGCCGCAGCCGCTGCGTCGCGGTCAGGCCCGTGCCCGCGACGGGGCGCGGCGCCCTGGCCGGGATGTCCTCGTACCCCTCCAGCCGGACGACCTCCTCGGCGAGGTCGTTCGGGTCGGTGAGGTCGGGACGCCACGACGGCGGCGTCACCGTCAGCGTGTCGTCCCCGGCGACCGTGGCGTTCCCGGCGACCGTGGCGTTCCCGGTGACCGCGCAGCCGACCTGCTCCAACCGCCGGACGACGGCGTCGCGCCCGTAGGTCACGCCCGCGACCCGGTCGGGGTGCGCGGCGGCCATCGTGACGGTGACCGGCGGGACGGGCGCCTCGGCGTGCGTCACCCCGGGCATGATCTCCGCGCCGCCCAGCTCGGCGAGCATCCGCGCCGCCCGGTACGACGCGTACAGCGGCAGCTCACGGTCGACGCCCCGCTCGAACCGGTAGGACGCCTCACTGTGCAGCCGGTGCCGCCGGACCATCCGGGCCGTGCCGATCGCGTCGAAGTGCGCGGCCTCGATGACCATGTCGGACGACCGCTCGTCGATCTCGGTGGTGAGACCGCCCATCGCCCCGGCCATCGAGATCGGGCCCGACTCGTCGGTGATCAGGATGTCCTCGGGGTCGAGGCTCCGCCGGACGTGGTCGAGCGTCTCCAGCTTCTCGCCGGGCGCGGCCCGCCGCACCACGATCGGGCCGGTGAGCTTGCCCCGGTCGAACGCGTGCAGCGGCTGCCCCAGCTCCAGCATCAGGTAGTTGGTGACGTCGACGGCGAGCGACACCGGCCGCATCCCGGCGCGGTGCAGGCGCACCCGCATCCGGATCGGGGTCTGCGCGTCCGGGTCGAACCCCCGCACCTCGCGCAGCACGAACCGGTCGCACACGGACGGGTCACCAATGCTCGCCGGGTACCCCTCGCCACCGTCCTCCAGCCCCCGCCCACCACCATTCAAACGACGAGCTCCGCTCGACCCCCTTCTGGGCGGGAGGTCGACCCGGGCGGGGTCCTTGAACGGGACGCCGTAGGCGGTCGCGGCCTCGCGGGCGATGCCACGGATCGACAGGGCATAGCCACGGTCGGGCGTGACGGCGATGTCCAGGACGTCGTCGCGCAGCCCGAGCAGTTCCACCGCGTCCACGCCGACGGGCGTGTCCGGCGGCAGGACGAGGATGCCCGCGTGGTCGTCGCCGATGCCCAGCTCGTCGACCGAGCAGATCATCCCCTCCGACACGTGCCCGTACGTCTTGCGGGCGCTGATCGCGAACCCGCCGGGCAGCACACCGCCCGGCAGGATCACGACCACGTGGTCGCCGACGGCGAAGTTCGTCGCGCCGCAGACGATGTTCTGCGGGGCGCCGGTGCCGTTGGCCTGCCCGACGTCCACCTGGCAGTAGCGGATCGGCTTCTTGAAACCGGTCAGCTCCTCGATCGCGAGGACCTCGCCGACGACCAGCGGGCCGGTGATGTCGGCGCCCGCCTGCTCAACGGTCTCGACCTCCAGGCCCGCCGCGATCAGCTTCTCGGCGAGCGCGCGTCCGGTGACACCGGCGGGCAGCTCGACGTACTCGCGCACCCAGGAAAGCGGCGCCCGCATCAGATCTCCATCCCGAACGGAAGGGTGAACCGGACGTCGCCCTCCACCATGTCGTACATGTCCTCCACGTCGTGGCGGAACATCAGGGTCCGCTCGACGCCCAGCCCGAACGCCCAGCCGCTGTAGCGGTCCGGGTCGATGCCGCAGGCCACCAGCACGCGCGGGTTGACCATGCCGCAGCCGCCGAGCTCGATCCAGCCCTCCGAGCCGCACGTCCGGCACGGGTCGCCGCCCGGCTCGGCGGACGCGCCCCGGCAGACGAAGCACTGCATGTCGACCTCGCCGGACGGTTCGGTGAACGGGAAGTACGACGGCCGGAACCGCGTCTTCAACCCCGCGCCGAACATGCCGGTGACGTAGGCGTCCAGGCCGCCGCGCAGGTCGGCCATCGTCAGGCCCTCGTCGACCGCGAGCCCCTCCAGCTGGTGGAAGACGGGGCTGTGCGTGGCGTCCAGCTCGTCGGTGCGGAACGTGCGCCCGGGGGCCACGACGTACACCGGCAGCTCCCTGGACAGCAGCGACCGAATCTGCATCGGGGACGTGTGGGTCCGCATCACCAGCCCGGACTCCTCCGACTCGACGAAGAAGGTGTCCTGCATGGTGCGGGCGGGATGGTCGGGCAGGAAATTGAGGGCGTCGAAGTTGTACCACTCCGCCTCGATCTCCGGGCCCTCCGACAGCTCGAAGCCCATCGAGACGAACACGTCGACCATCCGCTCCTGCATGGTGGTCAGCGGGTGCCGGGCGCCGCGCGGCGCGCGGTCCCACGGCAGGGTGACGTCGACGGTCTCCTCGACCAGGACGCGCTGGTCGCGTTCTTCCTCCAGTTCGGTCTGGCGCGCCTTCAGCGCCTGGGAGACGGCGCCACGGGCGGCGCCGATGCGCTTCCCGGCCTCGGCGCGGGCGGCGGGCGGCAGCGCGCCGATCTCGCGGTTGGCGAGCGCCAGCGGGGAACGGTCCCCGGCGTGCGCCAGGCGGACCTGCTTCAGGGCGTCGAGGTCGGCGGCCGCGGCGATCGCCGCGAGCGCGTCGGCGCGGGCCCGCTCCAGCTGTTCGGGCTGGAGCGCGGACACCTCGACGGGGTCAAAGGACTTGTTGGGTGCAGACATGGCTGTGTGATCGACTCCGGTCGGCGTGGGACGCCCGCAGTCTAGTGCGCGGGCGGTGAGGATCCGGAAAGCGTGCGCGTGACGCGCGGCCCGTCCGGGACCCCGGGGTGATCGCCCTGCCCGGCGGTGCGCGCCGGGTCAGCTGGCGTAGTCGGGGGCCCCTGCGGGCACGGTAAATCGGAACTCGGCGCCGCCGCCGGGCGCCCGCCGCACGGTGATCACGCCGCCGTGCGCCTCGACCAGGCCCTTGACGATGTAGAGCCCGAGGCCGGTGCCGCCCCTGCGGTCGCCGCCGGGACCACGCCAGAACTGCCGGAAGACGCGTTGGACGGCCTCGGGCGGTATGCCCGCGCCCTCGTCGCGCACCGACACGGCGGTTCCCTCCTTGTGCGCGTCCGGCTCCACCACGATGGTGACGGTTCCCGCCCCGTGGCGGACCGCGTTCTCGACCAGGTTACCGAGGATCTGGTCCATCTTGTCGGGGTCGAGCCACATCTCGGGCAGCTCGCCGTGGGACTCGAACCTGAACCGGTCCTCCGGCTCGCCCGCCGCGACCCGGCCCGCGATGATCTTGCGGATCTCGTCCGGAAGGTCGACGACCTGGCGGTGCATCTCCAGCCGCCCGGCCTCGATGCGGGACACGTCCAGCAACTCGGTGATCAGCCGGGTGACGCGGTCGGCGTCGGCGTTGACCGTCTCCAGCATGACGCGCTTCTGGTCGTCGTTGAAGCGGTGCCACTTGGCCAGCAGCGTCGCGGTGAACCCCTTGACGCTGGTCAGCGGGGAGCGCAGCTCGTGGGCGACGGTGGAGACCAGGTCGGCGCGGTCGCGTTCGCGGCGGGCCCGTTGCAGGGCGTCGCGCAGCGACACCGTGAACCTCTCCACGCGGCGGCGGTCGTCCCTGCGGTACGCGGCGGCCACCAGGACCTCGGTGCCGTCGGGCAGGAACAACGAGCGCTCGGGATGCCGGGTGCGGGTGGACAGCCCGTCGTAGGGGGCCAGGCACTTCCACCAGTCGCGCCCCTCGGCGTCGTGCAGCGGAAGGACGTCGCGGAAGTCGCGGCCGACGGCGGACGCGGCGGCGACGCCGGTCATCCGCGTCGCGGCGGCGTTGAACACCATCACCCGGGCGTCGCGACCGGCGACCAGCAGCCCGTCGGGCAGATCGTCCGGCGAGAGCCCGCCGGGTGCCGATGCGGGCGCGGGCACACGAGGGTGATCCTCTCTGCCCACGGCGGCCTCCAGAACACCGAAGAGAACGCGGCCTGTCGAGAAGAGACTCTAGCCGCAGTCGGGGGCGTCGCGGCACCCGCAAAGCGCCCCACGGCAAGGCATGTGTAGCCTCCGGGCGTCCGCGCTCACCTGGACGTCGCGGACGGGTCGTGCTCGGCGAGCGCGCTCGCGACGTCCGGGTGGACCGCGAACAGGCGGTCGAGCCCGGTCACGCGCAGCAGCCGCGCCTGGGCGGGACGGACGCGGGCCAGCGCGATCTCGCCGCCGGACGCGACGATCCGGTTGCGGGCCGCGACCAGCGCGCCGAGCCCGGCCGCGTCGCAGAACGGGACGGCGGCGAAGTCGGCCACGACGCGGCGCGCGCCCTCGCCGTTGGGTCCGGTACCGAGACCGGCGCCGAGACCTGCGCCGTGCACGGCGACGAGCCGAGCCCGCAGCGTGTCGGCGGTGCGCAGGTCGATCTCACCGGTCACCGCGACGACGACCGTGTCGCCGCGCGCCCGGGTGATCTCGACGGTCAACGGGTCGTCCGGCCCTGGCACGTGAACGCCCCGGACCGCGACCGACGCGGCGGGCCCCGTGGACGCCATGGACGCCTTAGCCGCCGTGGACGCCATCGACGAGTTCGCGGCCACGCCGAGGGACGCGCCCAACCGGCACCGCACCTCCGGCCCGCGCCGCCCCGGCCGCCTCGCCGGTCTGCTGTCCTCGGTCATCACGTTTCGCCCCCAACTCTGTACGGCACCGATGTCGCCCCTGGTCAACCCACTGATCACACCGTAGGCGCGGGGTGCCGCCGAACGGATCCGCCGAGCGACCGTTTCCCGCTCCTACCTGCGAAGGAGCCCGGCACGGCAGCGGTACTGCGACCGGTCCCCTCGGCCCACTGCCCGCGCGTTGACCATCTTCGCAGCTCAACGACCGGAAAGCGGGTTATTGGACGACCGATTGCGGCCATCCGATCACGGAACGCAGTCAAGATCCGGGATCGGCGTCGCGTGCGGACGTCACCTCCCGCGCTGCGCGCGGGCCGACGCATACAGGCATACGGCCGCCGCCGTGGCCAGGTTCAGGCTCTCGGCGCGCCCGTGGATCGGGACCCGGACGACCTCGTCCACATGCTGGAGGATCTCGTCCGGAAGGCCCCACGCCTCGTTGCCGAACACCCAGGCGGTCGGACGCGCCAGCAGGCCGCCGTCGATCGCCTCGTCGAGGGTGCGGTCACCCCCGCCGTCCGCGGCGAGGACGGTGAGCCCGGCGCCCCGCAACTCCGGGGCGAGCGCGTCGAACCGCGGGCCGACGACGACCGGCAGGTGGAACAGGCTGCCCGCCGACGCCCGCACGCACTTGCCGTTGTACGGGTCGACGGAGGCGTCGGTGAACACGACGCTCTCCGCCCCGGCGGCGTCCGCGGTGCGCAGCACCGTGCCCGCGTTGCCGGGATCGCGGACGTGCGCGAGGACGGTCACCAGCCGGGGACCGCGCTCCAACGCCGTGGCCAGCGGAACGTCGACGAACTCGCAGACCGCCAGCAGCCCCTGCGGGGTGACGGTCTGCGCCAGCTCGGCCATGATCTCGCCACTGACGCGCAGCACCGGCGCGCCCACCCGCTCGGCGGCGGCGATCAACTCGGGATGGCGCGCCTCGGCCTCCGCCGTGGTGAACAGCTCGGCGAGGCCGCCGGGGCTATCCAGCGCCTCCCGCACCGCCTGCGGCCCCTCGGCGAGGAACCGGTTCTCGCGGCGGCGGAAGGCGCGCTTGGCGAGCCGGCGAGCGGCCTTCACCCGCGGTGATCGGACGGAGGTCAGCTCGCGGCCCGCCATGTCGAGATGCTCGCCCGGGTCCGGAAGGCCCGGATCAGGCCGCCTCCGTGTTTCCGGCGGCGTTGTTTCCGGCGGTGTTCCGCTCGGCCGGCAGCGCCTTCTTGGCGACCTCGACCAGGGTGGCGAACGCGGGCGCGTCGTTGACGGCCAGTTCGGCCAGCATGCGGCGGTCGACCTCGACCTCCGCGGCCTTCAGACCCTGGATGAACCGGTTGTAGGTGATCCCGTTGGCGCGGGCGGCGGCGTTGATCCGCTGGATCCACAGCCGGCGGAACTGGCCCTTGCGGTCCTTGCGGTCCCGGAAGGCGTACGTCATCGAGTGGAGCTGCTGCTCCTTGGCCTTGCGGTACAGACGCGAACGCTGGCCCCGGTAGCCGCTCGACCGCTCAAGGACGACCCGACGCTTCTTGGCGGCGTTGACCGCCCGCTTCACGCGTGCCACGTGCTGACTCCTTCGTGGGGGCCGGGGCCGTCGGGCCTCGGCCGGTCGCTGATGTTCTGGTCGGGCGCTACTTGCGCAGCAGCTTCTTGATGTTCTTGGCGTCCGAGGGGGCCACCACCACGGGGCCGTCGAGCCGCCTGGTCCGCTTGGACGGCTTGTGCTCGAGCAGGTGGTTGCGGTTGGCGCGGCGGCGCATCACCTTGCCGGAGCCGGTCAGCTTGAAGCGCTTCTTGGCACCGCTGTGGGTCTTGGTCTTCGGCATGGTCGCCGTCGTCTCCCTAACTGTCCGACCCCCGCCCGGACGGCACGGGGGCGCACCCGATCGGCGCCTCGCACGAGTTCTCGTGAGCGCGCCCGGTCAGGCTTCAATGTACGTCCGCCGCGTCCCCGCCCTGGCCCGTGCGGTCACGCAGGGGCCGGGGCCGCCGCGCGGCGGGCGGCCGTCAGACGGTGCCGGCCGTCTCCTGGCCGCGGGCCGCCTTCTTCTTGTGCGGACCGATCACCATGATCATGTTCCGGCCGTCCAGCTTGGGCCGCGACTCGACGAAGCCGAGCTCCTCGACGTCGTCGGCGAGCCGCTGCAGGAGCCGGTAGCCAAGCTCGGGGCGGGACTGCTCACGACCACGGAACATGATCGTGACCTTCACCTTGTCCCCGGCCTTCAGGAACCGTACGACGTGACCCTTCTTGGTCTCGTAGTCGTGCGGGTCGATCTTCGGGCGGAGCTTGATCTCCTTGATGACCGTGTGCGCCTGGTTCTTCCGCGCTTCGCGCGCCTTCATCGCGGACTCGTACTTGAACTTGCCGTAGTCCATGAGCTTGGCGACGGGCGGGCGCGCGGTGGGCGCCACCTCGACGAGGTCGAGATCCGACTCGCGCGCGAGTTCAAGGGCCTTGGCGATGGGCACGATGCCCACCTGTTCGCCGTTCGGGCCGACGAGCCGGACCTCGGGCACGCGAATGCGATCGTTGATACGCGGTTCGGCGCTGATGGGACCTCCTTGGGGCCGTTCTCACGTTCGTTGGACCGGTCGTACCCCGAGGCTTCCACGAGAAAAGCCCCGCACGACTCACGTACGGGGCCACCTTCGGTCTCCCCGAGCGGCAGAGCCGCCCAGGGACGACGGCGGGACGAGCGCCATGCGCTCGTTCGCCGGACCGAGACCCATCAGCCTTGCGGCTGGTCAGGTGGGAGGTGGCCTCCGCTTGTGCGCCATGCGCGCTCTCCGTTTCCGGGTGCGCGTAAGGCCGGTCGGCCACAAAGACTACCACCTGCGGGAGGTTCGTGCGCCACGGCGGAGACTTGCCCGTGGGAGTCCTCGTGAGGTACGCCACCCTGATCAACGACCGGGAGGCGCCGCCCATTCCCGCGTCCGGGTGACGACGTTCTTGCCCGCCGGTCCTCTCGGCAGCGCGGCCCCCGGCTGTTACGGTGAGGCGAAGACGGCCCGGTGGGCCCGGCACCAGGGAGGTTGTTCCCGCGATGCCCTCGGTCGAGGCCGGCACGGCCGGCCCCCTCACCGCCTTGTCCCCGATCAGGCTGGAGTTCGCCCAGAAGGCGTTCATCGTCTCGGGCGGACGGTTGCTCCTCGTCCGCAAGTCCGCGTCCGACCCGTTCCATCCGGGCCGCTGGGAGGTTCCCGGCGGGCGGCTGGAGGTGGAGGACGACCTCGACCTGGACGACCACATCCGCCGCGAGGTGTGGGAGGAGGTCGGCCTCAAGATCGATCCGGGGCCGCCCTTCCATCTGTGGCAGTGGTTCATGCCCGACAGGGCCGATCTCGCCGGGCGCGGGCAGGTTCGGGTCGTGGCGACGGCGCGCAGGTGCCGGCCGGTGACGGTCGACGCGACCCTGGAGAACCAGGAGAGCGACGACCATCTCGACGGCTGCGCCTGGGTCCCGCTGGACGAGGCCGGTACCTACGACCTCATCCCGAGCCTGCGCCCGGTGATGCGGGCGTTCCTGCTCGCGGCCGGGTGACCGTCGAAGGCATGGACCCGCTCCCGTCACCTGTCCCGCCACCCGCCGCCTCCCCCGTCGAGTGGCCGGGGCTGGACGGCGCCGACGAGCGCCGCTTCTCGCTGTTCGTCATCGGAGACGTCGGCATCGAGGTCCGCGCGACGCTGCCGGACGTCCGGTTCGTCGACGTCGTCGCCGACCGTCTCGCCTACGCCCCGGCCCGCGCGATGGTGGCGGGGACGGCGGTCAACCTGGCCCGGTGCGCGACGCGCTACTTCCGCAGCGTGGGCGTGCTCGGCAAGATCGGCGACGACGACCACACCCGGACGATCCGCCGGGAGCTGCGGCGCCTCGGCGCCGACGACCACCTGTGCGTCGAGCCGGGCACGCCGAACGGCGTCTCGGTGATGCTGCGCGACCGTCCGAACGGCGACGGCCCGGCGGGCGGGCGGGGCGTGCGGCTGCTGGTCGTCCACGACGATCCGCCGTGCCGCCGCCTGACCGTCCCGGAGGTCCGCGCGGCGGCGGCCGCGATCGAGGGCTGCGACGTGCTGGTCACCGACGGGTACTCGCTGCTGTCCCCGGTCTCGCGGGCCGCGCTGCACACGGCGGCGGGAATCGCCCGCGACGCCGGGACTCGGGTGGCGTTCGACGTCGTCCCGCACGACGTCGACGCGCGGCTCGCGGCCGACGACGTCCTGCCGATGCTGGACCTGGCCGACCTCGTCATCTCCGAGGCGCCCACGGTGGCGCGGCTGCTCGGCCGTCCGGTGCCGTGCGGCGGGCAGGAGGTGCGCGACCTGCTGCCGTGCCTGGACCGGGCCGTGCCCGGCCGCCCGACCTGGCTGCTGCGTTTCGGGCCGACGTCCCTGGAGCGGGTCCTCGTCCACCGGCGCGGACGGCCGCCGGTGGAGTACCCGACCGGATACAGGGACGGCGTGGAGCGGGTCGGGTTCGGCGACCGGCTCGCCGCGGCCGAGCTCTACCGCTGGCTGTCCGGTAACTGATCCTCACCCTGCGCCGACGACGCCGCGCGCAGGTCTTCCAGGGTGTGCAGGAACCGGCTGCGGCTGGCGGGCAGGCCGAAGCTCTCCTGCCAGCGCCAGGTCGAGTCGCGCCCGGCGGCCGTGACCGCCCAGCGCAGGAACTGGCTCTGCACCCCGTCGCCGGGATGGACGGTCGCGGCGCCGCCCTCCTCGATGAACAGGTAGGAGCGGCCCGCGCGAAGGAGTTCGCGGAGGGCGGCGTGGTCGACGGGAGCGCCGGGGTGGCCGCGTTCCTCCACGACCGTCCGCACGCCGGACACACCGGGCAGGAAATGCCAGTGGGCGTGGTCGATGCACGCGCCTCCGCCCTGGGAGGTGGCCGGTCCGTGTTCGAACAGCAGTAGGTCGCCGTCGCCGTACGCCCGGCGGTACAGGTCGGCGACGCGGTCGCGCCACCGCAGGGCGCCCTCCCACATCCGGGGGCCGAACTCCCCGGCGGACATGTGGTGGTCGCGGGTCACCAGCAGCACGTGCCCCTCCCTGAGGGGGGCGATGTCCGGCATCAGGAGGAAGTCGCCGTCGCGCGCGATGACGCTCGACTCCCCCGGCAGATCGGCCATCACGTTGAACCGGAACCTCAGCGGCGGGCACAGGACGCAGTCGTGACCGGGCTCGGTCCACACCGTCGGCTCGGCCAAGCCTCCTCCAAATCACCTGGTGGCGGGGGACGTTCGCCTTCCAGCGTGCCCGGCGGGCCGCTGGACCGTCCCGTCCGGCCACAGGTCTCTACGACAAGGGACAGATATGTGACCGGCGAGGTACGCGGCCCGGCTTTGGGGGCACAACAGAAGCAGAAGGCAAAACTGTGAACCAGACATCTCGGCTCCCCGCGCCCGCACCCCGCCCCCACCGTCCCGCCGCGCCGCACCGGGCACGGCGCTCCGGCCCGGACGTCCCCGCCATCGACATGGCGCTCCTCGCCGCCCGGCTGGACGAGTCGCTCGACGTGCTCCGCGACGCCTACGCGCCCGCGATCGGCACCGGCGGCGGCTGGTACCACGAGCTGTCCCGGCCCGAGCCCGGCACGACCGCGACGGCCGTCGGGCTGCTGGCGTTCGTGGAGGCGGGGCGGCCGTTCGAGTACTTCGACGACGGGCTGGCGTTCCTGGCGTCCCGGCAGACGGTGTCCGACGACGGGCTGCGCGACGGCGGCTGGGCCACCAAGACCAGCCTCGGCATGCCGGTGGTGGAGGCGACCGCGTGGATCGCGCGGTTCCTCGCCCGCGCCCGCTGCGACCTGCGCGACGACGCGCCCGACCTGCGGCGCGCGTACGCGTGGCTGCGGCACAACCAGAACCCCGACGGCGGCTGGGGGTCGCTGCACGGCTCCCGGTCCCGGGTGTGGCTGACGTGCCTGGCGCTGCGCGCGCTCACCCAGCTCAACCCCTACGACACGGCGGTCGACCGGGGCGTGGAGTGGCTGACCGCGGACCGCACGGCGCACCGGCCGGGCTGGGGGCCGACGCAGGCGGCGCGGCCGACCGTCACCCACACCGCGTTCGCGCTGGTGACGCTGGCGGAGGCGCGGCCGGAGCTGCGGTCCGAGCGGCTGCTGGACGCCTACGACTGGCTGCTGGACAACCTCGACCCCGACGACGACCACACGTGGATCGAGACCTACGACGTCTCGCCGCACGGTCCCGGCGCGAAGCCGGTGTGGCGGCTCGCGCTGTGGCACTACGGCCTGCCGATCGCGCTCGCCGCCCTGCTGCGGGACCCGCGCGGCCCGAACGGCCCGGCCGTCGCCCGCGCGTTCCGGACGCTGGCTCGCAGCGAGGTGGGCGACCGGCGCTGGAACGGTCACATCGGTGGCGGGCGGACGTCGCTGTGGACGCTGTGGTGGCGGCTGGAGACGCTGGTCGCGCTCGGCCGGATGCCGCTGGCCGGGGGCGCCGACGTCCTGCACTGGCTGCCGGACGCCACGGTGGTGCAGCGCGAACACGCCCGCGACCTCCCCCTCGCCGATCTGTTCCCGCACCGCCGGGTCGTCGACGCGGTGACGCTGGCGCGGCGGCACTGGGCGTCGATCCTGCTGGTCCTGGTGTGCCTGTGCAGCGCGGCCGGGGTCGCCGTCGACCTGTGGGGGTGGAAGGACTTCTGGATGAGCGTGATCCTGCCGATCGTGCTCACCGGGATCAACGAGTCGCTGACGCGGCGCCGCGCGGCACGCGGCCCGCCCCCGGCCGCGTCATGACGGGCTCCGCCCGCGTCGTGACAGCGCGGGCGGTTCAGGCCCGGCGGTCCAGTTCGGCCTCGCCCGCCGCGCGCATCGCCTCGACGGGGATGTCCTCGCGCCCGGTCATCAGCGTCACCTGCCGGACCGCCTGGTGCAGGAGCATCGCGAACCCGCTGACGACCGTGCCGCCCGCGCGTCCGACCGCCGCCGCGAGCGCCGTGGGCCATGGCGCGTACACCACGTCGAACAGGGCGGCGCCGGACTCGGCGACCGGTTCGGCGACCGGGTCTGCGGCCCGTCCGGGCAGCGTCGACACCACCAGGTCGGCGGGGAGGTGCGCGGTGGCCCGGTCGAGTGTCACGACGCGGACCGTGAGCCCGAACCGCTCCCCCACCTCCACCGCGCCCACCGCGCGTTCCGGGGTCCGCACGGCGAGGACGGCCTCGTCCAGGCCGAGCCCGGCGAGGGCGACCAGCGCGGACGCCGCCGTCGCGCCGCCGCCGAGCACCAGCGCGGAGGCGGGGGCCTTGACGCCCGCCTCCGTCAGCGCCGTCACGATGCCGTGCACGTCGGTGTTGCCGGCGTGGCGGCGGCCGTCGCGCAGGACGATCGTGTTGGCGCCGCCGACGTTCACCGCCAGGTCGGACACGGTGTCGACCAGGCCGAGCGCGACCCGTTTGAGCGGCATCGTCAGCGACAGGCCCGCCCATTCGGGGCCGAGGCCGTCCAGCAGTGCGGCGAGGCCGTCCTCGCCGCACTCGACGGCGTCGTAGGACCAGGCGTCCAGGCCCATCGCCGCGTACGCCGCCCGGTGCAGGACCGGCGACAGCGAATGCGCGATCGGCGACCCCAGCACCGCCGCGCGGTGCGCCTTTTCTGTCACTGGCCCGGGTGCGCCTTCTGCCAGGCCCGGAACTTCTTCTCCAGCTGGACCCGCTCCGCCTCCGTCGTGGCGAACTCGGTGATCTTGTTGGTGGGGTCGGTGGCGATGAAGAAGATCCAGGTGCCGTCGGCGGGCGACAGGGCCGCCTCGATCGCCTGCGGGCCGGGGCTGGAGATCGGGCCCGGTGGCAGGCCCGCGTGCAGGTAGGTGTTGTAGGGCGAGGGGGTCTGCAAGTCCTTCTCGGTCACGGTCAGCGTCCGCTTGTTGAGCGCGTACAGCACCGTCGTGTCGAACTGGAGCTTCATGCCCTTCTTCACCCGGTTGTAGATGACGCGGGAGATCTTCGGCAGGTCGCTGGGCTTGCCGCCCTCCGCCTGGACGAGGCTCGCCAGCGTGATGACCGTCGCCGGTTTCATCCCCGCCGCGCGCGCCTTGCCGACCAGGTCGAGGTTCTGCGCCTCCTCGTTGTACCGGGCCACCATCTGCTTGAGGATCTGCTCGGCCGTCCCGTTCGGGTCGAGGTCGTAGCGGCCCGGGTACAGGTACCCCTCCACCTTGCCCTTCGCGTACTCGGGCAGCGCGAGCGACTCCGGCTTCTTCGCGGCGGCCTGGAAGTCCTTGACGGGGATGCCCGTCTTCTTCGACAGCAGCTCGTAGATCTCGATGGCGCGCTTGCCCTCCGGGACGGAGAGCTGGTTGCCGGCGCGGGACTTCGGGTCGAGCAGCAGCGACATCGCCGCGGCCGACGACATCCTCAGCCGCATCTGGTAGAAGCCGGGCTGGATGCTGGAGGCCCGCGTCTCGCCGTTGTAGACCTTCACGAACGCGCGGGCGCTCTTGACGACGCTGTGCCCCTCCAGCGTCGCCGCGATCACCGCGCCGCTCGCGCCGTCCTTGATCTGGACGGTGATGTTGCCGCTGCCCTGCCCCTCGTAGTCCGGTGGGTGCCGCTTGCTGTCGAGCCAGGCGTACCCGAGCACGCCGCCGGTGCCGAACACCGCGACCAGGAACGCCATCGCGAACAGGGCGGCGGCACGGCCGTTGCGCCTGCGGCGCTTCTGGCGTTTGCGGGCGCGCCTCTGATCGCGCCTGCCGTACCGCTGCTCCTCGTGCGGCGGCCCCTCGCCGTACGGGTCTGAGAAGAGGTCCAAATCGTTCATGAGTTCCCCCGGACGATCTCGCCTGGGGGGCGGTCAGTCAACCGTTCCACGTCAAGTGCCGCTTGGAGCAGGACCGTCGCGGCGGCCTGGTCGACGACGGCGCGCCGGGCCCGGCCGCGCACGCCTCCGGCGCGCAGCCCGCTCTCCGCCGTCACGGTGGTGAGCCGCTCGTCGTGCAGCCGGACCGTCTCCGGGGGGAGCCGGTCGGCCAGTGTCGTCGCGAACCCGCGCGCCGTCCGCGCCGCCGGACCCTCACGGCCCGACAGCGACGTCGGCAGGCCGACGACCACCTCGATCGCCTCGTGCTCGGCGACGAGCGCGACGATCCGGTCGATGTCGCCCTTGCCGCTCTTGACCGTCTCCAGTGGCGTGGCGAGGATGCCGCCGGGGTCGCACCGCGCGACCCCGATCCGCACGCTGCCGACGTCCACCGCCAGCCGGACGCCGCGCCTCATCGCGGCGTCCCCGTCCCGCCACGGGACGGCCCCGGTCTCTTGCCCCGACGCCCCGGCCTCACGCGGCCCCTACGGCTTGTTCCACGGCGGCGAGGGCGGCGCCGATGGCGGACGGGTCGGCCCCGCCGCCCTGGGCGAGGTCGTCCTTGCCGCCCCCGCCCCCGCCGAGCGCCTTCGCGGCGAGCCCGACGAGCGCGCCCGCCTTCAGGCCCCGGTCGCGGGCGCCCGCCGTGACGGCGACGACCACGACGGGACGGTCCTTCGGCACGCCCGTGACCATCACGACGGCGGGCCGCGCGGTGAGGCGGCCGCGCACGTCGACGGCGAGCTTGCGCAGGTCGTCGGCGCCGGTGCCGTCCGGGGCGCGGTGCCCGACGAACGCGATGCCGTGCACGTCGGTGGCGGAGTCGGCGAGCGATCCCGCGATGGCGAGGACCTGCTGCGAGCGGAGCTTCTCCAGCTCCTTCTCGGCGTCGCGGAGCCGGGTGACGACACCCGAGATCCGCTCGGGCAGCTCCTCCTTGCGCGTCTTCAGCTGCTCGGCGAGCTGCGCGACGAGGACGCTCTCGCGCGCCAGGAACCGGAAGGCGTCGATGCCGACGAGGGCCTCGACGCGGCGGACGCCCGCCCCGATCGACGCCTCGCCCAGCACCTTGACCAGGCCGAGTTGACCGGAGCGCGCGACATGGGTGCCGCCGCACAGCTCGCGGGAGTAGTCGCCGACCTCGACGACGCGGACCTCGTCGCCGTACTTCTCGCCGAACAGGGCCAGCGCGCCCATCGCGCGGGCCTCGTCGATCGAGGTGTGGAACGCGCGAACGTCAAGGTCGCCGACGAGGACCTCGTTGACCTCGTCCTCCACGTCGCGCAGCACGCTCGGCGGGACGGCGCCGGACGCGGTGAAGTCGAACCGGAACCGGCCGGGCGAGTTCTCCGACCCGGCCTGCGCCGCGGACTCGCCGAGCGCGCGGCGGAACCCGGCGTGCACCAGGTGGGTCGCGGTGTGCGAGCGGGAGATCGCGTGGCGGCGCTCCACGTCCACCTCGGCGTGCGCGGTGTCACCCGCCTGCGCCTCGCCGCTGACGACCCGGCCGCGGTGCACGACCAGCCCGGCGAGCGGCGACTGCACGTCGGTCACCTCGATGACGGCGCCGTTGCCGAGCCGGATCGTGCCGTGGTCGCCGAGCTGGCCGCCGCCCTCGGCGTAGAACGGGGTGCGGTCCAGGACGACCTCGACCTCGGTGCCCTCCCCGGCGGCGGGCGCGTTGGCGCCGCCCACCAGCAGCCCGACCAGGCGGGCGTCGCCGAGCAGGTGCCGGTAGCCGATGAAGTCGACCTTGCCGCCCGCGCCGGTGAGCAGCTCGTCGAGGACGGACACGTCCAGGTTGCCGGTCCTCTTGTCGCGGGCGTCCTTCTTGGCGCGGTCGCGCTGCTCGCGCATGAGCCGCCGGAAGCCCTCCTCGTCCACCTGGAGGCCCTGCTCGGACGCCATCTCCAGGGTGAGGTCGATCGGGAAGCCGTAGGTGTCGTGCAGCTTGAACGCCTGCGCGCCCGCCAGCGTCCCGCCACCGGACCCGCGGGTCTCCGCGACGGCGGTGTCGAAGATGGCGGTGCCGGTGCGGAGCGTCGCGAGGAAGGAGTCCTCCTCGGCGTCGATGACCGTGTGGATGTTCGCGGCGGTGCGGACCAGCTCGGGGTACTGCTCGCCCATCGCGGCGATCGCGACGGCGGTCAGCTCGTGCATGAGGCCCGCGTCGGCGCCGCCGAGCAGCCGCAGGTTGCGGATGGAGCGGCGCAGGATGCGGCGCAGCACGTAGCCGCGGCCCTCGTTGCCGGGACGGATGCCGTCGGCGACCATCATCGTCCCGCTGCGGACGTGGTCGGCGATGACGCGCAGCGACACGTCGGCGCGGTGGTCGCGGCCGTACCGGGCGCCGGTCAGCTCGGCGGCGCGGGCGAGGACGCGCCACAGCGTGTCGGTCTCGTAGATGTTGTCGACGCCCTGGAGGATCGCCGCCATGCGCTCCAGGCCCATGCCGGTGTCGATGTTCTTGGCGGGCAGGTCGCCGAGGATCGGGAAGTCGGTCTTGCTCTCCCCCGGCCCCCGCTCGAACTGCATGAAGACGAGGTTCCAGACCTCCAGGTAGCGGTCCTCGTCGACGACGGGCCCGCCCTCGCGGCCGTACTCGGCGCCGCGGTCGTAGTAGATCTCAGAGCAGGGCCCGCACGGGCCGGGGACGCCCATCGACCAGAAGTTGTCCACCATGCCGCGCCGCTGGATGCGGTCGAGGGGGACGCCGACCTTGTCGTGCCAGAGCCCGGCGGCCTCGTCATCGTCGTCGAAGACGGTCACCCACAGCTTCTCCTCGGGGAACCCGAAGCCGCCCTCGTCCCGGGACCGGGTCAGCAGCTCCCAGGCGAACGGGATCGCCTGCTCCTTGAAGTAGTCGCCGATGGAGAAGTTGCCCAGCATCTGGAAGAACGTGGCGTGCCGGGTGGTCCTGCCGACCTCTTCGATGTCGGGCGTCCGCACGCACTTCTGCGCGCTGGTCATCCGCGGGGACGGCGGGGTTCGCTGGCCGAGGAAGTACGGCTTGAACGGGACCATTCCGGCGTTGACCAGCAGGAGGGTCGGGTCCTCGGCGATCAGGCTGGCCGAGGGCACCACCGTGTGCCCGCGCTCCTCGAAGAACCTGAGGAAGCGGCGTGCCACCTCTGCCGACTCCATGATCAGTGGCCATCCTTGTCGTCGTCGATGTCGTTGATGATCGTGTACCGCGCCCGGAGGACGCGGGACGGCGCGGCGTCCGGCGGGGCCTGGTCCGTGCGGACGGCCTCGCGCAGCTCCTCCTCGCGGGCGTGCATCTCCGTACGCACGTCCGAGACGAAATGCCTCAGTCGTTCGCCCGCCCCCTGCCCGCCCGCCACCGCCCGCGCCGCGACGCCGTCCGGGGACCAGCTGCGCGTGAACCGCACGACGCGGCGCTTGACGCGGTGCGAGACGTAGACCCCGGCGCCCGCGCCGACCGAGAGCCAGAACAGGCGCCTCATCGGCGTCCCCGGCCCGAGGACCTGGCGGGCAGCTCCTTGCGCGCCGTCTTGGAGCGCCCGTTGCGGCCCCCCTGTTCGGCGCGGTCGGCGGCGCGGTCGCCGGTGCGGTCGCCGGTGCGGTCGTCGGCGTCGTCGCGGTTGCCGAGGGCCTTGCGGACGCCGTAGGAGAACGCGGCGGCCTTCACCAGCGGCCCGCCCACCACCGACGACATCACCGTCGTGACGGCCGAGACGTTCTGGGTGACGCCCGCGACCTGCTTGGTGACGGCCTCGGTGCGGCCGAGCTGCTCGTTGGCGCGTCGCACCGTCCGGCTCATGTCGTCCAGCAGCGGGCCGGCCTGGTCGCCGAACTCGCGGACGACGTCGCCGGCCTCGCGCAGGAGGCGGGCGAGCCTCAGCAGGGTGAGCGCGATGACCGTGACGAGCACCGCCCAGAACACGGCCACGATGAGACCAGCGAGCTGTCCACCAGTGAGCATTGAGCTTTCCGTTCGTGCGAGCCCGGCCCCGCCTTCACCATCGGTCCTCGTGATCGGGCCGGGACCTGGCCAGACCGACCTTACCGGTCCGCCCGCCCGCTCCGTGGGAGCACGGTGGAGCAAGATCCATCAGCGGTCCCGCAGGACGGACCTGATCCGCGCGAGCACCTCGGTGAACCGCGACTCGGCGCCGTGCCGGGTCGGCCGATAGTACTCCCGTCCGTCGACCGGGTCGGGGGCGTACTGCTGTTTCACCACTCCACCGGGGTGGTTGTGCGCGTACTTGTAGCCCTCCCCGTGCCCGATCTTCGCGGCGCCCTTGTAGTGCGCGTCGCGCAGATGCCCGGGGACGGGCCCGACGAGGCCCTTGCGGACGTCGCCGAGCGCCTCGTCCACCGCGACGATCACCGCGTTGGACTTGGGGGCCAGCGACAGGTGGATGACCGCCTGCGCGAGGTTGATGCGCGCCTCGGGCAGGCCGACGAACTCGACCGCCTGCGCCGCCGCGACCGCCGTCTGGAGCGCGGTCGGGTCGGCCATGCCGACGTCCTCGCTGGCGTGCACGATCAGCCGCCGGGCGATGAACCGGGGGTCCTCCCCGGCCTCGATCATGCGAGCCAGGTAGTGCAGCGCGGCGTCGGCGTCGCTGCCGCGGATGCTCTTGACGAACGCGCTGATGACGTCGTAGTGCTGGTCGCCCTCGCGGTCGTAGCGGACGGCGGCCCGGTCGACGGCCCGTTCCAGCACGGCCGCGTCGATCACGCCGCCGTCGTCGACGACCAGCGACGCGGCCTCCAGGTAGGTGAGGGCGCGGCGGGCGTCGCCGCCCGCGAGCCGGATCAGGTGATCTTCGGCGGCGGGGTCGAGGGTCGCCGTCCCGTCCAGCCCGCGCTCGTCGGTGAGCGCGCGGTGGACGACCTCGCGCAGGTCGTCGTCGCCGAGGGGCTCCAGGGTGAGCAGTAGCGAGCGCGACAGCAGCGGGCTGATGACGGAGAAGAACGGGTTCTCGGTGGTGGCGCCGATGAAGGAGACCCAGCGGTTCTCCACAGCGGGGAGCAGGGCGTCCTGCTGGGCCTTGTTGAAGCGGTGGACCTCGTCGACGAACAGGACCGTCTGCCGCCCGGTCATGCCCAGCTCGCGCCGGGCCAGGTCGATCTCGGCGCGGACCCGTTTGACGCCGTCGCTGACCGCGGAGACCTCCACGAACCGGCGGGACGTGACCTGGCTGACGACGGTGGCGAGGGTCGTCTTGCCCGTGCCCGGCGGGCCCCACAGGACGAGCGACATGGGCACGTCGCGGTCGACGAGCTGCCGGATCGGGGTGCCGGGGCCGAGGAGATGGGCCTGGCCGACGACCTCGTCCAACGCCCGCGGACGCATCCGCACGGCGAGCGGTTTCGGCCCTCCGCCGCCGGGCGCGGGCGCGGCGGGCGGGGCCGCTCTCCCGGTCTCCCGGCCTGGTGCGTCGAAAAGGCCTTCCGGCTCGCCCGATTCCGCCCCGCTGGTCACGCTCCGACACTATCTCGGGGCAGGGACATCGCCGGACCGGGGAACCTGACGCCGCCGTCCCGCGTTGGAACTGCGCGAAACGTACGAGCAGGAGCGTGATGGTGCCCTCAAAGCGGCGGAACGGCCCGGCCGGGCTGCTCATCGCGCTGTTCGTCGTGGGCGGGCTGATCTTCAGCTACGGGCTGGGGCACGGCCCGCCCGACCGGGTGTGCACCGAGCACTCGATGAGCGCGCCCGTACCGGCCGCGCCCCCGCCAACGGGCACCAACACCCCCGAACCGGGCGTTTCACTGCTCCACGGCCTTCACAGGGCCGCTGACGCCACGCTGACACCGGAGAAGCACCGGGTGCCGATGGACGCCTGCCTGTGCGTGGCCGCCCTGTTCACCCTCGTCCTGCTCGGCCTGGCGGCGATCCTGCGCCGTCCCGCCGCGCGCCTGCCCGCCCGCCTCGGCTGGACGCTCGTCCCGGCCGCCGGGCGCACGTCCAGCCCCCTGTTCCGTCCCGCCCTCCAGGTGCTCCGGCTGTAACGGACACGTGGCCACGCCGTACCCGCGATCACGCCGTACGGCGCGGCTCTCATGTCCACAGTCACATCGCCCTGAGAGGCCCGCATGTCCAAGAGCACCCGTAACAAGAACGCCCGTAGCGCGGACGTCCGCAAGAACGCCCGCAAGAACGCGCTCACCGAGCGCGAGACGCCGTGGGGAGCCATCGCCTTCTTCACCGTCGTCGCCGTGGTCGCGGTCGTGGCCGTCGGCTACGCCTTCCTCCAGTCCAGGCCGTCGTCCGCCGACGGCGCCGCGTCCATCCCCGGCCTGGTCACCAAGGACGGCCTGGGCCGTGACCACACCCAGGGTGCCGTCAAGTACGCCACCGACCCGCCGATGGGCGGCGACCACGACCCCGTCTGGCAGAACTGCGACGGCCGCGTCTACGACGCGCCGCTGCGCAACGAGAACGCCGTCCACTCGCTGGAGCACGGCGCCGTGTGGATCACTTATCGTCCCGGCCTCGCCGCCGCCGAGGTCAACGCCCTCAAGGCCAAGGTCGGCAACACCGACTACACGCTGATGAGCCCGTACCCGTCGTTGACCTCCCCGATCGTGCTCAGTGCGTGGGGCAGGCAACTCAAGATCGACAAGGCCTCCGACCCGCGCGTCGACAAGTTCCTGAAGGCCTTCGTGAAGGGCCCGCAGACGCCGGAACCCGGCGCCCCCTGCGACGGCTCCAAGGACACCCCGTGACCGCCGAGCCAGCGCGAGGACGAAAGGTCACCATCGTCCTCGCGGCGGTCGTCCTCCTCACCGGCGTGGCCCTCGTAGCGCTGACCGCGTTCCGATCGAGCGACCCGGGAACGAACGACCCGGAGGCCGGTTTCGCCCGCGACATGAGCACCCACCATGCCCAGGCGGTCCGGATGTCGTTCATCGTCCGGGACCGCACCGACGACCCCGCCGTCCGCCTCCTCGCCTACGACATCATCAACACCCAGTCCGCGCAGATCGGCATGATGACGGCCTGGCTGGACGAGTGGGGCCTGCCCAAGACCGATCCCGCGGGCCCGATGCGGTGGATGTCGGGCCATGCCGGGCACCAGGGCCCCGGAGCCGCGGGCCCCGGAGCCGCGATGCCCGGCATGGCGACCCGCGCGCAGCTCGCCGACCTGGAGAAGGCGTCCGGCCGCGCCGCCGAGGTCCTGTACCTGCGCCTGATGATCGCCCACCACCGGGGCGGCGTCGGCATGGCCGAGGCGGTCCTCACCCGCACCGGGCACGACCGGGTCCGCCGCCTCGCCCGCACGATGGTGGACGGCCAGCGCGCCGAGATCACACAGATGAACGGGATGCTCCGGCAACGCGGCAGCCCCACGGTCTGAGGAAGGCGCCCTGGGCGGGGCGCCCGAGCGAGGCGACTCTGGCGATAACGCTTGACAGGGCGATCGGATCGCGCGTCACTGACCACCATGGCTCAGAACCTCAACGGCTACCACCGGGCCCTCGACCTGTTCGAGGGCCTGGTCGCCGGAGTCTCCCGGGACGGCTGGGACGCGCCGTCGCCCTGCGAGGGCTGGACCGCCCGGGACGTCGCCGGACATGTGACCGGCGGCCAGCACATGATCCGAGCCCTGGCCGCCGGCACCCCCCGCCCCGACACGAACAAGGACCCGGCCCGCTTCGTCCCCGGCGACGTCCTGCCGAGCTGGCAGAAGGCGCGCAAGGAATGCACGGCGGCCCTCACCGGCGACGCCCTGACCGCTCTCATCCCCTTCGGCCGCCTGGGCGAACTGCCGCTGTGCACCTTCCTTGAGGGCTACATCCTGGAACCGCTCGTCCACGCCTGGGACCTGGCGCAGGCGACGGCCCAACCGTCCCGCCTGGACCCGGACCTGGTCCACCACGCCTTCGCCACCGCCCAGGTGGTAGCGGCCCCGCTCCGCGCCCGAGGCCACCTGGCCGCGCCTTTGACCCCGCCCAAAGGCGCCAACGAACAAACCCGCCTACTGGCCTTCTTGGGCCGCGCCTGACCCACCCCCGGCGGGGGCCGGGGTCAGGGGGTGGTTACGAGAACTCCGTGAGGGTTCGTTCGGCCTCTTCCAGCCAGGCCTTTCGGGCGCTCAGGGCGTCTTCGGCGTCCTTGATGTCCTTCTCGCGGGCGGCGTCGCGGGCCTTGGCCAGGCGCTTCTCCAGCTGGTCGATGGAGCTGCGGAGCTGGGTCACCGTCGCCTCGGCGCGGGCGCGAGCCTCGGGGTTGGTGCGGCGCCACTCGTTCTCCTCGGCGCCGCGGACGGTCTCCTCGATCTTGCGGAGGCGGCCTTCCAGGCGGTCGCGCTGGTCGCGGGGGACCATTCCGGCGGCCTCCCAGCGTTCCTGGATGCCGCGCAGCGACTGGCGGGCCTGGCGGACGTCCCTGACGGGCAGGAGGCGCTCGGCCTCGGCGAGGAGCTTCTCCTTCTCCTCGGCGTTGCCGCGGAACTCGGCGTCGCGCTCGGCGAACGCGGCACCGCGGGCCTGGAAGAAGACGTCCTGGGCACCCTTGAAGCGGGTCCACAGGTCTTCTTCGACCTCGCGGGAGGCGCGGCCCGCCGTCTTCCAGCGGCGCATCAGGTCGCGGTAGGCGGCGGCCGTCTCGCCCCAGTCGGTGGAGCCCGAGAGCGCCTCGGCCTCGGTGACCAGGCGCTCCTTCTCGCGGCGGGACTCGTCGCGCTGGTCGTCGAGGGTGGCGAAGTAGGCCTTGCGGCGCTTGGTGAAGGCGTTGCGCGCGGAGGACAGCCGCTTCCACAGGGAGGTCTCGGTGGGGCGGTCGATGCGGTCGGCGGCCTTCCACTCCTCGACGAGCTGGCGCAGCCGCTCACCGCCGTTCTTCCAGTGGGTCTCCTCGACCGCGATCCGCTCGGCCTCGGCGACGATCCGCTCCTTGACCTCGCGGGCCTCGTTGCGGTGCTGCTCGCGCTGCGCCTTCACCTCCTCGCGGCGCCGCCCGACCTGCTCGGTCAGGCCGTCCAGGCGGCGGCCGAGCGCGTCGAGGTCGCCGACGGCGTGCGCCTCGGCGACGGCCTCGCGGAGCCGCTCGATGCTCTGCTGGGCCTGGGCGGGCTGCAGATCGGTGGTGCGGACGCGCTGTTCGAGCAGGCCGATCTCGGTGCGGAGCGAGTCGTACTTGCGCTTGAAGTAGTCCAGGGCCTCTTCGGGGGCGCCCGCCTGCCAGGACCCGACGACCCGCTCGCCGCCGGACGTCCTGACATAGACGGTGCCGTCCTCGTCCACCCGGCCCCAGGGATCGGTCGCGCTGGACACCCTTGCCTCCTGAATCGCGAATCCGAACGACCTACGCCCTCCGGATTCTTCACACCTTAGTATCCCGTTCGCCTATTTCCCGGCGATCGCGACGTCCTGGATCTCTACCGTCTTTTTCGGCTTGCCGTCGCCCTCGGGGCGCCCCTTCTCCGGCGTGATCCCGTCGTCGGCGATCTTCTTCACCACATCCAGGCCCTTGGTGATTTTTCCGAACACCGTGTAGTCGGGCGGAAGCTGCGAGTCCTTGTACACCACGAAGAACTGGCTGCCGTTGGAGTCGGGCGCGTCGCTGTGCGCCATGGCCAGCGTGCCCTCGGTGTAGGTGGCCGCCGAGGTGTTCTCGTTGGCGAACTGGTAGCCGGGACCGCCCTTGCCCGTGCCGGTGGGGTCGCCGCATTGCAGGACGTTCAGGCCGCCACTCGTGAGCCGGTGGCACGGGGACTTGTCATAGAAGTTCTTCTGCGCCAGGTACGCGAAGGAGTTGACCGTGCAGGGCGCCTTCGCGCCGAACAACTGCGCCTCCACGTCGCCGCGGTTGGTCTTGAGCGTCGCCTGGACGGTGCCCGTGTGGGCGGGCTTGCCCGGAGGCCTGCCGACGCCCTGCGGGGCGCCTCCCGTCGCCGCGGTCTTGTAGTCGCACTTCGGGCCGGCGGCCGTGGACTCCTCGTCGCCGGTGACGACCATGAACACGCCGCCGCCCGCGGCGACGACCGCCACCGCGGCGGCCGAGCCGATGATCTTGAGTCGGCGCGCCCTGGCCGCCTCCTGTGCCCGCCGCTGCTGCTGGCGCTCGTAACGTTGCCGCGCGAGCTCCTTCTTGCGGTCCTTCCCCGCCACGTGCCGCACCTCTCGATGTGATCAGATGAACGTGGAGCGCATAGTAGCGGCACCCGCCACCAAAAGCGCCTTCACTTTCAGGGAGCGCTTTCCGGCCGGGCACGCGACACGGCGACCGCTATCTCGTTCGCGGAGCCAACTGCCGCGCCGGTACCCTCGGACTCGCCCACCCGAGATGGTTCGAAGGAAGGACGACCGTGCTCGTCGCCGGGTTCCCCGCCGGGTCATTGGCCGCGAACTGTTACATCGTGGCGCCCGCGGCGGGTGAGGAGTGCGTCATCATCGACCCCGGCCAGAACGCCGAGGCCGGGATCGACGAGATTCTGCGCGAGCATCGGCTGAAGCCGGTCGCGGCGCTGCTGACGCACGGCCATCTCGATCACGTCTGGTCGGTGGCGCCGGTGTGCGGCGCGAAGGACGTCCCCGCCTACATCCATCCGGACGATCGGGAGCTGCTCACCGATCCGGCGAAGGGGCTGTCGCTCGCCGCCGGGCAGCAGCTCCTCGGCGGTCTGACGCTGACCGAGCCGGACGACGTGCGGGAACTGGCCGACGGTTCGGTGCTGGAGCTGGCGGGGCTGAGCTTCACCGTCGACCACGCGCCGGGCCACACGCCCGGGTCGGTGACGTTCCGGACCCCGAAGACGCGGGAGATACCGGACGTGATGTTCACCGGCGACCTGCTGTTCGCCGGGTCCATCGGACGCACCGACCTGCCGGGCGGATCGTACGAGGAGATCCTCGCGAGCCTGGCCCGGGTGTGCCTCACGCTGCCCGACGAAACGGCCGTCCTTCCCGGCCATGGCGACCAGACCACAATCGGCCGTGAGCGGACAACCAATCCGTTCCTCACCGGGATTTTGCCGGGGGGTTCAGGGGGGTCGTGCCCCCTGAACGACCCGCTACTTCCGGCGGACGGGCCCAACAAGGGATTTTGAGCCTAAAGAGACCATGAGTTCGAGTTTTCAGGCCCCCAAGGGGGTCAGTGAATACGTTCCGCCGCGCGCGGACCTCTTCTACGCCGTCCGCGAGGCGTTCGCCGAACAGGCGCGGCTGGCGGGTTACGGCTACCTGGAGTTGGCCGTCTTCGAAGACACCAATCTGTTCAAACGCGGTGTCGGCGAGTCGACGGACGTCGTGTCCAAGGAGATGTACACGTTCGAGGACCGGGGCGGCCGGTCGCTGACGTTGCGTCCCGAGTTCACCGCGAGCGTGCTGCGGTCCGTCCTGGAGAACAGTCTGCACAAGGGCGCGCTGCCCGTGAAGGTGTGGACGACGGGCCCCGCGTTCCGCGCCGAACGCCCGCAGCAGGGCCGCTACCGGCAGTTCTACCAACTCGACCTGGAGGCGATCGGCAGCGAGGACCCGCGGGTCGACGCCGAGACGATCGCGATCGCGTGGAACTGGTACCGGTCGCTCGGGCTGACGCGGGTGCGGCTGCTGCTGAACTCGCTCGGCTGCCGCGAGTGCCGTCCCGCCTACCGGGCCCTCCTCCAGGATTTCCTTCGCGGCCTGGATCTTGACGAGGGCACCCGCGCCCGCGTCGAGATCAACCCGCTGCGGGTGCTGGACGACAAGCGTCCCCAGGTGCGGGCCCAACTCGCGGGCGCCCCGCTGATGGCCGACCACCTGTGCCCGGAGTGCAAGGCGTACCACGACCGGGTCCGCGAGCTGCTCGCCGACCTCGGCATCGAGTGGGAGGACACGCCCACCCTCGTCCGCGGCCTCGACTACTACACCCGGACGACCTACGAGTTCGACCACCCGCTGCTCGGCGCGCAGTCCGGGATCGGCGGCGGCGGACGCTACGACGGGCTCTCGGAGGACATCGGCGGCCCGCCGCTGCCCGGCATCGGGTTCGGCCTCGGCCTCGACCGCACGCTCCTCGCCCTGGACGCCGAGGCGCGGGAGGCGGGCGGCGCCCCGCCGCCGGTCGCGCCGCGCTGTGAGGTGTTCGCGGTCCCGCTCGGCGACGCCGCGGAACGTCGCCTGTTCACGCTGGTCGACGAGCTGCGCCGGGCCGGGATCGCCGCCGACATGACCTTCGGCGGCAAGCGGCTGAAGGGCGCCATGAAGGACGCCGACCGGTCCGGCGCCCGGTACGCCGTGATCCTCGGGGAGCGAGATATCGCGGACGGCGTCGCCCAGGTCAAGGATCTGACCGCGGGCGAGCAGACCGCCGTCCCGCTCACCGCCATCATCACGACGTTGAAGGAAAGGCTCGCACAATGATCCGCTCGCACGAGGCGGGGACGCTCCGCAAGGAGCACGCCGGACAGCAGGTAACGCTGGCCGGCTGGGTCGGACGCCGCCGCGACCACGGCGGCGTCACGTTCATCGACCTGCGCGACGCGTCCGGCACCGCGCAGGTCGTGTTCAGGGAAGAGGACACCGCGCACGACCTGCGCTCGGAGTTCTGCGTCAAGATCGTCGGGGAGGTCCGCGTCCGGCCGGAGGGCAACGAGAACGCGGAACTGCCCACCGGTGACGTCGAGGTCGCCGCCACCGACATCGAGGTGCTGTCGGACGCCGCGCCGCTGCCGTTCCCCATCGAGGGGGACGTCAACGTCAACGAGGAGATCCGGCTCAAGTACCGGTACCTGGACCTGCGCCGCGACAACGTCGCGCGGGCCATGCGCATCCGTTCCGAGGCGTCGTTCCTGACGCACGAGGTGATGCGCGAGCTCCGGTTCGTCAACGTCGAGACCCCGACGCTGACCCGGTCGACGCCGGAGGGCGCCCGCGACTTCCTCGTTCCCGTCCGGCTCCAGCCGGGCCACTGGTACGCGCTGCCGCAGTCGCCGCAGCTGTTCAAGCAGCTGCTGATGGTCGGCGGGCTTGAGCGCTACTACCAGATCGCGCGCTGCTACCGCGACGAGGACTTCCGCGCCGACCGGCAGCCCGAGTTCACCCAGATCGACATCGAGATGTCGTTCTGCGACCAGGACGACGTCCTCACGGTCGGCGAAACCCTCGTCGCGCGGCTGTGGAAGGAGATCGCCGGGTACGAGATCCCCCGCCCGATCCCCCACATCACCTACGCCGACGCGATGTCCCGGTTCGGCTCCGACAAGCCCGACCTGCGGTTCGGCGTCGAGCTGACCGACATGACCGAGTACTTCGCCGGGACGTCGTTCCGCGTGTTCCAGGCACCCTACGTCGGCGCCGTCGTGATGCCGGGCGGCGCGGCCCAGACCCGCAAGGAGCTGGACGCCTGGCAGGACTGGGCGAAGTCCCGGGGCGCCCGCGGCCTCGCCTACGTGCTCGTCCAGGAGGATGGAACGCTCGGAGGCCCCGTCGCCAAGAACCTGTCCGACACCGAGAAGGCGGGCCTCGCCGCGAAGGCCGGCGCGGAGCCCGGCGACGCGATCTTCTTCGGGGCGGGAAAGCGGCACGGCACGCAGGAGTTGCTCGGCGCCGCCCGGCTGGAGATCGGCCGCCGCCGCGACCTGATCGACGAGTCGGCCTGGAAGTTCGTGTGGGTCGTCGACGCGCCGATCTTCGAGCCCGTCGAGGACGACAACGGCGAGCGGATCGGCTGGACGTCCGTGCACCACCCGTTCACGGCGCCGAAGCCCGAGTTCGCCGACACCTTCCAGGACGACCCGGGCGGCGCGCTCGCCAACGCCTACGACCTCGTCCTGAACGGCAACGAGATCGGCGGCGGGTCCCTGCGTATCCACCGCGCGGAGATGCAGCAGCGGGTGTTCGACGTGCTCGGCATGTCGAAGCAGGAGGCCGAGTCGAAGTTCGGGTTCCTGCTGGAGGCGTTCAAGTTCGGGCCGCCACCGCACGGCGGCATCGCGTTCGGCTGGGACCGGACGGTCATGCTCCTCGCCGGGCACGACTCGATCCGCGACGTGATCGCGTTCCCGAAGGCGGCGTCCGCCTACGACCCGTTGACGGGCGCGCCGACGCCGATCACGCCGGAGCAGCGCGCCGAGGCGGGCGTAGACGCGACCCCCGAGCACGACGCCGACGAGACCGCCGAGAACTGATCGGCCGCAAGGATCAGGCGGCGCCGCCCGTTACCGGGTGGCGCCGCTGGTCGTCCGGTAGACGTCGTACACGCCGTCTATGGACCGGACCGCCTTCAGCACGTGCCCGAGGTGCTTCGGGTCGCCCATCTCGAACGTGAACCGGGACACCGCCACCCGGTCGCGGGTCGTGGTGACCGACGCCGACAGGATGTTGACGTGCTGGTCGGACAGGACGCGCGTCACGTCCGACAGCAGCCGGGGGCGGTCGAGCGCCTCGACCTGGATCGCGACGAGGAACACCGACTCCTCACCCGGGGACCAGGTGACGTCGATGAGCCGGTCGGGCTGCGACTTCAGGCTCGCGACGTTGGAGCAGTCGGCGCGGTGCACCGACACGCCGTGGCCGCGCGTCACGAACCCGACGATGTCGTCGCCGGGGACGGGCGTGCAGCACCGCGACAGGCGCACCCACACGTCGGGGTCGTCGGCGACGACGACGCCCGGGTCGCCCGCCGGACGGCCCCGCTTGCGGCGCGTCGGCAACGCGATCTCGGCGAGGTCCTCGGCGGCGCTCTCCACGCCGCCGAGCGCCTCCACGACCTTCTGCACGACATGCTGCGCCGACACCTGGCTCTCGCCGACGGCCGCGTACAGCGACGACACGTCGGGATAGCGCAGGTCTCGGGCGACGGCGAGGAGCGCCTCGCCGGACATCATCCGCTGGAGCGGCATGTTCTGCTTGCGCATCGCGCGGGCGATGGCGTCCTTGCCGGACTCGATCGCGGTGTCGCGGCGCTCCTTGGAGAACCAGTGCTTGATCTTGTTGCGGGCGCGGGCGCTCTTGACGAAGCCGAGCCAGTCGCGGCTCGGGCCCGCGTCCTGCGACTTGGAGGTGAAGACCTCGACGGTGTCGCCGTTGTCGAGGGTCGATTCGAGGGGGACGAGCCGCCCGTTCACACGGGCGCCGATACATCGGTGCCCGACCTCGGTGTGGATGGCGTACGCGAAGTCGACGGGCGTGGCCCCCTGCGGCAACGCGATCACGTCGCCCTTCGGGGTGAACACGAACACCTCGGACACCGACAGGTCGAACCGCAGCGACTCCAGGAACTCGGCGGGGTCGGCGGTCTCCTTCTGCCAGTCGAGGAGCTGGCGGAGCCACTGCATGTCGCCGGCCTTGCGGCCGCCGACCGTCTCCTCCTTGTACTTCCAGTGCGCGGCGACGCCGTACTCGGCGCGGCGGTGCATGCCCCAGGTGCGGATCTGCAACTCGACGGGCTTGCCCTCCGGGCCGATCACCGTCGTGTGCAGCGACTGGTACATGTTGAACTTCGGCATCGCGATGTAGTCCTTGAACCGGCCGGGGACCGGGTTCCACCGCGCGTGGATCGTGCCGAGGGCCGCGTAGCAGTCGCGGACGCTGTCGACCAGGACCCGGATGCCGACCAGGTCGTAGATGTCGTCGAACGAGACGTCCCGCGCGATCATCTTCTGGTAGATCGAGTAGTAGTGCTTCGGCCGACCTGTCACGGTGGCCTTGATCCGGGCCTCGCGCAGGTCGGTGGAGACGTTCTCGATCACTTCCTGGAGGTACACGTCGCGGCGCGGGGCGCGCTCGGACACCAGCCGGGCGATCTCGTCGAACCGCTTCGGGTACATCGTCGCGAACGCGAGGTCCTCAAGCTCCCATTTCAGGGTGTTCATGCCGAGGCGGTGGGCGAGCGGCGCGAACACCTCCAGGGTCTCGCGGGCCTTCTTCTCCTGCTTGTGGCGCGGCATGTAGCGCAGCGTCCGCATGTTGTGCAGCCGGTCACCGAGCTTGATCACCAGGACGCGGATGTCGCGGGACATCGCCACGACCATCTTGCGGACGGTCTCGGCCTCCGCGGCCTCCCCGTACTTGACCTTGTCGAGCTTGGTGACGCCGTCGACCAGGGCGCCGATCTCGTCGCCGAAGTCGGTCTTGAGCTGCTCGAGGGTGTAGTCGGTGTCCTCGACGGTGTCGTGCAGCAGCGCCGCGCAGAGCGTCTCGGTGTTCATACCGAGTTCGGCGAGGATGGTGGCGACGGCCAGCGGATGCGTGATGTACGGGTCGCCGCTCTTGCGCTTCTGGTTGCGGTGATGGTGCGCGGCCACATCGTAGGCGCGCTCGATCAGCCGCAGGTCCGCCTTGGGGTGGGTGTTGCGGACGGTCTTGATCAGTGGTTCCAGTACCGGGTTCATAGTGGGGCCGCGCTGGGCGCCCAACCTGGCGAGCCTACGGCGCACCCGGGCGGCAGACGGTGGAATCGTGGCCGGCGTGGGCCTGGACGGGACGGCGGCGGGCTCGGCCTCGGACTCGGCCGGGTCCGCCGGTGGGCCCGACCCCTGCGACGGGCCGGGGGCGCGCCGTGGGTCGGTGCCCTCGGGGGGCGGGGCGGGCTGTTCGGGGACCTCGGCGGGCCGGGACTGCGCAGCGTCGTTCACCGCGTCGGTCGATACCACCTCACCGGGCACCCAGCCTCCTTGGTCTGTGCGGGCGCGCACTCCGGCGTCCAGCGGGATGCGCCCGTTCCCCACCGGGCCCTGATGGCGCCAGTGTATCCGGCGCCCATTCGGTACTAGACCGTAACCAGCGAGTGGACGTCCAGATTCCCCAGCTTGTCGCGCCCCTGGAGGAACGACAGTTCGAGAAGGACGGACAGCCCGACGACCTCGCCACCGCCCCTGCGGACGAGCCCGGCGGCGGCCGCGGCCGTCCCGCCGGTGGCGAGAACATCGTCGACGATCAGAACCCGGTCGCCCGGTTGGAAGGCGTCCAGATGGATCTCGATGGTCTCGGTCCCGTACTCGAGATCATAGGTCTCCTCGTGGGTCCGCGAGGGCAGCTTTCCCTTTTTGCGCACCGGGACGAAGCCCGCGCCGAAGTGGTAGGCGACGGGAGCGGCGAGGATGAAGCCACGGGCCTCGATCCCGACGATCTTGTCGATGGTGCCGCGGCCGTAGTGGTTGACGACCGCGTCCACCACGCCCGCGAACGCGACATGGTCGGCCAGCAGGGGCGTGATGTCCTTGAAGACGACCCCCGGCTTGGGATAGTCGGCGACGTCACGGATCCGTTCCTGGATCAGCTTGCCGAGGTCCACGTCGCGCCCCCACCCGTCCTACGTGCCGCGCCTGCCACTTGCCGCCACCTACCGGCTGCCGACTACTTGCCACCACCGCGGCGCTGCTGGCGGGAGCCGCCGCGCTTCGGCTGCTGCCGCTGCCCGGTCTGCACCACCTTACGCACGGTGACGCTGCTCCGGATGTCGATGTCGTCGTTGCCGGACGCCCCGGCCGACTCGTCGCCGTCCGCGTCGTCGGCCCCGGTGTCGGCGTCATCCGGTGCGTCGCCGCCGCGCGGACCGCCCGCCCCGGCCTTCACCCTGGCGGACTTGGCCTTGCCGGACTGACGCTTGGAGCTCTGGTCGCGCCGGGCGATGTTCTCGCGGATCTGCTTGTACTTCGGCTCGCGCTCCTTGAACTGGACGAGCAGCGGCGTCGCCACACAGATCGACGAGTACGTACCGACGATCATGCCGACGAACAGGGCGAGCGACAGGTCCTTCAACGTGCCCGCGCCGAACAACGTGGTGCCGATGAACAGGATCGCACCGACCGGCAGGATCGCGACCAGCGAGGTGTTCAGGGACCGCACCAGCGTGCTGCTGAGCGCCTTGTTGGCAGCCTCGCTGTAGGTCGTCTTGGAGGACGCGTTGAGCGGCTTCGTGACCTCCTTGATCATGTCGAACACGACGACCGCGTCGTACAGCGAGTAACCGAGGATCGTCAGGAACCCGAGCAGGGTCGCCGGAGTGACCTCGAACCCGGACCACGCGTACACGCCCGCCGTGATGATCAGGTCGTGGACGAGCGCGACGACGGCGGCCACCGCCATCCGCCACTCGAACGCCATCGACAGGTAGGCGATGATCAAGATCATGAAGACGACCAGCGCCTGCCAGGCCTTCTTCTGGATCTCACCGCCCCAGGACGCGCCGACGACCTGGGTGCTGATCTTGTTGGCGGGGACGTCGAGCTCCTTGACGACGTTCGTCTTGATCTGGGTGACGCGCGCGGAGGACAGGCTCTCGGTCGTGACCCGCCAGTCGCCGCCCGCCTTCTGCACGATCACCTGGTGGGCGCCGCCGCCCGCCACGGCGCCGCGCACCTCCTCGATGGAGGCGCTGGAGTCCTTGAAGGTGAAGACCGACCCGCCCTTGAACTCCACCCCGAAGTTGAGGCCCTGGACGAGCAGCCCCGCGATGGACAGCACCAGCAGGAACCCGGAGATCCCGGCCCAGATCTTCGGCCGCCCGACGATGTCCGCGCTGATCTCGCCCCGGTAGATCCGTGAGGTGACGGCACGCAGTCCCATGGTGTCAGGCCTCCTGGCTCGTGCCGGCGGTGGCGGTGGACGGCTTCTGCGGCGCGCGGTGCAGCTTGCGCGGATCGACGCCGGACAGTGGATGGCCCCGGCCGTAGAACCGCGTCCGCGACGCCAGCGCGACCAGCGGCTTGGTGAAGAAGAACACGACGATGATGTCGATCAGCGTCGTCAGGCCCATCGCGAACGCGAATCCGGCCACGCCGCCGACCGCGAGGAAGTACAGCACGAGCGCGGCGAGGAAGGTCACGGCGTCGGCGACCAGGATGGTGCGGCGCGCCCGTTTCCAGGCCGTCTCCACCGACGGGCGCAGCCTGCGCCCGGCTCTCAGCTCGTCCCGCAACCGTTCGAAGTAGACGATGAACGAGTCGGCGGTGATGCCGATCGACACGATGAGGCCGATGATGTGCGGCAACGACAGCCGGAAGCCCATCCCCTCACCGAGGATCACCACCGCCAGGTAGGTGATCATCGAGGCGACGACCAGGCTGGACACCGCGATCAGGCCGAGGCCCCGGTAGTAGAACATGCAGTACAGGACGACGAGGCCGAGCCCGATCGCGCCCGCGATGAGGCCGCCGGTCAGCTGGTCGGAGCCGAGCGTGGACGACACCTCGTCGATGGAACTCTGCGTGAACTCCAGCGGCAGCGCCCCGTACTTCAGGACGTTGGCGAGGTCGGTCGCGTAGCGCTGGTTGAAGCTCTGGGCCGGGCCGTCGATGGTGGCGGTGCCACCGGTGATCGCGCCCTCCCTGATGCTGGGCGCGGAGACGACCTGGCCGTCCAGGACGATCGCGACCTGCGCCTGCGGGGCGTTCGGGTCCTGCTGGTAGGCGCGGTAGGCGTCGGTGGTGACCGCGCCGAACTGGCCCGCGCCCTTGCCGTCGAACTTCAGCGCCACCGACCAGCTCGCCTGTCCCTGCTGGGAGTTCGGCGGCATCGCGTTGGCCTCGTCGACGTTCTCGCCGAGCACCCGGACGGGACCGAGGATGTACTTGGCGACCTGGCCGTTCTCCTCGTCCTGGTCACAGGCGGCGACGAACGCGCGCTTGGGGTCGTTGGACCCGGGGGCGCGCCGGTCGCCCTGGTAGCAGTTGAGGGCCTCGAACTGCTTGATGACGGCCGGGTCGGTCACGCCCGCGTACTGCTGCGCGGGCGGGGTGGGCGCGCCGGACGGCGGCACCAGCGGCGACGACGGCGTCGGCTGCGCGCCCGGCGTCTTCGCCGCCCCGGACGGCGGTGGCGTCGGGGCCGTGAGGGCCCCGGACAGCGCCCGGCCGCGCGGGGTCGACGACGGCGAGGCCGTGGCGCTCTTCGAGGGCGACGTGGACTTCGACGGCGACGTGGACGGGGTCGGGCTCGCGCCCTTGTCCTTGCTCTTCGCCTTGCCGGACGGACTCGTGGACGGGACCGGCGGCGCGGCCGCCGTCGGCTTGCCCTCGGCGACCGCGAACACCTGGCGGAACTGGAGCTTCGCCGTCGTGCCGATCAGGCTGACGACGCGGCTCTGCCCCTCACCGGGGACGTTCACCACGATGTTGTTGCTGCCCTGCTTGGCGACCTCCGCGTCCGACACCCCGAGGCCGTTGACCCGCTTGGTCATGATCTTGACGGCCTGGTTCATCTGGTTCGCGGGCGGGTTCTTGCCGCTCGGCGTCTTGGCGGTGAGGGTCACCGTCGTGCCACCGGCGAGGTCGAGCCCCAGCTTCGGCTTGGTCTGGCCCTGCCAGACCGCGACGCCGGCCAGGACCAGCAGGGTTGCGAAGAGCGCGAGAAGCGTGCGCCCTGGCTTGGGAGCGTTACTGGGCGGGGCCACTTGTCGTCTTACTTCCCGTCTTGAGTCGTCACCGGCGGAGGGTCAGGCGGACGGCTTGTCCGCCGCCTTGACCTTGGTCCTCCCCTTGGACCCGGACTCCGCGTCCTCGTCGTCCCCCTGTGCCGCGCCGGTCTCGTCCGTCTCGTCCGCCGGGTCGTCGGCCTCGTCGGCCTCCGCGTCGGCGTCCTTGGACAGATCGATCCGGTCCCCCCGCTCGTCGGCCCCGTCCTCGTCCTCGTCGGCCTCGTCGTCGAGGTCCTCGGGCTCGTCGTCCTTGAGGACCTGCATGATGGCCTGGCGGAGGAAGTGCACCTCGACGCCGTCCGCGATCTCCAGCAGGACGCCGTCGTCGTCGGACTCAACGACCGTCGCGTGCATACCGCTGGTCGTCACCACCCGGGCTCCGGGCTCGATGGCGTTCTGCATCTCCATCTGCTGCTTGCGGCGCTTGCCCTGCGGCCGGATCAGCAGTAGGTAGAAGACCAGGGGCACGGCGAGGAGCAGAAGCAGGTTGAAAGCCCCACTTCCGCCCGAACCCGCCGCGAGAATCATGTCGCTGCCCATTACAGGGGCGTCCTTCCGATGTCGTTTGCCAGCCTTGTGACCGGATCGGCCACGTCCACGGGACCGCCGGCTGGAGACGGTGAACCAAGTCCCGGAGTCTAGAGAGTACGCGAGACCCCGGCAACGACGCGACGATCGGCGACGCCGGGAAGTTCCCAACCCGTTACCCGAATGATCACTATTCGGGGGGATCGGTCCCCTCGTCCGGTTGGGATCCTGTGGGGGGACGACCCCCCACACCCCCCGGTACTACCCCGTCGTCTGTGGGGGGGCGACCCCCCACACCCCCCGGTACTACCCTGTCGCCCAAATCGAACAACGTCCCGGCCATGGGCGCGGTCGGCGGCGGGGTCAGCCCCAGATGCGCCCAGGCGGCACCCGTGGCGACCCGGCCGCGAGGCGTCCTGGCCAGCAGGCCCTGCCGGACGAGGAAGGGTTCCGCGACGACCTCCACGGTCTCCGGTTCCTCCCCCACCGACACCGCCAGCGTCGACAGGCCGACCGGCCCGCCGCCGAACTTGCGCAGCAGCGCACCGAGGACGGCCCGGTCGAGCCGGTCGAGGCCCCGTTCGTCCACCTCGTACAACGCGAGGGCCGTCCGCGCGGATTCCCTGGTCACGGTGCCGTCGCCCCGAACCTCGGCATAGTCGCGGACGCGGCGCAGCAGCCGGTTGGCGATGCGGGGCGTGCCGCGGGAGCGTCCGGCGACCTCGGCGGCGCCCTCGTCGGAGATCTCGACGTCCAGCAGCGCCGCCGACCGGCGGACGATGATCTCCAGTTCGGCGGGCTCGTAGAAGTCCATGTGCGCGACGAACCCGAACCGGTCGCGCAGCGGGCCGGGCAGCATCCCGGCCCGGGTGGTGGCGCCGACGAGGGTGAACGGCGCGATGTCCAGGGGGATGGCGGTGGCGCCGGGGCCCTTGCCGACGACGACGTCGACGCGGAAGTCCTCCATCGCCATGTAGAGCATCTCCTCGGCGGGACGGGCCAGCCGGTGGATCTCGTCCAGGAACAGCACCTCGCCCTCGGCGAGGGTCGACAGCACGGCCGCGAGGTCACCGGCGCGCTCGATCGCGGGACCGGACGAGATCCGCAGCGGCCGCCCCAGCTCCGCCGCGATGATCATGGCGAGCGTGGTCTTGCCGAGGCCGGGGCCGCCCGACAGCAGGACGTGGTCGGGCGTCCGGCCGCGCCGCAGCGCGCCGTGCAGCACGAGCGACAGTTGTTCGCGGACGCGCTCCTGCCCGATGAAGTCGTCGAGCTTCTTCGGGCGCAGCGCGGCCTCGATCACCTGCTCGTCGGGCCCGTCCGCGTCCGCCGACACCAGCCGGTCGGGTTCGCTCCCTATGCCGTACCCCATATCCCCGGGTCCGCCGTCGCTCGTCATTTGCTCAGCTTCTTGAGGGCAGACCTGAGCAGCGCCGCGACGGGAGGCGTCTCGGTGCCGTCGAGGTCGGCGGCGACGGCGTCCACGGCGGTGTCGGCGTCCCTGGCGGACCAGCCGAGGTTGATCAGGCCCATCTGGACCTGCTCGCGCCACGGCTCCGAGCGGGAGGGCGCGCGCAGGTCGGCCGCGTCGTCGCCGACCGGGCCGCCGAGGCGGTCGCGCAGTTCCAGGACGATGCGCTGGGCGCCCTTCTTGCCGATCCCGGGGACCTTGGTGAGCGTGGTGACGTCCTCGGTGGCCATGGCGCGGCGCAGCGCGTTCGGGCTGTGCACGGCGAGCATCGCGAGCGCGAGGCGCGGGCCGACGCCACTCGCGGTCTGGAGCAGCTCGAAGACGGTGCGCTCGTCGTCGTCGGCGAAGCCGAACAGGGTGAGGGAGTCTTCCCGGACGACGAGGGACGTCGGCACCTTCGCGGGCTCGCCTACCCGCAGCCCGGCGAGCGTGGCGGGCGTGCACCGGACCGTCAGGCCGACGCCGTGCACGTCGATCACCGCCCCGTCGGGTCCGGCGGCGGCCACCCGGCCGCTGACGAAGGCGATCATTCGCTGCTTCCTCCTCTGCTCCGGGCGGCGAGCCGGTCCCGCTCGGCGCGCGCCGCCTCCTCGATCCGGGACCTCTGGGCGCTGGCGAGCCGCTGTTGCGCGCCGCCGCGCCACACATGGCAGATGGCGAGGGCGAGCGCGTCGGCGGCGTCGGCGGGCTTCGGCGCGACCTCCAGCGACAGCAGCCGGGTCACCATCCGGGTGACCTGCGCCTTGTCGGCGCGGCCGTTGCCGGTGACGGCGGCCTTGGCCTCGCTCGGGGTGTGCAGCGCGACGGGCAGCCCGCGGCGGGCGGCGATCAGCAGGGCGATCCCGGCGGCCTGCGCGGTGCCCATCACGGTGCGGACGTTGTGCTGGGCGAACACGCGCTCGACGGCGACGGCGTCGGGGCGCAGCTCGTCGACCAGCGCCTCGATGCCCGTCTCGATGCCGAGCAGGCGCTGGGCGATGTCGTCGCCGGGGGCGGTCCGCACGACGGACACGTGCACCAGGTGGAGCCGCCTGCCCGGGGTGCCCTCGACGACCCCCACCCCGCACCGGGTGAGCCCGGGGTCCACCCCCATCACCCGCACGGCCGCTCCTTCGATCATCTGTTCGGACGGACACGCTACCAAGCAAGCATGGCACCGCAGGCCAGCGACGCCGGGTGTGTCGTCAGAAGAAGTCGAGGGAGTAGGGGGTGGCGGCGAACGCGGGGGCGAGCGCGTCGGCGTCGCCGCCGTGCAGGAGCCCGGTGCGGCGCAGCGTGGCGACGGGGACGCCCGCGTAGAGCGCGGCGAGGCCACGGGCGCCGAGCCGGACGGCGTCCGGGTCGTCGCCGGAGCGTTCCAGGCGCCCCTCGCCGTCCTTGACCTCCAGCCGCCAGTGGCCCGAGTTCGCGGGACGCTGCGGGTCGTCGACGTGCAGCGACGCCTGGACGTCCACGCCGGGCGGGTAGCCGCGCGAGGCGATCGCGGCGGGCACGTCGACGATCCGCATCATCCACTGGCTGCGGCGGATCGTGTCCCATTCGCGCTCGCGGATCAGCCACAGCACCGGGTCGAACGGCGCGACGCACGCCCGGACGCTCTCCGCCGTCGAGGAGCCGGAACCGACGATGGCCCACAGCGCCCGCTGCGTCCGCTCCGACGACGCCACGACGCGGAGCACCTCAAGGCCCTTGTTTCCCTCTGACCAGCGGTAGGAGAGGAACCCGTCCTCGGCCAGATAGGAGAAGGTCTCGCGGGATTCGAGGAGCTGGCTCCAGCGTTCCTCACGCCAGCCGACAGGACCACAGTCGCGGGCCGCCTCATGCGCGCGGCCGACGACGGCGGCCACCTCGGCGGCGTCCTCCGGGCCGACCCGGCGGACCGGGACGCGATCGGCGGCGAGGCCGCGCAGCGCCTCGGTGGACAGCTCGACGTGGTGCTGCGCGCCCGCGTGCTCCCAGCCGACCGACCGGTACAGCGACGTCGTGGCCGGATACAGCATGCTCACCGCGTGCCCGAACCCGGCGCAGCGGTCCAGCAGCTCGGTCATCAACCGGCGTCCGACGCCCCGGCCGCGCTCCTCCGGCGCGACCGTGATCCCGCTCACACCGGCCGCGGACACGGCCCGGCCGTGCCACCACTGCGTCATGTCGTACACGACTCCGGTGGCGATCATCCGGTCGCCGTCGAAACCGGCGACCTTCCGCCCGTCCGCCAGCAGGGGCAGGGTGTGCCGGAGCATCCGCTCCCACCGCTCGTCCGGCATCGGGCCGAAGGCGCGGGCCTGCATGTCGCGGACGCGGTCCATGTCATCTGGGGTGAGGGCGCGGATCTCCATGATCCCGACCGTATGCCAGCCGACCGGCGGGCGGGCGCGCGGCTAGTCGAGTGTGGCGAGGACCTCGTCGGGGACGTCGAAGTTGGCGTAGACGTCCTGGACGTCGTCGGAGTCCTCAAGGGCGTCCAGAAGCCGGAAGACCCGCTTGGCGTTGTCCTCGTCGAGAGGGACGGTGACGCTCGGCAGGAACTTGCTCTCGGCCGACTCGTAGTCGATCCCGGCGTCCACCAACGCGGAGCGGACCGCGACCAGGTCACCGGCCTCGCTGACGACCTCGAAGTTGTCCTCGTCGAGCTCGTTGACCTCCTCGGCGCCGGCGTCCAGGACGGCCAACATCACGTCGTCCTCGCTGGTGTCCTTCTTCGGCACGATCACGACGCCCTTGCGCGTGAACATGTACGACACCGAGCCCGGGTCGGCGAGGGAACCGCCGTTGCGGGTCAGGGCGACGCGGACCTCGGAGGCGGCCCGGTTGCGGTTGTCGGTGAGGCACTCGATCAGGATGGCGACGCCGCCGGGCGCGTACCCCTCGTAGGTGATGTTCTGCCAGTCCGCGCCTCCGGCCTCCTCACCGGCGCCGCGCTTGCGCGCGCGCTCGATGTTGTCGTTGGGGACCGAGTTCTTCTTCGCCTTGTAGATGGCGTCGTAGAGGGTCGGGTTGGCGTCGGGGTCGCCGCCGCCGGTGCGGGCCGCGACCTCGATGTTCTTGATGAGCTTGGCGAAGAGCTTGCCCCGCTTGGCGTCGAGCGCCGCCTTCTTGTGCTTGGTCGTCGCCCACTTGGAATGGCCGGACATTCTGTCATTCCTCCTCTGTCGTCCGGCGCACCAGATCGGCGAAGTAGTGGTGCACGCGGAAATCGCCTGTCAACTCCGGATGGAACGCGGTCGCCACGAGGCGCCCCTGACGGACGGCGACGATCCTACCGGCGTTCGAGCCGCCCTCGGCCCGGCCGAGGACCTCGACGGCCTCCCCGACGGACTCGACCCAGGGGGCGCGGATGAAAACGGCGTGGTACGGCGTGTCGCCCATCCCGGCCAGCGGCACGTCGGACTCGAACGAGTCGACCTGCCTGCCGAAGGCGTTGCGGCGGACGGTCATGTCGATGCCGCCGACCGTTTCCTGGCCCGCGACGCCGTCCCTGATCCGGTCCGCGAGCATGATCATGCCCGCGCAGGAGCCGTAGGCGGGCATCCCCGCCTCGATCCGCTTGCGGAGGGGCTCCAGCAGGTCGAACGAGCGCGCCAGGCGCCACATGGTGGTGGACTCACCGCCGGGCAGGACGAGCCCGTCGACCTGTTCCAGCTCCACCGGACGGCGGACGCGCAGGGTGCGCGCCCCGGCCGTCTCCAGCGCGCGGGTGTGCTCTAGCACGTCGCCCTGGAGCGCGAGGACACCGATCGTCGGCACAGCAGTCACGTAGAACCTTCCGAATCGTTCGCGGGGGTCGTCCGATGGTGGACATTCGTACAACGTCCACCGGCGCGGCGGATCTTCCCTCTCCGCCGCCGGACGGGCCCGCGCGTCACACGTGCTTGTAGCCGCGTCACGCTCGTAGGGGCGTCACACGTGCTTGTAGCGGCGCAGCGGCAGTTCCAACGGGAGGAAGCCGTCGTCGCCCCGGTCGGCGATGCCGCGGCCGAACATGTGCGCGGCGGCGAGCGCGAGCCCGAACTCCTCCGGGTCGAACGGCAACGGGACGTCGGGCGTCCCGGCGTCGATCGCCGCCCAGAACGGCCGCTCGGCGGGGAGCCGCTCGCCCTGGTCGACGACGACGCCGTCCTCGGCCGTGACGAACACGTCGCGACGCAGCGCGCCCGACTCGTACCAGCGGAACCAGCACCCGCGGATGACCGTGTGCAGGACGAGCACGCCGCAGCGCGAGCCGGGCAGCGCCGCGGCGGCGGTGTCGGCGATCCGGCGGGCGTCGTCGTCGAGGCAGAACAGCCGCCGGTCGCACAGCAGCAGCGCCCGGTCGAAGGCGCCGACGAACAGCTCGTCCTCGTAGGGCCAGAGCGCGAAGTCCAGGACGGTGTCGCCGGTACCGGTCAGGGTGTCCGCCGGATAGAGGCGGCGGGCGAGCTCGTCGGCCGCGTCCGGGTCGGGGGCGAGGCCCGGCCGGAACACCTCGACGGGATCACCCTCGCTCGCACACGCCAGCGCGACCGACCAAGCCATGCTCTCCCCTCCCGCGGCCGGACGCCGCCCAGGGATCGCTCGACACCGGGGGGACGACCCCCGGACCTTCCCCCCGGAAAGCTTCCTGTCACCGGCCGCGCCGCCAGCGTAAACCCTGTCAGGGCGCGTTGTGGAGTGGGGGTCCCAGATCGGTTACCAGCCGCGTCCGGCGAACTTCTGGTCCTCGCCGAGGGAGGCGGCGTTGATGCCGACCATGGCCTCGCCGAGCCCGCGGGACACCTTGGCGATCACGCCGGGATCGTCGTGGAAGGTGGTGGCCTTCACGATGGCCTCGGCGCGCTGCGCCGGGTTGCCCGACTTGAAGATCCCGGAGCCGACGAAGACGCCCTCGGCGCCGAGCTGCATCATCATCGCCGCGTCGGCGGGGGTGGCGATGCCGCCCGCGGTGAACAGCACGACGGGCAGCTTCCCGGCCTCGGCGACCTCCTTGACCAGCTCGTAGGGGGCCTGGAGCTCCTTGGCGGCGACGAACAGCTCGTCCTCGGGCAGCGACTGGAGCCGCCGGATCTCCTGCCGGATCTTACGCATGTGGGTGGTGGCGTTGGAGACGTCGCCGGTGCCCGCCTCGCCCTTGGAGCGGATCATCGCCGCGCCCTCGGTGATGCGGCGCAGCGCCTCGCCGAGGCTGGTGGCGCCGCAGACGAACGGGACGGTGAACGCCCACTTGTCGATGTGGTGCTCGTAGTCGGCGGGCGTGAGCACCTCGGACTCGTCGATGTAGTCGACGCCGAGCGCCTGGATCACCTGGGCCTCGACGAAGTGGCCGATGCGGGCCTTGGCCATGACGGGGATGGAGACCGCGGCGATGATCCCGTCGATCATGTCGGGGTCGCTCATCCGGGAGATGCCGCCCTCGGCGCGGATGTCGGCGGGCACCCGCTCCAGGGCCATCACGGCGACGGCGCCCGCGTCCTCGGCGATCTTCGCCTGGTCGGGCGTGACGACGTCCATGATCACGCCGCCCTTGAGCATCTCCGCCATGCCGCGCTTGACGCGGGCGGTCCCCGTCGCGGGCGCGATGTTCTCGGCCTCGGGCGCGATGTTCGCAGGGACGGGAGTGGAAGTCGACACGGCATACCTCACGTGAACGGGTGATAAGTCGTCTTCCATGCTATTCGCTGTGCGTTGGGCTGTTCGACGGCAGGGTGTCAACCACTTCGGTGGTTTCCGTTACGGGGTGTCTTCTACGGGGTGTAGGGCTTGCCGTCGTTGACGAGGACGACCCAGACCTGCCCCGGTGCGAAGGTCATCGGCGCACCCTCCGGGGTGGTGTACGTGGTGCCCTCGTTCTCGGACGAGCGCGACCAGGCGGCCTTGTACGCCTTGCCGTCGCGCAGGACGAGCGCCCGCCCCGTCCCGGTCGTGTGGATCAGCGGCGTGTAGCTGCCGAGGAAGTCGTGGAACTTCGACCGGGTCGTCCTGGCGTACTGCACGACGACGGTCCGGCCGCCGAGCCTGCCGCCCTCGGCGGCGAGGTCGGGACGCCCGCCCCAGCTGGCGAGCCACCGCTTCTGCTTGGCCGACCAGGTGAACCCCATGGTCGCCGCGGGCCAGCGGGCGGTGAACGACTTGATCGCCTTGCCGCCCGCGGGCGCGGGCCCGAAGCGGAAGCCGATGTCGCGCGGACCCTGCGCCTTCGGCGCCCGTTCGAGCAGCGCCCTCGGATCTCCGTACAGGTTGTACGGGATCGGCTTGGCGCTGGACCTGGCGTAGGCGCCGCCCGCGTTCTCCTGTGAGATGTCGTACACCGGCGCCTTGCGGACGTACTTCTTCATCTTGCTCTGCACGCCGGAGAACGCGAAGGCGGGGCGGCCGAACTGCGGCAGGATGTGCAGGTCGGAGATCCGGGCGCTGCGGACGGGCCCGACCCGCTTCGGCAGCTTGGACGAGTACACCGCCATCAGCCGGGTCTCGCCGCCCTCGACCTGCTCGACGTAGACGATGTCGGCGGCGCTCACCCCGTACTGGGGCAGCGCGGGCCGGGTGTTCTCGATCTTGACGGCGAGGACGGGGTTGGTCAGCCCCCTCGTGCCGCCGTTGAACGGGTGTGTCGCGGGGGTCGGCGTCGCGGACGGGGACGGCTGGCCGGTGCTGCGCGGGGGCGGCGCCGACGCCGGGCCGCCGGAGTCGGAGCAGGCCGCGAGGGCCGCGGTTCCGAGCGCGACGACGCCGACCCACGCCCCCGCCCGCCGCCGGACGGCGACATCCCGAACGGATCGCACGATCAGCCCCTCCCCTTGAAACACCTGCCAGAGGGTAGCGGACACGATCGACCGCGCCCCGCCGGAGATACGGACGGGCCCCTCCCCCGCGCTCAGATGCCGGGCGGGTCGTCGTCGATCTCGAAGAAGCCGGGCAGGGGCGCGCGGCCCGCGAGCGGCAGAACCCTGATGAGGGGCTTGCGGCGCGCGATCCTGGCCTGGGACACCGCGTCGTTGTAGAAGCGGCGGGCGTAGGCGACCTTCGCCGCGGACGAGGACAGCTCGTCCAGCACCGCCTCGCCCTCGGCGGCTCCCCCGGCGGTGACGGCGCCGACGAACTCCGGCTGGTCGACGACGGCGCGCAGCGCCCGCGACAGGTCGCTCTCAGCGAACTCGCGGTTGTCGGCGTCGGCGGTGCGGGCCTCGTGCGCGGCGGTGGCCAGCACCAGGCTGGCGGCCGGGTCCAGCAGCCGGGACGCGGCCAACTCCAGCGCGGCGGCGGCCCGCCTGACCAGCGCGGCGTCCAGCGCGGCCCGCGCGGTCTCGACGCGGACGTGCAGCCGGTCGAGCCGCGTCGCGCGCCACGACACGTACACGGCGACCAGGAACGCGGCGGCCACCCAGAACAGGAAGTCGATGATCCAGTCGTACGACATCATCGCGGCCCCTCGGACTCGACGACGCCCGCTCCGGCGCCGCCCAGGGTGACCGTCTCGTAGACCCGGAGCACGTCGCGGGCCACGGCCGACCAGTCGTAGGCGCGGACGGCGGCGCGGGCCTCCGCCGAGAGCTGCTTGCGGCGGGCCGGGTCGTCCAGGAGGTCACCGGCGGCCGCCGCGAGGGCCTCGTGGTCGCCGACCGGGAACAGCGCCCCGGCTCGTCCGCCGCGCAGCACCCGGTCGAACGCCTCGATGTCGCTGGCCAGGATGGGGGCGCCCGCCGACATGGCCTCGGCGAGGACGATGCCGAAGCTCTCGCCGCCGAGGTTCGGGGCGACGAACACGTCCACCGAGTGGTAGGCGCGGACCTTGTCGCGCTCGCTGACCTGACCGAGGACGGCGACCCGGTCGCGCAGGTCGGCCGGGACGCGGTCGCGCACGTCCTCGACGTCGCCGGGCCCGGCGATCAGCAGCCGCAGCCCGGGGCGGCGCCGTCCCAGGATCTCGAAGGCGCGCACCAGCACGTCCATGCCCTTGCGGGGCTCGTCCATCCGGCCGAGGAAGCCGAGGGCGCCGCCGCCGAGCGACGCGGGCGGGGCCGCCGGGTCGCGCCCCGGCCAGCCGGGCAGCGGTTCGGCCATCGTGTACCGGTCGGTCGCGACGCCGTTCGGGATCAGCAGGGCGTCGCCGCCGAGATGATCGACCAGGCTGGTGCGGGCGGCCTCGGACACGGCGATCCGGCCGGTGATCTTCTCCAGGGCGCTGCGCAGGATCGGCGCGGCCACCGACAACGCCCGCGACTTGCCGAACGAGGCGTGGAACGTGCCGACGATCGGGCCGTCGGCCGCCCAGCAGGCCAGCAGGCCCAGCGACGGCGCCGCGGGCTCGTGGACGTGCAGGACGTCGAAGCCGCCCTCGTGGATCCAGCGGCGGACGCGGCCCGCCGACAGGAACCCGAACGCCAGCCGCGCCACCGACCCGTTGTAGGGCACGGGGACGGCGCGTCCCGCCGACACCGCGTACGGGGGCAGCGCCGCGTCGTCGTCGGCGGGCGTGATGACCGACACGTCGTGGCCGAGCGAGATCAGCGCCTCGGCGAGGTCGCCGATGTGCTGCTGGACGCCTCCCGGCACGTTCCACGTGTACGGGCAGACGATGCCTACTCTCACCGGCCCGCTCTCACCGGTCGTCGACCCAGACCTTCTGGAGCATGTGCCAGTCCTCGGGGTGGGCGGCGATGCCCGCCTCGAAGACGTTCGCGAGCCGCTGGGTCATGGCCTGGATCTTCTCCTGCCTGCCGCCCTCGTCCGGTACCGGGATCTCGTCGTGGACGCGCGCCGCCCAGTACTCGCCCTCGTACCAGAGTGTCACGGGGATGAGGGCGGCGCCGGTCTGGATCGCGAGCGCGGCGGAAACGGCGGGCATCCGGGCGGTGGCGCCGAAGAACTCGACGTCGATGCCGCTGTCGGTCAGGTCGCGGTCGACGACGAGGCACACCGGCCGTCCGGCGCGCAGCCGCTGCGCCATCCGCCCGTACGCGGACGCGCCCCGGTGCGCGAGGACCTCCATGCCGAGCCCCTCCCGGAACTCGACGAACCGGTCGAACAGCGACTCGGGCCTGAGCCGCTCGGCGACGGTGGTGAACGGGTATCCGCAGTGCACCAGCCAGGCCCCGGCGTGCTCGTAGTTGCCCATGTGCGGCAGCGCGAGGATGACGCCGCGGCCGGAGTCGAGATTGGTGAAGATCTTCTTCTCGCCGGTGACCCGCATCCTGCCGAGGATTCGCGCCCGGTCGTACTCGGGCAGCCGGAACACCTCAAGCCAGTAGCGGAAGTAGGAGCGCAGCACCCGCTTGGCGAGGACGCGGACCTCGTCGTCGACGGCGTCCTTGCCGAGGACGCGGCACAGGTTCTTCTCCAGTTGCCGGACGCCCGTGCCGTGCCGCTGCCAGGTGTGGTCGGCGAGCGCGGTGAACGCGAGCCGGGCGGCGCGCTCGGGCATCTTCCGGACGATCGTCCAGCCCGCGGTGAACGCGGCGTCCATCGCCTCGTCCCGCAGACCCGCGGCGCGGGACCGTGGACGGGCGGCCTTCATGGGCGCGGCTCCGGCGCCGGGTCCCCGGGCCGGACGGCGTCCCTCGCCTGGGCGTACACGGTCGCGAACCGCTGCCCGATCGTGATCGTGCTCAGCCCGGCCAGCGCCCACAACGCGACGGCCAGGATGAAGGGGACGCCCAGCCCGTCGAACCCGGCGGCGACCAGCGCGACGATGAGACGTTCCGCGCGTTCGGCGATGCCCACGTTGCAGGTGTACCCGAGGCCCTCGGCGCGCGCCTTGGCGTAGGACACGACGACCCCGGAGACCAGGCAGTACAGCGCGACTCCGGCGAGGGCCTCCTGACCGTCCCGGTACAGCCCGATCATCAGCCCGGAGAAGATCGCGGCGTCGGCGACCCGGTCCATCGTGGAGTCCAGGAACGCGCCGAACTTGGAGATCTTGCCGGTGACGCGGGCGACGGCGCCGTCCAGCATGTCGAACAGGACGAACGCGGTGATGACCATCGTCCCCCAGAAGAACTCACCGCGCGAGAACAGCACGAGCGCCCCGGCCGACACGCCCAGCGTGCCGATGACGGTGATGGCGTTGGGCGACAGCCCGGTCCGCGCGACCGTGGTCCCGATGGGCTTGAACGCCCGTTCCAGCGCGGGCCTGAAGTTGTTGAGCATCGCCGTCCGTTCTCGTGGTCTCGGGCGGCCCAATGGTAGTGCGACCAGTGGAGCGACGTGGCCGGACCATGGTCATCACCCGGTCGCCGCCCGGCGGCCGCCCGGCCGGGGCCTGGTTCGGGCCGTGGCGGCGCGGGCAGATCACGGTTGATTGCCGTTCACCCCTTGTGATCCCGCGCGTCACGGGAAAGGGTGGCGGTACGGGTGTGACGTCGGTCACCCGTTGGACGAGGTCGGACGCCGCACTCGGACGTCAGGGCCGGGCCGCCGCACCAGGGGCCGGGCCCCAACCGTACGCGGGCCCGCCACGCGCGGGCGGACCCGTCCGAGGAGGTAGGCATGGCGGACAGGGGAGGACACCCGGGAACGCCCGGCAGAGCACCGGAGGCCGACGGGTGCGACAAGGTGCGCAACGTCGCGCTGGTCGGCCATTCCGGGTCGGGCAAGACGACGCTCGTGGAGGCGATGCTCGCCGCCACCGGCGCGCTGCAACGGGCGGGGAAGGTCGAGGACGGCACGACCGTCAGCGACTACGACGAGGTCGAGGTGCGCCAGCAGCGCTCGGTGAACCTGTCGCTCGCCCCGTTCAACCACGGCGGCATCAAGGTCAACCTGATCGACACGCCCGGCTACGCCGACTTCGTCGGCGACCTGCGGGCCGGGCTCCGCGCCGCCGACGCGGCGCTGTTCGTGATCTCGGCGGTGGACGGCATCGACGGCCTCAGCCGGATGCTGTGGGAGGAGTGCGCGGCCGTCGGGATGCCCCGCGCGGTCGTCATCACCAAGGTCGACCAGCAGCGCGGCGACTTCGACGACGTGGTGCTGACCTGCCAGGACGTCTTCGGTGAGGGCGTCGCGCCGCTGTACTTCCCGGTCGGCGGCCCGGACGGGCTGAAGGGCCTGGTCGGGCTGCTCACGCGGCGCTGCCTCGACTACTCCACCGGGAAGCGCGCCGACTGCGACCCCGACCCGGAGTACCTGGACCAGATCGCCGAGCAGCGCGCGACGCTGATCGAGGGGATCATCCAGGAGAGCGAGGACGAGTCGCTCATGGACAGGTACCTGTCCGGTGAGGACATCGACGTCAAGGCGCTCATCGAGGACCTGGAGACCGCGGTGGCGCGCGGCAGCTTCTACCCCGTCCTCGCGACGTCCGTCCCGCACGGCGACCATCCCGGCCCGGTCGTCGGCATGCTGGAGCTGCTGGAGGTCATCACCCAGGCGTTCCCGTCCCCCCTCGAACACGGCATCCCCCCGGTGACCCCGGTGCGCGGCGGCCCCCCGAAGGAGGTCGCCTGCGACCCGGAGGGCCCGCTGATCGCCGAGGTGATCAAGACGACGTCCGACCCGTACGTGGGGCGGATCTCGCTGGTGCGGGTGTTCTCCGGGACGCTGCGTCCGGACACGACCGTGCACGTCTCCGGGCACGGCATGGAGGAGCGCGGGCACGAGGACCACGACGTCGACGAACGGGTCGGCGCGCTCGCCTCGCCGCTCGGCAAGGCGCAGCGGACCGTCGCGTCCTGCGCCGCGGGCGACATCTGCGCGGTCGCGAAGCTGAGCCGCGCCGAATCCGGCGACACGCTGTCCGACCCCGGCTCCCCCGTGGTGATGGCGCCCTGGTCGATGCCCGACCCGCTGCTGCCGGTCGCGATCCAGGCCAAGTCCAAGGCCGACGAGGACAAGCTCAGCCAGGCTCTCGGGCGCCTCGTCGCCGAAGACCCGACGCTGCGGCTGGAGAACAACTCCGAGACGCGGCAACTCGTGCTGTGGTGCATGGGCGAGGCCCACGCCGACGTGCTGATCGAGCGGCTCCGCTCCCGGTACGGCGTCGAGGTCGAACGGGTCGAGCTGCGCGTCCCGCTGCGGGAGACGTTCGGCGGGGCCGCCAAGGGCCTCGGCCGGCACGTCAAGCAGAGCGGCGGCCACGGCCAGTACGGCATCTGCCACATCGACGTGGAGCCGCTGCCGTCCGGCGCGGGCTTCGAGTTCGTCGACAAGATCGTCGGCGGGGTGGTCCCCCGGCAGTTCATCCCGTCGGTGGAGAAGGGCCTGCGGCAGCAGATGACGCGCGGCGTGTCCGCCGGATATCCGCTGGTCGACATCAAGGTCACCCTGCACGACGGCAAGGCCCACTCGGTCGACTCGTCCGACATGGCGTTCCAGGCCGCCGGGTCGCTCGCGCTGAAGGACGCGGCGGGCCAGGTGCCGATCCTGCTGCTGGAGCCCGTCGACGAGGTGGACGTGCTCATCGCCGACGACTACGTGGGCCCGATCATGTCCGACCTGTCGTCGCGGCGCGGCCGGGTGCTCGGCTCCCAGGCGGTGCCCGGCGGCCGCACCATGATCAAGGCGGAGGTGCCGCAGCTGGAGATCGTCCGGTACGCGATCGACCTGCGGTCGATGTCGCAGGGAACCGGCACGTTCAACAGGACGTTCCTCCGGTACGAACCGCTCCCCTCACACCTCGCCGACAAGGTCACCGCGGACGCGAAGGAAGGCTGATCCCCCTCCGGGAGAATCCGGGACACTCCGGTACGGGGGAGGCCCCGTACCGGAGTGTCATCCCGGAGTCTGATCACTGTTCGGCCCTGAGACGGAGGCCGAACGAGGTTCAGCCGTGGGACGCTCGAACCGTCATGAGCGAAACGGGGGACCGTGACGCGCGCCCAGCGCCCGCGCGTCGCAAGGTCATCAAGGGGCTGGGGATCGCGGCGGGCGGACTCGCCCTCGGAGCGGGCGTCGGCGCCGCGGCACCACGCGACGACGACCACGAGGCCAAGGCGAGCGCCATCCCGATCGCCGGGCCCTGGCGACCGTCCCACGGCCACGTCGACGTCACCTGGTCCGTCGACACGTCGCAGAAGCTGGTGGCGCTGACGTTCGACGACGGCCCCATGCCGAAGTGGACGCCGATGGTCCACGACATCCTCGACCAGGAGCGCGTCAAGGCGACGTTCTTCCTGGTCGGCCAACGGCTGGTGCACCACGCGCGGATCGTGCACGGCCGGATGGACCGCCACGAGGCGGGCAACCACACCTGGACGCACGCCGACCTGGCGCAGCTCACCCACCCGGACGCCTGCCGTCAGGTGCAGCGCGCGCACGCCGCCATCACGAGGATCACCGGCAAGGAGCCCAAGCATCTGCGGCCTCCCTACGGGCGGCTCGGCGGCGCGACGCTGAGCGCCGCCGGGAAGTTCGGCTACGACATCACGCTCTGGTCGATCAAGATGCTGGAGAAGACGTACCAGGACCACCCGCCGCAGCTGGTGGACTACATCGTCAACAACACCCAGCCAGGCACGATCGTCCTCGCCCACGACACCGGCAACCCCGACCGCTTGGTGGCGCTGCGGAACCTGGTCCCTATGATCCGGGGCCTGCGCGCCAAGGGCTTCGAGTTCGTCACGGTCTCCGAACTGACGGCGGCGGCGGGCCCTCCCCCGGCCCCGCCCACCGAGGCCCTGCACGCCTGAGAAACAGCACGCCTGAGAAATGGCGTGCCTGAGCAACGGCACGTTTGAGGGATCAGTCGTCGGGCCAGGCGTCGGCGAGCAGGCGGCGCGTGTCGCGCAGGAGCTGCGGCAGCACCTTGGTGTGGCCGACGACCGGCATGAAGTTGGTGTCGCCGCCCCAGCGCGGCACGACGTGCTGGTGCAGGTGCGCCGCGATCCCCGCGCCCGCGACGAGCCCGAGGTTCATGCCGACGTTGAAGCCCTGCGCACCGCTGGCCTTGCGCAGCGCCGTGAGCGACCGCTGGGTGAACAGGGCCAGTTCCGTGTACTCCGGCTCGTCCAGGTCGGAGTAGTCGGCTACGTGCCGGTACGGGACGACCATCAGATGCCCGGAGTTGTAGGGGTACAGGTTCAGCACCGTGAACACCGCCGCGCCGCGCGCCACGACCAGGCCGTCCTCGTCCGGCATCTTCGGGATCTCGCAGAACGGGCAGCCGTCGTCCGAGCCCGCCCCGGTCGGCTTGTTCTCGCCCTTGATGTAGGCCATCCGGTGCGGAGTCCACAGCCGCTCGAAGTTGTCGGGCGTGCCCGCGCCCCCCCTCTCCTCCTCGGAGCTGGGCGTGCGCTCATTCTCTGCGCTCAAGACGGCGGTCTCCTTTTGTCCAAGGCCTGAGCAGCAGCATAGAGAGCGGCGGGCCCCGGGCAGTAGGCGGGATGCCGCCCTGTGGCCGCAACCGCGCCTGTAACAGGGGGGCCAAAACGCGGCCGCGAAGGCGCGTTCGCGTGACGTTTCGCGGGTCGCTCCGCCACGATGGTCACCCGACCGACCCCTGGGAGCGATCATGACCGGGTTTGACGAGGGCCTCGCCGGGGACGGCGAGCCGGCGCCGCGCACGGGGCCGGGGCCGTTCTTTCCCGGACCGGCCGGAAGGCAGGGGACGGTACCGCCGCCCGGCGTGCCACTGCCCGCACCCGCACCAGCGCCCGCACCCGCGCGGCCTTCCGTCACGACCTCGGGTGCGAACGCGCTGCCGATGACGTTGCACGGCTCGCCCGGCGACATCTCGACCGGCGTGGACGGCCGCATCACCATCGAGGACGGCGTCATCGGGAAGATCGCCGCGCTCGCCGCGCTGGAGGTCGGCGGGGTCGCCGCCCTGATACCGGACGCGGGCGCGGCGGGGACGGGCGTGCACGTCGACTTCGACGAGGCGGCGGACGAGGTCACCCTCGACGTCGTCATCGCGGTGGAGTACGGCACCGTGGTCAGGGACGTCGCCAAGCTCGTGAAGACGAACGTGGCCCGGGTCACGGGGCTGATGTTGGGGACGCGGGTCGCGGCGGTGCACGTGACCGTCCAGGACGTCCACGTGCCGAACGGTCACGCCACCGGACGGGCGTAACACGTCTGCATGGTGATCCCGACGGAGATCGTCGTGACCTTCACGCGCTGGACGAGCCCCGGCGCGACGCCCGTGAAGTGGAACGTGTGCTGGCCGCCACCCCTGACCGTGGTCTGCCGCGACTCCGGGGCCTCTCCCCCGCCCAGCGTCAGTTCGGCGCGGACGGCGCCGCTCGCGGAGACGCGGACGACGACGTCCACGCCGTCGCGCGCCGCCCGGTAGGACGCCGCCCCGCGCGGGCACAGGGACACGCCGCCCGACCCGCCCTGCTCGGGGATCGGCGGCCCGCCGTCGCCCTGCTCACCGGGGTAGGTGCTGCCGCCGTCCCGTCCGGGCGTGGGCGCCGCCGGGGACGCGGGCTGGCCGGACGGCGGGCGCGCGGCGGACGGGGCCGCGGAGGCCTGGGCACCCGCGGTACCGGCGCCGCGCTTCCCGTCGTCCAGCAACGGCATGAGGAGGACCGCGACGGCGGCCGCCGCCAGCAGCGCGGACCCGCCGTACCCGGCGATCCGCACCCACACCGGGCGCGGTCGTCGCCGCGCGGATCCGCGTCTCCTTCTTGTCGGTGGACGGGCCATCCGGGCCCGTCAGATCTGCACGCGGGCCTCGATCGCCTTGACGATCTCGTCGACCGCCTCGTCGATCGGCACGCCGTTGCGCTGCTCGCCGTTGCGGTAGCGGAACGACACGGCGTCCCTGGCCACGTCGTCGTCGCCCGCCAGGAGCATGTACGGGATCTTCTGCTTCTGCGCGTTGCGGATCTTCTTCTGCATCCGGTCGGAGGAGGCGTCCACCTCGACCCGGACGCCGCGTTCGCGCAGCGCGGCGGCGACCCTGCGCAGGTGCGGGACGTGGTCGTCGGCGATCGGGATCCCGACGGCCTGCACCGGCGCCAGCCACGGCGGCATCGCGCCCGCGTAGTGCTCCAGCAGCACGCCGAAGAACCGCTCGATCGACCCGAACAGCGCCCGGTGGATCATGACGGGCTGCTGCCGGGTGCCGTCGGCGGCCTGGTACTCCAGGCCGAACCGCTTGGGCTGGTTGAAGTCGACCTGGATGGTGGACAGCTGCCAGGTCCGGCCGATGGCGTCCCTGGCCTGCACGGAGATCTTCGGGCCGTAGAACGCGGCGCCGCCGGGGTCGGCGACCAGGTCGAGCCCGGACTCCTGCGCGGCCCGCCGCAGCGCCTCGGTGGCCTCCTCCCAGTCGGCGTCCTCGCCGATGAACTTGGGCGAGTCGTCGCGGGTGGACAGCTCCAGGTAGAACTCGTTCAGCCCGTAGTCGCGCAGCAGGTCGAGGACGAAGGTGAGCAGGCCCTTCAGCTCGTCGCCCATCTGCTCCTTGGTGCAGTAGATGTGCGCGTCGTCCTGGGTCATGCCGCGGACGCGGGTGAGGCCGTGCACCACGCCGGACTTCTCGAACCGGTACACCGAGCCGAACTCGAACAGCCGCAGCGGCAGCTCACGGTAGGACCGCCCGCGCGCCTTGAAGATCAGGTTGTGCATCGGGCAGTTCATCGGCTTGAGGCGGTACTCCGAGCCGTCCACCTCGAACGGCGGGAAGGTGTCCTCGTCGTAGTAGGGCAGGTGGCCCGAGGTCTCGAACAGGGAGCCCTTGGTGATGTGCGGGGTGTTGACGAACTCGTAGCCGCTCTCCTCGTGGCGGCGGCGGGAGTAGTCCTCCATGACGCGGCGGACGACGCCGCCCTTCGGGTGGAAGACGGCGAGGCCGCTGCCGATCTCGGGCGGGAAGGAGAACAGGTCGAGCTCGGCGCCGAGCCTGCGGTGGTCGCGCTTCTCCGCCTCCTCCAGGAACTTCAGGTATTCGTCCTGCTTCTCCCTGGACTCCCACGCGGTGCCGTAGATGCGCTGGAGCTGCGGGTTCTTCTCGCTGCCGCGCCAGTAGGCGCCGCCGGACCGCATCAGCTTGAACGCGGGGATGACCCGGGTGGACGGCAGGTGCGGGCCGCGGCACAGGTCCTTCCAGCGCAGCTCGCCGGACTTGGCGTCGAGGTTGTCGTAGATGGTCAGCTCGCCGCCGCCGACCTCGACGCTCGCGCCCTCGGCCGCGTCCTCGGCGGAGCCGGAGCCCTTGAGCCCGATCAGCTCCAGCTTGTACGGCTCGGCCGCCAGTTCGGCGCGGGCGTCGGCGTCGGAGACGGGACGGCGGGCGAACCGCTGCCCCTGCTTGACGATCTCGCGCATCCGCTTCTCGACGCGCTTGAGGTCGTCGGGGGTGAACGGCTCGGCGACGTCGAAGTCGTAGTAGAAGCCGTTCTCCACGGGCGGGCCGATGCCGAGCCGCGCGTCGGGGAACAGTTCCTGGACGGCCTGCGCCATCACGTGCGCGGCGGAGTGCCGCATGATCGCCCGGCCGTCGGCGGAGCCGATCTCGACGGGTTCGACGGCGTCGCCGTCGCGCAGTTCGGCGGCGAGGTCGCGCAGCTCGCCGTTGACCCGGGCCGCGATCACGGTGCGGCCGTCGGCGTCCAGCGCCTGGCCCGCGGTGGCGCCGACCGGCACCGCCCGCTCGCTCCCGTCGAGGATGATGCGCAGCTCGGACACGGATACTCCTCGTGGTATTGGGCCGGGATCGGCGGGTTCCGATGCTATCGACTCGGGATGGCTCCCGGACGCATCCGCCTTCATGAGCGTTCCTCTCCTGGTGGAGGGCCCCATCGGCGATCCCGGACAGCAGTAGGGCCCCGGGATCGCTCCCGGGGCCCCACAGCGTGCAATGTCAGGACATGCCGCCGTCGCGCCGGGAGTGACCCGGCGTCGTCGTCTCGAACACGTACGGCATGTCTCCGAGTCTAACCGATGGGTTTCGGCCGGGCAGGTGCCTTCGGGGCGGTGAGCCCGTCCATGTCCTCCAGCTCGCGGCCCTTGGTCTCGGGGACGGCGCGGATCACGAACAGCAGCGCCAGGACGGAGAACAGCGTGTAGATGCCGTAGGCGAGGCCCAGGGAGAACCCGGAGATGCCGGGGAACGTCGTGGTGATCACCCAGTTGGCGAGCCACTGCGCGGCGGCGGCGACGGCGAGCGCGGACGCCCGGATGAAGTTGGTGAACATCTCGCCGAGCATCACCCACACGACGGGGCCCCAGGTCGCGGCGAACGAGGCGACGAACGCGTTGGCGGCGACCAGCGCGATGGGACCGGCGGCACCGCCCAGCTGCGGGTCGCCGTCCACCACGGGCGCGGTGGCGAAGCAGACCGTGAGGGTGCCGAGGGAGATCGCCATGCCCGCCGCGCCGACCAGCAGCAGCGGACGCCGTCCGACCCGGTCGATGAGGGCGATCGCGACCAGCGTGAACACGACGTTCACCATCGAGTTGATGACCGAGGTGAGCATGGCGTTGTCCTCGGAGAACCCGACGGCCTGCCACAGCGAGGACGAGTAGTAGAAGATCACGTTGATGCCGACGAACTGCTGGAACACCGACAGCAGGATCCCGATCCAGACGATCGGGAGCAGCCCGAGCCGGGAGCCGCGCAGGTCGTGCAGGCGGACGGGCCGGTCGGCGGCGATCGACCGGGAGATCTCGCCGATCTTGGCGTCCACGTCGCCATGCCCGAGGACACGGGCCAGGACCTTCCGGGCGCCGGGCAGGTCGTGCTTCTTCACCAGGTATCGCGGCGACTCGGGGATGCTCGTGGCGATGAAGCCCCACACGACGGCGGGCACCGTGGCGCTGGCGAACATCCACCGCCACGCAGAACCGCCCCAGGGGAACGTTCCAGTCGCGCCGCCGTCGGAGACCTGCGCGATGACGTAGTCGACGACGAGCGCCGCGAAGATGCCGAGGACGATCGCCATCTGCTGGAGCGAGCCGAGGCGTCCGCGCAGCTCGGCGGGCGCGATCTCGGCGATGTAGGCGGGCGCGATGACCGACGCGGCGCCGATCGCCACGCCCCCGGCCAGCCGCCAGAACGTCAGGTCCACCGGGTTGAACGCCAGCGCGGAGCCGAGCGAGCTGACCACGAACAGCAGCGCCGCGGCGAGCATCACCCGGACCCGTCCGATCCGGTCGCTGACCGGCCCGGCGAACCAGGCGCCCACCGCGCAGCCGAGCAGCGCGGCCGACACGACGAACCCGACGACGAAGCCGCTCAGGTCGAACTGTTCCTTGAGCGCGTCGACCGTCCCGTTGATCACCGAGGAGTCGTAGCCGAACAGGAACCCGCCGAGTGCGGCGGCACCCGCGAGGAGGACGGCGGTGGCGGTGGAGTGGGAGGGCCGGTCGGTCATGCGCCTGATCTTCCCCGGCGGGATGACCTTATGCGGGGCCTTGCGCGGGACGGCGTGCGGGTCCGTGCGCGGGACCTTGTGTGGGCGTCCTCAGTCGCGGATGGCGACGCCGATGACGTGCGGCGACGCCGGGTTGGCCCGGCCGGAGGGGAACTCGAAGCGCCGCTCGTCCCGGACGGTGAACCCGGATCCGGCGATCCACTCGTCCGTCGGGCGGGACACGTGGCAGCCCGCCGCGAGGAACGGCCACAGCAGGTCGGCGTAGCGCTGGAACCGCACCTTCCCCGGTGTCCGGCCCCGGACGTGCTCGTAGTAACGCAGCTCCCCGCCGGGTTTCAGGACGCGCCGCAACTCGGCGAGGGCCCGCACCGGATCGCGCACCGAGCACAACACGAGGGACGCCACCGCCACGTCGAACGAGGCGTCGTCTTCGTCGAGGTGCTCGGCGAGGCCGGGCCGCACGGTGACCGGCACGGACGCCGCCGCGGCGGAGAACCCGGCCCTCGCACGCAGCCGCGGCTCGGGTTCGACGGCGACGACCCCGGTGACCTCGGGCGGATAGTGCGCGAAGTTGGCCCCGTAACCGGCGCCCACCTCCAGCACGCGGCCGGACGCCCCGGCGAGCAGCTCGGCGCGGTGCGCGTCGCCGCCGGCCTTGGCGCACCCGGCGTCCAGGCGCGGATAGAGCCGGGCGAAGATCGGATGGCTCAGATCGCTCATCTCCGCAGTGTCCGTCGCCCCGCCGATCACCGCAAGATCACTCCCTGCCAGGTGATACCAGGGGGGCGGGTCGCATCTCCCTCCGCCGGGGCAGGCCGTGTCCGGAGCGTTGGTTCTAGGCTCGACCGTGATGAACGATCCAGATCAGGCCGCGTCGGGGGCCCGAACCCAGTTGATCTCCGGCGTCCGCTCGGCCGTCCTCCCCGGCCGGGACGACCCGGCCGTCACGCTGCTGCCGGGGCTGCTCGCGCTGCGCCTCCCGCTGCTGGCGATCCTGCTCGCGATGACGATCGGCTTCACCGGCGGGTCCATCGCGATCTTCATCGTCGAGTACAGCGTGAACCCGGAGGCCGCCTGGCCGCTCGGCCTGCTCCAGGCGGCGCCGCTGATCTTCGCGGCGCGGTGGCCGCTGGCCGCGTGGCGGGTCGCCGCGCTCGGGCTGCTGCTGACGGTCTTCGCCCGGCACGGGACGGGTTTCATGCCGTGGCCGGTCCCCGCGGTCCTGGCCCTGGTCATCATCCTGTTCTTCACCGGAGTCGGCGCAGACCGGCAGACCAGCGTCGGCGTCGGGACCGTCACGATCTGCGGGGTGCTGACGCCCGCCGTGCTGTTCGGAATGCCGGGCTGGTTCGGGATGATCCTCGCCGGGATCACGGTGGTCGCGCTGGCGTTCGGCGACGCGGTCGGCGGGCGGCACTCCGCCGTGGAGGAGCTGCGCAGGCGCGAGGAGCAGCATCGCGAGGACCTCGCCCGGCAGGCGGTGCTGGAGGAACGGGCCCGCATCGCCCGCGAGCTGCACGACGTCGTGGCGCACCACATGTCGGTGATCGCGATGCAGGCGGAGGCCGCCCCCTACAAGATCCCGGACCTGCCGGACGCGGCGAAGCAGACGTTCGGCGTGGTGCGGGACGCGGCGCGCGAGGCGCTCACCGAGACCCGCCGCGTCGTGGGTCTGCTGCGCTCCGACGACGAGGGCGCCGAGCGGACCCCGCAACCCGGCCTGGACCGGCTCGACGACCTGGTCTCGGCGGCCCGCCGCGCCGGGCTGTCGGTCGCGACCGTCGTCGTCGGGATGCCCCGGCCGCTGAACGCCGGCGTCGACCTGTCGGCGTACCGGATCGTCCAGGAGTCGCTGAGCAACGCCGCCCGGTACGCACCGGGCGCCCGGGTCCACGTCGAGGTGAGGTACGGCACGGAGGCGCTGACGGTGTCGGTGTCCGACGACGGGCCGCGCAGCACGCCCGAGGAGTCGCACGGCGGCGGGCACGGCCTGGTCGGGATGCGCGAGCGCGTCACGATGCTGGGCGGCAGCCTGGACACGGGCGCCCGCGAGGAGGGCGGCTGGTCGGTCGTCGCCGACCTCCCCTACGGAGATCCTGACTGATCTTCCGTACCCCGGGCCGCTGTGGGGGACGACCCCCCACGCCCCCCGGAATCGCCCCGTAGGGTTGGCACGTGACGATTCGGGTGCTGATCGCCGACGACCAGGTGATGATCCGCGACGGGCTCGCGGCGCTGCTGTCCTCCGATGCGGGGATCGAGGTGATCGGGCAGGCGGGCAACGGCCGCGAGGCGGTGGAGCTGGCCCGCGAACTCGACCCGGACGTGATCGTCATGGACATCCGGATGCCGGAGATGGACGGTCTGGCCGCCACCGCCGAACTGACCGGCGGCCACGACCCCGACGCCGACCCGGCCGGGGCGCGGCCGAAGGTGCTCGTCCTGACGACGTTCGACCTGGACGAGTACGTCTACGAGGCGCTCGGGGCCGGGGCCAGCGGCTTCCTGCTGAAGGACGCCTCGGCGGCCGACCTGGTGAACGGCGTGCGGGTCGTCGCGGCGGGCGACGCGCTGCTGGCGCCCTCCATCACCCGCCGCCTGATCGGCGACTTCGCCCGGCGCCGCCGCCACCAGCGGCCAAGCCCGAAGGCGACCGCGGGCCTGACGCCCCGGGAGCTGGACGTGCTGCGACTCATCGCCCGCGGGCTGTCCAACGCCGAGATCGCGGCCGAGCTGGTGCTGGCCGAGCAGACGGTCAAGACGCACGTCGGGCACGTGCTCACCAAGCTCACCCTGCGCGACCGCACCCAGGCCGTCGTCTACGCCTACGAGAACGGCCTGGTCGGCTAACAAGCACAGGTCGGCTAACAAGCACAGGTCGGCTAACAAGCACAGGTCGGCTAACAAGCACAGGTCGGCTAACAAGCACAGGTCGGCTAACAAGCACAGGTCGGTTAGGCGAACACCGGCGGGCTAGCCGCCGAAGACGGCGTCGCGGGTGAGGTCGAGGGCGGTCAGCACGGCGCCGCGCAGGATGGCGTCGCCCTCCACGGCGCTCGGCCGCACCTCGGTGGACGCGGGCGAGATGGCACCGAGCCGGTCGGCGACCAGCCGGGCGAGCCCCTCGCCGCCCCGGCGGCCGATCCCGCCGCCGAGCACGACGAGCCCCGGATCGAGGACGGCGACGAGCACGAACACGCTCTTGACGATCATGTCGGCGAGCGCCTCGGGGCCGAGGTCCCGTTCGACCTCGGCCTCCAGCAGGCAGCAGAAGTCCTCGCCGCCGAACTTCAGCAGCGCCACCTCGCCCGCGCCGCCGGACGCGCCGCGCCGCAGCCTGCCGTCCAGGACGATCGCCGCGCCGACGCCGTCGTCCATCCACAGCAGCGCGAAGTCGTCGCGACCCGCCGCCGCGCCGCCCCGGTGCTCGGCGATCGCCGCGAGGTTGACCTCGTTCTCCACGATCACCGGCGCGGCGAGCCGTTCCGCGAGGGCCGTGCCGAGGTCTGGCCGTCCGCCGCGGACGCCGCTGTCGCTGGCGAGCCCGGTCCGCGGATGGATCAGGCCCGGGGTGCCGAGGACGACCGTGTGCGGCACGCGCCCCTCCCCCGCCTCGTCGATGGCCGAGGCGATGACCTGCACCAGGTCCGGTTCCGCCGACAGGGGCCGGGACACGACGCCGATCTCGGTGCCCGCGATGTCGGCGACGCCCACCTGGACGACGTCGCGGCGCAGGTTCACGCCCGCCACGTGCGCGCGGCCCGCCACCAGCCCGTAGAGGCGCGCGTTCGGGCCCCGCCGGTCGGCGCCCGTCTCCCCCGCCACCTCGATCAGCCCGGCGGCGCGCAGCCGCTCGATCAGGTCGGACACGGTCGGCCGGGACAGCCCGGTCAGCGCGCGCAGCTGCGGCGCGGTCAGCGGGCCGCGCTCCAGCAGCAGGTCGAGCGCGAGCCGGTCGTTGATCGCGCGGGCCATCGTCGGGTCGGCGGTCTTCATGCCGGTCATATTAGTCAGGGAGCCTGCATATTTCTCTTTTCATCAGGAAGCCTGCCTGTTAGTTTCTGGGCCATGGACCCTCGACACCGCGCCATCGGCATCGTGTTCACCGTCCACGGGGCCGTCGCGGGCACCCTCGCCACCCGCATCCCCTGGATCCAGGACAGGCTCGACCTGTCCCCCGGCCTCCTCGGCCTCGCCCTGCTGTGCCCGTCCATCGGCGCGTTCACCGGCATGCCGACCGCGAGCCGCCTGGCGCACCGGATCGGCGAGCGGCGGACCGTCCGCCTCCTCTTGCTCGCGTGGTGCGCGGTCCTCGCCTTGCCCGCGCTCGCGCCCGCGCCCGTCTGGCTGTTCGGGGCCATGCTGCTGTACGGGGTCGCGTCCGGCATGTGCGACGTCGTGATGAACGGCCACGGCGTCGCGGTGGAGCGGCAACTGCGGCGCCCGATCATCTCCGGCCTGCACGGCCTGTGGTGCATCGGCAGCCTGACGGCGGGGGGCGTCGGCATCCTCGCCGCGCACGCCCGCGTGGACGCCCGCCTCCACCTCGGCCTGGTCGCCGCCGTCCTGCTCGCCATCGGCGCCCTTGCCGGACGGGGGCTGCTCGCGGACCGGCCGTCCGAGGGCGTCCCGGCGCCGCGCCGGTTCGCGCTGCCGACCCGGGCCGTCCTCGCGATCGGGCTCGTCGGGTTCTGCGGCACGTTCGCCGAGGGCGCGAGCGCCGACTGGGCCGCCGTCTACCTCACCGAGGTCACCGGCTCGGGTCCCGGCCTCGCCGCCGCCGCGTTCACGATCTTCATGTCGTGCATGGCGGCCACCCGGCTCGCCGGTGACCTGCTGGTCCGCCGGTTCGGCGCCGCGACGGTCGTGCGGTGCGGCGGGTCGGTCGCCGTCCTCGGCGGTGTGCTGGTCGTGGCGGCCCGCGTCCCGTGGCTCGCCATGGGCGGGTTCGCGCTGCTCGGCGTCGGGGTCGCGACCGTCGTCCCGCTGGTGTTCGTGGCCGCCGCCGACACCGGCTCGACCCCCGGCGAGGGCGTCGCGGGCGTCGCGACGATCACCTATCTGTCCGGGCTGACCGCGCCCGCCGTCACCGGCTGGACGGCCGGGGCCCTGTCCTACCCGGCCGCCTTCGCCATGATCACCGGAGTGGTCGCGCTGATGACCCTGTCGGCGGGCGCCCTGCGTCCCCGCGCGGGCAAGGCGACGACGGCGGCCACGGCCCAGGAGACCGCGCTGCGCTAGCGGGAACCCGGCCTGATGAGGACCGAGATCTTCGACAGGTCCCGCGCGGCCCGGGACGCGGTCGGGTGGCGCGCCGACGCGAACGCGCGGCGCTGGCGAAGGTCCCCGACCGCTCGCGTGACCGCCTGCTGCTGCGGATGCTCGGCGCCTCCTGAAGCTCACCCGTATGGGGGAACCGCGCGCCCACGATTCCTACCTCGGCGGGTACTGGCCGGATCACCGCTCCGGGAGGCTCATTGAGCTGATCTCGGGAGGTGCGGATTCGGATGACACGGGTTTCGGTAGGACCGCCTGTTGCCATGGGCGTGGGCGCGCGTTGGAGCACGATCCGCAGGCTCGCGGGCTATGGCGCGGCGACCAGCATGTCGCTCTACCTGGCCGTCAAGGTCGTGTGGGTCGCCGTGGGGTTGTTCGGCTACGGGCCGGACGACTTCGGCCAGGCCGACTGGGTCGTGCTCAACGCGGTCACCGTGGTCATGTCGGCGACGGGGGTCGCGTTGGGGCTGGCGCTGGCCCAGCTGTGGGGGCGCGGGCTCCGCGCCGGTCCGGTGCTCTTCTTCTCGTGGGTCGGCGCGGGCTTCCTGGTCCCGATGCTTCCGTACATGGTGGCCTCGGTCGGGCTGGGCATGCTCGGCGTCGACCTGGACGGCGGCGCCGACAGTGGTGGCGACGGCGGCGGGGACGGCTCGGGGGCGATGCCGGGATGGGAGACGGTCTTCCTCGGCCTCGGCTTCGCCGGGACGGCCGTGGGCCTGGCCGTCGCGCTGCCGATCTATCTGCGGGAGAGGTGGCCGCGAGCGTTCCTCGGCAGGGTCGGCGACGGCCCGGCCCCCTCATCCGTGCTGGCCACGGCGGGCGTGGTCGCGGCCGCCGGGCTGGGCCTGCTCTGGTCGTACTGGGCGCTGGGCGGGACGGCGGGCTTCGACCCGGGGCATCGCGACCACTGGGACCTCAACGGGCAGCTGCTCAACGCGAGTTCGGGGATGTGCGCCCTGGCGGGTGCGTGGAGCGTGTGGACGCTGACGAACCGGCGCCCTGCCCGGCTGCGACAGTGGGTTCCGATGACGCTGGCGTTCGGGGCGTCCGGCTCCCTGTTCGCCTGGAGCGCCTGGAAGCTCGCGATGGTCGTCTTCAGTCCTGGAGGCTTCGTGCCCGCCGAGTACGCGGCGGTCGCCGTCGTCGAGCATGTCGTGAGCATCGGCGCGGGCCTGGCCCTGGTGACCGCCGTCATCCGAGCGCATCGGTGAGCGCGTCGGCAGCGCGGTGGCAGTCGTGGAACGTGCAGTACAGCGGGACCGGGGCGAGGCGGACGACGTCGGGTTCGCGGGCGTCGGCGATCACCCCGTGGTCCCCGGCGAGGCGGCGGGTGAGACCGCCCGCGTCGGGCACGCGAAGCGACATCTGGGCGCCACGTGCCGCCGGGTCCGGGGGCGTGATGACGGTGACGCCACCGATGGACGCGAGCCGGGACGCGAGGTACCCGGTCAGACGCTCGCTCTTGGCGCGCAGGGCGTCCATGCCGACCCGGTCGAAGATCTCCAGGGACGCCAGGACGGGCGCCAGTGCCAGGATCGGCGGGTTGGACAGCTGCCAGGCGTCGGCGGACGAGGGCGGCGAGATGTCGGGATCCATCCGGAACCGGACGGCGGGATCGGTGCCCCACCAGCCCGACAGCTTCGGCACGGACTCGTCCCGGACGTGCCGTTCGTGGACGAACGCTCCCGCGACCGCGCCCGGCCCGCTGTTGAGGTACTTGTAGCTGCACCAGGCCGCGAAGTCGACGTCCCAGTCGTGCAGGCGCAGCGGGACGTTCCCGGCGGCGTGCGCCAGGTCCCAGCCGACGACGGCCCCGGCCGCGCGGCCCGCCTTGGTGATCGCCGGGATGTCGAACAGCTGGCCGGTCAGATAGTTGACGCCGCCGAGCAGCACGAGCGCGACCGTGTCGCCCTCGCGTTCGAGATGGGCGAGGACGTCCTCGGTGCGCAGGGTGTCCTCGCCGGGGCGAGGACGGAGCCGCACCACGGCCTCGGCCGGGTCGAGGCCGTGGTGGGCGGCCTGGCTGGCGACCGCGTACGAGTCGGACGGGAACGCCGCGTCCTCGATGACGATGCGGGTCCGCGTCCCGGCCGGCCGGTAGAAGCTCGCCATCAGCAGGTGCAGGTTGACGGTCAGCGAGTTCATCGCGACGACCTCGTGGGGACGGGCCCCGACGAGACGGGCGGCGGGCTCGCGCGCCAGCTCGTGGTAGTCGACCCACGGGCGGCGCCCCTGCGTGTGGGCCTCGACGGCGAGGCGTGCCCAGTCGTCCAGCTCCTCGAAGAGCAGCCCGGCGACGGCCTTCGGCTGGAGGCCGAGGGAGTTCCCGGCGAAGTAGGCGGCCTCGTCGAATCGGCCGCCGGGCGCGGGCGGGACCAGGAACTCGTCGCGCGGCGTGGGCAGCGGGTCGGTCTCGTCGAGCCGCCGCGCCTCCTCTTCACGGTTCACGGGGTGCTTCCTTCGGTGGTCACCAGATCGTCAGCGGCGGCGGGCGCGGTGGCGAAGAACACCTGCGCGTTGCCGCCGAGGAGGAGGGCGCATTCGGCGTCGTCCAGTCCGGCGCAGCCGCGGATCGTGGCGCCCGGCTCCAGTTCCCCCAGCGGGAACGGGTAGTCGGTGCCGAGCATCACGTGGTCGGCGCCCATCACGTCCACGAGCAGGCGGAGGGCGCGCGGGTCGAAGACGGCCGAGTCGACGTAGAACCGGTCGAGGTACTCCGACGGCGGGCGCGGCGACCCCTCGCGGACGATGTCGCGCCGGTGCCAGGCGTTGTCGGCGCGTCCGAGCAGGAACGCGAAGCTGCCGCCGCCGTGGCAGAAGCACAGCCGCAACGACTCGGGGATCCGCTCGAACGCCCCGGACAGCATCAGCCCGAGGATGCTGAGCTGCGTCTCGGCGGGCATCCCGCACAGCCACGGCAGCATGTGGCCGCGCATCCGGTCGGCGCCGAGCATGTCCCACGGGTGCGCCAGCACCGGCAGGCCGAGCCCGGCGCAGTACGCGAGGAACGCGGTGATCCCGTCGTCGTCGAGGTTGCGGTCGCCGACATGGTTGCCGATGTGGACGCCGCGGTGCCCGTCCGCCTTCGCGCGCGACGCGACGTCGCAGGCGAGCGCCGGGTCCTGCAACGGGACCTGGCAGAGCGGCAGCAGCCGGTCGGGCGCGTCGGCGCAGAACGCGAGGATCCGCTCATTCACCAGGTCACACCAGTCGGCGGCGCGACCCGGCTCGGCGGAGTACCCGAACATCAGCGGGGTGGACGACACGGCCTGGACGTCGACGCCCGCGGCGTCCATGTCGGCCAGGCGGCGGGCCGGGTCCCACAGCGCCTCCCCGACCGGCCGGTACTCGTCGTCGCCGCTCATCATCATGCCGGTGCCGCCCTCGTCGACGCGCAGCCACGGCTGCCCGGAGTCGGCGAGGACCCCGCCCTCCCGCCGGGCGATGCGCGGGAAGACGTGCGTGTGGACGTCGATGACCGTCACGGGTCCCCCGGTCAGTCGCGAGGCGCGGTGGCCGGGATCATGGCCTGCGGCCAGTGCTTGCCCGGGTGGACGGCGCCGCAGTTCGCGCACGTGCGGTCACCGTCGTAGAAGCGCTGGAACGTGGGCGGCAGGTCGTCCACGATGGAGCGGACCTGGAGTTCGGCGCGGTGCACGAGATGGTGGCACTCGGTGCAGTACCACTCGAACGCCTCGGTCGTGCCCTCCGGACGCGGAACCTCCACGACCAGGCCGATCGACCCGACCTCGGGCCGCTGCGGCGAGTGCCGGACGTGCGGCGGCAGCAGGAAGATGTCGCCCTCGTTGATCTGAACGTCGGTGGGCGGACGGCCCTCCTCCTCCATCACGCGCAGCACCATGTTGCCCTTGAGCTGGTAGAAGAACTCCTCCTTCGGGTCGTCGTGGAAGTCGGTCCGCTGGTTCGGGCCGCCGACCACCATGACGATCAACCCGGCGTCCTGGAACACCTGGACGTTGCCGACCGGCGGTTTCAGCAGGTCGCGGTGCTCGTCGATCCACGAGTCGAAGTTGAAGGGATGTCCGAACGAGAGCTGCGGCAGGGTCATGCTCCGGCCTCCTTACCGGGTGGGCGGTTCCTCGGGACGTGCGCGACGCACGAGATCTCGATGAGCAGGTGGGGGTGCGGAAGCTGGTGCACCGCGACGGTCGTGCGGGCGGGACCGGTCTCGTCGAAGTACTCCCCGTAGACCTCGTTGTATCCCCCGAAGTCGTTCATGCTCACCAGGTACGCGGTGACGTTGACCAGGTCGGACAGGTCGCCGCCCGCCGCCCGCAGCAGATCGCGGACGTTCTCGATGACGGCGCGGGTCTGCGCCCGGATGTCGAGGTCGGTGACGCCCATCGCGTCGGCGGACGCCCCGGCGAACGTGCCGTCGGGGCGGCGCGAACTCGTCCCGGACACGAATACCAGGTCGCCCGCCCGCTTGATATGCGGGAACCGTCCGCGCGGCGGGGCCTTGCCGTCGACGAGGATCGCGTCGTCCGTCATGTCGTCACCTCGACGGAGCCGAGCCCGGCGGCGGTGATCCGCACGTGCGCGTCCTTCGGCAGCGGGACGGCCGCCGTCGGGGCGCCCGCGAGCACGACCCACCCGGGTTCCAGCGTGAGACCCGCGCCGAGCGCGAGCCGGGCGGCGGCCCGCAGCGACCGCGCCGGATCACCGAGGATCGCGGCGGACGAGCCCGTCTCCACGGGACGCCCGTCGATCTCCAGGAGCATCCCCCGGTTCGACACGTCGCACGGCGGATGCCAGGCCCCGAACCCGAACCGCGCGGCCGACGCGTTGTCGGCGATGACGTCCGGGAGGGTGAACTTGAAGTCGCGGTACCGGGAGTCGAGCACCTCGAACCCGACCGCGACACCAGCCACGGCCGTCTCGACGTCGGCGGCCGAACGGACCTCGCGGCCGATCAGGTAGGCGATCTCCGGTTCGACGCGCGGGTGGATGAGCCGGGACATGTCCACGGGCCCGTCGGTGAGCATCGCGTCGGTGAGCAGGCCCCAGATGACGTCGTCGATGCCCATCTGCGCCATCTTCGCGCGGCTGGTGAACCCCATCTTCACCCCGGCGAGCCGCTCCCCCCTATGACGCCGCCGCTCAATCCCGGCCCGCTGCACCGCATACGCAAGCGGCACGTCGAAGGGCGTGTCGTGGGTGAGCTGTGTGATTGCCTGCTGGCCACGCGCGGCGTCGTCGAGCCGCTTCGCGAGCAGGTTCACGTCCACCATCAGCTCCTGCCTCTCTGGGGGGCGACCCCCAGACCCCCGGAGGGGAGCCCCGAAGATCCTCGCTTCGCTGCGGTCATCGGGGCTCCTTGCCGAAGGCGACGCGGACGTCGCCGAGGCCTTCGATGCGGGCCTCGAAGACGTCGCCGGGGGCGGCTGCGACGACGGGGCCGAGGGCACCGGTCAACACGGTGTCCCCGGCGCGCAGGGGGCGGGCGACTCGGACGAGGGTGTCGGCGAGCCAGAGGGCCGCGTTCAGCGGGTGGCCGAGGCAGGCGGCGCCGGTGCCGGTGGAGACCTGGTCGCCGCGCCGTTCCATCACCATTCCGCACAGGCGCAGGTCCACGTCGGAGAGGGGGACGGGGCGTCCGCCCAGCACGTACATCCCGGACGAGGCGTTGTCGGCGACGGTGTCGGCGAGCGTGATGTCCCAGTCGCGGACGCGGCTGCCGACGACCTCGATGGCGGGCAGCGCGAACGCCGTCGCGCGGATCACGTCGGCGACGGTGTGCCGCTCGTGGGTCAGGTCCCGGTCGAGGACCAGGGCGACTTCGGCCTCGGCGCGCGGTTGCAGGACGGCGCCCGCCGGGATCTCAGCCCCGTCCGGGACGGCCATGTCGGCGAACAGCATCCCGAAGTCGGGGCTGTCGACGCCGAGCTGGGCCTGCACGGCCCGCGACGTGAGGCCGATCTTGCGTCCGGTGAGGCGGCGACCCTCGTCCAGCCAGCACTCGGTCATCAGGTTCTGGACGGCGTACGCGTCCTCCACGGTGGTGATCAGGTCGCGGACGGGGTCGCACGGTACGCCGTGCGTGTACGCGCCGTCGAGCCGTTCGGCGGCGTCGTCGATGTTCGTGGTGGTCACGTGGTTCGCTCTCAGATCTGGATGCAGACGTTCACGGGTTCGGAGAAGAAGTCCAGGGAGTACTCTCCTCCTTCCCTTCCGATCCCGGACGCCTTGACCCCGCCGAACGGAGTGCGCAGGTCACGCAGGTTCCAGCAGTTCACCCAGACGATTCCGGTCTCGACGCGGGGCGCCACTCGGTGCGCGCGCGACAGGTCCCGCGTCCAGACGGTGGAGGCGAGCCCGTAGGGGCTGTCGTTGGCGAGCGCGAGCGCCTCGTCCTCGGTGTCGAACGGCGCGACGTGGCAGACCGGGCCGAAGATCTCCTCGCGGACGGCGCGGGCCGACTCCGGGAGCCCGGTGAGGACGGTCGGCTCGACATGGAAGCCGCCGTCGCGGTCGTCGCCGAACGTGGGCGTCCCGCCGCCCGCGACGACCGTGGCGCCCTCGTCGCGGGCGAGCCGGTAGTACGCCAGGACCTTGTCGCGGTGCTCGGCGGAGATCATCGGGCCGTAGTCGTCCAGGGCCCCCGCCCGCTCGCCGAGCCGCGTGACGAACTCGTCGAAGATCGGGCGTTCGACGTAGACGCGCTCGGTGCACAGGCAGATCTGGCCGGAGTGCGTGAACGACGAGCGGACCGTCCCGGCGACGGCGGCGTCGATGTCGGCGTCGGCGAACACCAGCGCCGGGTTCTTGCCGCCCAGCTCGAACGAGACGGGCGTGACGTGGTCGGCGGCGTTCCGCATGATCGCCGCGCCGGTGGCGGACTCGCCGGTGAACGCGATCGCGTCCACGTCCGGATGCCCGGTGAGGAACTCCCCGGCCGCGTCCGGGCCGTGGCCGTGCACCACGTTGAAGACGCCGTCCGGGAGTCCGGCGTCGTCGATGACGTGGGCGAGCAGCGTCGCGGTGGACGGCGTCTCCTCCGACGGCTTCAACACGACCGCGTTGCCGCACGCGAGCGCGGGCGCGATCTTCCATGTCGAGAGAAGTAGCGGCAGGTTCCACGGAGACACGACGGCCACGACGCCGAGCGGTCGCCGGACCGTGTAGTTGAGCGCCTCCCCCGCGCCCGCGCTCCAGCCCGGGACCCGCGTCGTGTACGCGCGTTCGGGACGTCCATACAGCAGGTCGGCGTAGGCGCGGAAGTTGCCGACGGCGCGGGGGACGTCGACCGTCCTGGCGAACTCGCGGGGCCTGCCGGTGTCGGCGACCTCGGCGTCCACGAACTCCTCGAACCGGGCCTGGATCCCGTCGGCGACGGAGCGCAGCGCGGCGGCCCGCTCCTCGGCGCTCGCCGTCCCCCAGGGGCCGCGCAGGGCGGAGCGCGCCGCCGTGACGGCGTCGTCCACGACCTCGCGGGTCGCCTCGGGGACGGTGCCGAGTTCAAAGCCGTCGGCGGGCGCGATGAGCGGGAAGGCCGATCCGTCGGAACGAAAGGCGCCGCCGACGTAGTGCTCAGCCTTCATCGCTTCCTCCCACTCGGCTCGACACCCTCGATCCTCCGCCCGCGAAGGTATGCCTGACAAATACCAATCGGCGGTCGAGTTATCACGAAACTGTGATACCAAGTCGGACATGCGCGCGATCGACCTGCTCAACGGGCGGCTGAAGCTCCGCCATCTCGTCCTCGTCGTCGCGATCGCCGACCAGGGCAGCGTCCTGCGGGCCGCCGAGCATCTGCGGCTCGCGCAGCCCGCCGTGACCCGGAGCCTGCGCGAGGTGGAGGGCGTCCTCGGCGTCGAGCTGTTCACGCGCGGGCCGCGCGGCGCGACGCCGACGATGTTCGGGGACGTCTTCGTCGAGCACGCCCGCGCCGCCCTCGCCGAACTGCGCCGGGCGGGCGAACGCATCACGGGCCTCGCGGACGGCGATGTCGGCACCGTCACGATCGGCACGCTGCTCGCCGGGTCGAACGTACTGCTGCCCCGCGCGATCGCCGCGCTGAAACGGGACCGTCCCGGCATCACGGTCATCGTGCGGGAGGCGACGTTCGACGCGCAGGTCCCGCGCCTGCTCGACGGGGAGATCGACCTGATCCTGGGCCGTCTCAACCCGATCGGCGACCAGCGCGGCCTGCGCCAGATCACGCTGTACGGCGAACCCGTCCGGCTCGTCGCCCGGCGTGATCATCCGGCGCGGGCCCGGCCGGGACTGTGCCTCGCCGACCTGCTCGACTATCCGTGGGTGCTGCCGTTGGAGCAGACCGCGCTGCGCGCCGAGCTGGAGGAGGTGTTCCGCGCGGACGGGCTCGTCCCGCCGGAGAACCTGGTCGAGTGCACGTCGGTGCTGACCGTGCGGACCCTCGTCCGCGACACCGACATGATCGCCGCGCTGCCCGAACTGGTGGCCCGCACGGACGCGGACATCGCGCCGCTGCCGGTGCCGCTGGAGAGCGTCCGCCGCCAGGTGGGCGTGACGCTGCCCGCCGGCCGCGCGCCGACGCCGTCCGCCCGGCTGATGCTCGACCACCTGTGCCGCGAGGCCGAAGCGATCACCGCGCCATGATCACACGGACCGGACGAGGTCGATGAGCGTCCTGCCGACGGTGGAGTCGGGGTCGCCCAGGTCGAGGACGACGTCGAAGTGGTCGCGTCCGGGGACCACCATCAGGTCGCCAGCCTCCCAGTGCGGCTGGAACAGGCGAGACTGCTCCAGGAAACCGGTGCCGTCGTTCTCCGGGACGACGAACACGGCGGGGCAACGCGCGCCGACGGGCAGGAGCGCGGGGCTCAGCGCCGCCGCCCGCTCCAGGTCGAGCCGCACGTACTGGTTCACGTAGATGCGGGTGACGGGCCTGATGTCGAACAGACCGCTGATCGGCATCACCGCCTTCACGACGTCCTCGGACAGCCCGTAATCCTGCTGCCATCCGCCGACCATCGTCATAGCGGTGAGGTGCCCGCCCGCCGAGCTTCCGCCGACCACGATCCGGTCCGGGTCGAGACCGTGTTCGCGGCCGTGCCGGTGCACCCACGCGACCACGGCGCGCGCCTGCCGGACGATCTCCTCCAGCGTCGCCTTCGGCGCGAGCGTGTAGTCCGGGACGACGGTCGCGATGCCCTGCTCGTGGAGCGTCCGCGCCATGAACGACGACTCCTCGCGGGAGAGCGCGAACCAGTAACCGCCGTGGAAGAAGACGAACACGGGTCGGAGGGCCTGGTCGTCGATACCCCAGACGTCGAGGCGTTCGCCGCTCGTCTCGTCGTAGACGACGCCGGGATGCCCGGGGAGACCGGCCACGGCCTGCTCGGACTCGGTCTTGTAGCGGGCCAGATGGAGGTTCATCGCCTCCGTCCCGGATTTGCGCCGCACGTTGTACGCGACGTCGAGTTCCTCGTCGCTCAGGTCGCTGCCCGGCCAGTCGCCCACATCGGCCTCCTCACCCTCGGCCCGACACGCTACCGGCCGCCGCCGACGGGGAACGGGGCCCAGATGGGCTCGTCCGACTCGTGGACGTCGCCGTCCGCTCCGAGAATGAGATAACGGTCGAATTCGGCGGCGAACCAGCGGTCATGGGTGACCGCGAGGACCGTGCCCGAATAGGACGCCAATCCCTCCTGCAATGCCTCGGCACTGGCAAGGTCGAGATTGTCGGTCGGCTCGTCCAGCAACAGCAGGGTCGCGCCCGACAGTTCCAGCAGCAGAATTTGCAGGCGGGCCTGCTGGCCTCCCGACAGGGTCTCGAACGGCCGGGATCCGGCGGGTGCCAGCTCGTAGCGGGCGAGCGCGGCCATCGCGTCGTTGCGGGTCAGCGCGTTCTCCGCCATGACGATCTGCGCCGGTGTGCGGCCCTGCAAATCGTGCCGCACATGCGTCTGGACGAAATGGCCGGGCACGACCCGCGCGCCCAGCCGGAACGTCCCGTCGTGCGGAATGTCGTCTCCGGCGAGCAGGCGCAGGAATGTCGATTTGCCCGAGCCGTTCGAGCCGAGGACCGCGACTCGTTCGCCATACCAAACCTCAAGGTCGAAAGGGCGGACCAATCCGGTCAGTTCAAGCGATTCGCAGATAAGAGAACGCTTTCCGGTGCGCCCGCCACGCAGCCGCATTCGCACGTTCTGCTCTTTGGGGGCGCTTCGCGGCGGCCCGGCCTCCTCGAAACGCTGAAGCCGGGTGCGAGCGGCCTGGTAGGCGGAGGAGACGGCGTCGTTGTTGGTGGCGCGCTGCCGCAATGTGTGGACGAGTTGTCTGAGGCGCTGATGTTCGTCGTCCCAGCGCCGCCGCAGTTCGTGAAGGCGGTCGGTGCGGTCACGACGGGCCTGCGTGTAGCCCGCGAACCCGCCGCCGTGCACCCAGACGTCGCGGGATTCCACCGTGATGACGCGGTCAGCGGTGTCCGCCAGCAGTTGGCGATCGTGCGACACGAGCAGCACGGTCTTGCTCGTGCCACACAGCCTTTCCGCCAGCCGTTCCTTGCCCGGTACGTCCAGGTAGTTGTCGGGCTCGTCCAGCAGCAGGATCTCGTCCGGACCGCGCAGGAGCGCCTCCAGGACGAGACGTTTCTGCTCGCCGCCGGACAGCGTCGTCACCCCACGGTCCTTCGCCTCGTCGAAGCGCAGACCGAGCGCCGCCGTCGTGCAGGTGTCCCAGACGATCTCGATGTCGTATCCGCCCGCGTCGGTGTAGTCGGTGATGGCCTGGGCGTAGGCGAGCTGGCTCCGTTCGCTCTCTGACAGCGCGCTCTCCGCCCTCGCCAGGGCGTCCGCCGCGTCGCGCAGCCGAGCAGGGGCCACCGACAACAGCAGGTCGTGGACGGTGCGGCCGTCGCGGATGTGACCGATGAACTGGCGCATGACGCCGAGGCCGCCAGAACTCGTCACGCCCCCGTCCGACGGCGCGATGTCGCCCGCGATCAACCGGAGGAGGGTGGTCTTGCCCGCGCCGTTTGGGCCGACGAGCGCCGCCTTCGTCCCGGCCCCGACACGGAACGACACGCCGTCCAGCAGGGTCCGGCCGCCCGGCGGCGCGTAGGTCAGGCGGCTCACCTCGATATGGCCCACAACACTCCTCATACACTGTTCGAGTCGCTGGATCATTGATCCGACACTCGCCCAATGTACTGGCTGAGCCATCGGGCCGCTGCAGGTCGGTCTGTTCACCGGGGGCCCGGTGGTGTGCTGAAGACGGTTGTGAGGTCCGTCAGCCGGTGGTTGATCTGCTCCAGGGCGGTTATCGCTGGCGTGCTGTCGGGGTCACGGGATGCGGAGGCCGTTGCTTGCCGAAGGTGCGCTTCCGGTCGGCGGCCGATCGTTTTGAGCGCTGCCAGGGCGTTGGCCGAGACGGCGACACCGAGGTCGGTCACACACGGAGGTAGGGGGCGGAGTTCAGGCAGTGCCTCGGTCAGTGTCCTCACCTCGGGGAGGCAGCCGCGGATCAGGTCGATGGCGTCGGCCTGGTGGGGGCGGCCGGGCGCCCATCGGGATTCCAGCGTCCGGCGGGCGCGCAGCGGGCGGGCGATCTGCTCCAACTGCCCTACCGCGTGTTCGAATCCGCGCTGGCGCCGCCACAGCTCGTCCTTCTCAACTCCCGCGCTGTCGCAGGCGGCGGCCAGCACACCCCCCAGGGCCGCCACCGCGTCGGCGGCGCGTCGCCGCAGTACCTGGCCGGTCCTGATGGGCAGCACCAGCCAGGAGGCGGCGAGACCGAGCGCTCCTCCCACGGCTATTCCGGCCAGGCGAGTGCGCAACAAGTCGCCCGGGGGCTCCCCGAACCAGTCGTACAGCAGGGACAGGCCCGCGGTGACGCCACCGGCCCAGTAGACGTAGCTGGCTTCTCGTAGCCAGGCCGCCACCGCGAGAACCACGAAGATCACTACGACGGCGCCATCGGCGTGCGGGGCGAACGACCCGGCGATCAGAGCCGCCGCGAGGGTGCCGACGCCCGCGCCCAGGGTGCGCAGCAGGCTCTTGAGCAGCACATCACCTCGACCGCGAGCGCCGCTGCACACGATGAACGCGGTGAGCACCGGCCACGCCCAGTGCTGTGGCCACAGCGTGCGTCCGACCACGAACGCCGCCGCCAGCGCGGTACCCATCTGCAACGCCAGTCGAGTGGAGGGCGAGAGGCGCCGCGCGCCGGGCCGGACGGGAGGCACGGTCGTCCGGGTGGGGATGTCACCGAAGCCAGCTTGCGCGGCGAGCAACTGGAGTACGGTGACCCACGCGCAGGCCACCAGGGCGATCACCGCCGACCACAGGGCGCCATGCCAGGTGACCATCGCGGCGGCCTGGCCGTGGACGACCAGGATGGCGACGAAGGGCAGGACCATCAGGGTGCCCGCGCGGACGGCACGGGAACCGAACCGGCGCACCCAGATGGACGCGGCGATCACGACCACGAACAGGGTGTCGCCGACGGCTGGGTGGACGGCCATGAGCCACTGCGCGCCGGTCGCCGCCATCGCGGTGGCGGGCAGGACCGCGAAGCCGATCAGCCGGTCAAGTCGGTCGACCCGGCGCTGCACGCGGGCGGCCGACAGCGCCAGGACGACCGCCTGGACGACGACGTCGACGTGCAGGTGCGCGCGGCGCTCGATCGCCAGGGCCGAGGCGTAGGTGGCCAGCACCGCGCACATGGCGATCAACCTCGCGCGCAGATGCCCGAACCCGGGATCGAACCACCGCGAACCTCGTCCATGGGTAGTTCCTATTCAGCGTTCCAGCTGCAAACGGCCGCCGAGGTCCGCCAAGGGGTGATCGGCCTGTCACGGCGATTGCGCGCGCAGCGTTCGGCCCAATCTCTGAGCGTCAGCAAGCTCAGCGTGCTCGGCAGGCTGAACCGGTCGGGTCCGGCGACCGCCGGTGAGCTGGCCGCCGCCGAGCACCGGCTCCCGCAGACCCTGACCAGGGTGTTCGCCGAGCTGGAGAGCGAGGGCCTGATCTCGCGGAACCGCGGTCCCCGGGACGGAAGGCAGGCGGTGGTCGCCATCACCGAGGCCGGGCGGCAGTCCCTGGCCCGCGAGGTCGCGCAGTGGGACGCCTGGCTGGCTTCCGCGATCGCCGAGTTCAGCGAGGTCGAGCAGGAGGTCCTACGGCTGGGAGCGCAGCTGCTCAACCGCCTGGCGAGCGACGAGCCCGCCGCGTCGACGACCGACGGCACCGCCGACCACCCGTCCGACCCCGACCTGTGAGGAGCCGCACGGGCCTCCCATACGACGTTCGAGTCGCCGGATCGTCGATCTGGTACTCGGCCAAGGTACTAGCCTGGGTGGGTGACCGAGAGTGTGTGGCTGCGTGAGGAGCGTTCCCGCCGGGGCGCGCCGCCTCTGACCCGTGAGCGGATCGTCGCCGAGGCGGTGGCGCTGCTGGACGAGGAGGGCATCGGGCGGCTCACGATGCGGCGGCTCGCCGAGCGCCTGAACACCGGGTCCACAACGCTGTACTGGCATGTCGACACCAAGGACGACGTGCTGGAGCTGGCTCTCGACGCCGTGTTCGGGGACGTCCCGATCCCCGACGACGGTGCGGACTGGCGCGGCGCCGTGGTCGCGTTGATGTCGGGGTGGCGGCGCGCGATGCTCGACCATCCCTGGTCGGCGGCGGTTCTCGGCGGACGGCCGTTGCTCGGGCCCAACGTCCTGGCCCGCACCGACGCCCTGTACGCGGCGCTGGCCGCCACGGGCGTGACCGGTCCTCGGCTCGCCGCCGCCGCGTACGCGGTCGCGAACTACGTCATCGGATCGGCGCTCACGCAGATCGGCGCGCGGGACGGCGCCGAACACGCCGTCGAGGAGTACCTCGCCCGCAACCGCGATCGCTATCCGGCGCTCGCTGAGCACGGACACCTACCCGGCGACGGGTGGGACGCCGCGTTCGCGCAGGGCTTGGACTACCTCCTCGCCGGCATGGCGCCGCTATGAGAGCAGGCCGGAAAGGTCGGTCGCGTGGTCCTGGAGGAAGCCGGTGAGCATCTCGGGGATCAGCGCGATGGACGTGAGCGCGGCGGGCGTGCACGGGAAGCGGTCGACGTCGTAGCGGCCGTTGGCGGGGTCGTCGAACTCGGGGCCGTGCCTGCGGGACAGGTCCATCGCGAGCAGGCGGCACACGTAGAACGTGGTGACGCGGTGCAGGTCGGGCCGCAGTTCGGCGCAGGCGAACACCTGGCGGACGGGCCCGGCGGTGGCGCCGAGTTCCTCGTCGAGTTCGCGGCGCAGCGCCGCCTCGGGCGTCCCGTCCGTGGGTTCGATCTTGCCGCCGGGGGTCGTCCAGTAGACGGGCCGGTCATCGCGCGTGCGGCGGAGCAGGACGAGCGCGTCACCGTCCAGCAGGAGGGCCCGGACCGCACGCCTGATCGGTGGCTGTTCGGTCATGAGTTGAGGTAGGCGAGGACGGCCAGGACGCGGCGGTGTCCGCTGTCGGTGGGCGGGAGGTCGAGTTTGGCGAACACGGCGCCGATGTGCTTGCTGACGGACCTCTCCGTGATGACGAGGGTGGTGGCGATCATGGCGTTGTCGAGGCCCTGCGCCATCAGGCCGAGGACCTCGCGCTCGCGGGGCGTGAGGGCCTGGAGCGGGTTCTGCCGGGACGACATCAGCTGCGAGACGACCTCCGGGTCGAGCGCGGTGCCGCCCGCGGCGACGCGGTTCAGCGCGTCCAGGAACTCGTCGACGCGGCTGACCCGGTCCTTGAGCAGGTAGCCGACGCCCTCGGCGCCGCCCGCGAGCAGCTCGGCGGCGTAGGTCTCCTCGACGTACTGGGACAGCACGAGCACCGGCAGCCCCGGCAGCCGCTTGCGGGCCTGGACGGCGGCGCGCAGGCCCTCGTCCCGGAACCCGGGTGGCAGCCGGACGTCGAGGACGGCGACGTCCGGACGGTGCTCCAGCAGCGCGGGCAGCACGTCGGGGCCGCTGTCGGCGACGGCGACGATCTCGTGGCCGTCGGAGCCGAGCAGCATGATCAGCCCCTCCCGGAGCAGCACGTTGTCCTCGGCGATCACGATCCGCACGGCAGGTCCACTTCGAGCGTCGTCCCTTCCCCGTCGGGGCTGTGGATGCGGGTCGTCCCGTCGAGCGCGGCGACCCGGCGGCGGATGCCGGACAGGCCGCTGCCGCGACCGGGGTCGGCGCCGCCCTTGCCATCATCCCGCACGGTGACCGCGAGCCGGGCGGGTTCGCGGCGGACCACGACCCAGCCGTGCCGGGCGCCGCTGTGGCGGGCGATGTTGGTGAGCGCCTCGGCGACGACGAAGTAGGCGGCGGCCTCGACGGCGGCGGGCGCCCGCCGGTCGACCCGGACGTCCGTCTCGACGGGGATCGGCTGCGCGGCGGCGAGCGCGTTGAGCGCCCCGGCGAGGCCCCGGTCCGACAGGATCGGCGGGTAGATGCCGCGGATCACGGTCCGGAGCTGGGTGAGGGCCTCCTCGATGCCCTCCCTCGCCTCCAGGAACAGGGTGCGGGCCGCGTCCGGGTCGGCGGTGAAGCGGCGGTCGGCGAGGCCGAGCCGGAGCGCGGCGGCGACGAGCTGGGCCTGTGTCCCGTCGTGCAGGTCGCGTTCGATGCGGCGCAGCTCGGCGCCGTGCGCCTCCAGTGCCTCGGCGCGGGTCTCGGTGAGCTCCTCGACCCGTTCGGACAGGCTGGTCCCACGGGTCGGGCCGAGCAGCCGCTCGGCGAACCGCGCCTGCCAGCGCGCGAACCTCGGCACCAGCCACAACAGGAGGAACAGGTCGAACGCGCCCTGGACGAACGGCATCGTCAGCGCCTTCGGCCAGCTGTCCAGGACGATGAACGCCGACGTGGACCCGTCCGGCGCGGCCCACCACCACAGCGGCAACGACAGCGTGTACGGGATCGCGGGCCACAGCCCGACGGCGAACACACCCGCTATCAGCCCGGTGAACCCGTGTCCGACCATCCACGCGATGTCGCGCCATGTGTCCGGTGCGCGGACGAGGCGGCGCGCCTCGTCCAGTCCCTGCCCGCGCGACGGCCGGTACGGCTCGGGGATCTCGCGGCCGAGGACGCGGCCCGCGCGGCGCCGTTCGGCGTTCGCGAGCGCCCGGAGCGGCCGCACCGCCGTCGGAAGCCACGGCAGCGCGATGACGATCAGCACCAGGAAGGCCGCCAGCGGGACGAGGCCGAACAGCGCGGGCACGGCCGTGACCAGGCCGCCCGCGACCTGCCGGGTCGCCCGCGCGCTGCGGCGTACCGCCTGTCCGATGTCGCTGCTCATGTCACCTCGTTGCACACCGTAAGCGACGCCGGAGCGCCGCGCACACAGGGCGGGCACCCCGGTCCGTGGTGTAGCCCGCTACACCACGGATTCGGGAGCGCGCGCCCATGTGCTCAGGCCCTCCGAATTCTAGGTTCGAGCAGGTGAGAGGCGGCATCCCACGGAGGGGACCCATGACGACGATGACGGCCGAGACCGCGACCCGCACCGCCGGGCCGGGCGCGGCGGTGACGCTGGACGCGGTCACCAGGACCTACGGGGAGGTCCGGGCGCTGGACGGCGTCTCCTGGACGTTCCCACGCGGCACGTTCACGGCGGTGATGGGGCCGTCCGGATCGGGCAAGAGCACGTTCCTGCACTGCGCGTCGGGGCTGGACCGTCCGACGAGCGGCACCGTCCGGATCGGCGGCACCGACCTCGGCCAGCTGAGCGAGGCCAAGCGGACACGGCTGCGCCGCGAGCGCATCGGGTTCGTGTTCCAGGCGTTCAACCTGGTGCCGTCCATGGACGTCGAGCAGAACATCACGCTCCCGTTGCAGCTCGGCGGTGTGGAGCCTGACCGGGCCTGGCTGGACGAGGTCGTCCGGCGCGTCGGGCTGGCGGAGCGGCTGCGGCACCGTCCGTCGGAGCTGTCGGGCGGTCAGCAGCAGCGGGCGGCGCTCGCCCGCGCGCTCGTGACCCGTCCCGAGGTCGTCTTCGCGGACGAGCCGACCGGCGCGCTCGACCCCCGCACGGCCCGCGACGTCCTGCGGCTGCTGCGCGAGGCCGTCGACCAGACCGGGCAGACGGTCGTGCTGGTCACCCACGACCCGGTGGCCGCCGCGTGGGCCGACCGCGTCGTGTTCCTCAGCCGTGGCCGCATCGTGGACGAACTCGTCGCCCCCACGGTCTCCACCGTCATGGGCCGCTGGGAGTCGCTGTGAAGCAGAACAAGGGCATCTTCGCCGGGATCTTCGTGGCGCTGGCGTTCGCGGCCACGCTGGTGGGCGCGTGCGGCGTGCTGCTGGAGTCGGGGCTGCGGGCGCACGCGCCGGTCGAGCGGTACGGCGCGGCGGCGGCCGTCGTGACGGGGCCGCGGAGCGTCGAGAACTGGGTGAAGCCGTGGGGGTCGGAGCCGGAGAAGCAGACCCGTCCACTTACCGAGCCCGCCCGGGTGCCGCTGGCGGCCGCCGCGAAGCTGCGGGCCGTGGACGGCGTCCAGAACGTCGTCCCGGACGTGTCGTTCCCCGTCGTCCTGTCCTCCGGCCAGGCGGTGACGGGCCACGGCTGGCAGTCGGCGGCGCTGCGCCCCTACAAGCTGACCGCGGGCCACGCCCCGCAGGCACCGGACGAGGTCGTGCTGAGCAGCGGCACTGGCGTAAAGCCTGGGGCGACAGTCCAGGTGCAGGCGGACGGCAAGCCCCGCCCCTACCGCGTTGCGGGCCTCGTCGAGGCGGGCCCCAGCGCGGCGTTCTTCACGACCGCGACGGCGACGGCCCTCTACGGGCATCCCGGCAAGGCCGACGCGCTGGCGGTGCTCGGCAAAGCGGATCTCGACAAGGACGCGCTCAGCGCCGCCGCCCCCGGCCTGTCCGTCGCGACCGGCGCGGAGCGCGGTGACGCCGAGGATCTCGCCGTCGCCGCCGCCCGTCCCGACATCGTGGAGATCGCCGGTTCGTTCGGCGGTATCGCGATCATGACGGCGCTGGTGATCGTCGGCGGGCTGATCGTGCTGTCGGTACGGGAGCGGGCCCGCGAGTTCGCGCTGCTCCGCGCGGTCGGCGCGACACCCGGCCAGGTGCGGGGACGGCTCGTCCGCGAGACGGCGCGGATCGGCGTGCCGGCCGCGCTCGCCGGTGGCGTCCTCGGGCTGGGGCTCGGCGCGGCGATGCACGCCGCGATGCGCCACGAGGGCGTCCTGCCGGACGGTTTCGGGCTGTCGCTCAGCCCGCTCCCGGCGCTCGCCGCGGTCGCGGTGACGCTGCTCGCCGCCGTCGGGACCGCGTTCCTCGCCGCGCTGCGGGTGTCGCGGATCCGTCCGGTGGAGGCGCTCGGGGAGGCGGCCGTCGAGCGCGCCGCGCTGCCCCGCTGGCGCGTCGTCACCGGCGTCGGGTTCCTCGTCGTCGGCCTGAACGCGCTCGGCGTCGCGGCGGTGACGACCGGGCCGACCGCCGCAGCGTCGATCGGCGGTCTCGTCATGGCGCTGATCACCGCGATGGCGCTGCTCGGGCCGCTGGTGGCGCGGATCGGGAACCGGGTGCTGGGCCGCGCCGCCCGAGCGGTGTCGCCGGTGTCCGGACGGATGGCGCAGCACACGGCGGGAGCCGCGGCCGTGCGCGCCGGGTCGCTCATCACGCCGGTCGCGCTGGCCGTGGCGTTCGCGGGCGTCCAACTGTTCGCGCAGACGACGGTCGCGCACGCGACTCGGACGCAGGCGCACGCCGGTGACCGCGCCGACCGGGTCATCGTGGCGGACGGCCCCGGGCTCCCCCGCGACGTCGCCGACGCGGCCCGCCGCGCCCCGGGCGTCACCGCCGCGACCCCCGTCAAGAGCACCACCGTGGTCATGCCCGTCAAGGAGCTGGGCGAGCAGAACCTGCGGTCGCTGAACGCCCGCGGGATCGGCGCGGACGCCGCCGCGACCATGGACCCGAAGGTGACGTCCGGCCGCCTCGGCGACCTGCGCGGGACCACCGTCGCGCTCAGCCGGGACGTGGCTGGCGGCCTGCACGTCGGGTCCACGGCGCGGCTGTGGCTCGGCGACGGGACGAAGGTCGAGGCCAAGGTCGTCGCCGTGTACGAGCGGGGCCTCGGCTTCGGGGACGTCCTGCTCCCCCACGACCTGGTGGCGGCGCACGGGGCCTCTCCACTCGACGACCACGTGCTCGTCCGGGGCGACACCTCGAACCTGCGGGCCGTCACCGCCGCCTACGCCGGAACCCGGGTGATCACGCCGGACGCCTTCGGCGCGAGCCTTTCGCAGGAGATCCGGCTCCAGGGGTTCGTCAACCTCGTGGTGGTCGGCGCGATCACGGGCTTCATCCTGATCGGCCTCGTCACGACGCTGGCGGTCGCGACGGCGGCGCGGCGACGCGAGTTCGCGCTGCTGCGACTGGTCGGCGCGACCCGCGGCCAGGTGCTGCGGATGCTCCGGCTGGAGGCCGCGATCGTGCTCGGCACCGGCATCGCCGCCGGGACGCTGATCGTCGCGGTCACGCTGCCGGTGTTCGCGACGGCGGTCACCGGGCTGCCGCTGCCGTCGATCTCTCCGGTGTCGTGCGCGGTGATCCTCGCCGCCGTGGTGGGGTCCGGCGGCGCCGCGATCCTGCTGCCGGCACGGGCCGTCCTGCGTCGCCGCACCTCCCCCACGCTCTCCTGACCTGCACCTACCTCCGAAAGGCATGAACCATGAGCAACCAGACCCGATGGACCCTGGTCGGCGTCCTCATCGCCGTGAACGTCGGCGTCAACACCATCCTGGGCGACGGCTGGCTGGGGATCGCGGCCAGCGCCGCGACCGGAGTCGGCGTCATCGCGCTACTGATCGACTATCTGGTGCGTGGCCGGGAGGGCTGACTACCCGACACGCGGGGGCCGGACGCCGTTACCATCTCGATCCTGTTGGGATGCTCTGTACCGGAACGGCGTGAGATGGATGATGTGGAGGTCCGGCACCTGCCGGGCGACCTGCCGCGGCTGTTCGGCCCGCCGGGGCCAGCCGAGCGGACGCTGTCGACGTCACTGCCCGCGGGCGACCTGGTCTGGCCCGACCCGGGGTATCCGCAGCGGAGCCAGGTCCTGCGCCCCGCGTTCTGGCTGAGCGAGGAGCCCGCCCCCGGCGGCCTGTGGGCGGGCCTTCGCGCCGAGCACGACCGGTCGGGCCTGTGGCCGCTGCTGATGGACGAGACCGACCAGCCGTGGGCGTCCGGCCAGATCGCCCCCGAGCCGGTCGCGGAGGTCGAGAACTACGTCCCGCAGGCGTTCATGTCCGAGGTGTGGTCGGACTGGGCCGAGCAGGCCGCCACCGAGGACCTGGACGACCTGGCCCCGTTCGGGCGGCACTGCCCGGGGCTCGCACCGCCCGGCGTCCCCCTCGACGACCCGGACGCCATGGCGGACCGGTGCTCCCGCGCCCTCGCCGCCCGCGGCCTCTCGCTGGGCCTCGTCCCTGTGGAGCGCGGCGCCGACGCGCTGGCCGCCGTCGGCTGGCAGGGGGCCCTCAACCACAACGAGTGGACGGCGCCGCTGTCGGCCGTCCTGCGGGGCTGGGAGGACCGCTTCGGCGCCCGCGTCGTCGCCCTCGGGTTCAACACGCTGGAACTCAGCGTCGCGGCGCCGCCGGTCACGACCCGGCACGCCGTCCAGGTCGCCGCCGAACACTGGGCCTTCTGCCCCGACATCCTGTTCCAGGGCCCCGGCACCCTCGCCGGGTACGCCGAGGAGATCCGCGGCAAGACCAACTGGTCCTTCTGGTGGGACTAACCCACAAAAGGTCACCGCGGAACCGAAGCCAAAAAGGCGGTCATCCCACGTAAACGTCCAGGTCATACCGGGTGGTCTGCACCGTATGGGGGGTTACGGTTGGGCGGGTGAGCACCGGGTGGCGCGGCAGGGATGGGGGCGCGGCCATGGCCGACGGCTCGGACGAGACACCGATCACCGCGCTCCTGCGATCCAGACGGGAGCCGATCCTGGACCGGTGGATCGGGCTGGTGAGCGAGGCCGTCCGCGGCCGGATCACCGAGGGCGAGATCCGCCTGGAACTGACCGAGCTGTACGACCTGGTCGAACAGGCATTCAGCGCCGACGGCACCGCCGCGGGCGAACTGCGCGCGGCGCTGTCGGAGATCTCCCGCAGCCGCGCCCGGCAGGGCTTCAGCCCGAAGGAGACGGCGGTCAGCGTGTTCGCGCTGAAGAAGGCCATGTACGAACAGGTCCGCGCCTCCCAGGATCAGGGGGCGTTCGGCGCGCTCCTCGACTTCACGTCCTTCGTCGACGAACTCGGCCTCGTGACGTTCGAGACCTACGCCGCCGCCCGCGAACAGATCATCGCCGACCAGGCCGAGCAGCTGCTCGAACTGTCCACTCCCGTGGTCAAGCTGTGGGAGGACGTCGTCGCGGTGCCGCTGGTCGGCACGCTCGACTCGGCCCGCACCCAGGTCGTGCTGGAGACCCTGCTCCAGACGCTCGTGGACACCGGCTCCCGGTTCGCGGTCATCGACATCACCGGCGTCCCCGCCGTGGACACCGAGGTCGCCCAGCACCTGATGAAGGCGGTACTGGCGGCCCGGCTGATGGGCACGCACTGCGTGATCTCCGGGATCCGGCCGCAGATCGCGCAGACGATCGTGGCGCTCGGCATCGAGTTCGGCGACATCGTGACCAAGGCGACCATGGCCGACGCCCTGTCCTACGTCCTCGAACGCTGCGGCCGCCGCGTCGTCCCCAGTGCGGACTCTGGGGGGACGACCCCCCACACCCCCCGGAAGAGCGGGGAGGGCTGATGGAACGGGTGCCGATTCTCAAGATCGGGGACGTCCTGCTCGTGTCGATCCAGGTCGACTTGCAGGACCAGACGGTCCTGGCACTCCAGGAGGACCTCGCCGCGCGGATCGTCGCGACCGGCGCCCACGGCGTGATCATCGACATCACGGCCGTGGACATCGTCGACTCGTTCATCGGCCGCATGTTCGCCACCATCGCGTCCATGTCGCGGCTCATGGACGCCGAGACGGTCGTGGTCGGGATGCGTCCGGCGGTCGCGATCACGCTGGTGGAGCTGGGGCTGTCGCTCGGCGGCGTGCGCACCGCGCTGGACCTGGAGGAGGGCATGCGGCTGCTCGGCACCCGGGTCGCGGCCGCCCGTCCCACCCACCCGGCGGGCACCCCATGACGTCCCCGCCCGGCGAGGGGGCGCCCACCGAGCGGGCACCGGGCGAGGAGGTGCCGATCGCGTCCAACGACGACGTGGTCCGCGTCCGGCAGGTGGTGCGCGCAGCGGCCGCCGCCGCCGGACTGTCGCTGGTCGACCAGACCAAGATCGTCACGGCCGCGAGCGAGCTGGCGCGCAACACCTACGCGCACGGCGGCGGCGGCACGATGCGGGTCGAACGGGCCGTCGGCGACCGCGGCCGGACGGGCGTCCGGATCGTCTTCGCCGACGAGGGCCCCGGCATCGCCGACATCGAGCAGGCGCTCAGCGAGGGCTGGACGAGCGGGACGGGCCTCGGCCTCGGCCTGTCGGGCGCGCGGCGGCTGAGCGACGAGTTCAGCCTGTGCAGCGAGACGGGCCGGGGCACCACGGTGACGGTGGCCAAATGGACCCGCTGACCGGCGGATGGACGACCAGCCCGCTGGCCGGGGACTCGCTGCGGGTGCGGGTGGAGGAGCCCAGCGCGGCCGCCGGGGTGCGGCGGCGGATCACCGTGCTCGCCGAGCGGCTCGGGTTCGGCGGGGAACGCCTCGGCCAGGTGCAGCTCGCGGCGACGGAGGCGGCCACGAACCTCGCCGCGCACGCGCGCGAAGGCGAGATGCTGCTGCGGATCGTGCGGGACGGCGGCGGCCCCGCCCTGGAGTTCGTCTGCGTCGACCGGGGCCCCGGCATCGCCGACGTGCCGGTGTCGCGGACGGACGGCTACTCGACCGGCGGCACCCTCGGCCTCGGGCTCGGCTCGATCGAGCGGCTGGCCGACCGCAGCGGCCTGTACTCGCGGCCGCGGGTCGGGACCGTCCTGTACGCGCGGTTCCGGCCGCCGGGCTCGCCGTCCGCGCCGGGGCCGCCGATGGCGGGCCTCGCGGTCCCGATCGACGGCGAGGACGAGTGCGGCGACGCCTACACGGCCTGGGAGACGGGCGACACGGCGGACGGACGCACCGTCTACGCGATGCTCTGCGACGGCCTCGGACACGGCCCGCTGGCGGCACGGGCGGCGTGGGCCGCGATCGGCGCCGCGCACGAGACGCCGTCGCCGTCCCGTCCCGCCGACGTCCTGCGGCACGCGCACCGGCGGATGGCCGCCACCCGGGGCGGCGCCGTCGCCGTCGCCGCCGTGGAGCCCGCCGCCCGGCGGGTGCGGTTCGCCGGGATCGGGAACGTCGCGGCGTGGATCGTCGGGCCGGAGCGTCGACACGGCATGATCTCCGTCCCGGGGATCGCGGGCGCCCACACCGAGCGGATCCGCGAGCACGCCTACCCGCTGCCGCCGGGCGCGGTGGTGGTCCTGCACTCCGACGGCCTCACCAGCCGGTGGCGGCTCACCGACCAGCCGGGGCTGCTGGGCCGCGACCCGCTGCTGATCGCCGCCGCCCTGCTGCGCGACGCCGGGATCCGCCACGACGACCGCTCCGTGCTCGCCGTCACGACATCTGCTGCTACGGCGTCCGACGTCACGAGGTCCGATGACACGGCGTCCGACGTCACGAGGTTCGGCGGGGGGTGAGCCGATGACCGGGGACCCGTCCGGCGAGCTGCTGCGGACCGAGATCGTCGACGAGGAGGGCGTCTTCGCCGTCCGGCGGCTGGGCCGCCGCGTCGCCGCCGAGGTGGGCCTCGAACACCAGGACCAGGTGCGGGTCGCCACCGCGCTCAGCGAGGCCGGACGGGAACTGTACGCCTGCTCGGGACGGGTCACGGTCGCGTTCCACCTCGACCGCGGGCACCGCCCCGCACTGGTGATCGAACTGGACCTGGTGCCCCGGACCAGCATGGACGGGGCCCGCGAGTGCGAGGCCGCCGTCTCGCGCCTGCTGACCCTGGTCGAGCAGGAGCGCACCGGCGACGGCATGCGCGTCCGGCTCCGCAAGGACCTGCCCGCGGGCGCCGAACCGCCCGGCGACGCCGACCTGGACGACCTGCGCGCCCGCCTCGGACGTCTGCGTCCCGTCCGCGCGCTGGAGGAGCTGCGGACGCAGAACGCCGAGCTGATGGCCGCGCTCGCCGACCTCCAACGGCAGCGCGAGGAACTGCGGTCCCTCAACACCGAGCTGGAGGCGACGAACCAGGGCGTCATGGCGCTCTACAACGAGATCTCCGCGGAGCTGGAGCAGACCAACCGGGGCGTCGTGGCGCTGTACGCCGAGCTGGAGGAGAAGTCCGACCAGCTCCGGGAGGCGGGCGAGGCGAAGAACCGGTTCTGGGCCGCCGTCAGCCACGAGCTGCGCACGCCCGTCAACGGCGTGATCGGGCTCGTCCGGCTGCTGCTCGACCCGGCCGCCGACCCCCTCACCGACGAGCAGCGCCAGCAGCTCACCCTGATCGGAGACACCGGCGAGACCCTGCTGACGCTGGTCAACGAGCTCCTCGACATGGCGAAGGCCGAACGCGGCGCGCTGGAGCCACGCCTGGAGGCGGTGGAGGTCCCCGCGCTGCTGGCGGAGCTGTCGGAGCTGCTGACCCCGATCGCGGACCAGGCCGGGCTGGCGCTCACCGTGAACGCCGCCACCGCGCCGCCCATCATCGTCACCGACCTGGAGATGCTCTCCCGCATCCTGCGGAACCTGATCGGCAACGGGCTGAAGTTCACCGCGTCGGGCGAGGTCAACGTCACGGCACGGTCCGGGCCTGCCTCTCGTGAGGGGACGACCCCCCACGCCCCCCGGAACGAACCGGAGTGCGTCGAGTTCGTCGTCTCCGACACAGGGCCCGGCATCGCGCCCGCCGACCTCGCCCGCGTCTTCGAGGAGTTCTTCCGGGCGCCGGGCGGGAAGGCGGGCGGCACGGGCCTCGGCCTGCCCTACGCGCGCCGCCTCGCCGGGGCGCTCGGCGGCGACCTGCACCTGCACAGCGTCGTGGGCGAGGGCACGACGGTGACGCTGCGGCTGCCGCCGTGCGCGAGCCTCGCCGACCTCCGGCTCCGCCACGTGCTGATCGCCGACGACGATGACGCGTTCCGCCGCGTCCTGCGCGGGCTGGTGGAGGACTCCGCCGGACGGGTCACCGAGACCGCCGACGGGCACGCCGCCCTGGCCGTCGCCGAGGCCGACCCGCCCGACCTCGTCCTGCTCGACCTGCGGATGCCGGGGATGGGCGGCTACGACGTCCTCGACCGGCTGCCCCCGGACATGCCGGTCGTGCTGGTCACCTCGTCGGACGTCCCGGCCCGTCCCTATCCGGAGGGCCCCGGCGCACGCGCGGGCGCCGTGCTCAGCAAGGACCTCATCGGCCCGGAGACGCTCGCCGACGCGGCGCGCAGGGCCCGCGACGTGGCGGACGGGAGGTGACGGCCGTGACCACGACGCTGGTGGTCGACGACAACGACACCAAGCGGTACATCATCGGAAGCTGGCTGCGGCGCGCGGGCCACACCGTCGTGGAGGCCGCGACGGCCGCCGAGACCTGGGGCCGCCTCACCGAGCGCACCATCGACCTGGTGGTGCTGGACGTCCGGCTCCCCGACATGAGCGGCATGGAGGTCTGCGAACGGATCAAGGCCGCGCCGGACACCTCCGCGCTGCCCGTGATCCACATCTCGGCGCAGGCCGTCAACGTCGCCGACCGTACCGAGGGGCTGCGCAGCGGCGCCGACGCCTACATGACCGACCCGATCGACCCCGGCGAGTTCCTCGCCACCGTCGAGGCGGTGCTGCGCTACTACCAGGCCCGCCGCCGCGCCGAACGGCTGGCCGCCCGCCTGGACGAACTCACCCGCACGACCATGGCCATCAACGCCGCCGAGTCCTTCGACGGCGTGGCCGCGGTCGCCGCCCGCGGCGCGTTCGCGATCTTCGGGGCCCCGGCCTCGGTGTTCGTGCTGCCGCCCGACGGCCGGGCGCGGTGGACGTCGGAGCTCGGCATCGGCCCATGGCGCCGCGACTGCCCGCCGGACCTCCCCGCCCGGCTGGCCGCGATCAGCGGGCTGGACGACGCGACCGGCGCGGAGGTCACGCAGGTGCCGCTGGAACGATGGCTGGAGATCCTGCCCGACAGCGTCGTGGAGGACGACGTGTCGCTCGTGGTCGCGCGGTTCAAGAACGGCCGTCCGCCCATCGGCATCGGCCTCGGGGGCCGTGGCGCGCGCTCCGAGGACGACACGAACGTGCTGCGCCAGCTCGGGCAGGCGGTGGCGCTCGCCATGGAGGCCCTGCGCTCCTACACCGAGGAGCACACGACGTCCCTGACCCTCCAGCACAGCCTGCTCCCGTCGTCGCTGCCGTCCGTGCCGGGCTGGTCGCTGGCCGTCCGCTACGAACCGGCCAGCGACCAGGCCGAGGTCGGCGGCGACTTCTACGAGGTCCTGGACCGGGGCGACCGGATGCTGGTCGCCATCGGGGACGTGCAGGGGCATTCGCTGCACGCCGCGACCGTCATGGCGGAGATCCGGCACGCGCTGCGCGCGTTCGCCGCCGAGGGCCACGACCCCGTCACGATCCTGCGGCTGCTGAACGGCGTGATGGAGCGTTACCACGACGACCAGACCGCCACCATGTGCCTGATGACCGTGGACCCGCTGAGCGGCGACGCGCATGTCGCCAGCGCCGGGCACATCCCGCCGCTGCACATCTCCGGCGGCCGGGCCCGCTACGGCGACGGCGGCGGCGTCCTGCTCGGCTTCCCCAGGGCCCCGAGCGACCTGAGCGGCGTCACGGTCGAGAAGACGCGGATCCCGCCCGGCGGCACCGTCGTGCTGCTCACCGACGGGCTGATCGAGGACCGTGGCATCCCCCTCGCCGACAACCTGGAACGGCTGCGCACCCTGGCGGCCGACGTCGACGACGAACTCGAACGGTACGGCGACCGGATCATCGCCGAGTTCGGCCACCGCGAGGACGACGTCGCCCTCGTCGTCCTGCGCCGGGACGAGAGGTTCAGCGGGGCGGGCTGAGCGCCTGCTCACACCACACGACCTTGCCCTCCGGGGTGCGGCGCACGCCCCACCGGGAGGCCAGCCGCCCGACGACGTGCAGGCCACGGCCCGACTCGACCATGTCGCCGTCCTCGTCGCGGTGCCGGACGCGGGGACGGCCGTCGGCGGAGTCGAACACCTCGCAGACCAGCCCGCCCTCCCGGACCAGCCGCAGCTTGATCCGTCCACCCGCGTGCCGGATCGCGTTCGTGACCAGCTCCGACGCCAGCAGCATCGTGGGGTGCGCCAGGTCGTCCAGACCCCAGCGGTTCAGCTGGTCGCGGATGAGGCCGCGCGCCCTCCGGACGGCGGCGGGCTCGGCGGGCAACTCCCACGTGGCGTGCCGGTCGGCGGGGATGCGCGCGAGGCGCGCCACGAGCATCGCGATGTCGTCGCGGTGCTCGTCGTCGTAGACGCCGTCGAGGGCCGTCTGGCACAGCTCGTCGAGCGGGCGGGCGGCGCCGTCGCCGAACACGCCGCGCAGCCGGGCCAGGCCGTCGTCGATGTCGCGGGCCCGGTTCTCGACCAGGCCGTCGGTGTAGAGGAACAGGAGCGTCCCGTCCTCGACGTCGAACTCGCGGCTGACGATCGGCCCGTCACCGCCGACACCGAGCGGCGGCGCGGGCGGCACCGGCAGGTACTCGGGCTCCGCGCCGGGCGGGACGAGCAGCGGCGGCAGATGCCCGGCACTGGCGACCTCGCACCGTCCGCTGACCGCGTCGTACACGACGTAGGCGCAGGTCGCGAAGTGCGGCTCGCGTTCGCCGAGCGTCCGCATCAACGAGTCGAGCCGCTCCAGGGCCTCCGCGGGCGGCAGCTCAAGACCGGCGAGAGTATGAATGGCGGTACGCAACCGTCCCATAGTGACGGCGGCCTTCACACCGTGCCCGGCGACGTCCCCCACGACGAGGGCGACCCGCGCGCCGGGCAACGCGATCGACTCGTACCAGTCGCCGCCGACCTCGATGAGGCGGCTGCCCGGCAGGTACCGGTGGTGCACCTCCACCGGCGACGGTGCCGACAGCCCTGTCGGCAACAGGCTGCGCTGAAGGGTGAGCGCGGTGGCACGCTCCCGCGAGTACTGCCGGGCGCTCTCGATGAAGATGGACGCCCGGTTGGCGAACTCCATCCCGATCTCGACGTCGTAGGCGTCGAACGGACGGTGCGCCACGGTCCGCGTGCAGACGAAGAACCCGAGGACGCCCGCCGCCGACGTGATCGGCAGCAACAGCATCGACGCGCCCTTCAACAGGTCGCCGACCGGCGGGCGCCGCAGGTCGGAGGCGAGCACCGAGGCGCCGTCACCGCCCAGCGCCCGCAACACGGCCTCCCCGGACGAGAGGCACTGCGCATACGGAGTGCCCGCCGGATAGACGACCGACTCCCCGGTCGGGAATGTCGCGTCCCACGCCGGATCGTCGTCGTCGAACCCAATGGCCATCCGCCGCAGTTGCGGGCCGTCAGGACCATCCGGCGCCTCGTCGGCGTCCAAATGGGTCTCCAGCAGCAACAATGCGCCGGAGTTGCAGAAATGCGGGACCAGGACGTCCATCAGGCCGCGCGCCAGCATCTCAAGGTCGAGCGTCGAACCGATCCGCGGGAGCGCGTCGTCCAGCAGCGCCCGGCGGATGACCGCGGGGTCGACGAACCGGTCGGCGAGCGGCACCGGCACCCGGACGACGGCGAGCGCCGCGATGTCCGGCGCGGACCCGTTCATCGGATGCACGGTCACGACCGCGTCGAGCAGCCCGCCCGACGCCGCCTCCACGGCGAGCATGGCGGTGCGCTCCCGCCCGGCCTTCAATGCCTCCAGCAGCGGCTCCCGCGCGCCCGGGATCACCTCGTCGAGGTGAGCGCCCAGTAGGCCGTTGCCATCCGGTCCCAAGACGGCGGCGGCATTACGGTCGAACTGGAGTACTCTCCCCGACGAATCCATGCCGAGAATCAGAATTCGGGTGGACGACTCCATCGCTCGATTATGGGACATGGCCGGGGTCCGTGAGGCCGATACGGAACGGTAGGCCGTCCGGAATACTCACGACCTCCCGAAAACCTGCGGGGGCGGGACGGGAGCCACGATCTCCTCCCCGTCGCGCAACGGGGCCGCACCCGCGCAGAACGCGGCGAGGTCGCCCCCGTCCAGCAGCCGCGCCCGCACCGCGCCACCTGCCGCGCGGCGCCGCAACTCGTCCACCGGAAGCGGCTCCCGCGACCCGGCCACGATCAGATTCCCGAACCGCCGACCGCGCAGCACCCCCGGGTCGCCCATCATCAACGTGTGCCGAAACACCGACCGCACGGTGGCGGCGACCCGCCGCGCGAACGGCAACCGGAACCCGTCGGCCACGTTCAGCATGTAGACCCCACCGGGCCGCAGGACCCGCGCCACGTCCAGAACGAACTCCCGGGTGGCGAGATCGGGCGGCATGGACGCCTCCGCGAACGCGTCCATCACCACAAGGTCGTCAACCTCATCCCCCAGCGCCGCGACCCCACTACGCCCATCGACCACACGGATCCGCAGCCCCGAAACCCCCTTAACGGGCAACCGCTCTCGAACAAGCCGCACCAGCCCCGCGTCCGGCTCGAACACGACCTGCCGGGACCCGGGCCGCGTAGCCGCGACATAACGCGCCAACGTGCACCCCGCACCACCCACATGCACCGCGTCGAACACGTCCCCGCGCAAACAGTCGACGACGTCCCCCATCAACCGCATGTACTCGAAGTCAAGATAAGTGGGGTCGGACAGGTCCACGTACGACTGAGGCACCCCACCGACCAGCAACATCCACCCACCGTCACGATCAGCGTCACGCAACAACTCAGCTTCCCCAGCGTCGATCTCAAACAGGTTCGCCCGGGGCCCACGCCTACCCTTGCGTGCCATCCCCCCACCCTACGGACCCCACCCCACGAAACCCCACAAGCCACCCCCGCCCGCCCTCGTCTCGCCAACAGCGCAGGCATCCGCCAGGCATACGAGGCCGACCAAGATCGCGCACGCCGTCCCCACCGACGTCGCAAACCCAGAGCCACGCCGATGTCGAACACCACCGAGACCACGGGCGTACGAACGGCGTAAACGATCGCGCCCGCCGCCTGGTCCTTCCCCAACGTCCCCCGAAGCCTTCCGGCGGTGCACGACGAGTGCGTCCGACTCCACGAGGGCGGGGATATCTTCGAAACTCCTGAGGATCCGCCCCAACCCAGATCAATGATCCACGTGCCCGCGTAATCGGCTCCAGCGCCTGAGTAGGACGTCAAGACAGCCAGGACCGGAAGACGCCAGGACCGGGGGCGCCGACCGGGCGGGTTCGACAACGGGCGGGCTCTCTTGAGGGGTGGCATGACGGCTGCGGACGAAGTGGCGGGGATCTGTGCGGATCTCATTCGCTTTGACACCACGAACCGTGGTGAGGGTGTGGCCAAGCCGGAGCGGCCTGCGGCCGAGTATGTCGCCAGGTTGTTGGACGAGGTGGGCCTGCCGTCAACGATCGTGGAGTCCGCACCGGGACGGGCGAGCGTGCTGGCGCGCATCCCGGGGACCGACCCCGCCCACCCGGCGTTCCTGATCCACGGGCATCTCGACGTGGTGCCCGCCGACCCTGCCGAGTGGACCGTCCCGCCGTTCTCCGGTGAGGTGCGCGACGGGTGCGTGTGGGGGCGCGGCGCCGTCGACATGAAGGGCACCCTCGCGATGACGCTCGCGACCGTCCGGCAACGGCTGCGTGAAGGGCGGCGCACGCGCGGTGACCTGGTGCTGGCGTTCCTGGCGGACGAGGAGTGCACCTGCGAGTACGGCTCCCGATACGTGGCGCGCGAACACCGCGCGTTCTTCGACGGGTGCACGGAGGCGATCAGCGAGTCCGGCGGGTTCAGTGTGGACGCGGGCGGGGTGCGGATCTACCCGATCGCGACGGGTGAGCGCGGCACGATGTGGATGCGGCTGACGGCGCGCGGCACCGCCGGGCACGGGTCCAAACCGGCCCCCGACAACGCGGTCGCCGAGATCGCGCACGCCGTCTCCCGTCTCGCCTCCCATCAGTGGCCCATTCGCCTGACCTCCGGCGTCCGGGCCTTGCTGAACGGCTTGGCGGACGCGCTGGACATCACCATCGACCTGGATCGCCTCGACGCGGAGGCCGCGCGCCTTGGTGGCGTCGGCCGCCTTTTCACCGGCACGATCCGCAATTCCGCGAACCCCACGCGGCTCGACGCCGGTTACAAGATCAACGTCGTGCCGGGCACGGCGACCGCGCAGGTCGACGGCCGTTACCTGCCCGGCACGGGCGAGGAGTTCCTCACCACGGTGGACCGGCTCCTCGGCCCGAAGGTCACCCGCGAGTTCGTCAACTTCGAGGAGGCCCCGGCGGCCGACCCGGCGGGCCCGACGTTCGCCGCACTCGCCGACGCCCTCCGCGCCGAGGACCCCCTCGCCCGTCCCATCCCCTACGTGATGGCCGGCGGCACCGACGCCAAGGCGTTCAACGACATCGGCATCTCAAGCTTCGGTTTCGCCCCACTACTCCTCCCTCCAGGCCTCGACTACTTGGGAATGTTCCACGGCGTAGACGAGCGCGTCCCCCTGGACGCCCTGACCTTCGGAACCCGCGTCCTGGACCACTTCCTCAACACTCGCTAACCACCAGCAACCCCGGCGGAGCCGCCGCCCCAGCGTCCCAGGGAGCGCCGCCGCTAACCACCGGCCACCTCAACGGGACCGTGGCCTCGGCGTCCCACGGATGCCGTCTGTTAGCAAAGGCAACACCGTCTCTCGTCGCCTCACAGGAGGGCGCGGGCGGTGGCGGTGTCGGTGGCGCGGGGGCTGGTGGCGGTGTCGGCGGGTGGGGCCTGTGGGGTGGGTTATTGGGACTTTTGGTAGGTCCTGAAGGAGAAGATGGCGAGGCTTACGGTGGCGATGGTCAGGGCTAGGAGGGCTGTGCCGTGTAGGGCGGCTGAGGTCCAGTCGGGGTCGTCGGAGAGGGTTGTGCGGGCGGTGTCCAGGGCCCAGCTCACTGGGTTGGCCGTTGAGGCGTGGCGGATCCAGGGCGGCATCAGGTCTTTGGTCATGAACGCGGACGAGAGGAAGGTCAGCGGGAGTAGGAGCATCACGTTCAGGCCGATGATGGTGTTGCGGTCTCGGACCAGGAGAGCGAGCGTGTTGGACAGGGCGGCCAGGACGACCCCGATCAGCACGGAGGCCGCGATGAGGATCGTGATGCCGGTGAGGCCTCCCGGGTAGTGCGCGCCCGCCAGGCGGCCCAGGAGGATGATCACTAGGGACTGGAAGGCCGTGCTCAGGGCCTGTTCTATGACGCCCGCGTTCGCGATCGCGCTGCGGCGGACCGGGGTGACCAGGAAGCGGTTGAGGGTGCCGCGTTCGATCTCGTCCATGGTGGCCATTCCGGCGAACGAGTTCAGCGAGACCGCGTTCATGATCACTACGCCGGGGACGATGTAGGTCAGGTAGGACGGCGCGCCGAAGCCCGGAAGTTCGACGACCTTCTTGAACAGCTGGCCGAACAGGAACAGCCAGATCATGGGCTGGGCCAGCGTCATCACGAGCACGGCCGGGTTGCGGAGGAGTGCGGAGAGGCGTCGGTGGGTCATCCACCAGGTTCCGGCTGCGAGGGCGGTCATCGGGTGCCTCCGGCGTGGGCGAAGCGGCGTCCGGCGTAGCGGAGGTAGACGTCGTCGAGGGACGGGCGGGCGACGGTGGCGGCTGACGCGGGGACGCCCGCGTGGTCCAGGGCGGCGAGGACCGTCGGGACGGCGGCGGCGCCGTTGTCGGTGCGAGCGCTGAGCCGTGGGCCGTCGAAGATGACGTCGTGGACCCCGGGCAGATGGCTCAGGGCTTCGCGGACCAGTGGTTCTGGTGGAGGTTCTGGCCATTCCACGTGGACGGCGTCGCCGCGTAGTTCGCCCTTGAGCGCGTCGGGGGTGCCGGTGGCGACGACGCGGCCCTTGTCGACGATCGCCAGGCGGTTTGCCAGGTGGTCGGCCTCGTCCAGGTAGTGGGTGGTGAGGAGGATGGCGAGCGCCTCGTTCTTCGCGAGGTGGGCGATCTCCTCCCAGAGGGTTGTGCGGGCTTCTGGGTCGAGGCCGGTGGTGGGTTCGTCGAGGAACAGGATCTGCGGACGGTGGACGAGCCCCAGCGCCACGTCGAGCCGTCGTCGCATCCCGCCGGAGTAGGTCTTCACCGGTCTGGACGCGGCGTCCTCAAGGCCGAACTGGGCGAGCAGTTCGGCGGCGCGGCCGCGTGCGTGCCGGAGGCCGTAGAGGCGGCCTTGCAGGATGAGGTTGTCGCGGCCGTTCGCCTCGGGATCGGCGCCTGATTTTTGTGACACGACTCCGATCACGCGCCGGACGCGGTCGGGATGGCGGAGCACGTCGTGCCCGGCCACGGTGGCGGTGCCCGTGTCGGGCTGGATGAGCGTGGTCAGGATCTTGATCGTGGTGGACTTTCCGGCTCCGTTCGGGCCGAGCAGTCCGAGGATCTCTCCGCTGTTGACGGTGAACGTCAGCCCGTCCAGGGCCCGGACGTCGCCGGGGTAGGTCTTCACGAGGTCCGTCACCTGGACGGCCTCTGGGGCATGCGCCATGGTTTCCTCCGTACGGCACGACATGCTCCGCGAAGGGTCCCTGGATAGGCTGTGAGTGCGTGCTCGCCGCCAGGACCCGCTTCGCGTGGGTTTCTCGGTGGTGGGTTCTTCGGCCCGGCGACGGTGTAGCCGCACCGCCGCCGGGCCTCTCAAGCGTTATCGCTGCTCCTGAGAGGCTCCCCTCTCCGCCAACTCGGCGATCTCGGGCGGGACCCGCCCGGTGTCGTGGAAGGCTCGCCACAGGTCGAGGCCCGGCAGCGTGCCGTCCTCGATCTCGGTGAGGAGGCCGCGGACCCAGACGACCTCCGCGTCCCGCATCGCGAGGTCGTACTCGGACTCGATGAGGAAGATGCGCGGCACCTCGGTCTCCGCTTCGAGGGCGGCGCGGTCGTCGGCGAGTTCGCGTTCCATCACGCTGAGCCGCTCGGCCAGCAGGCGGGCCGCCTCGTCCGGGCCGAGCGCGCCGAGCACGGACAGCCCGGCCTCGAACCTGGGCTGTTCACGTTCGGGCACCGAGATCAGTTCCCGAACCCAGTCGGCCAGTTCTTCCCGACCCTCCCGCGTGATGCGGTAGAGGGTTCGTTCTGGGCGCGAGCCCGTCCGGGTGCTTCCTTCGACGGCGAGGTACCCGTGCTTCTGGAGGTTGCCCACGACGGTGTAGAGCGAGCCCCATTTGATGTCCATGTCGTGGTCCTTTCCGCGGGCGCGCATCAGCGAGGCCATCTCGTACGGATGCATCGGCCTGGCGGAGACCGTCGACAGCACGGCGAGGCCCAGCAGGTTGCTCACCTTGCGACGCTTCACCATCTCGGTCACCTCGTCGACGAGTACTCGTGTGCGAGTATAGTCGCTTCCCCTCGTCGGCGGGTAGGGATCCGTCGTGGACTTCTCCAGTGCGGCCGATGAGCTCTACGGCGTCCGGCCCGCCGACTTCGTGGAGACGCGCAGGCGCCTGGCCCAGGACGCGAAGGCGGCGGGCGACGCGCCGCTCGCCAAGCGGATCGGGGCGTTGCGGCGTCCGACGCTGTCGGCGTGGGCGGTGAACCTCCTCGCCCGCTCCGCCACCGATGACCTGGGGCGACTGCTGGACGTCGGCGCCGAGATCCGCGCGGCGTGGGGGTCGGGCGGCGGCCTCGGCGATCTGGAGCAGCGCCGGGCCCGGCTCGTGGGATCGCTGGTGCGCGCGGCCGGAGACCTCGCCGCCGACGAGGGGAACCCGCTGCGCGAGCAGGCCCTGCGGGAGGTGGAGGACACACTCCAGGCCGCCACGGTGGACGGCGGCATCGCCGACGAGGTGCGGGCGGGACGGTTGCCGCAACCGCGCAGCCACACCGGCTTCGTCCCGGCCGGTTTTCCCCTGGCGCCAGAAACACCGGAGCCCGAGGAGGCTCCGCCGACGGGCGGTAAGGCCAAGCATGAGCGAAGTGTGTCGAACGTCACGCGGACGAGTGCGGCACGGGCGCGCAAGGCCGAGACCCTACGGAAGCGGGCGGACGAGGCCGACCGGAAACTGGCCGAGCGGGAGGAGCGCGCCACCGCGGCGAAACAGGAGGTCGAGGAGGCGTCCGCGGAGGTCGGACGGCTCCGTCACGAGTTGGAGCGGGCCGTCGCCGAGCGGGACGCGGCGTCCCGCCGGGCGGAGCGCGCCGAGCAGAACCGCGCCCGCGCCGAGACGGCGGCACGGGAGGCGCATGACGCCGCCCGTGAGGCCCGCCGGGCCGCCGACCGAGACGCCCGCCACAACTGACCGCGCCGGGAGCGATGAGTTTTCGTGGGGCTCCGGGTCTGTATGGGTGACCCGCAGGTGGATGCCCGTTCGGGGCGGGTATCCCATGGGACGCCGCCGCGCTCTTCCTACGGGCGTCGCCTCCACACGGGGACGCTCGGCGCGGCGGCCCGGTGACCGTGTTGTGTTCTTCGCGGGGGGAGGCCACAGCGCGGTCGCCGGTGCGGGCGGCCGGAACGCTCCATGGACGGCCGTCTAGGCTGTGATCATCGACTCCCCGGTGCCAAGGAGTGGCGATGACGGCCGTCCACGAGTCCACCACGATCACGTCCGCGGCGGAGCTGCGCGAGCTGCTCGGCGCGCCGATGCGGCGTGCCATCGACAAGGAGCGCTTCGCGCTGCACGCCCACGACCTGGACTGGCTCGCCCATTCGCCCCTCTGCCTCGTGTCCACGAGCGACGCCGAGGGGAACTGCGACGTCTCACCGAAGGGCGACCCGCCCGGGTTCGTCCATGTCATCGACGACACGACGATCGCGATCCCGGAACGTCCGGGGAACCGCCGCGCCGACGGATTCATGAACATCCTCGGCAACCCGCACATCGGGTTGATCTTCCTGGTGCCGGGGCGGGGCGAGACGCTGCGGATCAACGGCCGGGCCACGCTCGTCCGGGACGCGCCGTTCTTCGACGAGATGATCGTCAAGGGGCATCGCCCGGCGTTCGCCGTGGTCGTGGACATCGAGCAGATCTTCTTCCACTGCGCGAAGGCCCTGATGCGTTCGCGGCTGTGGAAGCCGGAGACCTGGGATCCGGACGCGCTGCCGCCGCACGCCCGCATCGTCAAGGACGTCCAGCCCACGGAGGAGTCCCTGGAGCAGTTGGTGGAGTACTACTCCGAGGGCGTCTACTCGAAGAAGCTGTACAAGTCCTGAGCCCGGGACAAGCCCTGAGCCCGGGGCCGGGTCGACCCCCGCGCCTGGTGCGCGGGGGCCATGGACGGGGTGACCTGCCGGTGGGCCGGTCAGCCGCTCTTGCGGCGGAACTGCCGCTGGTGGTCGGCGCGACCGTGGGCGCCGCGCACCTTGGAGCTACCCTTGCCGGTTTTGTCGGCGTTCTTGCTCTCCGCTCCGCGCTTGCGTTCCAGGGCCTCCCGGAACCTGCGCTTCATGTCGTCGTCGCCTTCCTCAGGCTCTCCAGACGAGTCGGTCATGCGGACCTCCAGCTCTCATAGGCGCACACCTAGCCTCACATACCGTCACCCGTATGAGCGAATGTGGGTGTTCGCTCGGCCAGACCACACCCCTCACATCGGGTGGACACGCTCGGACAGGACGAGCCTTGGCTTTCGCCTCCCACAACCCGAACCCCGCACACAGACACACACCAGCACTCACATTCACCCGCCCCCTCCCAACAGCTGAGAACCCCGCGGAACGTGGCCGTCCGTACACGCCGAGGAGATCATCTCGGGAGATTCCGCCATAAACCGACCAGGGGCGAACGTTCTCTCCTAGGGTTTGTGCCCGTGGAGCCGCAGAAACCGCAGGCAGACCCCGGTCATCCCCCTCTGGAGGAGCTCGCCGTCCAGCCTCTGCTGAACCGGGACTTCGAGTCCCGTCCCGCCGTCTTCTTCGAACGGCTCCGGGAGGAGTACGGTCCGGTCGCGCCGGTCAACGTCCTCGGCGTGCCGGCGTGGCTCGTCATCGGCTACTCCCAGACCCTGGACGTGCTGCGCGACACCCGCGGGGTCTGGAGCAGGCGCGTCGACTCCTGGCGCGCCTACCGGGACGGCGAGGTCCCGGCGGACTGGCCGATGCTGCCCGTGGTCGAGTCCGGCAACTCGGCGTTCCGCGACGGCGCCGACGCCACCAGGCTGCGCGGCGCGTGGAGCGAGGGCCTGCGCCCGTTCCAGGACCGCTCCAGGCTGGAGGCGAAGGCGCTGGAGGGCGCGATCCTGCGGTACGCCGACGAGCTGATCACGGTGCTGGCGGAGGGCAGCGGACGCACCGGCTGGGCGGACCTGTCGGCCCAGTACGCGCGGCCGCTCCCGCTGATGGTCATCGGACGGCTGCTCGGCGAGGGCGCGGACGGCGACGACGAGCTGATCATCGACCTGTGGCGGATCGTGGACGCGGGACCGGACTCCCACGAGGCGTCCGACCGCCTGAACGCCAGGGTCGCGAGCGTGTGCGCGGCGCGCGCCGAGGCCCCCGGCTCCGACCTGCCCTCGTACATGCTGGCCGCCGTCCCCGACCTCACCGCCGACGAGCTGACCCGCGAGATGACGATGATGACGGTCATGGTCGGCGACGTGACGGGCACGCTGATCTGCAACACCATCACCGAGATCCTGATCGGGGCGACGGGCGCCCGCGACAGCATGTCGGCGGGGATGATCCAGGAGGCGATCAACCGGGCCTCGGCCGCCAACCCGCCGATGGCGAACCTGGCGTTCCGCTGGGCGAAGGCGGACGTGCGCCTCGGCCGGTTCCAGGTCGGGGCGGGCGACCCGGTCCTGGTGTCCCCCGCCGCCGCGCACCTGGATCCGGCGTTCACCAGGACCTCCGCGCCGGACTCGATCTACAGTTCCCGCGCGCATCTGGCGTGGGGCGCGGGTCCGCACGCCTGCCTCGGCCGCGACCTCGCCACCACCATCACCACGATCGCGGTGGACCGGCTGTTCGACCGGTTCTCCGGGTTGCGGCTCGCGCTGCCCGCCGACCAGCTGCCGTGGCGCTCGTCCCCCCTCATCCGGGGCCTGCGGTCGCTGCCGGTCACCTACGAGCTGGCTGCGGACGCCGTGCCGACGCCTCCCCCGACGTCCGCGCAAGAAGAACGCGACGGATCGTCCGGCGAAGGTTCGGATTCCTTGGTGCGGCGCGTCCTGCGGATGATGCGTCTGTCCCCGTCCTGACCCGGCGCACCCGAGCGGCCCATGTTTGGGGACGCCCGCCCGGGAACGTTTCTGACCGCCGTCAGGCGCGCAGGGAGGACGAACGATGCCAGACAAGAGCGACAAGCACGGCCCGAAGACGGACGATGAGCTCGACCGCGAGACGCGGGGCATGGTCAGCGGCGGTCACCCCACGCACGCGGAGGAGTTCAAGGAGCCCGAGCCGTTCTCCAACGACTATCCGGCCGATCCGACCGCGCCGACCGGAGCGGTGCCCGAGGGCTCACCGCCCGGGATGAGCGCGCAGGACGTGGAGGGCCGCAGCGCCTTGGCCCGCATGCTGTCCGGGGTGCGCTATCCGGCGCGTCCGAACGAGCTCATTCGGCACGCGGCCGAGGCCGGGGCGCCCGACGAGGCCGTCGAGCAGCTCCAGAACCTGCCGAGACGCGCGTACGAGAACGTCGCCGACGTGGCCGAGGAACTCGGTTACGGCCGCGAGGAGCGCCGCTACTGAAAGCCCCCCGGGTCCGAGACCGGCCCCGGGGCCCGCTACGGGCGCGCCGACCGTTCGCGTAGGAGCGGGATCTGACCGCCCGCCGCGACCAGGTCCCGTTGGCGTGGGGACAGGCGGTGCCGCGCCCTGTACGTCTCGTCCCGGGTGAGGTTGCGGACGTCGATCTCGTTGCCGTCCTTCAGCGCGTCCCGGACGTTCTCGACGCGCAGCACGTCGCCCTGCCGGACGCGGTCGTAGTCGGCCTCGTCCGCGAACTCCAGCGGCAGGATCCCGAAGTTGACGAGGTTCTGCCAGTGGATGCGCGCGTATCCGCGAGCGAGGACGAGCCTGAGCCCGAGATGCCGGGGCGCGATCGCGGCGTGCTCCCGCGAGGACCCCTGGCCATAGTTGCGCCCACCGACGACGGCGTGCGGACCGGCCTGCCGCGCCCGCTCCGGGTAGCCCTCGTCGAGCCGGGTGAACGCGAAGTCCGCCAGCCGGGCGATGTCGCTGCGGAACGGCAGGGCCCGCGCCCCGGCCTGGAGGATCTCGTCGGTCGACACGTCGTCCCCGACCTTGATGACCACGGGGATCTCCAGCTCGGACGGCAGCGGGTCCAGCTCCGGCAGGACGCCGATGCTCGGGGCCTTCTCCAGGGTGACGCCGCGCGCCTCGTCCACCGGAGGCGGCGCCTCCAGCATCCGCCGGTTGACGGCGGATCGCGGTGGCAACAGCAGGGCGGGCGGGTCCATGTCCAGGTCACGGGGATCGGTGATGCGACCGGTGAGGGCGGCGGCCGCGGCGGTCTCCGGTGAGCAGAGCCAGACCAGGTCGTCGGGGGTGCCGGAGCGTCCGGGGAAGTTGCGCGGGAACGTCCGCAGGCTGTTCCGGCCGATCGCGGGTGCCTGCCCCATGCCGATGCAGCCGAGACAGCCCGTCTGGTGGACGCGGGCGCCCGCCTGGAGGAGGTCGGCGACCGCTCCCATCCGGGTCAGGTCGAGGAGGATCTGCCGGGACGTCGGGTTGACGTCCAGCGACACGCGCGGGTGCACCTGGCGGCCCCGGACGATCGCCGCGACGGCCGCGAAGTCCCGCAGCCCGGGGTTCGCCGACGACCCGACGACCACCTGGTGGACGTCCTCGCCCGCGACGTCCCGCACCGGGACCACGTCGCCCGGCGACCCGGGACGGGCGATCAGCGGCTCCAGGGACGACAGGTCGATCTCCTCGGTGACGTCGTAGGACGCGCCGGGGTCGGCGACGATCTCGGTGAAGTCGTCCTCGCGGCCCTCGCCGCGCAGGAACTCCAGGACCCGGTCGTCGGCGGGGAACACCGTCGTCGTCGCGCCGAGTTCGGCGCCCATGTTCGCGATGACGTGCCGGTCCATCGCCGTCAGCGACGCGAGACCCGGCCCGTGGTACTCGATGATCCGGTTGACGCCGCCGCGCACGCCATGCCGCCGCAGCATTTCCAGGATGACGTCCTTGGCGCTCAGCCAGGGCGGAAGTTCGCCCGTCAGCCGGACGCCCCAGATCTCCGGCATCGTCACGTACAGCGGCTCCCCCGCCATCGCCATCGCGACCTCCAGCCCGCCGACGCCGATCGCGAGCATGCCGAGCGACCCGGCCGCGCAGGTGTGGGAGTCGGAGCCGACCATGGTCGCGCCGGGCACGCCGAACCGCTGCATGTGCGTCGGATGGGACACGCCGTTGCCCGGCCGCGAGTACCACAGCCCGTACCGGCGGCACGCGGACCGCAGGAAGATGTGGTCGGCCATGTTGCGCTCGTCGGTCTGGAGCAGGTTGTGGTCGACGTACTGGACGGACACGTCCGTCCGGACGCGATCCAGGTCGAGCGCCTCCAGTTCGAGCATCACCAGCGTGCCGGTCGCGTCCTGGGTGAGCGTCTGGTCGACGTGGATCCCGATCTCGGCGCCGGGCGTCATCTCGCCGCTCACCAGACGCGAGGCGATCAGCTTCCGCGCGACGGAACGCGCGGCGGAACGCGCGGCCGGGCGGCCCCCCTGGTCATCGGTCATGGCCCCGTCCTCCTCTCGCCGCCCGGGACGTTCCCGGGCGGTCGCGGTTCGTGGACGGCGGGCCGCCCGCACCAGTGGCCGAGGGCTTCGCGGATCGCCGCGAGCCGGCGGTCGGGCGCGGTCTCGTCCGTCGCCCACGCGATGTAGCCGTCCGGGCGGACCAGGACCGTCGTGCGTGTCGCGCCGCCCGCCAGCGCGCAGTGCACACGTCCCGCCCACCGTTTGGTCGCCAGATAGGTGACCGCCGGGTCGTTCGCACCGACGACCAGCACGAAACGACCGTCGCCGAGCAGCGCGTACAGCCGCCCGGGGCTTCCTGCCAGGGGGACGTCCGGGGCGCGCCGTCCGGTAAGGCGGTGGGAGCCGCGCGGCGCCGGGTAAGCGAGGTCGATACCGGACACGGCGCCTGCGAGCCGCCGCGCCACCGGCCGGACGCGCGTCGCCGTCCACGCGCCCACGGAGCGCGCCCGGCGCAGCCACAGCGGTTCGAGGAGGACGATCCGCAACAGCGTGCCGCTGCCGCGCAGGACGGCCCGCCCGACCGGGTGCCGTTCCTCGTTGTAGCTGTCGAGCAGCCACGGCGGCGCCCAGCCGCCGAGCCGCGCGGCCAGTTTCCAGCCGAGGTTCGCGGCGTCCTGAAGCCCGGTGTTCATGCCGAGCCCACCCGCCGGGGAGTGGACGTGCGCGGCGTCGCCCGCGAGGAACACCCGGCCCACCCGGTACGTCGGCGCCTGCCGTTCGTCGCTGTGGAACCGGGACGTCCAGCGCACGTCACGCCAGCCGTAGTCGGTGCCGAACGCGCGGCGCATCACGTCGCGCAGCTCCCCCAGGTCGACGGGTTCGGAGTCGGGCACCTGGTGACGGCGGTTCCACGCGATCACCCGGTACCAGCCGTCCCTGAACGGCGCGAGGAACACGAACCCGTCGCCGGACGTGTTGACGGTGAGGACGTCGTCGGGCACGTCCCGCAACCGGATGTCGGCGAGCATCACCGACCGCACGACCGCCTGCCCGGGGAACGGCAGCCCGAGCGCGTCCCGGACGGTGCTGTGGGCGCCGTCGGTGCCGACGACGTAGGACGCGCGGCGCGTCCCGGTCGCGCCGTCGGAGGACCGCACGTCGACGTCGACGCCCGCCGCGTCCTGGCGGAGCCCGACGACCTCCGCGCCGTGGACGATCTCCGCGCCCGCGTCCAGCGCCCGTTCCCTGAGGGCCCGTTCCGTCTCGTACTGCGGCACGACCAGCATGAACGGGAACCGGCCCGGCAGCCTGGACAGGTCGAGGCCGGACGCCGCGGCCAGCCTGACCTCGTCGACCCGTTCGCCCACCGCGACGAGGTCGTCCGCGACACCGCGCGCGTCGAGCATCTCCAGCGTCCTCGCGTGGACGGCGAACGCCCGCGTCAGGTTGTTCGTCTCCTGGTCGCGGCGTTCCAGCACTGTGCAGGCGACCCCGGCCGCGGCCAGATCACCGGCCAGCAGGAGCCCGGTTGGGCCCGCCCCTACGATCAGTACGTTCTCGGTCGGTTCACCGGTGGGCGACATCCCGCTCCCCTTTCGGTCGACAGCGGCACGGCCCCCGTGTTTGGAACACTTCCCAGGAACCGCCGGACCTCACCGGATCCGGCGATCGCGTCCCGCCCACTCCATCTCGCGAAGCTGGAACTTCTGGACCTTGCCGGTGGACGTCTTCGGCAGCGCGTCCACGAACTCCACCACGTCGGGCGCCTTGAACCGGGCGAGGCTCTTCCGCACGTGCGCGATCAGGTCGTCGCCGGACGCCGCGTGCCCGTCGCGCAGAACCACGAACGCCTTGGGACGCTCGCCCCAGGTGTCGTCCGGAATCGCGACGACGGCGACCTCCAGCACCGCCGGATGCGAGACGATCGCGCGCTCCACCTCCACCGTGGAGATGTTCTCACCGCCGGAGATGATGATGTCCTTGGACCGGTCGCGCAGCTCGATGTAACCGTCGGAATGGCGGACGCCAAGGTCACCGGAATGGAACCAGCCGCCCCGAAACGCTTTCGTGGTCGCCTCGTCATCGCGATAGTAGCCCTTCATGACGTTGTTGCCGCGCATGACGATCTCGCCGAGCGTCTCGCCGTCGGCGGGGACATCGTTCATGTCGTCGTCGACCACGCGCAGGCCATCCGTCTGGACCATGCCGACGCCCTGCCTCGCCAGCAGCCGCGCCCGGTCGGCGCCGTCCAGCGCAGGCCAGCCGGGCTGCGGCTCGCACACCGAGTACGGCCCATACGTCTCGGTCAGCCCGTACACGTGCACGATGTCGGCGCCGAGCCCCTCCATCTCCGCGATGATCGTCGGGCTGGGCGAGGCGCCCGCCGTCGTCACGGTCAGCGGCCGGTCCAGGGGGTGCGCCTCCGCCGCGTTCACGATCGTGAGCAGGACGGTCGGCGCGCCGTTGAGGTGCGTGACCCCCTCGGCGTCGATAAGCCGCCACACGTCCTTGGCGACGACGGCGCGCAGGCACACCTGCGTACCACCGACCGCGGCGAGCGCCCACGGCGTGCACCAGCCGTTGCAGTGGAACATCGGCAGCGTCCACAGGTACACGCTCGCGGGCGTGAACCCTGAGTGGACGACCTCGCCGAGCGCGTTCAGGTACGCGCCCCGATGCGTGTAGACGACGCCTTTCGGACGTCCCGTCGTCCCGGACGTGTAGTTGAGGGAGATCGCGGCGTTCTCGTCGGCCACGGCCCAGGGCAGCGGATCGTCGGAGCCGCGCGCCAGCAGCTCCGCATAGGCGATCCCGCCGGTCACAGCGTCACCGGGCGCGGGGATCGTCACGACCTCGGGCGGCGCGTCCTCGGGCAGTCCCACCGACGCGAGCAGCGCCGCGTCCACGACCAGGACCTTCGCCCCCGAGTGGGCGAGGATGTGGCGGACCTCGTCCGGGGCGAGCCGCGTGTTGATCGCGACGAGGACCGCCCCGGCGAGCGGCACGCCGAAATGCGCCACCAGCAGCTCCGGGACGTTCGGCGCCAGGTAGGCGACCCGGTCCCCAGGCCCGATCCCGGAGGCCCGCAGCGCGTTCGCCAACCGCGTCGCCTCGGCGGCGAACTCCGCGTACGGGACGCGGCGGTCCCCGTGGACGTAGGCGGTCTTGCCGGGGAACACCTCCGCCGACCGTCCGAGAAACGCGAGCGGGGTGAGCGCCGTGTACCCCGGGCCGTTGTCCATCGGGAGCCTCCGGTGCCGTCGACCGGGCCGCGCGCACCGGCGCCCCCGGCGGTGGATGTGACCAGAGTCTCAAGGATCGCACGCGGGCGCCGACCGGCGCCGACGCTACGGCTCGGTGTGCCGCGGCGACTCCAGGCCCAGATGGATCCTGTACCGGTCGGCCCGGTAGATCGCGAAGGCGACCTCGGCGCAGACGCCCCGGCTGAACGTCCGCTGCCGCAGGTGGAACACGGTGCCGCCGGGTTCGATGCCGAGCAGCCCGGCCTCCCTGGCGTCCGCCGGGCCCGCCTCGATCGTCTGCTCCCCCGCGTCCATGACGATCCCGAACTCGCTCTCCAGCACGGCGAACAACGGACCCTCCGGCGGGCGGCGCTCGAACAGGTCGGGCGCGAGGGACACCGGGATATGCGAACGTTCCACCGCCATCGGCTCCCCGTCGGCCAGCCGCAACCGCTCCAGGACGTGCACGGCGACGCCCGGGGACGCGCCGAAGTACCCGGCGAGGCGCGCGTCCGCCGTGGTGGTCCGGGCGTCCAGGTCGACGCACGCCGGCCGCATACCACGGGCGATCATGTCCTCGGTGAAGGACACCAGTTCCCTCGGCATCTGCACCTTCGGACGCGCCACGTACGTGCCCTTGCCGTGAACGCGGCGCAGCCGTTCCTCGGCGACGAGCTGGTCGATGGCCTGCCGGACCGTCATCCGCGACACCCCGAACCGGCGGCACAGCTCACGTTCGGACGGGACGGGCGCGTCGACCGGCAGCCGGTCCTGTTCGACCATGTCGAGCAGGATGGCGCGAAGCTGCATGTACTTGGGCAAGGGAGCGGAGGGATCGATCACCCCTCATGAATATCCGATCCCGGCGGCTGGTCGTGCGTCAGGATCGACACCGCCCTGACGGTCGCGTACCCGCGCCACTCCAGTTCGGCGGCGGGCGAGTAGGCGGTGAAGTCGACCTTCCACCCGCCGTCGTCCTGCTGCTGACCGTCGAGTCGCCGCAGCTCGGCGGCCACGACCTCCGGATCGAACAGCGCCCTGGCGGGACGTCCCGGGTACGGCGCGAAGTCGAGCGGCCGCATCATTTCGTCTTCCAGCCCACCCTGAACATGGACGAGACCGTTCGCCGGAATGTGCGCGCCAAGCAACTCGATGGTCTCGGTGTCGTTGACGGCGTCGGCCAGCCACAGCGTGAACGCGAGTTCCAGCGCGTGCAGTTCGTCCTTCGTCCGGACGGTGTCGAGACAGAAGCGCGTGGCGCGGTCGAGCCATGGATGCGCGGCGACGGCCTCGTCGTGGACGGCGACCTGGTGCGCCATGGCCGCCACAACCGCCGTGATCTGCAACGACGAGACCGTGGGATCGGCTCCCGCCCAGAACGGCGCGCAACCGGCCGGATCAGGGACGTGCAGCCCGAACGGGACACCGCCGTCCGGCAGCGTCACCGACTCCAGCCAGTCGCAGAGCTGGACCGCCTCCGGGGCCGTGTCCGGGGCGAGTTCCGCGAAGACCTCGAAGGCGTGCAGCGCTGGGCCGGGCTGGCTCGTCCTGGACCGCAGGTCGGGTTCCAGTCCGTGCCCGTAGCCGCCGTCGGGATTCCGGTAGGCGTTGAGGGCGGCCAGCAGCGCGGCCCGGTCGCCCTTGCCCGTCAGCAGCTCGAACCGGCGACGGTCGAGCGTGCGCGCGTGCATGGCCATGAAATCGGACGCCCTAGTCAGGTTCATAACTCCAGCGTGGCCTTCGCGTCCCCGGCCGTCTTGTAGCTTTCGGCCATCGCCGGGTAAGGATCTGCCGTGGGCCCCCGGAAAACCGAATGCCTTCGCGGACTCGTCCTGCCTAACCTGGCCGGATGGACGTCGCTTTCGAACGCACGGGTGAACGCCGGTACGCGACCGTGATCACCGTGCCCGGCCGGAACCCACGCCGCCTGGACCCCGCGCCCGGATACGACGAGAACATCCCGCACGACCTCGTCCACTACCTGGCCGAGGCGGAACTGGGCCTGACGTCCGGCGTGTTCGGACGCGCCGCGGCGGGCGGCGGCGACTTCATCGAGACAACGGAGACACCGGGCGACCCGCGCCGCCGGGCCCGCGCACAGCGCAAGCTGAAGAAGCGCGAATCATCCCTGGCCCGGACAGACCGTGGTGACATGGCCAGGTCTGAGCACCTCGCGGGCCTGTGCGACATCGCCTGGCGCCGCCGCGCCAGTGCCACCACACCCGCGTGGGCCGAGCACACGACCGTCCCACCCGAGGACGCGCCCATCGTCGACCGCATCCTGAACCGCCTGGACGCCCTCGCCCCACTCTGGCGCGCCCTCCCCGTCGGGAGCGCACTCACCTTCACCTGGCCAAACGCCACCCCAACACCCCGGACCCCAGCCCAGCCAAAAACCAACCTGAACCCCACAACCCGCCCCGACCCACAACGCGGCCCAACCCGACAGAGCGCGACCTGAACCCGAATCCGCGTGGGCAAGCGTGGACCGCCCGCGAGGCTAGATACGCGGGCGAGGCTAGGTGGAAATCGCTCGCAGGGCGAGGCCCAGCGCGCGGAACTGTTCCACCGGCCGGTGGTAGCCGCGCTCGATGTGGTGCACGCCCCGCAACAGGGACGGTCCCTCCGCGACCGCCGCCGCCAGAACCGCGGAGAAACCCGCCCGGATGTCGGGCATGGTGACGTCCCCACCCCGCAGCTTGGTCACGCCGCGCACCACGGCCGAATGCAGCGCCGCCGTGTCGTGGTAGCGGCAGGCCGGGCCACCCAGGCACGTGTCGTACACCTCGATCTCGGCGCCCATGCTCTGCAACGCCGGAACGTACGCGAGCCGGTTCTCGTACACGGTCTCGTGGAGCACTGACATTCCGTCCGCCTGCGTGAACAGCACCATGAGGGGCGTCTGCCAGTCGGTCGCGAACCCGGGATGCGTGTCGGTCTGCACCGCGGCGGGGTTCAGCCCGTCCGGCGCCGACGCCATGATCCAGTCGTCGGTGATCTCGAACTCGGCGCCCATCCTGGTCAGGGTCGTGATCGCCGTGACGAGCCGGTCCTGCGGACACCCGTGCACCCGCACCTCCCCGCGCGTGACCAGGCCCGCCACCAGGTAGGAGAACGCCTCGATCCGGTCGCCCGCGAGCCGTGTCCGCGCCCCGGTCAGCCGTTCGACGCCCTCGACCACGATCCGCCGGTCCGGCGCGAACGAGATCCGCGCCCCCATCCGCTGGAGGAACAGCGCCAGCTCGATGATCTCCGGCTCGGTGGCGGCGTTCCGGATGACGGTCTTCCCCTGCGCCCGCACGGCCGCCAGCAGCACCGTCTCGGTGGCGCCGACACTCGGATACGGCAGCTCGATCCGCGTCCCGACCAGCCGTGACGCCTGCGCGTGGATCCCGTCGGGCGCGTGCGTCACCTCGGCGCCGAACGCCCGCAGCGCGTCCACGTGGAAGTCGACCGGCCGCCTGCCGATCGGGTCGCCGCCGACCAGCGGGACGAACGCCTCGCCCGCCCGGTGCAGCAGCGGCCCCAGCATCAGGATCGGGATCCGGTTCAACCCGGTGAACGCCTTGCCGACGCTCGGGTCCGCCACCGGCCCCGGCACGACCGTCACGTCGCCGTCGTACCGCTCGACGGTCATCCCGACGTGCTCCAGCATCCCCGCCGTGATCCCGACCTCGCCGACGTCGGGGGCGTTGCCGATCGTGCTGGGCCCGTCCCCCAGCATCGCCGCGACCATGTGCTTGCTGACCGCGTTCTTCGCGCCCCGCACGGTGACGTCCCCGCGCAGCGGTCCGGACGGCTCGATCCGCCACAACTTCTCAGCCATCCGTGCAGCCTACGGCGTGCACGCCCGGCTACCGGCACATTCAGAACGAACCCGGATGAACGTCTCGCTAACCGCCGCCGCCCACGGGAGCCTCGAAGACAAGATCACGGCCCCGTTCACCCGCACCCGCGAACCCGAGACCACCGATGGTGGCGATCGACGCGGCGTTGTCGCGGTCGATGACCGCCCGCACCGTCCTCACCTCCGGCGCCGCCCCGGCCCGCCGCAGCAGCTCACGGACGATCGCCTTGCCATGCCCGCGCCGCCGGTGGGCGGGGGCGACGGAGTAACCGATCTCCACGGCGCCGTCGCTGCCCGGCCGTCCGTGGAACCCGCCGTGCCCGACCGCCACGTCCCCGGTCACCGCCACATGGATGCCCCACCCGGCGCTGGCGGGATCGAACGTCAACTGGTCGAGCCGCAGCCCCCACACATGCCGCAGTTCGGCGTCGACGAAGTATCCGGGCAGGGCACGGCCGAGGAGCTCCCCCGCCCCCGCGAGATCACCCCGCGACAGGGCCGCGAGGACGGGCGACGGCAACGCGACCAACTCCATGATCACAGAATGCCGCACGCGGCGGACCCGCGGCGCCGTCAGGCCGTCCGGGGCGCGTTCTCCGTCCAGGAGTCCGCGACGGCGCACAGCTCGTCGAGCGCCGCCTCGACCCGTTCCCGGTCGCCCGTCGTGAGGACGTCGGTCTGGAGCCCGGCGTAGGCGCCGTTGAGGTAGGTCGCCTTGACGCGGGCCTGGTCGGGATCGAGGCCGCGGACGACCAGCGCGCGGGCGACGAACTCGGCCCGGTCCGCAAGGAACGTCGGGGCCCGGTCCCCGAGCCGCCCGGCCGCCGCCAGCCCCTCGATCTCCCGGACGAGCCGCGTATGGGCGATGTTCTCCGGCGCGAGATGCCGCCGCCAGGAGTCGCGCACGATCACCCCGATGCCCCGGACGGTGTCGTCCCAGCCCTCGGTGGCGCGGAGCTGCTCGTGCTGGACGTCGTCCAGGCGTCGCAGCAGCGCGGCGAGCAGGTCGTCCTTGTCGGCGAAGTGATGGGTCAGGACGCGGGTGCTCTGCCCGAGCGCCTGCGCGATGGGACGCATCGACAGACCGGACATCCCGTGCTCGGCGAGATGGTCGAGGACCGCGTCGAGGATCTCGACGCGACGACGTGGATCACGCGGCCTGGCCACGGACGGATCTCCTTCGCTCACCGGGACGACCATCCTATAGGGAAACGAGTGTTACCTTAATGGTATGCCCTCCCTCCGACGCCGCCCCGGCGGGCTCCGGCTCGCCGCGCTCGCCCTGACCGCCTTCACCCTTCAGACCGACGACTTCGCGATCGTCGGCGTGCTGCCGTCGATCGCGCGTGGACTCTCGGTCGGCGAGGCGACGGCCGGGCAGCTCGTGACCGTCTTCTCCGTCATCTGCGCCGTCGTCGCGCCCGTCGCGGCCGTGACGACGGCGTCCTGGCCGCGGCGCCGCCTGCTCGGCGGCGGGATGGTGCTCTTCTGCGCAGCGAACCTCGCCGTCCCGCTCGCCACGTCCTACCCGGCACTGCTGGCGCTGCGGGTCCTGGCCGCGCTCGCCGCCGCCGTCGTCCTCCCGACGGTGTTCGCCGTCACCGCCGCGCTCGCCGCACCGGGACGGCAGGGCCGCGACCTGGCCACCGTGATGGCGGGCCTGACCGGCGCGGTCGTCGCCGGTGTCCCCGCCGGGACGTGGATCGGCGCGGCGTTCGGCTGGCAGGCGACCTTCGCCGCGAACGGCGCCCTCGGCATCGCCGCCCTGGTGGTCCTCCTCGCCGCCGTGCCGGACGTCACGCCTCCACCCGCGTCCGGAATCACCGAACGGCTCCGCCCGCTCGCACGCCCAGCACTGGCGTTCGTGCTGCTCGCCGCCGTCGTCGCGGTCCTGGGCAACCTGCTGTTCCAGACCTACCTGGGCCCGTTCCTGGCGGACACCGCGGGCGTGAACCCGACCGGACTAGGCGGACTCCTGCTGCTCGCCGGAGCATCGGGCATCGCGGGCGCACGGTTCAGCGGCACCCTCGTCGACCGCATCGGCCCCGCCCGGACGTTCGCACTGGCCGCCGCCACGTTCACAGCGGCCATGGCGGCACTGGAACTGGCCTGGTCCCTTCGCCCCGCGCACGTCGCGCTGGTCGCGCTTCCCATCGCCCTGTGGTCGGCCGCAGCGTGGGCGGTCCCGCCCCCGGTGCAGGCCCGCGCGCTGAAACTCGCCGGTCAACAGGCCGGACCGCAGGCACTGGCCCTCGTCAGCAGTTCCGTATACCTCGGCGCCTCATTGGGCGCGGGAACCGGCGGATGGCTCCTCGGCACATTCGGCCCCGGCACACTTCCGATCGCGGCCGCCGTATGCGCCGTCGCCGCCTTGGCGCTGTTCGCCTTGGCCGGACGCACCGTCTCGTCCACCGCCAAGCGCGACAGAACAGAAACCGAAGGCCGCAGAACGGTGGTCTGACAACCCCCGAACCGCTGGCCGCGCCGGTGCAAAATGTGTGGGTTGGCACCGGCGCGACCATGGGCTCGACGGTTGTCGAACGGTCCAATCCTCCCTCACCACACGGAACACAACCGTCGCACCCCCCACCCAACGACGATCTTGCAGGTCGACAGCCACCCTTCCCGTCGTGGCGCTGTCACGTCCTCATCACCGGGTACGCGAAATGCTCGCCCGTCTTCTCGACGCCCCACTCACAACACAGGGCCAAATGAGATGAAGAACCGCCTCGCCATACCCTCGCCCTCGGCGCGCTCGAAGACATGCCCGGCCCCGGCCGACGACCCACCGCGCTTCCAGACGCGGGACGACACACCCCTACCCCCCGCACCCCACCGGGCCGCCGACAAGGCCCAAGGCACGCGGAGGCTGAGCGCCTACATGACAGCGCAGCCCACCCGGCTCATGGCCCACCCGAACCCCGCCTCAACCTCAAGAACAGCCACCACAAACCCCACAAAAATGAGAAAGGCCCCGCCATCAATGGCGGGGCCCTCCCCTCAACAAAAATGTCCGGCGGTGTCC
>NZ_BAABAS010000028.1:0-139230 GCF_039537545.1 Actinomadura meridiana
CGAGGCAGCGCCAGAGCCGCCCGGCGAGGCAGCGCCAGAGCCGCCCGGCGAGGCAGCGCCAGAGCGCCCCGGCGGGGCGGCGGCGGCGCCGCACGCGAGCGTCGACGCGGTGTGGCGGTTGGAGTCCGGCCGCATCATCGCCGGGCTCACCCGGATGGTGCACGACCTCGGGCTCGCCGAGGAGCTGGCACAGGACGCGCTTGTCGCCGCGCTCGAACAGTGGCCCGAGTCGGGCGTCCCGGACAACCCGGGCGCCTGGCTCATGGCCGTCGGCAAGCGCCGCGCCATCGACCGGATCCGCCGCCTCCAGCGCCTGGAGCACAAGCTGGAGGAGATCGGCCGCGACCTGGAGACCCGGCCCGCGGTCGAGTTCGAGATCCCCGACGACGAGCACATCGAGGACGACGTGCTCCGCCTCATCTTCACCGCCTGCCACCCCGTCCTGTCCACGCAGGCCAGGGTCGCGCTGACGCTGCGCATGCTCGGCGGCCTGACCACCGAGGAGATCGCGCGGGCGTTCCTCACCTCCGAACCGACCGTCGCGCAGCGGATCGTCCGGGCGAAGCGCACGCTGTCGGACGCGGGCGTGCCGTTCGAGGTCCCCGAGGGGCCGGACCGCGCGGCCCGCCTGTCCTCCGTCCTTGAGGTCATCTACCTGATCTTCAACGAGGGCTACACGGCCACGACCGGCGCCGACTGGGTGCGCACGGACCTCTGCCAGGAGGCGCTCCGCCTCGGCCGGATCCTCGCCGAACTGGCCCCCGACGAACCCGAGGTGCACGGGCTGGTCGCGCTGATGGAGATCCAGGCGTCCCGCACCCGGGCCCGCACCGGGCCGTCCGGCGAACCCGTCCCGCTGCTGGAACAGGACCGTGGCCGCTGGGACCGCCTCCTCATCCACCGCGGCTTCGCCGCGCTCCTCCGCGCCAAGGCGATCGGCGCCCCACCAGGCCCGTACGTCCTCCAGGCCGCGATCGCCGCGTCCCACGCGCAGGCCCTGACCGCCGACGACACCGACTGGACGCAGATAGCGTCGCTGTACGAGATCCTCGCGATGACGACGCCGTCCCCGATCGTCGACCTGAACCGCGCGGTGGCGATAGGCATGGCCCACGGTCCCGAAAAGGGCCTGGAACTCGTCGACACCCTTCTGGACGAGCCGTCCCTGCGCAGCTACCACCTTCTCCCGAGCGTCCGCGGCGACCTCCTCGCCCGCCTGGGCCGCCATGACGAGGCCCGCGCCGAGTTCGAACGCGCCGCGACCCTGACCCGCAACGCCGCCGAACGCGGGGCCCTCCTGGACCGCGCCTCCAGGTGACGGTGCGAGACAGGCCCCAAATAATGTTTGCTGCTTAGTGGAAGCAGCGTCTCGCGAGGGGACAACCGTTGATCGATCACGCAGACGTCCAGACCGCCGCCGCGCGCGTGGCGGGCCATGTCCGCCGCACGCCCGTGCTCGAGGTGGACCCGGCGCCCCTCGCACCCGCCGCGCGCATGTGGCTGAAGCTCGAACTGACCCAGCACACCGGGTCGTTCAAGCCGCGCGGCGCGTTCAACCACATCCTCGCCGCCCGGGACGAGGGACGCCTGCCCGAGGCGGGGATCGTCGCGCCCTCCGGCGGCAACGCGGGTCTCGCGTTCGCGTACGCGGCGGCCCAGGTGGGCGCCCACGCCGAGGTGTACGTCCCGGAGACCGCGCCCGCCATGAAGGTCGCCCGGCTGCGCGCGCTCGGCGCAGCCGTCGTCCAGGTCGGCACCCGGTACGCCGAGGCGCAGGACGCCGCCACCAAACGCGCCGCCGACACCGGCGCCCTGTTCTGCCACGCCTACGACCTGCCCGAGGTCTGCGCGGGCCAGGGCACGCTCGGCCTGGAGATCGCGGAACAGACGGCCGGTGAGGTCGACACCGTCCTGCTCGCGGTCGGCGGCGGCGGCCTGATGGCGGGCGTCGCCACCGCTTTGGAGGGCCAGGCCCAGGTCATCGGCGTGGAACCCGAAGGCATCCCCACCTTGGAACGCGCACTCCACGCCGGACGCCCGGTCGACGTGGACGTCTCCAGCATCGCCGCCGACTCCCTGGGCGCCACCCGCCTCGGCGAAATCGCGTTCTCGGTCGCCACCCGCACCGGCGTCCGCCCCGTCCTGGTAAGCGAAGAGGCCATCATCGAGGCCCGCCAGTTCATCTGGGACGAATACCGCCTCGCCATAGAACACGGCACCGCCACCGCCGTAGCCGCCCTCCGCACCAATGCCTACACCCCCTCCCCCACCGAACGAGTAATGGTCGTCCTCTGCGGCGCCAACACGCCCCCCACCACCCTCGCCACCTGAGGCTGGGGTCAGGGGGCCAGGTGGGTGGCCAGGGTTCGGGCCTCGCGGAGGAAGTTGGCGGTGCCCTTTCGGGCGGCCAGCTCCTTGATTTCGGGGATGGGGACGGTGGCGTTTGACCAGCGGGCCGTTTTCAGGCCCAGGGCGATCAGGCGGTCGAGGCCGTGGACGGGGCGCTGGCCGGGTTCTGGGCAGAGGAGGGGGAGGGCGGCGGCGATGGTGTTCCAGATCGCGGGGTAGGCGCCCGCGTCGGCGGCGCGTTCGAGGGCGTCGATGATTCTGGCGGGTTGGATGTCGCCGGACTGGATCAGCCGGGCGAGCTGGCGTCCGAACTCGGTGGTGGGGAGGTCGCCGCGCGCGGACATGGTGAGCAGCGCGGCGTCGGCGCGGTCGTGTCTGCGCAGGACGAGTTGCCGCGCCAGGAAATGGCCGACCGCCTCGGCGAACGGGCCGTCGCCCCGGGTGAGCTGGACGAACCTGCCGACCGAGGTCCCATAGCTGAAGGAGAACCTGCCGTGCCGCGGGTGGGGCAGGACGTGCGCCGCGACGACGTCGGGGTGGGACGGCAGCAGTCGCGGCCACGACTCCTCGAACCAGCCGTGGTCGTCGTAGACGTGTTTGGGCGGAGCCGTGAACACCGCGTCGACCAGCGGGAGCCCGGTCGGGGGCGCGCTGATCACGGCCTCCGGATGGTCGTCCACCAGGGGGTGCATCGACACGTCGGGGGTGGGCAGGCCGCCGGTGGCCAACCAGCGTGCGACCGCCCGGCCGGACGGTGAGGTCAGGCGGGCCGCGCGACGGTGCGCCTCGGGAGGCAGGTCGCGGGGCAGCCGCAGCAGGGCCTGCTGGAGGTCTGCGGGCCCGGAGTCGGCGCCCGCGTCCTGGAGCAGTTCGAGGCGGTCCACGAGTGTGAGCGGGTCGAGGTGCCCGGTCGGCTCCGTGGGGGTGGCCAGGAGCAGGGGCGGCGGTGCGCCCTTCTCGACGGCGGCGTAGATCTCCGCGCATCGGTGCAGGTAGAGCAGGTGTGGGGCGGAGACGTCCCGGGGCTGAGGCAGTCGGCCGTGCCAGTCCGAACGTGCGGTGGCGGTGAGGAGACGTCCCGTCGCCACGAGCCATTCGTGGGGTCGGGTCCAGGCGACCTCAACGTGCATGCCCGGGTAGTAGCTCGATCGCATCAGTGGCGTGAGGGAGCCGCGGATGGCGTCCGGATCGTCATGGGCGAGGGTGACCAGCGCGGCCATCAGCCGTTCGGTCCCCGCCCAGTCGAGTTGCATGTCGTGGAGGGCGCCGGCCAGTTCCGCGCCGGTGGTGATCGGCGGCGGAAGCGGAGGAAGCGGCTCGCTCGGTGGACGCGCCGCGAGTGGGGGCGGGGGTTCGTCATCCGGTTCGGGGGCGGAGATCGTGCCGCCGAAGCGGGCGGCGGCCTCGGCGCCGAGGTCGGGCGGGAGCAGCGGGACGGCGTCCGTGATCGCGGCGGCGTCGATCCCGGCGGGGAGCTTGAGCGCGATCCGGACGGCGCGCCGCCGCACCCCGTACGACTCGTGCCCGAACGCGCGGGCGAGGGGAACGGCGCAGTCATCGGCGAGGCCCGGCCGCCGCTGGACGGTCTGTTCCAGCCACGACAGCCCCGACTTCACCAGCCCGGACTCGGCGCGGAACAGCACGCCGTCCAGCGCCTCCACGACCTGGTCCGACGGCAGGCCCGGGACCTCCCTGAGCAGGCCCAGCGCGAGGTCGGCGACCGGGCCCGGCGCGGCGGGGAGCAGCCGCGCGTAGTCGAGCGCGTGTGCGCGGATCTCGCGGGCGCGGGCGGCGGGGTCGTCCGGCATGAGCAGGCCGTGCAACCGGACGAAGAAGCGCAGGTCGGTCGCCGTTCCGCCGCGCAGGAACCGGCTGCGGCAACCGTTCAGAAGCATTCGCCGGTCGGCGGCGCCCCGGTCGGCGAGCGTGGCGAGGGTGCGCGGCCAGGACGAGCTGTCGTGCAGTTCCCGGCCGACGCCGTCCGCCTCGAACACGCGCGGGAGCAGGAACGGCAGCAGCGGGTCGTTCGCGCGGGGCGGGGCGGACGACACCCAGCCCACCACGAGCGGATCGTGGTCGGGCGGTTCGATGCCCGTCTCGGCGAGCAGCGCCAGCACGAGGTCGAGCCCGAGGTGCCGGGGGCCGCGCAGGCGGAGGGTGAGGCGGCGGGCGAGATCGGCCGCCCAGGCGTCGTCGCGGTCTCTCCAGAGGGCGAGCAGCAGGTCGGTGTCGTCGTGGTCGCCGACCCAGCGGGAGTTGAACTCGCGCCGGTTGAGCCAGGACGCGACCGTGGAGGCGCCGGTCAGCGTGCCCGCGCCCGCGGCGCGGAAGGCGGGCGCGTAGTCGTCGAAGTCCTCCCACGGGTCGCGCCGGGCCCGCGCCCGTTTGACGTGGCCGGGTAACGCCTTGGCCACCGCGCGTCGTCCGGCGGGATCGAGGCGGAGGACGGCGTTGGCGACCGCGTGCGCGTCGCGTCCGTCGATGAGGGCGGCGACCGTGTCCCATGCGTGGGCGGCGTCCAGGGCGATGGAGTCGGTAGCGCTCAGCATGCCCTGGACGTTAGAGCACCCCACCGACAGTTCCGGCCGGGCGACGCTCAGCCGATCACGCGGAACTCCTGGAGCGGCAGCAGGCGGACGGGAAGCCCCGCCCCGGCGGACCGGGCGTCGGGCCCGCTCCCGCACAGCGCCTCGACCACGTGGGCGCCTAGCGCGCTGTCGATCGGGTGCTGGACGGGGACGCCGTTGGCGTCGAGTTTCTGGTATTTCGTGAGGTTGAGGGCGAGGGAGATCTGCCTCGCCCCGCCCGCGGACGACAGCGACTGGGTCGCGGCCCCGAAGACGGCGCCGTCGTGACCCCAGAAGGTTCCGCAGGGCAGCTCGATCGAGTAGATGCCGAGGCCGTAGTTCATCAGCACGTTGCCGTCCGCGTCCTTCACCGGGACGGTGCGCTCCATCTCCGCCAGCGAACCTTCACTGACGAGCCGTCCGGTGAGGAGCGCGCGGTAGAAGCGGTTGAGGTCGCGCATGGTGGAGACCAGCGCGCCCGCCGTCGACGCCCAGCTCATGTTGAACGTGCTGTAGTCGCGGGGCGGTGTCACGTGCTGGTAGAGCGATTCGTACATCCGTGAGTGGGGCGCGGCGATGCGCGGGCTGGACGGGAAGTACGTGTGCTTCAACCCGGCATTGGCGATGACGTTCCGGACGATGTACTTCTCCGCCTTCGTCCCGGTCACCTTCTCCAGGAGCCGTCCGGCGATGACGTAGTTGGTGTTGGAGTAGGAGTAACGCTCACCCGGCTCTCCGGTGCGCGGCGCTTGCATCCCCCACGCGATGAGTTGCTCCGGCGGGAGTTCGCGTAGGCGATAGTCGTCCAGGCTCTTGGACGAGAAGTGCTTCAAGGACGGGAACGCCAACCCGACGTAGTCACCGATGCCGCTGGTGTGGTTGAGGAGCATCCGCACGGTGACCTGTTTGCCGTTCCGTCCGGGAAAAACGTCGGGCAGGTACTGGGCGACCGGTGCGTCGAGAACGATGCGCCCCTTCTCGACCTGCTGGAGGATCGCCGTCGCGACGAACGTCTTGGTGATACTTCCAACGCGCTGTGGCATGTCAGGTGTGACGGGGCGGCCCGTCCGAACGTCGGCGACACCGGACGCGCCCTTCCACCTGGTTCGCCCGTCCTGGACCGCGGAGTACAGCCCGTACATCCCCGCCTCCTGCGAGGCGTCGAGGGTGGCGCGCAACCTCGACGGGTCGAACGGCGCGGTCGGCGCCCGTCCCAGCACACCGGCTGACGCCGCGGGCACGGTTACCGCCTCTGCGGCGACCAACCCGGCCATGACCGTCACAACGGCTGTGACTCCCGCCGCGGCGCGCCAGACCACGCGGGAGCCAACGAGCAGTCTTCGCCGTACGAACAGCTTCGCCATCGTCCTCGTCTCCGTTCGTTCACACACCCACGAGAAGTGTGATCGGAGACGAGCGGGCTGTCATCCCACTACCGAAGGAGATCATCTCCTTCCGATGAGTGACGCCGGTTAAGGAGGGTCAGCTGAGCAGGTCAGCGAGGGTCTCGCGACGCGACGGATGGCGCAGTTTGTGCATCCCCTTGGATTCGATCTGCCGAATTCGTTCGCGCGTCACGCCGTAAACCCTGCCGACTTCTTCGAGCGTCTTCGGTTCGCCGCCCGCGAGGCCGAACCGCATCGAGATCACGCCCGCCTCGCGTTCGGTGAGCGTCTCCAACACGGCGTCGAGACGTCCGCGCAGCATCGAGGACGCGACGACATCGGCGGGATCGCCGCCGTCCGGGTCCTCGATGACGTCGCCGAGTTCACCGTCACCGTCCTCGCCAAGCGGGGTGTGCAGCGACAGCGGCTCGCGCGCCTGCCTGCGCAGCCACTCGACCTTCTCCGGAGTGACGTCGAGCTCGACGGCGAGTTCCCGCGACGTCGGCTCGCGGCCGAGGTCCTGCATCATGCGCCGCCGGACGCGCGTCATCCGGTTGAGGACCTCGACGACATGCACGGGAATGCGGATCGTCCGGCTCTGGTCGGCCAACGCCCGGCTGATCGCCTGTTTGATCCACCACACGGCGTAGGTCGAGAACTTCAGGCCGCGCCGGTACTCGAACTTCTCGACCGCGCGGATCAGCCCGAGATTGCCCTCCTGGACGAGGTCGCCCAAGGGGAGCCCATGGCCCATATAGCGCTTGGCCAGGGACACGACAAGGCGAAGGTTCGCCTCGACCATGTGCTCCTTGGCGCGGTGCCCGTCTGCGGCGATCCACTCCAGGTCGGCGTGGTCCTGAAGGCTGAGGTCGTCGCCAAGGGTCTCAAGACGTTCGCGGGCGAACAGGCCGGCCTCGATGCGTTTGGCCAGGTCGACCTCCTGCTCGGCAGTGAGCAGCGCGGTGCGGCCGATGCGGGACAGGTAGTCCTTCATCGGGTCGACGACGTTCACGGTCGTCGCACGGGGGGTCGCGCTGGGCGCGTGGCTGGCGTTCAGGGCGGTGTCCTTTGTTCGTCCGGCCGGGAGGGAACGGCTCACCCGTTCTCGGTACCCGATAGACTCGCGACCTAAACTTAGAACAAGACTAAGTTTGTGTTAAGGCTATATTTAGGTCGCGTATGGCACGATGACGTCATGGGACTCCGGGAGATGAAGAAGCAGCAGACGCGGCAGACGATCTCGCACGAGGCGACGCGCCTGTTCCTGCGGCACGGCTTCGACCGGGTGACGATCGCGGACGTCGCCGCTGCGGCGCAGGTGGCCAAGATGACGGTCACCAACTACTTCCCCCACAAAGAGGACCTCGCGCTCGACATGCACGAGGACTTCGTCTCCCGCCTCGCCCGCACGGTCGCCGACCGGACCTCCGGCGAGTCGGCGCTGATCGCCCTGCGCCGCGGTTTCCTGAACGCCGCCGAACGGCACGATCCCGTGATCGGTTTCTCCGGCCCCGGCTTCGCCCGCATGGTCGTCGATAGCCCCGCGCTGGTGGCGCGCCTCCGCGAGTTCCACGAGGAACGCGAGGACGCCCTGGCCACCGTCCTCGCCGAGCAGACCGGGGCGTCCCCGGACGATCCGCTCCCCCGCCTGGCCGCCGCGCAGTTCGGCGGCGTCCACCGCGTCCTGTTCCAGGACGCTCTGCGCCGTACGTTGAACGGCCAGACCAACGACGAGATCGCCACAGCCCTCGCCGAAACCGCGAGAACCGCCTTCAACCTCCTGACCCCAGCCCTGGCGACCTACGCCGTGTTGTAGGGCTAAGCGTCGTTGCAGGGCTGGGCATCGTTGTAGGGCTAGGCGTCGGAGGACGGAGTCGCGACCAGTAGGAGGTCACCGGCCTGAACCTGGGTGACTTCTGGGACGGCCAAGCGGGTGATGGTCCCCGTGATGGGAGCGGTGATGGCGGCCTCCATCTTCATCGCTTCGATGGTGGCGACCACGTCTCCGGCGGTGACCTCGTCGCCCTTCGCCACGCGGAGGGTCACCGAACCGTCGAAGGGCGCGGCGATGTGGCCGGGGTCAGCCGGGTCGGCTCGTTCGACCGGTGGCGCGTCCGACGCGACGGATCTGTCGCGAACGGAAAGTGTGCGGAGCTGGCCGTTCACGGTGCAGATGACCTGCCGCACGCCCGCCTCGTCGATGTCGCCTACCGCTTCCAATGCGGCCAGAACGCGCACCCCAGGTTCGAGGTCGAACGCCACTTCGTGTCCTGTGCGGAGACCGTAGAGGAACGGGCCCGTCGGCAGGACGGACAGGTCGCCGTAAGCCGCACGCGCTTCCTGGTACGTCTTCGCGGGTGCGGGGAAGAGGAGGCGGTCCAGGGTGTCGCGTACTTCAGGGCCGTTCAGTGCCTTCTCTTCGGCGCCGTCCAGTTCGGCTTGGACAGGCGTGTACTGGCGTCCTGCGAGGGCCTTGGTGCGGAACGGTTCGGGCCATCCGCCTGGCGGGTCGCCCAATTCGCCGTTCAGGAAACCGACGACGCTGTCTGGGATGTCGTAGCGTTCCGGGTTCTCTGCGAAGTCGTCTGGGTCGGCGCCCGCCGCGACCAGGTGCAGTGCCAGATCACCGACGACCTTGCTGGACGGGGTGACCTTCACGAGCCGTCCGAGGATCGCGTCGGCCGCCGCGTACAGGCGCTCGATCTCCTCGAAGCGGTCGCCGAGGCCGAGCGCCACGGCCTGCTGCCGCAGGTTGGACAGCTGCCCGCCCGGGATCTCGTGCTGGTAGACGCGGCCGGTCGGCGACGGGAGCCCCATCTCGAACGGCGCGTACAGCTTCCGGACGGCCTCCCAGTACGGCTCCATGACGGTCAGCGCGTCCAGGTCGATTCCGGTGGCGCGGTCGGTGAAGTCGGTCGCGGCGACGATCGCCTGAAGCGGCGGCTGGCTGGTGGTGCCCGAGAGGGGCGCGGCGGCCCCGTCGACGGCGTCGACACCAGCTTCGATGGCGGCGATGTAGGTGCCGATCTGTCCGCCCGCCGTGTCGTGAGTATGGAGGTGGACGGGAAGGTCGAACCGTTCACGCAGAGCCGTGACGAGAGTGCGTGCGGCGGGGGCGCGGAGTAGGCCAGCCATGTCCTTGATGCACAGGATGTGGACGCCCGCTTCGACAAGTTCCTCCGCGAGGCGCAGGTAGTAGTCGAGCGTGTAGAGCCGCTCGTCCGGGGACGACAGATCACCCGTGTAGCAGAGCGTCCCCTCAACGAGCGCGTGTGTTTGCAGGACGGCGTCGATGGCCGGACGCATGCGTTCCACGTCGTTCAGTGCGTCGAACACGCGGAAGATGTCGACACCCGTACTGGCCGCCTCCTTGACGAAGGCACGCGCCACAGAGTCGGGATACGGGGTGTATCCGACGGTGTTGCGCCCACGCAGAAGCATCTGGATGCACAGGTTCGGAGCCGCTTCACGGATCGCGGCCAGCCTGTCCCAGGGCGACTCACCGAGGAAGCGAAGCGCGACGTCGTACGTTGCGCCGCCCCACGCTTCGACGGACAGAAGCTGCGGAGTCATGCGGGCGAGGTGAGGTGCCGCCGCGAGAAGGTCGAACGTGCGTACTCGTGTGGCGAGGAGCGACTGGTGCGCGTCCCGGAACGTGGTGTCGGTGACGGCCAAGGCGTCCTGGGAGCGGAGTTGCTCGGCGAAAGCGCGCGCGCCGAGCGCCAGTAGCCGGTCGCGTGAGCCCGTTGGGAACGGGCCGCCCATGGGGAGGTGCGGCAGTTTCGTCGCCGGGTCCAGGTTGGTGGGCGCCTCACCGTGCGGCTTGTTGACCGTCACGTCCGCCAGGTATCGGACGAGCCGTGTCGCGCGGTCACCACTCGACCGGGCCGTGAGCAGTTCGGGATGGTCGGCGATGTAGGACGTCGTTACTCCGCCACCACGAAAGTCCGCCTCGTCCAGCAGTGCCTGCAAGAACGGGATGTTGGACGAGACCCCTCGGATACGGAACTCGGCCACGGCCCGCCGTGCACGACGCACCGCCTCCTCGAACGTCCGACCCCGGCAGGTGAGCTTCACCAGAAGCGAGTCGAAGTGCGGAGACACGATGGCGCCGCCGTATGCGGTGCCCGTGTCCAGGCGAACGCCCGCGCCGCCGGGTGAACGGTAGGCCGAGATCTTGCCCGTGTCGGGGCGGAACCCGTTCGCGGGGTCTTCCGTGGTGATGCGGCACTGGACGGCGAACCCGCTGACCGTGACGCGGTCCTGCGTGATGCCGAGATCGGTGAGGGTTTCGCCGCCCGCGACGCGCAACTGGCTCTGCACCAGGTCGATGCCCGTGACCTCCTCCGTCACGGTGTGCTCGACCTGGATGCGCGGGTTCATTTCGATGAAGACGTGTTCGCCTCGGTCGTCCACGAGGAACTCCACGGTTCCCGCGTTCTCGTAGCCGATCTCCTGGGCGAACCGCACCGCGTCCTCGCAGAGTCGCTGGACGACTTCGGCGTCCAGGTTCGGCGCGGGTGCGATCTCCACGACCTTCTGGTGGCGGCGCTGTACCGAGCAGTCTCGTTCGCGCAGATGGACGATGGTTCCGGAGCCGTCCGCGAGGATCTGCACCTCGATGTGGCGGGGGCGGTCCACCGCCTGCTCCAGGAACACCGTCGGGTCGCCGAACGCGCTCTGCGCCTCGCGGCGCGCGGTGTCGACGGCCGCCTCCAGGTCCTTGCGGTGGTCGACGCGGCGCAGTCCGCGCCCGCCGCCGCCCGCGGCCGCCTTCACGAACAGCGGGAACCCGACCTCGTCGGCCGCCTCCAACTCCCGTCCCCGCTCGGGCGTGACGGACCGCAGCACGGGCAGCCCCGCGCGCCTTGCCGCCGCGACTGCCTCGATCTTGTTGCCCGCGAGGCTCAGCACGGACGACGGTGGGCCCACGAACTTGATGCCGTTGCGCTCGCACGCCTCCGCCAGCTCCGGGCTCTCCGACAGGAACCCGTATCCGGGGTAGACGGCGTCGGCGCCGACCCGCAGCGCGGTCTCCACGATGCCGTCGACGTCCAGGTAGGCGCGGACGGGATGGCCGTGCTCGCCGATCTCGTACGCCTCGTCGGCCTTCTGCCGGTGCAGGGACAGCCGGTCCTCGTGCGCATAGACGGCGACACTGGCGATGCCGAGTTCGTAGGCCGCGCGGAAGGCGCGGACGGCGATCTCGCCACGGTTGGCGACGAGCAGCTTCGTGATCACGTGGGTCTCCAGGGACGGCGGCACGGGGAGCGTCGGATCCTCTGTTACGTACCCAGTTGAGCGGTCGGGACGGCCACCGACCCAACCCGAAATCATGAACAAAGCGACAGATCACACCAGACGAGAAAAATGCACGTTTGTTCTTTGCGAGGGCGGGGCCGCGCCACCCCTAGACTCGGCGGCCACGCACGCGACGGCACCGAACGCTAGGAGGGGCTCTATGGCCATGAGCGGCGGGGCGGACGTCCTCACACCCACCGCGATGGTCTTCCTCCAAGACCGGCCCATCGTCCCGTTGAACCGCGCCTTGGCCAACGCCATCGGCGAGTGCGAGAACACCAACCGCGTCCTACAGGTGGTCACGTCGCCCAGTAGCCGCATCACTCTGCCTTTACGCACGTCCAAGGCACAGTGGATCGTTCACTCCGACGGCTACTACGAGGGCCTCACCGGACGTCCGATGCTCTGGGGCGGCAGTTCCTTCACCACGGATCCGGGTGCCCGCGACTACGCCCCCGCTTACACGACGCGCACGTCCGTCCCCATCGGCAGCCAACTCGTCCTGACGTTCCAGGCCCCGCCCAGCGAACACCGTGGTACCAGGGTCGAAACCCTGATGCGTCTCCTAACGGGGCACCCACCGGCGGGCTGGGGAACCACCGAGCCTTTAGAACACAGCTGGAACGCCTCCGATCTGCCCAACCAGCGCGTCATAGCCGTGGGCGCGGGCGTCATCGCCACTGTCGAAGTCTCCGGCGGCACCGAACTGACGACGCTCACCGCTGGCTACGGCCCCGGGAAAGAGCCCCCGCTCACCGAACTGCCCTCCCTGATCGGCGAACTCGCCGACACGTCACCTGTCGCGTCCCTCGTCGCTCAACTCAACCCCGGCCCCGCCGACCTCACCACCGAACCGCGCTGGACGGGTGCCGCCGCACCCATCGGCCTCGCGGTCAATGGCACGTTCAACGGCGCCCCCGGGTTCACACGGCACCGCGTGGGTCCGCTGACCTGGTTTCCTTTGGGCGACGGCCGCTCCCCCGAATACTGGCAACGGCACCGGGAGCTTCTCGCCCACCTGCGCTCCCGCTGACCACCCGTCCGCTTGCCCGAACCTCAACGTGCCCGTTGGCGCCATCGGACAGTGACCACCATGGCCACCGCCAGGACAGCCCCGACCAGGCAGCCGAGGAGGAATCGTGAGCGGTCCTCACCTGGCGCGACCAACAGCCACACGGCGCACATCGCGATCCAGAAGGCGGAATAGCACACGATGAAGATGGCGAAGCGCCTGCTCCAGAAGATGTGCCGTGCCGGGGCCATGGGCGGGTCGTCCAGTTCCGCTTCGGGGCCGAGGCTGGCGGCCTTGGGACGCTTGAAGTACTCGAAGCAAACCCAGCTTCCGCACGGTTCCCAGCCGTCTGGTGCCAGTCGCTCGGCGGCGGCGGCACGGCGCGCGGGCAGGACGGTTTCGCGCCGGTACTCCCAACGCTGCGGGTTCTCGATATCGCGATGACTGACGAAACGCCCCAGGGAGTCGACGCGCTCGACCTCCCAGCCCTCCTCGCCGAAGCGGTTCAGCAACCGCCGCTCGTGGAAGGCGTCGGCGGTCCAGCGCCAGGTCTCGGCGGACGCCGTCTCCTCGGACGGCGTCGCGACGGACGGCTCGGGAACCGCCCCGCCCCCGGACGGGGCGAGGCGCGCGGCGAACTCCTCGGGCTCGCCGAACTCGTCGCGCGGATCGGCCCCGGACTCGGCGACGTAGGCCGCGAGGTCGTCCACGGTCCCGGCGACCTCGTCCGCCGGGACACCGCCCGCGCGCAGCCGTTCGGCCAGTTCCTCGAAGTACGGCGTCGTCATCGGCCCGCTCCCTGTCATCGACCCGCTCCTTGCGTGAGCACCGTGCGCACCGACTCGTCGAACTCCAGCCATAGGCCGCGCTGTTCGGCGAGGGTCGCCCGTCCCTGCTCGGTGAGGTGGTAGTAACGCCGCCCTGGGCCGCGCTCCGCGACACGGAACTCCGCGGACACCAACCCGGCCTCTTCCAAACGGTTGAGCACCGGATACAGGGTTCCGCCCTTGATCTGGCCGAGGCCCGCGCCCGCGAGCGTCTTGGCGATCTCGTATCCGTAGCTCTCGCCCTTCGTCAGGCTGGCGAGCACCAGCAGGTCGAGGACGCCCTTGAGCCAGCTGGCCCGGCGGTCGGCGGCCATGCCCCCTCCGATCAGATCGCTGAACGACCCGTGTCGATCAGCGATGTAGACGCTAACGCAATCTAGTAAGCTATACAACCTAGATGGCGGCGAGAACTTCCCGTCCACGTCCGGATCCGGACGGCCGCTAAACGGAACGATCACTCGGAATAGCACTCGAGATCTTGCGGTTGCAACTACTGTGCAAGATCCGGACGACCCCCGGTGGCACCCCAGTCCACGACCCCTTGGAGACGAACCGTGCCGAGCAGCATCCCCCGTACCCGCGCCCACTCCCAGCGTGACCACGTGAAGACCACATCACTGCGCGCCCTCGTCGTCGCCGCGCGCCTGGAACGCAACCACGCCCCGGAGGGGCCACCGGGCCACGTGAACGGCCGGGCGGACGAGGACGCGGATCGTCCGAGCCCCGACCCGGCCTGACCCACACCCGCCCCGACTTTGGGCGCGACCCGCGGCCCCCGTGCTCAGCACGGGGGCTTTGGCGTTTCTAGGTTGCGTCTAGGTGGCTGCGTCTAGGTGGCTGCCTCGAACAGCACGTGGACGGCAGCACGCGCGCGTTTCCTGCCAATGCTCTCGACCATCGCCGTGAGGTGTTCAGCGCCTAGGGCGGCCAGAAGTGCGTGCGCCAACGCGTCTCCGTCGTCGACGCTCTGATCGAGCAACATCGTCAGGTGCCGATGCCAGAATCCGTAGGCGCCAATGCGGTACCGCGCGCCCGGCGCAGCGGTTTCCGACATGCGAACCAGAGACAGATGGCTCAGCGCGTAGTCCAGGTAGGCATCGGCAAAGGCGTGCAGCCGTTCGGACGGTGAGACAGTCGTGTCCCCTAGCCCGGGGCCGAGAGGTGCGGGGCCAGACAGGATCGCGTCCTGCAAGTCACGCTCGCGGTCGTCCAGGAGAGCCGCGGCCAAGCCCGCTTTGTCTTTGAACCGGCGAAAGAGGGTTCCCTTGCCGACGCCCGCCGCGGTGGCGATCGCGTCCATGGACACCGACTCCACACCGTGACTGGCGAAAAGCTCGGCGGCCGCTTCGAGGACCTTGACGCGGTTGCGCGCCGCGTCCGCCCGCTCCTTGGGCGGCGGGGTCCGCATCAGTTCCAGGTCGACGCGCCTCCTACCGGCCGGACCACGGTCCATGGACGTCTCCTCCCCATTCATTCGGACTGTAGTCCAGTTATGTGCGCGGTGCCAACGCGCTAGATCAACTGCCACGGCTAGATCAACTCCATTGCGCAGCGCATACCATCATCTGCCCATAAGCTGGGGCACTGCCGATGAGCGAACGTGAACGGGGAGCGAGTGGTGTGACGGACAGGACGATGCCGGACGCCCTCCCGCTCAGGTCGGGCGACCCGACCGAGCTGGGCGGGTACCAGATCCTGGGCCGCCTCGGCGAGGGTGGGCAGGGGTCGGTCTTCCTGGGCCGCCCGGCGGGTGAGGCCGGAGCCGCTCCCGGCACGGACCCCCTCGCGGACCATGTCGCCATCAAGCTGCTGCACGGCGGGCTCACCGGTGACGACGCCGCCCGCGCGCGCTTCGTCCGCGAACTCGACGTCGCCAAGCGCGTGGCCCGGTTCTGCACCGCCCAAGTCCTCGATGCCGACGTCGCGGGTGACCAGCCCTACATCGTCAGCGAATACGTACCGGGCCTTTCGCTGCACTACGTGGTTCGCACGGACGGCCCTCGCCGAGCAGGCGCTCTAGAACGACTAGCCATCAGCACCCTGACCGCGCTTACGGCGATCCATCAGGCAGGGATCGTCCACCGCGACTTCAAACCCCACAACGTGCTGATGGGGCCGGACGGTCCGCGCGTCATCGACTTCGGTGTCTCGCGCGCGCTGGACGCCGCCGGTGAGACGCAGAACGTCGGCACGCCCGCCTACATGGCACCCGAACACTTCACCGGCGGGCAGGTCAGCACGGCGTCCGACATGTTCGCCTGGGGCACGACCATGGTGTTCGCCGCCACGGGACGTCCCGCGTTCGGCAATGACGAGATGGCCACGGTCATGCACCGGATCCTGACCGGTGAGCCGGAGCTCGGCGAACTGGCCGGGCCCATGCGCGACCTGGTCGCGGCGTGCTTGGCCAAGGAGCCCGCGCAGCGTCCGACCGCCCGGGAAGCCCAGGAGCGCCTGGTCAGCGCGGGCAGCGGCACGTCGTCGGCGTCGCCCGTCCAGCCGTTGCCCGCCTTTCCGGGGCTCCAGGACGGCCCGGGAGCCTGGAACACGCCGTCAGGGTCCACGAACCCGCAGGCCGGTGCCGTACTCCCACCCGACCACGTCACGGACCCGTCCGGCGCAAGGCACAGGACGGCTCCACAGCCCGCGTCCTTCGGCGACCAACCGCATGAGGGCCCCGGTGGGTACGCGCACGGTGCTCCCGGTATGCCGCCACCGGTTCTCCCTGGTCCGTCCCACGGCCACTCGGACGGAGGCAAGAGGTACGGACGTCTCATCCCCATCGCGGCGGCCGCCGCAGTGGCGGCCGTCATCGCGGGCGGTGCCGTCTGGGCCGCGACCAACACCGGTGATGGCAAGGACAAAGACCGGCAGTTGTCGGCGTCCGAGAACGACCAGGCGGCCCAAGGCGGCCAGGGTGCCGCGACAGGGGGCGCCGCGCAGAACCCCGTGAGCACGAAGCCGGGGCAGCCGAGCGGGAACGCGAGTCAGAACCCAGCGAATCCGAACTCGTCCACAAAGCCGAGCACTCCGCCGAGTGGGGGCTCCGCGCCGTCCAAGGGCGGAGGGGGTGGCGGAACACCGCCCAAGGAACCGGCCAACAAGTACACCCCGCAGCAGGCGTGCAACAGCGGCGGCCACGGAGGCGGCTACTACATTCAGCGCTCCCTGAGGGTCTCCGGTGGTATCGCCTACCTGCTGTACAACAGTTCCACCTACAACTGCGCGGTCACGATCAAGACGCAAAAGGTCGGAACGAAATCCCGAGTGTCGGTCTGGATCCAGAAGAAGGGCAGTAGCTCGATCGCCGACGGTGGGTCGTTCGCCTGGTACGCGGGGCCCGTGTACGTGAAGGCGCCCAACACCTGCGTCCGTTTCGGCGGCAACGGCGGCACCGCCCCCTACGGCAATTGCGGCTGACCCCGGAAAAGCCGCTCTCACAGAAAAGGCCACCCTCGCGCCGGGGTGGCCTCTGCTCTGGTGGCGGACGGGTCGACATTCGGTGCACCGGAGCCGACCCGTCGCCCTCCGACTGACCGTCAGGACGCCCACCTGGTGAGGAGCGGGTCCGAACCCGTTCCCCGCGTAGCGTGCTCAGGCGGTGGTCACGCGGCGGTCTCTAGGCGGATTCAGTTGTGGGAGGCGATGAGATGGTCGAAGTCGCCGTCCTTGGCTCCAAGGATCAGCGCTTCTATCTCCGGGCGGGTGTAGATCAGTGCGGGACCGTCGGGATGGCGGGAGTTGCGCATCGCCACCTGCCCGCCGGGCAGTTCAGCGATTTCCACACAGTTCCCCTGGGAGTTGCTTCGCCGGGATTTCAGCCACTGGGCCCCATGGAGGTCGGCGGCGGGCATCCCGTTGTCGTAGTCGATCTGGAGCATCATGTCTCTCTGAGAAAATCACCGAGAAGCTCGACGGTGCTTTCCGGGGTCGCACTGTCGACGCACAGGCGTTCCATCGCCTGTAGGTAGGTGTCGACGTCGTCGCGCTTGTCCAGGTACATCGCGCCGGTGAGGTTCTCGACGTAAACCACGTCCGGCAGGTCCTGCTCGGGAAAGCGCAGGATGGTGAACGCGCCTCCCTCGGCGGCGTGGCCCCCGAACCTGAACGGCATGATCTGGATGGTGACGTTGGGCAGCTTCGACATCTCGATGAGGTGTTCGAACTGGCCTCTCATCACCTCGGGGCCTCCGATGGGACGCTTCAGCGCCCCTTCGTCCACCACCGCCCACAGGCGCGGCGCTTCCGGGCCCGTGAGTCGTTCCTGCCGTTGCAGGCGAAGTTCCACACGCTGGTCGATCTGTTGTTCCGTGGCTCCGGCGTTACCCAGGCGGATCACCGCTCGCGCATACCCCTCCGACTGCAGCAGTCCCGGGACGAACTGCAGTTCATATGTGCGAATCAACGCCGCCGACTCCTCCAAGCCGACGTAGGTCTGGAACCAACTGGGCAACACGTCGTTGTACCGGTGCCACCAACCGGGGGTGTTGGCCTCCCGCGCCAGCTGTAGCAGCGCTTCGCGTTCAGTCTTGTCGCTGACGCCGTACAGCGAGAGCAGGTCGTCCACGTCTCGTTCTTTGAAGCTGACCCGGCCGAGCTCGAGGCGGCTGATCTTTGACTCCGACGCACGGATGACGTAGCCGGCGTCCTGACGGGTCACGCCCTTCTGCTCGCGCAGACGGCGAAGTTGCGACCCGAGCAGGATGCGGCGAACCGTCGACCCGCTTCCCGGCGTCTCTGGAGTCACGCCCAACCTCCCGGCTATTCGGCGGACAGCGAACCTAGTGTGTCACTGGCCTCTGTGTCCTGCGGCTACCTCCGATCAGTCGCGTGCCGTCCGCGTCGCCCCACACCCTCACAACGCGGATGCACGTGCATTGGGCCTTGCATTCGCACGCTACGATGCGCAGGATAACGCACGAGACTTCCGAGTACGGCTGCACAACGAGATCACTCTGCGGGGTCCGGTTGGAATGACGTCACGCCATGCGCACGACGACACGCGGTGGGAGCTCGGCCCCCTCGTAGGGCCGACGGGCGCGCACGACCACGCCGCGCTGTCGACGCCCGTCCCGGAGTCGTCCGACCTGGCCCCATGCCTGGACTCGGCCGTCACGGACCTGACCGATATGCGAGGTTCCACCGTCTCGTTCACGGTCCGGCCGGATCCGGAATCGGTCACGGCGGCCCGGCATTTCGCCATGTGCCGCCTGGTCGAATGGGGCCTTCCCCAACTGGCCGACGACGTGGGGCTCGTCGTGTCCGAGCTGGTCACGAACGCCCTGCGGCACAGCGGGGGGACGTTGAGCGGCCGGCCGGGCCGCGCCGTACGCCACGAGGGCGTGTACGGCGACCCGGCCGATCCGCTGGGCTCCGCCCCGTCGGCCATCAGGCTGCGACTCGGCCACGACACGAACTGGTTGATGTGCGGAATCCTGGACGCGAGCAAGTCCGCGCCACGCCGCAGGGAGCCCGACTACATCGCCGAGACCGGACGCGGCCTGCATCTCGTCGACTCGTTCAGTTCTCGGTGGGGTTGGCGCTCCCTGACCAACGGAAAGGTCGTCTGGGCACTGTTCAGCACCTGCTGACCCGGGCGTAACGGAGCGCCACACGGGTAGCTAGAGAGTTCCCGCCCGGTTCGCGAGGAGACGGCCGGCAGAGAGGAGCACCGGTGGATTTCGCCGTCGAACACCGCGTCGAGAAGGGCCTCACGGTCGTGAAGATCAGCGGTGAGATCGACGTCTTCACCAGTCCCCGGTTGCGCGAAGCCCTGCTCGACATCATCGACAACGGCGGTTCGCACCTCGTCATCGATCTGGGCGAGGTCACCTTCCTCGACTCCACCGGGCTGGGCGTGCTGGTCGGCATCTACCACCGGCTCCGCGCGCGCGACGGCTCGATGTCGTTCATGGGCGTCAACGACCGGGTGCGCCGCGTCTTCCACGTCACCCAGCTGACCAAGATCTTCGTGCTGCACCGCTCCCTGGACGAGGCCATCGCCGCCCACGAGTCCGCTTCCTCCTGATCTGGATGCGTTCCGCCTGATCCGCATGCGCCCGACCGGCTTCGTCGGGCCGGTTATCCACAGTTCGCGCCGACGCACCCGCCGTCGTGCGCAGCCGGTACGGTGAGACCGAGATCAAGCCCGCCGCCTGGGCACGTCCCTCCGACGCGCGCGGTGCTGTCCGCCAGCCGACCCATCGAACGGACGGGAGCGCTCCGTGGCAGAACAGCCGCTGCATGAGCACACGCTCGGCAATGGCCTCCGCGTGGTGGTCTGCGAAGACCATGTCGTACCACTGGCCGCCGTGAACATCTGGTACGGCGTGGGTTCCCGGCACGAGCGTGCCGGCCGGACCGGGCTCGCCCACCTCTTCGAGCACCTGATGTTCCAGGGCTCCGCGAACGTCGCAGAAGGCGAGCACGCCGCGCTGCTGGAGAGCGCGGGGGCCGCGTTCAACGCCAGCACCTCGTTCGAGCGGACGAACTACTACGAGACCGTCCCGGTCAGCCATCTCGACCTCGCTCTCTGGCTGGAGGCCGACCGGATGGGCACGCTGCCCGCCGCGCTCACCCAGGCCAACCTCGACAACCAGCGCGACGTGGTGAAGAACGAGCGGCGCCAGCGCTACGACAACCAGCCCTACGGGACGGCGTTCGAGCGGCTGTGCGCGCTGACCTTCCCCGCGGGCCACCCCTACGCGCACACCCCCATCGGCTCCATGGAAGACCTGGACGCCACCACGCTGGAGAACTGCACCGACTTCTTCGCCACCTGGTACGCGCCGGGCAACGCCGTCCTGTCCGTCGTCGGCGACGTCGACCCCGCGAAGACCATCGCGGCGGTCGAACGCTACTTCGGCGGCCTGCCCGCGGGCCCGGCCAAGCCGTCCGCGCGGCCGGGGGAGCTCGGCCCGCTGAGCGGCGTCCGAGAGGAGGCCCTCGACGAGGAGGTCCCCTCCCCGGCCTACTTCGCGATGTTCACGCTGCCCACCGACGGCGGCGACGACGTCGAGGCCGCCGAACTCGCGGTCGAGATCCTCGGCGGCGGCTCCGGCTCCCGCCTGTACGACCGCATGGTGCGGCGCGACGAGATCGCCACCGAGGTGTGGGCGGGCGTGACCCGGCTGGCCTCCGGCCAGTCGCTGGCGATCGTGGACGCGATCGGGCCGGAACCGGACAAGATCGCCGCCGTGCTCGACGAGGAACTCGAACGGTTCGCCGCCGAGGGCCCCAACGCCGACGAGACCGCCCGCGCCACCGCGCAGGCCGAGCGCGGCTTCCTGGAGCAGACCGAGACCGTCACGGGCCTCGCCAACGCGCTGTCGCAGAACGCCACCCAGTTCGACGACCCGGCCCGGGTGTTCACCGCCCCCGGCCGCGCCGCCGCGGTCACCGCTGACTCGATCAAGGAGATGGCGGGCCGCTGGCTCGCGCCGGGCGGCCGCACCGCCCTGACCTACGGAGGCGCCTCGTGAGCACCGGTCTCGACCTACAGCCCCGTCCCGTCCCCGGGCCGGTGCCCGCGTGGGCGTTCCCGGCCGCGGATGCGGGCCGCGTCCCCGCCGGTCCCGGCACCCTGCGCTGCGACCTGCCGGGCCGCCGCCTCGCCGCGGTCCGGCTCGTTCTGCACGCGGGCGCGGGCCGCGAACCCGCCGACCTCGACGGCGTCGCGACACTGGCGGCGCGTGCCCTGCTAGAGGGCACCGAACCGGGCGGCGGCACCGCGCTGACCGCCGCGTTCGAACGCCTCGGCGCCAGCCTCTACGCGTCCGCCGACCTGACCGCGCTGCGGATCGCGCTGGACGTCCCGGTGACCCGGCTCGACGCGGCCCTCGACCTGTTCTCGTCGGTGGTGCGCCGTCCCGCACTGGACGACGGTGACATCCGCCGCCTCGTCCGCGAACGCCTGGAGGAGATCGCCCAGGAGGACGCCGACCCCGGCTCCCGCGCCATGCGGGAACTGCGCGCGGTGATGTTCCCCGGCCAGGCGCGGGCGTCCCGGCCGACCGGCGGCAGCCGAACCTCGGTCGGCGAACTCCAGGGCGCCGACGTTCGCGGCTTCTACGGCTCCGTGGTGCCCGCTGAGGCCACCGCGGTCGTCGCGGGCGACCTGACAGGGGCGGGCGCGGACGCGGCGCTCACAGCGGCTCTGGAGGGCTGGGCGGGGTCCGGCGAGACGCTGCCCACCGCCGACCGCGTCATGCCGGAGTCGGCCGCGCGGATCGTCGTCGTCGACCGTCCCGGCTCGGTGCAGACGTACCTCAGCTTCGGGCACGGCGTCCCCGACCGCTCCCACCACGACTGGCCGTCCCTGATGGTCGCGTCGCACGTGCTCGGCGGCGGGCTCACGTCCCGGCTCAACGCGGTGCTGCGCGAGGAGAAGGGCTACACCTACGGCATGCGGGCGGGCCTGCTGCGCATGCGGCACTGCGGGCTGTTCATCGCCCAGGGCGCCGTCCACACCGAGGTCACCGCCGACGCCGTCACCGACGCGCTGACGGAACTGCGCGGCATCCTGTCGCGGGGCATCGACGCCGACGAGCACGGCTCGTCCGTCCGCGCGCTGGCCGACCGCGCCCCCGCCGAGTACGAGACGGCCCGCGCCGTCGCCGCCGAACTCGCCGACGTGTCCGCCAACGGCCTGGGCGCCGACTTCCCCAGCGCCTACCTGGCCGCCGTCCGCGCGTCCACCCCGGACGGCGTCGCCCGCGCCTACCGCACCCACATCGACCCCGAAGCGCTCACCGTCATCGCCGTCGGCGACGCCGCCCAGATCCGCGAACCCCTGGAGGCCCTCGGCTACGCCCCGGTGACCGTCACCGCCAAGGAGTAGGCCCACCCGCGCCGAACGATTTCGTCACCGTGATCCGCTTCGCACCCGAACCAATGGCATGGTGAACTAAGTCCAACAGTGCGCAACCAACCCCCACCCACGCCTGAACCGGGTCCGGCGGAACGGTCCGACGGTCGTGGTCAGACGTGGATGGAATGCGTTGCCACTCGTGCGAGGAATGTCCTCGCCGTCGGAGAAGGGAACGGCCGGTGTCCTACGGGCAGATGGCGGGCGGCGGGCCATCCGTCGACACGATCCTGTCGGAGCCGAACTGCAAACCCGGCGGCGTCGTGGCGGGCAAGGTGCATCTGCGCGGCGGAGCCGGACCCGTCGAGATCCGGCACGTGACGCTGGCGCTCATGCCGCGCATGCAGAACGGCTACGGCGGCGAGACCGCCGGGCCCGAGGTGTACCGGGGCGCCCTCACGCGCGGCTTCCGGCTGGAGGCCGCGCAGCAGCGTGACCTGTCGTTCTCCATCCCGCTGCCGTACGAGCTGCCGTTCACGACCGTGCTCGGCCACGAACTGCCCGGCTTCACCATCGGACTGTGCACGGAGGTCGACGCCAAGGGCCAACCCGACCCCGGCGACGTCGACCCGATCTCCGTCGAGCCGCTGGAATCACAGCAGTGGGCCCTCGCCGCGATCGCCCAGCTCGGGTTCCAGATCACGAACGTCACGTTCGAGTCGTCCAAGCTGCGGGGCGTCTCCCAGCGACTCCCCTTCCACCAGGAGATCCACCTCAGCCCGCCGCCGTCGCACCAGGGCCGGATCGAGAAGGTCGGTCTGAGCTTCGTCGCGAGCCCGCGCACCATGGCCTTCGTCCTACGCGCCGAGGACCGCGAGACCCCGCGGGACGAGTCGTTCGGCGTCTTCCAGGTCCCGCACTCCGAGGCCGCCGAGACCGACTGGAAAGCCAAGATCAACCAATGGCTGGAGGCCGCGGCCGCGCAACCGCGCTCGTCCACTTCCGGCCCACCCGCCCACGGCCAGGCGCCCCTCCCACCTCCGGGCGCCGCATCACCGTTCCCACCACCCCCACCAGCCGGATCCCGAGCCCAGCCCGCCGCCTACGGCGGCCCCGGAGACTACGCCCAGGTCCCCCCACCCGCACCGGCCCCCGGCCAATCCCCCTCCCCCGACCTGGCACCCGCGGCCATGCAGAACCCGGCCCACGCCCCACCCCAGCCGGGCCACGCGTACCCACAGGGCCAAGCCGCAGGCAACCAGGGCTTCCCACCACCCCCTCCCGGCACCCCACCCTGGCCCGGCGAGACCCCCGCAGCGCCCCCACCTCACGGACACGTCCCACCACCAAGACCAGCCGCCCCCGGCCAGCCCCTGCCACCGCTCCCAGGAGCAGCGGCACACGGACACGCCCCACCGCCCCCTCCGGGAGCAGCACCGGGCTATAACCCACCGACGCCTCCGGGAGCAGCACCCGGGCACGCCGCACCCCCGCCAGTGGCACCCGGCCATGCCCCGCCGCCACCCCCCGGCGCGGCATACGGGCACACACCGCCACCGCCTCCGGGAGCGGCGATGCACGGACACGCCCCGCCCCCTCCGGGGGCGTACGGCGCTGCACCCCCACCCGCGCCCTATCCACCAGCGGCGCATTCCGCGCCTCCGCCACCCGCCCCGGCGGGACCCGCGCCCTTTCCGCCTCCAGTACATGGCCATCCGGCCCCTGCGCATGTCCACCACGGCTACCACGGGCACCGTGGCCACGGCATCGGGGCCGCCGGTATGGTCGGCGGCGCCGCAGCGGCAGGAATCGCGGCTGGCGCTGTAGGAGGCATGGCCCTCGGCGCGGTAGACGCGGCGGGATACGCCCAGAACGTCGCGGGCTACATCGGCGGCCACCCCGTAGACGCCTTCGGCAACGCAATAGTCGGATACGCGGGCCAGGCCGCCGGCCAGGTCGTCGGAAACGTGGCAGCCGACGTCGCAGGCGGAGTCGCCGGTGACATCGCCGGAGAGATCGCAGGCGGCGCCGCCGAAATCCTCGGCGGCCTCCTGGGCGGCCTGTTCGGCTAACCCACCCCGCAAGCCCCATCGTGGGCCCGTCCCACACTGGACGCGCCCGGGCACGGGCAGATCGTCGCAGGCCAAACCGACGGCCACTCCGGAGACGCCCCCACAACCCGCCGGTGGGGGCATGGGGGGCCTCGCACCCAGCGCGTGAACACAACCGGGTACCCGCAAAATGTCACGGGCGACATCAGCGACCACCTCGTGGACGCCTTCGCAGCCTGCGGGCGGGGCGTGGGGCGTCGTGCTTGGCGGGTGGCGCGGCTGGGGGCGTGTGGGATGTTGAGGGCTCTGTCGGTGAGCGTTCTGTGGGGGCCTGGCTTCGCGGCTTGCGGGTGGTGTTGTGGGGGTGCGGCGCTTGTGTTGGTGGGTGCGCGGAGGAGGTCGCTTGTTGCGGTGGGTGTCAGGCTGTGGACGCCTTGTGTAGAGCGGGCGCCGGATATGTGGGGCGGGGCGTTGGGGGGCTTGGGTTGGGTGGGGAAAGTGGGACGGGGTGGGCTTTTGTGGGCGGTATTGGCTTGGCATTCGGATGAGATCCGCCGCGTCTTCGGCCAAGTGGGCCTTGGATGGTTATCGTCGTGACCATGACCACCGTGATCCTGGTCCTGCTCTGTCTCGCGATCGGCGGGCGTGAACTGTACCTGGCGTCCGACAAGCGGCTCCCCCGCGCGCAGGCGGAACTGCGCGAACTGCGCGGGCAGGTGGCCGAGTTGGCGCGGCGACATGAGGCGCTCGCGGCGGTGGTGGACGAGGCGACCGAGCCCGCCGGTATCCCCATTCCGCCGCCGCAGCAAGAAGCGCCGCCCAGCGAGGTGCTGGAGCGGCTCGACTCCGTGACCGGGCGGGTCGAGCGGTTGGAGAAGCAGTTCGGTGACATCTCCGAGGAGCTCGCGGGCGCCGACCTCGATCGGGAGGCGCAGCACGCGTTGGCCCGGTCGTTGGACGCCGTGGAGCGGGACGTCCTGGAACTGAACCGCGAGATGCTCGACCGCCTCGACCGCGAGGAGGGCGTCGTCACCGGTGTCCTGCTCAGCGAGGAGGGGGAGGCCGAGGCGTTGCTCACCGATGTCTACGAGCGGTGCGCCGGTGAGTACGGGCTGCGCGTCCGGGTTCGTGACCAGCGGTCCGACGTCGGGGGGACGGTCTACCACCTGTCCGGACGGCGGGCCGAGGTGCTCGCCGAGGATCTGTTCGCCCATGCCCGGGAGATGTACGACCCCGGTGACCCGTCCGCGCTCGGCGCGTTGTTCGTCGAGCTGGCGGCGTTGCGCGGGGGTGGGGTCGCGCAGTTCGGTCCGTTCGCCGTGGCCGTGACGCAGGGCGCGCTCGTCTGCGGTGTGCTGCCGGACGGCGCACCGCCAGAGGCGCCCAGGCGGATCGTGGAACTCGTCCACGGCCTGCCCGCCGACCGGCAGTGCGACCTGTCCTGGCTGCGGCCCGACGAGTGATCAGGGCCGGACGAAGCGGGGCGCGCCCTCCGTCCGGTCCACGCGGAACGCCAGCAGGCAGCGGGGTACGCGTGTCGCGTCGACCTGGAGGCACAGGCCGAGCCCGACGTCGGGGTCGACGAAGACCACGCGTCTGATGGCCCATAGGGCTTGCCGTGTCCTGGTCCGGGTCTCCGGACGAGTTGTTTCGTGCAGTGTGTCCGTGATGACCTGGCCCGCGTAGCGCCAGAGGGTTGCTGAGTCCAGGACGCGGACCCCTGCTGAGCGGAGGTTCGCGACGATCACGACGCCGCTGTCGTCGTCTTCGGCGGCGTCCGGCACGGGCACTTCGGGCAGGTCGCGTGGCGCTCGGGGGCCGCCGACGGCACGGTGGTAGCGGAGCGGGTCGAGCATGTCGATGACGAACGCACCGGCGTAGGGCCTGGACGCGTGGGGCGCCGCCCGTCCCGCGATCGGTACTCGGACGGCGCGTACGCCCACGTGGGCGCTGAGGTCGAAGACCATTCCGGCGTCGTCCAGCCACACGGGGACGCCGAGTTTGGCCGCCGCCTTTCGGTCGACCGCGCCCATCATTCGCCACAGCTCGTCGCTCCGGGTGGAGAGCGTCGCCGCGAGGCCGAGGCCTGGGAAGGCCCCTTCCAGCACGGCCAGTGTTGCCCGCCAAGTCGTGCTGCCCATGTATTCGGCGACGAAGGCGTCCGCCTGGGCTCTGGCACGCCAGGGGTCCAGGGGCGGTGGTGGGTCTGGGGTTGTTGTTGACGGGTCGTCGGCGATTCGTTCGTGGCGGCCGGTCGGGCGGCCCACAGGCGCCGGTTCGTGTTGGCCCCAGGAGGGTGGGGCTTCCGGGGACGCTTCCGGTTCGGGAGGGCTTGGGACGTGGGGTGCCCAGGGGGCCTGGTCACGTGCCGTCTCGTCCGGTGGTTGGACGGGTTCCCAGTCGGCGGTGGGCTGCTCGTCCTCGGGGGCGGTGCCCGCCACGTGGACGTCCTCCGGGTAGGGGCCGGGGCGGGGCGCTGCGGTGATGTCCTCCGGGTGGCCGGGGTCGTCGGGTTCGGGGCTTGGACGGTCTCGCGGGCCGAATCTCACGGTGTCGATCCTGCGCTCAGATCAAGATCATGGGCAAGGTCATGGACGGCTTTCGGGTGAGCCGAACAGGGCTGTGCACAAGGCTTGCAGGGTTTCCGGACCGTCGCGGGCGGGCCCGACGGTGAGGGCGGGTTCCGGGGCGCGGTCGAGGCTGAGCCGGACGGCGACCTCGCGGCGGGACGGGTCGCCGGTGCCCTGGGCGGCGGCGATGTCCTGGAGGCCGACGGAGATGGTCTCGGGGAGGTCGATGGCGACGGGCTGGTCGACGCGCAGTTCGTCCAGCCACAGTTCGAGGACGCGGAACGCGACGCCGTTGAGTAAGCGCCCCCACGGCTCCACAAGACCAGACGGAACGTTCTCGGTCTGGAGTTCGGGGAGCCCATACCTGGCGAGCCCCTTGGTGCTGAAGAAGAAGCCGTGCGGGCCGGGAGTGTGCGGCAACAGCATCCAGTCGGTGAGCCGGACGATGCCGTCCAAGCCGGGCAGCGAGCGGGCGACGTGGCCCGGGCTGAGGACCTGCGGGGTGAACACGTCGATCACGGGTGCGCCCAGCGCGGCCCCGACGGCGCCCGCGACCGCCCGCGCGCCCCACTCGTGGGCGGGCGGGTGGCCGGGACGGTACGCGGCGCGGACGGCGAGGAGGTGGGTGGCCGTGTCGATGGCCGCGAGGTCGGACGGCGCGGCGCCGAACGCGGCGAGCAGATCGCGGGGCAGCGGAGGAAAATGGGACGCGGGACGCTGGTCGAGGCTGAGCATGGGGCTGTCGAGCATGCCGAGGACCCGGCCGCGCAGCGGCGGCGCGGTGCGCCGGGCGACCTCGCCCCGGGCCAGGTCGGCGGGGTCGGCGATCGGTTCGGGGAGCGCCACGGCGTAGGTGCCGTGCAGCGTCTCCGGAACCGGCAGCGTCAGATCCTCACCCAACTGTTCCCCCCGGAGGGCCTCGATGCGGCGTCAACGATATCGATCAGACCGGACGAGAAAGGCGGAAACTAACTGGCGCGAATGGGACATTACCGTGCAAATCCGTTATGCCACCCGTGTCCTAGCTGGTCAGTACGATCGCGGCGGTTTCGGGAAATCGTGTTCGAACCAGACGACCTTTCCCGGCTCGGCGCGGTGCGTCCCCCAGCGGCCGGACAGGTGGCTGACCAGCTGGAGCCCGCGGCCCGACTCGTCGGTGGCGTCGGCGTGGCGGAGCCTGGGCAGGTCGGCGCCGTCGTCATAGACCTCGCAGACCAGGCTCAGGCCCTTGATCAGGCGAAGCTTGATGGAGCCCGCGCCATGGACGAGGGCGTTGGTGACCAGCTCGCTGACCAGCAACTGGACCGTGTCGGTGAGCGCTCCGACGTCCCATTCGGCGAGCTTGTCGGCGACCTGAGCACGGACCCAGGGGACGGTGCTCGGCTCGGGTTCCAGCTCCCACACGGCGACGGACTCCTTCGGGATGCCGTCGAACCCGACGGCCACGATGGCGATGTCGTCGGCGGGCGTGGCGGCGGCGAGCCCGTCGAGCAGGGAGTCGCAGGTGTGGTCGAGGTCGGGCGTCACGTCGACGAGGCGGCCGCGCATCTCGTCCAGGCCCTGCTCGACGTCGCGGTCGCGGCGTTCCAGGAGGCCGTCGGTGCACAGGACGAGCTGCGCCCCGTCCTCGACCTCGACCTCCATCGACTCGAACGGCTCGCCGCCCACGCCGATCGGCACGCCGGACGGGAGCTGAAGGACGCGGCTGTCGCCGAGCGCCGGAACCAGGACGGGGGGAACGTGCCCGGCGTTCGCGAGCGTGCACCGCCGTTCCACCGGGTCGTACACGGCGTACAGGCAGGTGGCGAGGTAGTCCTCGCCGAGGCGGCGGGCGAGGCCGTCGAGCTGGCGCAGCAGCCGCGCGGGCCGCATGTCCTCGGCGGCGAGGGTGCGGACGGCGGTGCGCAGTTGACCCATGATCGCGGCGGAGGTGAGGCCGTGGCCCATCACGTCGCCGACGACGATGCCGAGCCGACAGCCGGGCAGCGGGATGGCGTCGAACCAGTCGCCGCCGACGTTGACGGCCTGCTCGGCGGGCCGGTAGCGGTACCGGACGCGGGCCCCGGCGACGTCGGGCGGGTCGTCGGGCAGCATGCTGCGCTGGAGCTGCTCGGCGACCTGGACCTCGCGCCGGTACAGGCGCCCGTTGTCGACGCACAGGGCGGTGCGGCGGGCCAGCTCGTCCACCATGGCGAGGTCGAGCTCGTCGAACCCGGGCCGGTCGGGCTTGCGGAGGATCTTGAACGTGCCGACGACCCGGCCCCGCGCGATCAGCGGGACGATCAGCAGCGCCCGGCCGGTGAACAGCGGCCGCAGGTCGCGGCCGAAGAAGCCGGAGAACTCGGCGGCCAGCTCCGGCCCGACGCGCGGGACGTGAACGCGACGGCCCGTCCGCATGGCGGTCACGAACGGCGTCCAGGGCGGCAGGCACAGCGCCTCGCCCTCGGGGGCGACGTCGTCCCAGCGGGTGGGCTCGTCGTTGTGGACGACCGCGACGCGGCGCATCCGCGTGGTCTCGTCGATCTCGGAGACGAGCGGCCCCGAGTCGGTGACGATGCGTTCGAGCAGCTCGACGGCGGCGAAGTCGGCGAGCCGGGGCACGAGGACCTCGGCGAGCGCGCGGGCGGCCTGTAGGTGGTCGAGCGAGCTGCCGATCTGATGTCCGGCTTCGCCGAGGTAGGTCAGGGGTTCCCTCACGGCCATCGTCTCCAATCCCTCTTCAGGACACGGACTCGGGACGGGGGGCGGATGCGGCGCATCCGGGCGTGAACCACGGGGCGGGCGAACTGGGCGGAGCGGTTCCACAACGGGCGGTTCGAGAGCGGGCGGTGCCGTGACGGGCGGTTCCACGGTGGGCGGTGCCGTGGTGGACGGTTCTACGACGGGCGGTTCTGCGACGGGCGGTTCTGCGACGGGCGGCGTGGTGGACGGCGGCGTGCCTGGCGGGCCGAGCGTGCCAGGCGGGGCAAGAGAGCCAGGCGGAGCCAGGGAGCCGGGCGGGGCAAGGGAGCCGGGCGGGGCAGGCGTGCCGGGCGGAGCAAGGGTGCGGGACGTCGCGGGACGCGGGCGCGGGACAGACGTCGCGCCCCCCGTGTACGGGACGACCGGCAGCCGGAAGGTCAGCCCCAGCGAGATCGCGGGACGCCCGAGGCCGAGCACCCGCGAGGCGATCGACTCGGCGGCGTCCGGCCCGACGTCGGGCAGCAGCCCGGCGAGCCGGACGGCGAACGGCTCGGTGGTCGGCGTCGAGCCGAAGTCGGCGGACGGCGTCGCCAGCGCGGGCTCGACCCGCAGCAGCCGTACCCCGGCCGCGCGCCGGGCGCTGTCGTCGGGCTGCTCGGCGAGCCGGTCGCCGGTGGTGACGCACGGGCCGTCCTCGCGGAGCCTGCGCAGGTCGGTGGCGAGGGCGAGGACGCGGATGCCGTGGCCGCCGGGGCCCGTCTCGATCGGGTAGACCCACCAGCCGATCTCGGCGAGCGCGCCGGTGTCGACGCGCGGGACGGTGCAGGCGCCGCACCAGACGTGGCCGAAGACCGCGGGCTCGAAGACGCCTCGGTGCTCGGGCGGCAGCCGCAGCAGCGCGCCGGGCGGGCGGCCCACGGCCTGGAGGCGTCCGATGCCGAACAGTCTGGCGGCGGTCTCGTCCCAGTGGTTGATCCGGCCGCTGTCGTTGAGGGTGATGGCGGTCATCCGTGTGACACCCAGCAGGTCGGCGATGACCACCCGGTCCCCTTCCGGAGCGAAGGCTGACTTCCAGAGCGAAGGCTGAACGACGCCCATGGCAACTACTAGTAAAGGAGACGTTACAACTCGTGAGCGTGTCGCGCTGGCACTCCGGGGAACTCGTTCGAGTGAGCGCTCACTCACCGCCGCTCGCCGAGGCCGGGACCCGTGTTACCGTCCGAGGCTGGCGGAGCGGGAACACGGCGCCGGGGGCGCGCGGGAGGTGCGGTGGCAGCGGGATCGGCGGCGGGATCGGCGGGGTCGGCGGCACGTGGCCCGATGCGGGAGCGGATCCTCGCGGCGGCGGTGGAGGTGATCCGCTCACGCGGGATCGTGGCCGCGACGACCAAGGAGATCGCGCGCCGCGCGGGCGTCTCCGAGGGCAGCCTCTACAACCACTTCACCAGCAAGACCGCCCTGTTCGCGGCCGCTTTGGGCGAGGTGACGGGGACGGCCCGCGCCGCCATGACGACGCTCCTCGAATCGGTCGGGCAGGGCACGGTGGAGGAGAACCTCGTCCGGTACGCGGCGGACATGGTCCGCTTCTACGGCGAGCTGCTGCCGATGACCGGGCCCGTCCTGGCCGACCCCGAGTTGATCGCGTGGCTGCGCGACAACGGCCCCACCAGAGCGCAGGAACAAGCACAGAAAGACGCGACCGCCAAGATGGGCACAAGGGCCAGGAGTGGCCAGCCGGGGGCGGCGCCTCCGTCGGGCGCTCCGGGCGGTCCGGGCGGTCCGCCCGCCGGGCCTTCGGGTGGTTCGGCGACCGGTCCCGTGGTGGGCAACGGCGCCCTGATCGGCTACCTGGACGCGGAGCGGCGGGCCGGACGGCTGGCCGCGGGCGCCCCGCTGCCGTTCGTCGCGGCCGCCCTGCTCGGAGGGTGCCAGCAGCACGCGTTCCTGACGCGGCTCGCGGGCCCGGAGGCGGTGGCGTCGGGGGCCCAATTGCCGGGCGCGCCGGAGGAGTTCGCGGCGGGCCTCGTCCGTGCCGTTCTGGCGGGACACGCGCCCGGACGGGACGCCTGAACCGGGCCCTGACGCCCGTGGCCGACCCTGGCTGTGACCGAATGCGGCATAACGCCCTAAGAGCCCATTGACACCCTTCTCTCCTCGGCAGAAGATCACGCGACCCCCGTCGTGATCCCCCTGCCAGGGAGGCGCAATGCCGCGCAGACAGCGCACACTGTTCCGGCATCGAAGACTCACCCCCGCCATCGCCGCCGCCGCGCTCCTGATCGGAACGCTGGCGGCCGTCCCCGCCGACGCCGCCCCCAAGCCCGCCTCCACGGGCGCGGCCGTGGACGTCTACGCGGCCGACCTCAACCCCGCCGAGGTGAAGCTGCTCAACGCCTCCGGCCTCGACCGCGAGGACGTCCGGATCTCCCAGAGCAAGGAGAAGGGCAGCGTCCACGTCGAGGCCGTGATGAGTTCCGTCCAGGCCGCCGCGCTCAACCGTCAGGGCCTCGATCTGACGGTCAAGAAGGTCGACGGCAAGGACGCCCGCCAGCGCGCGAAGGCCGCCGCGCCCAAGGTGTTCCGTTCCTACAGCGGTACGGGCGGCATTCGCGAGGAGCTGCTGAGCGTCGCGTCCGAGCACCCGTCCATCGCGGCCGCCACCACCATCGGGACGACGGTCCAGGACAAGCCGATCACCGCCGTCCGCGTCACCAAGGACCCGGCCAAGCCCAACAACGGCGACCGGCCCGTCGTCGTCTACCAGGCGGCGCAGCACGCCCGCGAGTGGATCACACCGGAGATGGTCCGGCGCCTGCTGCACTACTACGTCGACGGATACGGCAAGAACGCCGCGATCACCAAGATCATCGACACGACCGAGCTGTGGTTCGTCCCGGTCGTCAACGTCGACGGCTACGACCTGACGTTCCAGGACGGTTTCAGGCTCTGGCGCAAGAACGCCCGCGACAACAACGGCGACGGCAAGATAACCGCCGGGGACGGCGTCGACCTCAACCGCAACTTCCCCTACAAGTGGGGCTACGACAACGAGGGGTCGTCCAACCTGCCGGGCAGTGAGACGTACCGTGGCAAGAGCCCCGCGTCCGAGCCCGAGACGCGCACGCAGACGACGCTCTATGAGCACGTCCGCCCGAAGTACATCGTCAACTACCACTCGGCAGCCGAACTGCTTCTGCACGGCGTCGGCTGGCAGGCCCTCACCCGCAGCCCGGACGACGCGATCCACGACGCGCTGCTCGGCGACCTCGACAATTCGGCCGTCCCCGGCTACACGCCCGAACTGGGCGCCCAGCTGTACACCACCAACGGCGACACCGACGGGCAGGCCGACAACCGCTACGGTTCCCTGTCCGTCACGCCGGAGATGGCGACGTGCACCACGGCCGCCCGGTCCGATCCCGACGACGAGTGGGAGCCCGGCGACTGCGGCAGCGTCTTCGAGTTCCCGGACGACGAGACGCTCATCCAGAAGGAGTTCGTGAAGAACCTGCCGCTCGCTCTCTCCATCGGCCAGTCGGCGCAGGACCCGGACCATCCCGTCTCGCCCGTCGGACGCACCGCGCCCGATTTCGAGCCCGACGCCTTCACCACGTCGTTCGGCTACTCGCAGAAGGTCGCGTCCGTCATCCGCAGGTCCCTCGGACACAAGAAGCTCAACTACCGCATCAACAACGGTCGCGCGCACAACACGGCCGTGCGCGAATGGCGCGGCGGCGAGCGGTTCGGGGACGAGAACAAGGTCTACTACGCCGAGTACCGGGGCGAGATCAGGCGGCAACGGCCCGGCGACAAGGTCGAGGTGTGGTTCACCGGCAGAAAGGGCCGGACGACCGTAGAAAGCAAGCACTTCACCTACACCGTCCGTGACCAACACCACGCGGACGTCCTGGTCATCGCCGACGAGGACTACAAGGGCGTCAACCCCACCTATCCGCCGGGAACGGCCAAGCCCCGCTACGCCGACCAGTACGCCGACCTCGTCAGATCCGCCCGGTACAAGCCGCTCGTCTGGGACATCGACCGCGACGGCGTCCCGCATGACCTCGGCGTGCTGAAGCACTTCGACGCCGTCGTCTGGTACCTGGGCGACAACCGCCTGACCCAGGACGCCGCCGACGAACCAGTGAAGACCTACCTCGGCGACCAGCCCGACTCGCAGGTGGCGGACCGGGAGAAGGACCTCGTCCTGTCCCTGCGCTCCTACCTGAACGAGGGCGGGAAACTCCTCCACACCGGTGAGACGGCCGGATACTTCGGTCCGCTCAGCCGCTCCAACGGCGGCGGCATCTACTACGGGCTGAAGGGTCACCCCGAACGTCCGTGCGTGGTGTCCAGCAACTTCCGGGACGACTGCGAACTGCTGTCGGACGACTTCTTCCAGTACTACCTGGGCGCCTACGACCGGCAGCGCGTCGGCGTACCGACCGGATTCACCGGCACGGACACCCCGTACAAGGGCATCACGTCGAAGCTTCCCGGCACCGAATCCAACCCGGTGAACGAGGCGGGCGGATTCCAGGTCACCTCGACCGTCCTGCCCACGGCCGACTTCCCGCAGTTCAAGAGCTGGAAGACGGGCGACTACACCGGCGCGGCGGCGCCCACCGAACCCGTCGAGGGCCAGTGGTACGTCGCGGGGCCGCACCAGGACGGCGCCTACCGTCGCCTGACCAGGACGATCGACCTGTCCACGGTCACGGCCGCGCAGGCACCGGCGCTCCAGGCCCAACTCTCCTACAGCACCGAGGCGGGCTTCGACAACGTCATCGTCGAGGCGCACACCTCCGGCGCCGAGGACTGGACGACGCTGCCCGAGAAGAACGGCAGGTCGAGCACCACCGTCCCGCAACAGTGCGAACAGGGTTACCTCCTGAACATGCACCCATTCCTCGGTCACTACCTGACCGGGGGCAACCCGTGCGGCAACACCGGCACGTCCGGCCAGTGGAACGCCATCACCGGCGACTCCAACGGCTGGGTGCCCGTCGCGTTCGACCTGTCCGCCTACGCGGGCAAGAAGGTGGAGGTGTCCATCTCCTACGTCAGCGACCCCGGCAGCGGTGGCACCGGACTCTTCGTCGACGACACCCGGTTCACCACGTCCGGTGGCCCGTCCGACGCCGAAGGGTTCGAGACGAGCCTCGGGCCCTGGGCCGTCCAGGGCGCCCCTGCGGGAAGCCCTGGAAACGGCGCCGAGTACGTCCGCTCCCAGGCGCTGATCGACTCGGTCTCGTCGGTCGCGACCAGGGACACCGTCCTGCTCGGCTTCGGCCTTGAGCAGGCCGCGGACCGGCGGGCCCTGATGGCCAGGGCGCTCCGGTACCTGCTCGACTGACGCCCCGAAGTCCCCGGGAGCCCGGCCCGCACCGGGCTCCCGGGGGCGCTCCCAGGCGCCCCCCAGGAGCGCCGCCCGCCCGGACACCGCGAGATCAGAGCGACCAGAGCCCTATACCGCAAGATCAGAGAGCGCGCAGCAGCATGTGATGAACGACACGCGGCCACGAGCAACCATCCACGCCCTCCCGTGCGTCTTACACAGCAGGAAGACCACCGGCGGGTGGAAACTCCCTGATCGAGCACGGCCCGCGACGTCCCGGAAGACGGGGTCGCCCTGGCACCGCCGATCCCACGCACGAGCCTCAGCCCACCCATCGAACGAGGCCGCGAGCGAACCCGCCGGGAACGGTGGCACGTATCACCTGACGGTGGGCGGTTCGACCGCCCGGTCCGCGCGTGCCCCCGAACACGCGCCAGCAACCGGCCCTCCCGAGGGCCACTACCTACGGGGAGCGACGATGACCACTGTCAGCACGCACGCGCGCCGCGACACCGGCCACGGCACGAAGGGCGCCGCGACCATAGAGAACACGCGACGTTACGAGCGCGACGTCCTGCCGCTCGCCGACCCGCTGTACGCCAGTGCCGTCCGCATGACCCGCAACAGCGCCGACGCCGAGGACCTCGTCCAGGAGACCCTGGCCAAGGCCTACATGAACTTCCACCAGTTCCAGGAAGGCACGAACCTCAAGGCGTGGCTGCACCGCATCCTCACCAACAACTTCATCAACACCTACCGCAAGAAGCAGCGTGAGCCCCAGCGCGCCGGTTCCGAGGAGCTGGAGGAGTGGCAGATCGCGCAGGCCGAGGCCAGCTCTTCCGGCTTCCGCTCGGCCGAGTCGGAGGCGCTCGACCGCATCCCCGACTCCGAGGTCATCGACGCCCTGCGCGCCCTGCCGAAGGACTTCAGGGACGCCGTGTACCTCGCCGACGTCGAGGGCTACCCGTACAAGGAGATCGCCCAGATGATGGGCACTCCCATCGGCACGGTCATGTCGCGCCTGCACCGTGGCCGCAAGCAGCTCCGCGAGTCCCTGTCCGGCCTGGTCCTGGCCGCGTAACGCGAAGAATCCCGCCAAGGCGGACAACACCCGATCCCGCAACTACCCCGTGGTTGCGGGATCGTCCCGTCCCAGGGCGTGAGGAATCGCGCCCGGTGGCATGAGGGGTCGTTCAACGGGTACCGAGAGCGAGACTCACACGGTCAGCGCCACCCCCAGCCATCGTCGTGACCACACAACAACCTCGACACGCGCGATCGCGTCCGAAGGCAGGTTTCGAGCTCGCGAGAAACCTGATCGCGCAGCGAGCCGAAGCGATGCCAGCGATCGCCCGCGTTTCTCGACGATGGAGGCCCCCCCGGGGCCGAAGGAGGAGAGAAATGCAAGTCAAACACGTGATGACGCCGGATCCGCAGACCCTGCCGTTGGACGCGACGCTGTACGAGGCCGCCCGGGTCATGCGGGACCGCGGCATCGGGGACGTGCTGGTCACCTACGCGGGACGGCTCTGCGGCGTCGTCACCGACCGCGACATCGTCGTGCGGGCCGTGGCGGAGAGCCGCGACACCGCGCTCACCCCCCTCGGCGACGTGTGCACGGCGGAGCTGACGACCGTCCGTCCCGACGACGACACCGGGAAGGCGGCGCGGCTGATGTCGGAGCAGGCGGTCCGGCGGCTGCCCGTCGTGGACGACGAGCAGCGCCCCCTCGGCATCGTCTGCATCGGTGATCTGGCGACCGCCGACGGGCAGCCGGGCCCGCTGACGGAGATCAGCAAGGCGCCACCGAACAACTAGGCCAAGACCAGGGGGAACACACATGAGCCCGCGACCCTGGGACGCGGTGCCGCAGGATATCGTCGGAGGGGTGACGGCCACCGAAACGGTCCTGACGGATCAGCTCGCGTTGGAGATCGCCCGGCTGGGCATGGTGGGCGAGTCGTCCGACATCGGAACCCTGCACCGGGTGACGGAGCTCGCCTCGCGCGGGATCCCCGGCTGCGCGGGCGCGGCGAGCGTGCGCTGGGAGTTGCCGAAGACGTCGGGCGCCGATTCCGGTGCGGCGCTGGGGTTGCCGCCCGATCCGTCGCAGGAGGTCCCGCGCGTCCCGTTGCAGAGCACAGGGCCGGAGACGCCGCCGCCGCTGCCGGAGGACATCCGGCCCGAGCCGCTGGCGGCCGCCGCCAGCCATCCCGATCTCGCCGAGGTGACCGACCGGCAGCTGTCGCGCGGGCACGGCCCGATCTTCGACGTGGTGCTCGACCGCCGGGCGCTGACGTCGGACGACATCCTCGGCGAGACGCGCTGGCCGGAGGCGATGTCCGACATGCTGCGCCGGGGGGTGCGCTGTTTCACCACGACGCCGCATCTGAACCCGCCGGTGCTGGTCACGCTCACCCTGTACGGGGTGACACCGAGGGCGCTCGGCCATGGGCGGAACGCGCTGGCGTCGCTGCTGATCGCCCAGGGCAGCGCGGCGGTGACCAACACCCGGCAGTACGACGACGCGCACCGCACGGCCGTCCAGTTGCAGCAGGCGGTGGAGGCGCGGGCCGTCGTCGACCAGGCGAAGGGCATCCTCATGCACGCGCTCGGCTGCGACGCCGACGAGGCTTTCGCCGAGATGCGCCGCATCTCGCAGACACGTCACGTGAAGCTCACCGCCCTCGCCCAGCGTATCGTCGGTCATCAGGGCCTTCCTTAGGTCATGAACTAGGAGCACACAGCTGCGGCGCATAAGCTGCGCACTGCCGGGGTCGCGCGGAGCGGCCCAGGCGATCGTGGTCCGGTCCCGCCGGGGCGGGCACCGGCCTGGTTCCGCCGTGTGACGCGGAGGAGAGGGAGACCAGATGCACGATCAGCCCGACCAGCTCGAACCCGAGTCCCTGATGCGTGAGATCACGGACCTCGAAGGACGCATCGGCGAACTGCGCCAGGCCGCGGGCGTGCCCGAGCCCGACCTGCGCGCCACGCTGGACGCCGCGCTGGTCGAGCTGGAGCTGGCGCTGACCGTGCTGCGGACGATGGGCGCCGAGCCGCCCGGTGAGCAGGGCTGGTCGGCGGCGGCGGAGACCGAGCGGCGGGTGCTGCGCACGGCCTTCCAGGACGCCCCGGTTCCGCTGTTCCTGCTCGACCGGCACACGGGCGTCCGGCGGCTCAACCGGCAGGCGGCGGCCCTCCTCGGCACGTCCTCCGGCTACGTGTCGGGCAAGCAGTTCACGGCGTTCTGCGACATGGCGACCCGCGCGGCGGTGCGGTCGCAGTTGGCCGCGGTGATCCGGACGGGTCGCCGACGCAGCGTCCAGGTCAGGTTCCTGGGGCGGGAGCGTCCGGTGGACGCCGTGGTGACGCTGGCCCGGGTGTGGATCCGCGGCGAACCCGACCCGATGGTGGTGGTGGCCGCCGGTCCGACGACCACGCCCATCGGCGACGTGTCCGCCGCGAAGCCGCCGAAGGGCAGGCAGGTCTCGACGGGCTCCGCCCACGCGCGGGCCGAGCGAGGCGCCGCGCCCGACGACGAGGCCGTCGCGACGATCGTGCACCGGATGGACGTCCTCGCGACCGCCAGCGAGCTGCTGCTGGACGAGCCCGTCTTCAACGAGACGGTGGCGATCCGGCGCTGCGCCCGGCTGCTGGCCGCCGAGCTGGCCGACTGGGCGTTCATCGACCTGACGGCCCCGGGCAACGGCGGCCCCGGCCCGTCCTCCCCCGGCGGCGCGCACGCGGCTGGAACGTCCCCGCGCGCGGCGTCCCGCACGGGTCCGCTGCTGCGCAGGCAGGTCGTGATGGGCCCGGACGACGAGTTCTCCGTGGAGGCCGCCCGGACGCTGGAGGAGGTCGACCCGGTCGACGGGACGCTGCCCCTCACGGTGTTCGTCACCCGGCAGAGCACGCTGCGGCCCCATGTGGAGGATCTCGACGTCCTCGGCGTCTGCCGGGACGGCCAGCCGGTCTGCACCAAGATCGGCGTGACGTCGGTGCTGAGCGTCCCGATCGAGGACGGCGACCGCGCCATCGGCACGATCACGCTGGCGGCGAGCGGCGAGTACGGCCCGTTCGACCTGATGGACCTCGGTCTCGTCCAGCGCCTCGGCCGCTATCTGGCCCTGGTGATCAGGGCGTCCCGGCTGTACCGGCGCCGCGCCGAGGTCGCCGAGACGTTGCAGGCGGGGCTGCTGCCGAAGTCGCTGCCGTCCATTCCCGGGGTGAGCGTGGCCGCGAAGTACCTGACGGCGACGCACGGGTCGGAGGTCGGCGGCGACTTCTACGACGTGTTCCGCACCGTGAACGGCTGGGGCCTGATCCTCGGCGACGTGTGCGGCAAGGGCGAGGACGCGGCGGCCGTCACGGCGACGGCCCGGCACTGCGCGCGGCTCGCGTCGCGGTGGAAGTCGGGCCCCGGCGACGTCCTCGGCATGGTCAACGAGGCACTGCTCGACGAGGACCGTTTCGTCACCGCCGTCATGGCCGGGCTGACGCTGGAGACCGAGCGGGTGGTGGTGTCGCTCGGCACGGCGGGCCACCCCCCGGCGATCGTGGTCCGCGCGGACGGGGTGATCAGGTCGGCGTCGCGCGGCGGCGTCCCGCTCGGCCTGTTCGACGATTTCGAACCCGGGCTGGACGTCATCGAACTCTCCGTCGGCGACACCCTGATCCTGCATTCGGACGGCGTCCTCGAAGCGTGCGACATGATGCGGCAGGAGTTCGGGCAGGAACGCCTGCTGGAGGCCCTCGCCGCGCACGCGGGCGACACCCCGCAGGGCATGCTCACCGCCGTGGAGCAGGCGCTGGTGGAGTACTGCGACGGCGACCTCCGCGACGACGTGTCGATGCTGGCGATGCGCGTGGAGCCGCCGTCTCTCGACTGACTGATGACCCTTTTGTGGGGTAAAGCAGACCTATGACCAGCGATCCCGCGGACAAGCCGCGCAACGAGACGCGGCACGAACGTCTCGACCGGCAGTTGATGGAGCTTCTCCAGGGTTTCCGCGTCGCGGTCACCGGTGTGCAGGTGCTGTTCGCGTTTCTGCTGACCGTGCCGTTCTCCGCGAACTTCGACAGGGTGGACGGCGGAGGCCGTCCGCTGTTCTACATCGCGCTGTTCGGGGCGGCGTTCGCGTCGATCTGCTTCATCGCGCCCGTGTTCCAGCACCGGATCCTGTTCCAGCTCGGGCAGAAGGCGCTGCTGATCCGCCGCGCGAACCGGTTCGGGATCCTCGGCGCGTTCGCGCTGGCCGTCTCGATCACCTCGGCGACGGCGCTGATCGTCGAGTCGCTGGAGGACACGGCGGCCCTGACGGTCGTCGTGGCCGTGATCGTGCTGGCGCTGTGCGGGTGGGCGTGGTTCGTCCAGCCGTACCTGACGCGTCTGGCCGCGCACCGCGCGGACATCGACAAGGACGCCTGAGCCCCGGCCGCGGGCGGCGGCCGGGGCTCTCACTTGGCGTCAGTTGTCAGTAGGCGCGGCCGAAGATGACGCGCTTGCCGTAGGCGGACGGGCGCTCGCACTTCACGCACACGCCGGTCTCCTCGGGCGCCTCGGACGGGATGACCCGGGGCGTCGCCGCCGTCTCGGACTTGATGTCGTCCTCGCACGTCGGCTCGCCGCAGTGGAAGGCGCGCACCCAACCGGTGGCGACACCTGCGGTGAAGGCGTCCCAGGCGTCCACGACGGCGGTGTTGTCCTCGCGGAACGTCTCGGCCCGCGCGAGCAGGAACGACTGGAAGTCGGCGAGGATCCCGGGCAGCAGCTCGGGAAGCTTCTCCAGCGGGATCTGCTCCTTGCCCTGCCCCTCGACGGTCGGGAGCCGCCGGACAAGCGTGGCCACACCGGCGTCGATGTCCCGCATGCCGAGTTCGACGCGGATCGGGACGCCGCGCATCTCCCACTCGTTGAACTTGAACCCCGGCGACAGTTGCGGACGGTTGTCGTCCACGTGCACCCGGATGCCCATCGACTTGATCGCCGCGCCGAGCCGCCGGGCCTCGGCGGCGGCCTGCTCGCCCTGCTCCTTGCGTCCGATCGGGACGACCACGACCTGGTACGGCGCGAGCCGCGGCGGCAGCACCAGGCCCTTGTCGTCGCCGTGCGTCATGATCACGGCGCCGATCATGCGGGTGGTCATGCCCCAGGACGTCGTGTGCGCGAGCGTCAGCCTGCCCGCCTCGTCCTGGTACTGGATCTCGAACGCCTTGGCGAAGTTGGTGCCGAGGTAGTGCGAGGTCGCGGCCTGGAGCGCCCGGCCGTCCCGCATCATGCCCTCAAGCGTGTAGGTGCGGACGGCGCCCGCGAACCGCTCGCCCGGCGTCTTCTCGCCCGCCACGACCGGCATCGCGGCGAGTTCCCGGGAGACGCCCGCGTAGGCGTCCAGGGCCCACATGGTCTCGCGCATGGCGTCGTCCTCGTCGGCGTGGGCCGTGTGGCCCTCCTGCCAGAGGAACTCGGTCGTGCGCAGGAACAGCCGGGGCCGCATCTCCCACCGGACGACGTTCGCCCACTGGTTCAGCAGCAGCGGCAGGTCGCGGTGCGAGTCGATCCATTTGGCCATGTACTCGCCAATGATCGTCTCGGACGTCGGCCGCACCACCAGCGGCTCGTCCAGCTCCTTGCCGCCCGCGTGCGTCACGACCGCCAGCTCCGGCGAGAACCCCTCGACGTGCTCGGCCTCGCGCTTGAGGTAGGACTCGGGGATCAGCAGCGGGAACGAGGCGTTGTCGTGCCCCGCCTCCTTGATCCGCCGGTCCAGGTCGGCCTGGAGCAGCTCCCACACCCGGTAGCCGTACGGTCGGATGACCATCGTGCCGCGCACCGGCCCTCGGTCGACGAGCTGCGCCTGCACGACCAGCTCGTTGTACCAGGCGGAGAAATCCTCACTCTGCGGCGTCACACCTTCTCGACTCACGGCCATAGGGTACTGACTGCCGCGACGGGCGACGAACGCTTTCACCCGCTCACGGTCGCTTCGCTACCCTCGCGGGATGCGCTGGTCCCAGATGTTCGCCCCCACGCTCCGCGACGACCCGGCGGAGGCGGACGCCCCAAGCCACCGGCTGTTGCTGCGCGCGGGCTACATCCGGCAGCTCACCGCCGGGCACTACTCGCTGTTGCCGTTGGCCGTCCGCGTCCGGGCGAAGGTCATCGCGATCGTCCGGGAGGAGATGGAGGCGATCGGCGCGCAGGAGATGCTGCTGCCCGCCCTGCACCCGGCCGAGCCGTGGAAGCGCTCCGGCCGCTGGGACCTGATGGGCCAGGAGATGTTCCGCCTCCAGGACCGGCGCGGCGCCGACCACGCCCTCGGCATGACCCACGAGGAGATCTTCGTGACGGTCGCGCGGGAACTGAACTCCTACCGGCAGCTGCCGCAGCAATGGTACCAGTTCCAGACGAAGTTCCGGGACGAGCCGCGCCCCAAGGGCGGCCTCATGCGGACACGCGAGTTCACCATGAAGGACGCCTACAGCTTCGACGCCGACCTTCCCGGCCTGGACGCCTCCTTCAACGCCTACCAGGGCGCCTACACGCGCATCTTCGAGCGGCTCGGCATCGCGGCGCTGCCGTGCGAGGCGTCCAGCGGGGCGATGGGCGGCTCCGACTCGACCGAGTTCATGTGCCCGTCCGACGTCGGGGAGGACTTCGTCGTCCACTGCCCCGGCTGCGGATACGCGGCCAACATCGAACGCGCGACGTCCGTCCTCCCCGCCACGTCCGACGCCCCCGGCCTCCCCTCCCCCGAACGCTTCGACACCCCCGGCGTCCGCACGATCGACGATCTGGTCGCCTACGATGCCCCCGGCGAGCGACAGATCAAGACACTCGTCCACATCCTGGACGGCACGCTCACGCTCGTCCTGCTCCGCGGCGACCATCCCCTCAACGAGCAGAAGCTGAGGGACGCGACGGGCGCCACCGACGTCCGTCCCGCCGACCCTTCCGAGATCCAGGACGCCCTGGGCGCTCTTCCTGGCAGCCTCGGCGCGGTGGGCGTGTCGCTCCCGGTGATCGCGGACGAGGCGCTGCGCGGCCGCCGCGACATGTTCACCGGCGCCAACACCGACGACGTCCACCTGCGCGGCGTCGATGTGGACCGCGACATCGACGTCGGCCTGTGGGCCGACCTGCGCGAGGTCACGGCGGGCCAGCGCTGCGTCCGCTGCGGCGAACGCCTGGAGATCCGCCGCGCCATAGAGGTCGGCCACATCTTCAAACTCGGCGACCGCTACGCCCGCGCCCTCGGCGCCGAGGTCCTGGCCCCGGACGGCCGCCGCGTCCCAGTGATCATGGGCAGCTACGGCATCGGCATAGAACGCGCCATGGCCGCGATAGTCGAGACCCACCACGACGACCGAGGCATCGTCTGGCCCCTCTCGGTGGCCCCGTTCCAGGTGGCCGTCGTCCCCGCCCAATCAGACGACCCGGCCGTGGCCGAAGCCGCCGAAACCATCTACCAGGCCCTGCGCTCAGAGGGCATCGAAACGGTAATCGACGACCGCGCCGAACGAGCGGGCGTCAAATTCCGCGACGTAGAACTGACCGGCATCCCCTTCCGCGTCACCATCGGCCGTCGCGGCCTGGCCGAAGGCACCGCCGAAGTAACGACCCGCACCACCGCCGAAACCACCAAACTCCCCTTGGACTCCGTCCTCACGCACCTCCAAACCCTTCTCACCGCATAGACGGCCCACCTTCGCCGATCAGCTTGCGACAGAGGTCAAAGGCGGGCTTGGGCTGATAGCCACTGCTGGTCAGCCCGAACTGGGACATCGGCTCGGGACGAGTGGAGTCGGCGTCCCGCAGACCGAACAGTTCGTGGTGGGTGACGTTGAGGCGCGCGGCGGTGGCGGCCACCGTCCGGATCATGATGCCGAGCCGGTCGGCCTGATCGTCTGCTGTGCGATCGGTCCCCGTGGGAGTGCCGTTCTCAGCGACGTGGATCGGCACGTCCGGGCCGAGGTGCGCGCGAGGCATGTTCTGCTCACGCAGTTGCCTCAGCGCATGCTCGGTAAGCCCGGCCACGGCGGACTTCGGGACGGGAGAGAAGGCGTCCGGATAGAGCCCGAGCCCCATGTAATCGACATGGGCCGCGAAATCCGCAGGTGAGAGCGCCTCCAGGTGCGCCCAGAACTCTTCGTCACCGCCGAGGAACTCGGGCGGCTCGGCCACGGAGAACCCAAGCCGAACGTCACGATGCCCGGCCGCGTCGAGCAGGCGGCGGGCATGACGCGTCCCGGCGATGAGGGCATCGAGGACGCCGGGCGAACTGCCGTCGATCCAGGGCAGCTTGAAATTCGGCTCCAGGGTGATTTGCAGAAGCCGGGCGACGGCCCCATACCGCCGAACCGCCTGCCCAATGAAGTCCAGCCAGCCGTCAACGTCGCGCTCGACGGGCAGGTAACACAGGACCAAGTCGAGCCGACGATTTCCTGCCGTGTACCACTCGTCGGGCATGGTCAACTCGCGCATCCGCCGTTCGGGCTCCAAAACCCGGACCTTCTCCGGGTCCGCAGGCGTCCCGAGGAAATGCAGATACTCGCGGACGACGAATGGCCTTCCACCGCTCAACCGGGTGACCAGGTCGTCGATGGCGTTGGGATCGTCCGGCGGGCCCACGGTGGTGGCCACCTGACCGGCCGCGTAGATGCCGTACGTCAATCCGCTCATGTCCGCTCCGTCCCCGGCCACGCCAGTTCGCCGTCGTCGATGCGCGTGATCAGCGCGCGGAGCCATTCCGCCTCCGAACGCAGCTGGTACAGGACGAAGTCGACCTCGATCATGGTGATCTCCATCGGGCCGCGACCGGCCGCCTGCTCCAACTCCGTGATCCGCTCCTCCACGGACGCCTGCCGCTCGCGCAGCACGTCCGGGGCCTCGGCGGGGTCGAGCGCGCCGAGATAGGCCAGGGCGTCCACGAACGCCGAAGTGGTGACCTTGGCCTCGCGGATCTGCCGCCGCACCCGCTCCCTGAAGACGTCCCAGCCCTGCTCGGTCAGGGCGTAGACGGTACGCGTCGGACGGTTGCCGACCTGCTCGACCTCTGTCGGGGCCACCCACCCGGCGACCTCCAACGACCGTACGAGCGTGTAGACCGAGCCGCTCTTGGCGTTCACGTACGGATAGCGCTCCTTGAGCGCGACCGCCAGCGCGTACTGGTGCCTCGGCTGCTCCACCAGGAGCCCGAGCAGCCGCAGGGCCAGCGGATTGTCCACCGCATTCAATGGCATACCCGTATAATATCAGTCGTATACGGGCATATGCCATCGCAGGCGCTCGGCCGCCACTTCGGGGCGGCGGTGAGAATTTGGTAACTTAAAGTCACTACTCACATGCCGTGAGTGTCCATAGGCTGGCCGTATGCCTATACCCACTGAGCCAATCGGCAGCATCCCCCGCCCGCTCGAACTGCTGGCCGCCCCGCCCTCGGAGCTGTCCGCCGCCACCGGGCGTGCCGTCCGCGAGACCATCCAGCGTCTGGAGGAGACGGGCTCGCCGGTGGTGACCGACGGCGAGCAGGCCAAGCCGAATTTCGCCACCTACCCGATCGCGGGACTGTCGAGCCTCTCCCCAGACGGCGCGGTGATCCCGTACGCCGACGGGCACCAGCGGCAACTGCCCCGGCTGACCGAAGGGCCGTTCCGCTACACCCATCGCGCCGTGGACTACCTGAAGACGGCGCAAAGCCAAGCGAGCGTGCCCGTCAAACAGGCGGTGATCGCACCGTCGATGCTGAGCCTGTTGTATCCGCCCGAAGGCATCGACGGATATCCGGTCAAGGCGTTCCTGGACGACCTGGCCAGCGAGGCCGAAGCCGACATCCGCGCCTGCCTGGACGCCGGGGCGCACGTCGTCCAACTCGACTTCACCGAAGCGCGGCTGTCGCTCAAGCTGGACCCGTCCGGGAGTCTGCTGGACAACTTCATCACGCTCAACAACCAGGTGCTGGAACGCTTCTCCAGCGAAGAACGCGCCCGCGTCGGCGTCCAAAGCTCCCCCGGCGCCGACCAGGACTCCACGCACAGCCTCGACGTCGACTACGCCGACCTGCTGCCGAAGCTGCTCCAACTCAGGGCCGGGGCCTTCTACCTCCAGATGGCCAGTGAAAGCGACCCCGACCGTGCCCTCAGCATCATCGCCGAGCACCTGCCCGCCGACGCCCGCGTCTTCATCGGCGTCATCGACCCGATCGACCCCGCCGTAGAGACGCCCGAGCAGGTCCGCGACCGGGTCCTGACCGCCGCCCGACACCTCCCCGCAGACCGCCTCGGCACCTGCGACGACTCCGGCTTCGCGCCCTACGCCGACGACACCTCCACCTCCCGAGAGACCGCCTTCGCGAAAATCGCCGCCCGCATCCAAGGCACAGCCCTGGCCGCCAAGGAACTAGGTCTGTAACCCGCACCACCAGGCCCTCCGGAACACAGCCCCGTTCCGGAGGGCCTACGCATGCCCACCTCCCCCACACCATTGCCAGAACCATCAAGCGCCTTTGAATTCCATCCCACCTCACCTAGGCACCCTTCTCGACGGGCAGTATTGGGCATCTTCGGGCAGGGCGGCACTGGGCACAGAAACTCAAATAGGACAATATTCTCCATTGTCAAGATCGCTTTAAACTCCAGCCACAAAAACACTTCCCCAGATCTCGAGGTGATGGCACAGTGGTCCCCAGAACGCCATCGACCACCAGAGCACAAACGATCAAGGAGGGGTGCACGCGGATAGGCAAGCACGGAAAGACCAATTCGTGCGGAACCTGCGGCGGGACGGGCAAGATCCCGCTCTCGGCAGACGGCCACAAAGGAAAGGGAGTCGAGGAAAAGACGTGCCCCACCTGCAACGGGAGCGGAAACGCATGACGGAGAGCCCAGTCATCTTCCCTCAACTGCCACCGGTCGACCGTCGTACGTTCGTCCCTGATGATGTCTGGGTCGTCGAAGACGGCGAATGGGTACGCGTGTCCCGTCACGATGACCTCACCAAGTGGGAACTACTGGTGACATCCGAGGATTCGATAACGACCGAACTCAAGAAGAACACCTGGCCGAGGTCGTCATCGTCCAGCCCCCTGGTCATGGCGAGCATGATCGCGGCGCTGAAGGTGACGCCGGGCATGCGGGTACTCGAAATCGGGACAGGGACGGGCTGGAACGCGGCGTGCCTGGACGCCCTCGGCGCCGAGGTGATCTCCGTAGAGATCGACCCCGCGATCGCCGACCGCGCCCGCGCCAACCTGCGCAGGGCAGGGCAGGGCATCCGAACGTGATCGTCCTCACCGGCGACGGCGAGAAAGGAGCGGTCGACCACGCACCATTCGATCGAGTGCTCTCCACGGCGGCGGCCCGCAACATCCCCTACACATGGGTGGAGCAATGCATCGACGAAGGGCTGATCGTGACCCCCTACACGGGTGAGGGGCACAGATGGGCACTGCTGGTCCTCACCGTTTCAGCGGGAGTCGCCTCGGGCGGGATGAACGGCACGGCATCGTTCATGCCCTTGCGCGGCCAGGGCCTGTCACCGGTCGACCAGCGGGCCATCGAATGCCACGACGACCTCCACATGACGGTGACCGCGTCGGGCCAGACTCTCACCTATTCCCAGGGCTGAGGCGACACGGCCGATGAACCTGGGGGGATGTCCACCAGCCGTGCCGCGCCCAACGGTGATGAGCGGCGCCCATCACCAGCTCATCGTCTGAAACGAGCCGTCTCGGCCTGCCTGACCAAGGCGTCCCGCAGCAGCGGCGCCGTGGGGAACATGAGCGTCGGCTCGACCCCGGCCCGAGGGTCGTGCAGGCTCGCGACCCACTCCCCCAAGCCGCCGTCCCGCTTCACCGCCCGCCAGACCCGCTACCCGCCGAAGTCAGCCCGCAACCGCCGCAGTTCCGTTTCGTCCTGCCCTCGCGTGTCCATCCCCGACCTTTCGCTACTCATCCCGCCTTCCGATTTCGTATTCAGCCTGACATGCCAAGCCACGCAATGAAATCAACCAACCACCACCGCTGCGGCCCCATTTCCAAGATCGACCGCACCTTTCAACAAGGTGCGAACTCCCCGGAGGACAGCCATGCCCGCTCAGTCCGAACCTTACGAGGCACCTGCCGTCACCAATTTCGCGGAGGAACTGGAGTGGCGGAGAACGCACGCCGAACTCACCAAGAAGGCACTCGCCGAGGTCCTGGGCTTCGCCGACTCCTACCTCGGCCAGGTCGAGCTGTGCAAGAACCTGCCCTCCCAGGAATTCGCGGAGGCCCTCGACACCTACTTCACGACCGAGGGCCTGTTCGGCCGACTTCGCAAACGGATCGTAGAAACGCGCCACATCTCGACACTGCCGCCCGGCTTCACTGCCTACGTCAAGCGCGAGAACGAGGCCCGCTCGGTGCGCAACTTCGAGCTTGCGCTGGTCAACGGGATCCTGCAGACCGAAGACTACGCGCGCGCAATGATCGGCGCCTACTCAGCGGGGAAATCCGTCGACGAGCTGGTGGCGGACCGGATGAAGCGAAAGGAGATCCTCACCCGCCCGAACCCGGTAAGCGCATGGTTCGCCGTCGATGAGTTCGCGCTGCACCGAATCATCGGAAGCCCCGCCATCATGAAGGCTCAGTTCCAGCACCTCCTGGAACTGAGCGAACTCGAGAACGTCATGGTGACAGTAATCCCAAAGGAAATCGGCTACCACGTGGGACTCACGGGAAGCTTTTACGTTCTCGGCTTCGAGGACGGCGCCAACGCGGCCTATGTGGAGTCGGCCGGTATTGGACTGCTGATCGAAGAACCCGCCCGGGTCGGCGAGTATCTTGAGCGGTACAGCTCGCTTCAGGGGCACGCGCTGCCTCACGGTAAGGCATCGCGGAACCAGATCAAGCAGATGATGGAGACGTTGTGAACTCACGGAAGCCGTCAGTCGAGTGGCGCAAGAGCACTTACAGCGGCCACGAGGGGGGATCGTGCGTCGAGGTGTCCAACCTCGCACCCATGATCGGCGTCCGGGACTCCAAGGACCCCGAGGGACCCAGACTCGCCTTCTCCGCCGCCGCCTGGCGCACCTTCACCACCCAGATCAAGGCCGACCGACACGATCTCGGAGGCTGACCATAAGCACGGCCCAGTGGCGCAAGAGCAGCCATAGTGGTCACGGAGGCGGAGCATGCGTCGAAGTCGCGGTTTTCTCCCCCGCCATCGTTGTCCGCGACTCCAAGAACCCGGGCGGGCCCGTCCTCGCCGTCACCACCACCGCTTGGCGCATCCTCGCGTCCCAAATCAAGGTCGACCAACACAACCTCAGCGGCTGACGCGGAGGAAGACGGACGTCACGGACTAGCCGCTCGTGCTGGCCGGGCGGCAAGCAGATGGCGAGTTGAAAACCTCCCAGGCCCTCTCGGGTCACCCGAGGATGGCCCACGACGGACCGACGCCCCCGCGAGGGGCGCGGGGTAGGACGCGGTCCACCACGCCACCACACTCTGGGGTGCCCAATGTGAGCGGCTACGTTGAGGAGCTCTGAGGCATGTCCTGCACCGTCACCCTCGGGATCCCCATTGCACCCGGTTGCTGACGTGAACTCAGGACGCTATCCGGCGTAGTCCAGAAACTGGTGGATCGGGGGCGATTCTGCCCGAAGCGGCCAACTGTGCCCCTCCCGAACGAGCCTGCGCCGCGCAGCCCTCAAGGGGGATAGCCTGTCCATATGAAAATGCCTGACTCTCCTTGGTGTGACGTGGAACCCTTGCGGCATCTCAACGGTGACCTCACCTCGGTGCTTGAGTCTGTTCAGGCCCTCCAAGGTGCTTGGCGGAGAGTGGTGTCCGCGAACGACGCCGCCTTTCAGAAAGCCCGACAACGTTCGATGCGACGGCACGCAATTGAAACGGGAATCATCGAACGGCTCTACGATGTTGACTGGGGAGTCACGGAGGCGCTCGTCGCCGAAGGTCTCACCGCAGATGCAGCCGCGCGTGTCAACGGCGAGGTCTCCGAAGATGTGCTGGAAATAATCCGGTCACAGTACGACGCCCTGAAACTCCTTACTCAGGCGGCTCGCGATGGTCGCGATGTGTCGGTTTCCTTGATCAAGGACCTTCATGTGGTGCTCACTCGACAGCAGGCTACTTACACTGCAACGGGACCCACAGGGATGACCTTCCCAGCTACGCTTCATCATGGGGAATGGAAGACCCAGCCAAATCACGTCACACGGCCTGACGGCTCGAAGCTGGAATACACCCCACCCGATCACGTTGCAGTCCAGATGGACGAGCTGGTCAGGCTGTACAAAGAAACGGAATCCTCACCTCCCCTGACCCGCGCCGCCTGGCTACATCACCGGTTTGTGCGAATCCATCCTTTCGAGGATGGGAACGGGCGAGTGGCCAGATGCTTGACCCTCCTTGGGCTGCTAAAAGAAGATCTTGCCCCTCTGGTCGTGGATCGCAGGGAACGCAACCGGTACTTGCGCTGCCTTGATTCGGCGAACGAAGGAGACCTTCGTCCTCTCGTCCGCTTCTTTGCAGAACTGGAGATAGCAGCCCTCCGCAGCGAGCTTGAGCGTCCTCCCACAGCGTTGGGGGAAGGCGAGATGACCGGCGGCGCCGTCGCCGTCCTGGAAGCCGGAGTCGAGCGACTTCGCAGCCTCCAGATGGAGACGGGAGCGGCGGAGCGCGCCCGCAAGACGGAGAGACTCGCCACCGGCGTCCAACAGCGCGTCGAAGCATGGATCGAGAACGCGTCCCAGCAGTTCAAGAACATTCTGTCCGGGATCGACTGCGATTCCCAGGCAACACACCAGAGCGCGGCACCCCCGGACGAACGAGCCAGGTTCTGGCACCGGCAAGTCGTCCAGGCGGCGCGGAGTGTTGATTTCTTCGCCAATACGCAGTCCGGGGTATGGTGGACGAGGCTTCTGCTATTCGCCTTGGGTCAGGAGTTGAGATTCCTGGTCTTCATCCAAAAGGTGGGCCGAGGCGAAACCGGTGTTCTGGCTCTAACCGTGTACGGTGAGATTTTGAGCCGGGACGAGGACGAGGCAGCCAAGCAGGACGCGGAACGCGTCGTGATCTCTTCTCCCACCGAGACCGTGACTTGGATCTACAGTGACTCCCCCGAGACGCACTGGGATGACGTTGTCGAGGTTCTCAACGCAAGCCTAGCGGCGGCGCTTTACAAATTCACCTCGTCGCTCGGCTGACCCGAGTGCGCCTTGCACGGCGCGGGGCGCGGAAATTCGTTTGACGGGACGGCGATCACTTTCGAGACTCGGGTCCATGGGACACGTTGAGGTTGGGCATGTGCGGCATACGTTGCCGGACGGTCGTGTTCTGCTGGACGACGTGTCGTTTCGGGTTGGGGACGGTGTCGTCTCCGCGCTCGTGGGTCCGAACGGGGCCGGGAAGACGACGTTGCTTCGGTTGATCGCGGGGGACGTCGCTCCGCAGGAGGGGACGGTCGCGCACAGCGGTGGGCTTGGTGTGATGCGCCAGTTCATCGGTGGGATGCGGGACGACTCGTCCGTCCACGACCTGCTGTTGTCGGTCGCGCCGCCTCGGGTTCGGGAGGCGGCGGCCGTCGTTGAGGCGGCCGAGCTGGCGATGATGGAGCGGGACGACGAGCCGACCCAGCTTCGGTACGCCACCGCTCTTTCTGGATGGGGCGACGCGGGCGGGTACGAGATCGAGGTCCTGTGGGACGCCTGTTGCGTCGCGGCGCTGGGGATGCCGTATGACTCCTGCCGGTGGCGTGAGGTGAGGACGCTTTCGGGTGGTGAGCAGAAGCGGCTCGCTTTGGAGGCGCTTCTTCGCGGCCCCGACCAGGTTCTTCTTCTGGACGAGCCGGACAACTATCTCGACGTGCCAGGGAAACGGTGGCTTGAGGAGAGGCTTCGGGAGACGTCCAAGACCGTGCTTCTCGTTTCCCACGACCGAGAGCTTCTCGATCGGTCCGCTGATCGCATCGTGACCGTGGAAGCCGGGAAGGTCTGGGTTCACGGTGGACGGTTCGCCGGTTACGCCGCTGCTCGGCGTGATCGCATTGAGCGGTTGGAGGAGCTGCGGCGGCGGTGGGATGAGGAGCACGCGAAGCTGAAGGAGCTTGTCAACACGCTTCGGATCAAGGCCGCCGTCAACGACGGGTTCGCGTCGCGGTATCGGGCGGCGCAGACGCGGCTTCGGAAGTTCGAGGAGGCGGGGCCGCCCGAGCTGCCGCCGCGTGATCAGAGTCTGCGGATGCGGCTGCGGGGCGGGCGCACCGGTAAGCGGGCGGTGATCTGCGAGAACCTTGAGCTGACCGGGTTGATGAAGCCCTTTGATACTGAGGTCTGGTACGGCGAGCGTGTCGCCGTTCTGGGTTCTAACGGGTCTGGGAAGTCGCATTTCCTGCGGCTGCTGGCTGCTATTGCCGAGGTTCTGCCGCGTGGCGCGATCTCGGTGGCGCCGGTGGCCCATGCTGGGACGGCGCGGCTCGGTGCCCGGGTCGTTCCCGGGTTGTTCGCGCAGACGCATGCTCGTCCTGATCTGGCCGGGCGGACGCCGTGCGAGATCGTCATGACGGAGCATGCTCGGCTGCGCAATGACGCGATGAACGATCTCGCCCGGTACGAACTCAACGTGTGTGCCGAGCAGCCCTTCGAGACGCTGTCGGGTGGCCAGCAGGCTCGTCTGCAAATCCTGCTTCTGGAGTTGGGCGGCGCCACGCTCCTGCTCTTGGACGAGCCCACCGACAACCTGGATCTGGCCAGCGCCGAGGCTCTCCAGGAGGGCCTGGAGTCATATGAGGGCACCGTCCTGTCGGTGACCCATGACCGTTGGTTCGCGCGGTCGTTCGACCGGTTCCTGGTGTTCGGCGCGGACGGTTCCGTCTACGAGTCCGTGGAACCTGTCTGGGACGAGGCCCGGGTCGCCCGTCCCAGGTAGGCGTCACTTCTTCAGGGGCGCCTGGAGGCTCCAGACTCGGCCGTCGGGGTCGCGGACGGTCATCTCCCTGGTCCCGTAGTGGGTGTCCTCGAACGGGGTGACGACCTCGACGAGCGGGGCGGCCGGGCGGAACACGTCCGCGTCGGCGACCTTGAAGGCGATCTGGGTCTGCGGTTCGCGGTCCTGCGGGATCTCGGAGATGAAAACGTACGGGCCGTCGCCGTTGCGGAGCATCCCGGAGGCGTGGTCGGTCTCGAACTCCAGCTCGTAGCCCAGCGCCTGGAAGAACCCGGCGGCCTTGCCGAAGTTGTGGGTCTCCAGGAACACGGCCTCGATTCCTTCGGTCATGTCACTCATCCCCTTCTCTTGATCGCTCTTGTTGCCCGGGTGCGTCCAGGTAAGCGCGCAACGCCTCGGCAACCAGCGCCGACAGGGACGAACCCGTTTCGATGGCGTGATGCTTGACCTGCCTGATCAGGTCGACCGGCAGGTACACGTTGAACTGCTTGACCTCTGCACCACCCATGACCTGAATGCTAGCATCCTAGCTTGGTAGAAAACTAGTCAGTGTGGTGGTTGACGCTCCCGACAGGGTTCGGTGGGGATTCACGCGGCATGCCAAGGAAAAAGTAGGATCTTCCACAGGCGGCCAGACCATTTCGAGGAGTCGACTATGCCCCCATCCGGTGCCACTTCCGGCGGCTCGTCCTCGAATCACACCCCCCACCTGCCCGAAGACGCGCAGGCGCGGTTCCGTACCGACATCGCCTCGCCCGCGCGGACGTGGAACTACTGGCTCGGCGGCAAGGACAACTACGAGGTCGACCGGATCGTCGGGGACGCCACGGCCGCGCTGAACCCGGAACTCATCCGGCAGGCGAGGCAGGGCCGCCAGTTCCTGAGCCGCGCCGTGCGGTACCTGGCGGCGGAGGAGAGCATCCGCAATTTTCTGGACATCGGCGCCGGGTTGCCCACCGAGTCCAACACCCACCAGGTCGCCCAGCAGGTCGCTCCCGACGCCCGCGTCCTGTACGTCGACAACGACCCCATGGTTCTTGTCCACGCGCGCGCCCTGATGCGCGGAACCGCGCCGGAGGGGATCACCGGCTATCTCGACGCCGATTTCCACGATCCTCTGCGCATTCTGGACGAGGCCGCCAAGGTGCTGGACTTCGACCGTCCGATCGCGGTGATGTTCATGGGCGTGCTGGGCTTCTGCCCGGACTACGAGGTCGCGCGGCAGGTCGTGGTCGACACGATGGCGGGTGTGCCGTCGGGCAGCTTCCTGGTCCTGTGGGACTGCACGGACACGTCCGAGGAGGCCCGGCTCAGTACGGAGAAGTACGCCGAGTCCGGGACGCTCCCCTACAACCTGCGCACCATCGACCAGGTGAACGGTTACTTCGACGGTCTGGAGAAGGTCGAGCCGGGCGTCGTCTCCATCTCGGCGTGGCGGCCGGAGGACGAGGCCGCGCACGTCCACGGCTATGGCGCGGTGGCCCGCAAGCCCTAGCGGGGACGAGGACGTCCGCGGGCACCGGGTCAGCGCGGTGGGCCGACGATTACCTGGCCGTACGCGTCGGCCGCCGCCGACAGGGCCTCCTTGGAGATCTCGAAACCGTCCGGCCTCGGGGTGGACAGGTCGCGTCCGGCCTGGCGGAACATCCCCTCGATGCCGCCGGGCGTCGCCATCATGAGCAGGTCGGCCCGGTCGGACGTGACGCGGTAGCCGTGCGGAATGTTGCGCGGCAGGTAGACGATGCCGCCCTCGGACAGCTCCATCTCCTCGTCCCCGGCCCACAGCAGGGCGCTGCCCTTGATCAGCATGAAGACCTCGTCCTCACGGGTGTGCATGTGGAAGGGCGGGGCCTCGCCCTTCGCGACCTCGAAACGGCCTACGGTCAGTTGGCCGTCGGTGGCGGCGGCGTCCAGCAGGACGGAGAAGACGCCGCCGTCGAGCCATTCGAGCTTCTGCTGCTGCTCGCGCTGCGCCAGGTACGGGATGGACATCATGCTCCTTCGGGAATGAGGGCGCCGACGATGGGAATGAGCTTCTGCCCGGTCGGGGACGTCCAGTCGCCCGCCAGTTCGGTGAGGACCATGTTGGTCGAGGCGATGACGGCCCCCGCGTTCTCCATGCGCCGCAGGGCGATGTCGTCGGCCAGCCTGGTCATCGAGCCGCCCGCGTCGGCGACGACCCGGACCCGATACCCGTCCTGGACGGCGCTCAACGTCGGGTAGACAGTGCAGACGTCGTTGGTCACCCCGGCGACGATCAGGTTGCGGCGGCCGGTGGCCTTCACGGCGGCCTCGAAAGCGGGGTCGTCCATGGGGTTGACGACGCCCTGGCGGCGGATGCGGTTCTCGGTCTCCACGGGGGCGATCTCGGCGAAGTCCGGGAGCAGCGGGCCCTGCGCGCGTTCTTCGAGGGACGTGGTCAGGACCAGGGGCATGTCCAGCGCCTTCGCGGCCTTGGCGAGCGCCAGCACGTTCGCCTTGAGCTCGTCCAAGTCGAACGAGCGCACCCAGCTCAGGATGCCGGTCTGGTGGTCGATGAGGACGACCGCTGTGTCCTCGGGGGTGAAGAGGTCGAGTGCCATGGGGGCTTCCCTTCGGGTAAAGCGGAAGATTTCGTCCGCTTTAACGTGCGAGGGTGCCGGGTGATTCCCGGTGCTCGACTACCGTTGGTCCGCGACGACCGTCAGCAGGTGAGAGAGGCTCGATGACCGAGGGGGGACGCGGGCGACGACCGCGCCGGGACGCCGAGGCCAACCGGGAGCGGCTGCTCGCCGCCGCCGTCACCGTGATGCTCCGGGAGGGACGGGACGTCCCGCTCGCCACCATCGCCGCCGAGGCGGGCGTCGGGATCGGCACCCTGTACCGGAGGTACGCCGACCGGCAGGCGCTCATGCACGACCTCGAACACCGCGCCTATGACCTGCTCGTCGGCATCCTGGCGGAGATCGACGGAACGGGCGGCACGGGGCTGGACTCGGTCGGCGAGTACCTCGCGCGGTGCTTCGCGGTGGGGGATCAACTCGTCCTGCCACTGCACGGCGCGCCCCCGCTGATGACCCCGGAGGCCGTGCGGGCGCGGGCGACGATCGACCGGCGGCTGAACGACCATCTCGATCGGGGCCGGGCGGACGGGAGCATCCGGGCGGACGTCAACGCCACCGACGTCATCGCGTTCGCCGCGCTCATCACGCAGCCCCTCTCCTATGGTCCGGACTGGCCGCGGATGGTGCGGCGGCAGATCGCGCTCTTCCTGAACTCGCTGGCATCGGACGGCGCCGTCCCGGGGCCTCCCATCAGGCAGGACGACATCGAAGGCGCTTCGCCCGCAACGCCGCCATTGATGGATAAAGTGCCCGGATGCGGGTGGCAGTCACGGGCGCGGCGGGGTTCATCGGGAGCCATGTGACCGACGCGTTCTCGGCCGCCGGGCATGAGGTGCTCGCCGTCGACGTGCCCGGACGGTCGCCGACCCCGGAGCTGGCGTGGCGGACGTGGGCCGAGGTCACGGCGCGGCCGGGTGTCGTCGCCATGGAGGCCGATCTGGCGGTGGCCGACCTGTCCGCCGTGGCCGCCGCTGACGTGGTCGTCCACCTGGCGGGACGGCCCGGCGTGCGCGACTCGTGGGGTGCGGGACGTGCCGTCGCCGAACGCGACAACGTCCTCGCGACGCGGCGGTTGCTGGCCGCCTGCATGGAGCGGCCGGAGCGGCGCGGGCCACGGGTCGTCGTGGCGTCGAGTTCGTCGGTGTACGGGTCGGCGGGGCCGCGACCGAACCGGGAGGACGATCCGCCGAGCCCGGTGAGCCCGTACGCGGTCAGCAAGGTCGAGGTGGAGCGGCTGGCGAGGGTGGCCGCGCGGGATGGGCTGCGGACGGTCCTGCTCAGATACTTCTCGGTGTACGGGCCACGGCAGCGTCCCGACATGGCTTTCCACCGGTTCGCGGAGGCGGCCCTGGACGGGCGGCCCCTGCCGGTGTTCGGAGATGGACGCAGCTCTCGATCGTTCACGCATGTCCGGGACGTCGTCGCGGCGACGCTGGCGGCCTCGGCCGAGGACCTTCCGCCCGGGGTCGTCATCAACGTCGGCCACGCCGAACCGGTCACGGTGACGGACGCGATCGCGCTGCTCACCGGCGTGCTGGGCGTCCGGGCGGAGGTCAGGCGGGAGGCGCCGGTGGCCGGTGACGCCGCGCGGACCTGGGCCGACACCGACCGCGCCCGGCGGCTGCTCGGCTGGACGGCCACGACCGATCTCGCGGCGGGCCTCGCCGACCAGATCGCGTGGCACCGGACGCTGCGGGAGGTGCGGGTCGGATGAAGCACAGGGCCGCCTATGTCGCGTTCGACCGGTTCCCGTCCAGCAAGGGGTCGGCGGTGCACATCGCGCAGATGGCCGACGAGCTGTTCCACGGGTTCGGCGGCGGGCTGCTGGCCGTGCTCGGTGGCGGCGGCCTCCCCCGCTACCAGCGGGAGGGGACGCGGGAGGTCGCACGGTTCGACGCGCAGGTGCCGAACCTCATCGACAGGGCCGAAGAGTTCTCCAAGTGGGTCGCGGCCCATCTGGAACCGCATCGAGACACTCTGGAAATCTGCCACGTCCGCGACCCGTGGAGCGCGCTGCCAGCGGTGGCCGACGGGCGCCGCCACCGGGTGGTGTACGAGGTCAACGGGCTCCCGTCGATCGAGATGTCGCACACCTGGCCGTGGGCCGCGCCGGGGACGCTCGCCAAGGTCCGGGAGCTGGAGCGGTTCTGCCTGGAACGCAGCAACGCGGTCGTGGTGCCGTCGCGGGTGATCGGCGCGGCCGTCGAACAGCTCGGCGTTCCGGACACCAAGATCCATCTGGTGCCGAACGGGGCGGAGGTCGCCGAACGAAAGGAACGCCCCGAGGGTGCGCCCGAGCGTTATCTGGTCTATGTCGGGGCGTTGCAGCCCTGGCAGGGGTTGGACGTGTTGATGCGCGCGTTCGCGAGGCTCGCCGATCTGGACGATCTGCGGCTCGTCGTATGCGCGTCCGTCCCGGAACGGCGGGCGAAGCCGGTGCGGCGGCTGGCGGAGCGGCTCGGGATCGCCGACCGGATCGACTGGCGATTCACGTTGCCGCACCACGAGGTGGCGGCATGGCTCGCGCATGCGGAAGTGTCCGTGGCGCCGTTGACCGGCTGCGCCCGCAATCTCGACCAGGGCTGTGCGCCGTTGAAGGTCATCGAGTCCATGGCGGCGGGCGTTCCGGTGGTGGCTTCCGACCTACCCGCTGTGCGGGAACTGATGGTGGACGGCGTGCACGGGCGGCTCGTCCCCGCCGACCGTCCCGCCGAACTGGCGCGGGCCGTCCGGATCCTGCTGGAGTACCCGGACGAGACCGCCGCGATGGGCCGCCAAGGACGTGAGCACATTGAGGAACATCTGACCTGGGCACGGTCAAGGGCCCGACTGGCAGAGGTCTACCGTACGATCGCGCCGACGGAGCTTTAGGGGTGGCGAAGGTGGTTCGTCATGTTCTGGCGTAAGCAGAAGGCCGCGATCGAGCGGTTCCACCCGCTCCACAGGGCGCTGACCCTGGAGAGGGGCTTTTCGGTCTCGCTGCGGCGGGACGACTGGGAGCCGGTGATCCAGAGCCTCGCGGGGCACGGCGTCGAGGTGCGGCGGCGCAAATGGCGGCTGCCCGAGCGCGTGCCGAGCGTCCTCGTGCCGATGCTGCGGATCCTCGCCGCCGACATGCCGCCCGACGGCATGCTGGCCGTCGCGGCGGACATGCGGGGCGGCCGGCCGCCGGAGAAGAACGGCCCGAAGTACGACATGCCGGTCCAACGGCCGATCATGTCGATGAAGCAGTGGTACACGGTCGACTCGTGGCTGCGGATGCGGGCGGAGCTGCGGGACGGCAGCGTCATCGAACTCGTCGTCACCGACCGGATCAGGAATCGCGCGTACCGCAAGCGCAACCCGCGCGGCAAGACCAAGTACAAGAGCAAGGCGAAGACGGTGCAGATCGTGCAGGTCACACGGCGGTTGGCGAAGGACACGGCCGTCCGACGGCCCGCCTCACCGCCGCCGCGCTGGGTCCGGGTACGGGTCAAGCCGGGTCGGCGGACGGTGATCCGCGCCAGCGGCAAGTTCCCCGGCCCGCTGGCGAACCATGCCCTGATCAGCACGATTCTGCACGTGTCGACGGAGCCGTTCCGGTGGACGCCGCCCGGCCCGGCCGCGAGGAGGGCCACGTGACCCGCTGCCATGTGACCACCGGGTTCTTCCTGCTCGGACGCTGCGGACAGGCCGCCGCCGCGTCGTGCCCTGCGTGCGCGCGTCCGGTGTGCGCCGCCCATGCCGGACCGAACGGGATCTGCCCGGAATGCGCCGCCGCCCAGGGATACGGCACGCAGGACCCGCACCATCCGTCCTGGACAGGCGGATACCGGCGCCGTTACTACCACGACAGTTCTCAGACGTACGCCGACACGTCCTGGTACTCGTCGTTCGACGAGTACGACCGTGGCGCGTTCAACCCCGGCGACGACTACTCGCACGGCGGCGACTGGGGTCCGGACGACGACACCGGCTTCGTGGACAGCTGATGGCCACCCCACTCCTCCGCACAGACACCCACATCCTGTGGATCACCGAGCACTATCCGCCGAGCCGGGGCGGCATGGCGCAGTCGTGCGACCGGATCGTCCGGGGCCTGCGCGGCGCGGGCGTCCGCGTCGACGTCGCGCATCTGACGCGCCGCGACCGGCCCTGGGGCGTCACGCGCGAGCACGGCGGGCTGCTGGTCACCGCGCCGCTCGGCGACGACTCCGAACACGCGTTGCGCCGCTTGTGGACGACCCTCACCGCCGAGGGCGTCACCGGTCACACCCATGTCGTCGCGTTCGGCGGGGTGTACGCGCTGCTCGCGGCGCCCGTCCTGGCCGCGCTGCTGGACGCGCCGCTGGTCACGCTACTGCGCGGCAACGACATCGACGTCGGCGCGTTCTCGCTGCGGCGGCGCGGCGCGCTCGCGGACGCGCTGCGCGCCTCTTCCCGCGTGTGCGTCGTCGCCCGCTCGCACGCGCCGCTGGTGTCGGCGCTCGCCCCGGGCGCGGCGGTGACGTTCGTCGCCAACAGCGTCGACACCGACCAGTGGCGGATCCTGCCGTCCGAGCGGGAGCGGGGCGCGGCGTGGCGGGACGCGAACGTCCGGCCGGGACGCCGCACGATCGGGATCATCGGGCAGCTCAAGGTGAAGAAGGGCATCGGGTTCTTCCTGGACGCGCTCACCGCGTCCGGGCATGCCGACGCCTTCCATCTGGTGCTGGTCGGCGAGGTCGAGGAGTCCGTGCGGGAATGGCTGGCGGAGCGGGCCAGTTCGATCCCGCATTCGTTCATGCCGTTCCTTGAGCGCTACGACCTGCCCGCCGTGTACGCGAGCTGCGACCTGGTCGCGCTGCCGTCCTTCTACGACGGAATGCCGAACGTGGCTCTGGAGGCGGCGGCGCTCGGCGTGCCGCTGCTCGCCTCGGACGGCGGCGGCCTCGCCGACGTCGCCGACGACACGATCGGCTTCGCGTTCCCGGCGGGCGACGCGCACGCCTGCCGCGCGGCGATCGACCGGGCGGCGCGGGCGAGCGAGGAGGACCTCGCCGGACTCGGCGCGTCCGCCGCCGAACGCATCCGCGACGACTTCACCCCGGCGGCCGAGACCGCCGGGTACCTCACCGTCCTCGACTCGGTCCGGTGATCGTCTGCTACGCGGCCGGTGACGGGCTGGGGCATCTGACGCGGCTGCGCGCCGTCCTGCACACCCTGCGCGTGGACGGGCCCGTCACCGTCGTGACGTCCTCGCCATTCGCGGACGATCCGCGCGTCACGGGCGACTGGAAAATCGTGCCCTCCCTAGAGGGGATCGACGCGGACGAAGTGTTCGTCGACGCCTTTCCAGCCGGGTTGAAGGGGGAACTGGCGCGCGTCCCGTCCGGAGCGAGGCTCACTCACCTGGCGCGACTGCTGCGATGGGACGCCTACAAGCCGTTGCTCCCCGCCGACCCGCTCCGCTTCGACCGGACGTTCGTCCTCGAACCGCTTGCCCCGGCCCACCACTCTTATCTGCGGGATGTCTCCGCCGAATTGTCGCCGCTCGTCCTGGTCGATCCCCCGGCGGAGCCGATCGACGTGGACGGGTGGCTCATCGTCCACAGCGGGCCCGACGCGGAGACACGCGAACTCGTCGCCTACGCGCGGGACATGGCGTCCATCGAGGGCGTCCACCCGCCGATGACGCTGGTGTCGCCCCGGCGGCCGGACGGTCTGCCACCCGAGGCCGCACACCTGGATGCCTATCCGGCCTGCGCACCGGGCCCGAACGTCGAACGGATCGTGACCGCCGCCGGGTTCAACGCGGTCCGGCAGTTCGCGCCATGGCGGGACATACACCGCCTCATGCCATTCCCACGTAGCCTCGACGACCAGTTCACACGCGCCGCCCGCGCTCGGGCCACAGGCCCGAGCCCAGACCCCCTGGCGGGGATCATCTCGCGACCGAGCATGCCCCGGCCCGGTGGTCGTCCGCGGAACTCTGCGTGAACAACACCTGTACGACAACGAAGCCAGCCCCGAACACGGCGCCAGCGGCAGGCGCCCGTCGTCTACCCGGCGTCGACCGGAGCGAACACCGAGAGGGCGCGGCCATGCTTGCCGAACCGGATCGTGCCCGCCAGAGATGACATCTCGCCGTCCCGGGCGAACCGCAGGCCACCGGACGGCGCGGCCACCTCCAGGTCGGACGCCCTCCACGCGCGATAGCCGGGCGTTATGTGCAGATGCCCGACCAGCACGGCGGCGACGGCGCGGACGCGCGGAACCCGGCGTCCCGTCGCGACCATCCGGATGTCCAGGCGCCCGTCGTCGAGCCGGTCACGCCAGGTGGGCGCGGCGCCGCGCGAGCCGTACACGCAGTTGCCGACGAACGCCAGCCAGACGCGGCGCTTCCGGCCGTCCACGGTCACCTCGACCGGCTCGGAGCGGCGCAGCGCCCGGACGGAGGCGACCGCGAGCGCGGGCCACTTTCCAAGCCGCCGCTCCAGCCGTTCCCGCAGGTCGACCAGCTCCGTGTAGGCGCCGAAGCTCGCCGTGTTGAGGAAGAGCCGCTCCTCCTCGGCGCCCTCTCCGGAGGTGGGCGCCGCGTAGGCGACGTCCACGCGGCCGAGCCGTCCGCCCCGGTACGCGGCGATCGCCTGCGCCGCCGACTCCACGCCGAGCGCGCGGGCGAAGTGGTCGAACGTGCCGGTGGGCACGACGAGCAGCGGCACGCCGTGTTCCAGCGCGGCACGCGCGCCCGCGTTCACGGTGCCGTCCCCGCCGATCACCGCGAGCACCCTGGCCCGCTCCGCGGCCTCGCCGAACACCTTGTCGACGTCGTCGTCCGGCCCGAACCGGACGATCTCCGCGGCGGGCAGCTCCCGTTCCAGCAGCTCCATCGCCAGTTCCGGACGGCCCGGCAGGATCGCGGCGGTCGCCCCGCCCGAACCGCCCGCCTCCGGGTTCACGACCGCCACCAGGCCCTCGCCGTCCCCCGTGACCAGGTCGCGCGCGTCCTCGGCGTCGGTCAGCCGTGCCACCGGGGGGCGCGCGGGCCAGACCAGGCGCGTCCCGAACGCGGCCAGCGCGCCGATCCCGAGGCCCGCGAGGACGTCGCCCGGATAGTGCGCGCCGGTGTAGACGCGGGCGAACGCGACGGCCGCCGCCGCCCCGACGACCGGCACCGCCACCGGGGACGGCGCCTCCAACGCGACACCGGTCGCGAACGCCGCCGCCGACGCCGAATGTCCGGACGGGAAGGCGTGCGACGTCGGCAGTTTCCACCGGATCCGGATCGGCGGGACGAGGTCCACGACGGGCCGTTTGCGGCGGAACGCCTGCTTGCCGAGGAGGTTCACGAGGGGGCTGGCCACCGCGATCGCGATGGACCCGCGCAGCGCGGCGCGGCGCAGCCGGGCCCGTCCCGTCAGGCCCATCACGCCCGCCGACGAAAACCACAGCACCCCGTGGTCGGCGGACCTGGACAGCCTCGGCAGGACGTACTCCAGCCCGGGGAGCCGCGCCGCCGCCACCCGGTCGAACGCCCACCGGTCCACCCGTCCGAGCCTGCGCAGAACGCCACGGGAGAGGGGGTGGGGAGGTTCCGACACCGGCCGCTGACTACGCCATATGACGGACCGTGACGGCACGGCGATGCGCCGTGAGCGATTGACGCGCATGCCCCGGGTATCCCCAGAGGCGACGACATGATGCCGTAAAGATCTCAAATCGGGGGTCACATGCGGGTGGACGTCACGCCGGGCTCACCGACTGCAATAAGCTTCGCGACATGAGTCACCCGGAACGGCTCGGTTCCCCGGGTGGCGAGTCGGTCGGAACGATCGCGGAGCCTCCTCACGTGAACGAGACGCTGGCCGACTACGCCGCCCGCCACGGGCTGAGGCAGAGCGCCGCGCGCCCCCCGCTGCGCAAGTACCTCCAGAGCGTGTGGGCACGACGGAACTTCATCTGGGCGTTCGCGTCCGCCAAGAACATCTCGATGTACAGCGACTCGCGGCTGGGTCAGGTCTGGCAGCTGCTGACGCCGCTGCTGAACGCCGGGGTCTACTACCTGATCTTCGGGTTGCTGCTGGGCGTGAACCGGGGCATCACCGACTTCATCCCGTTCCTGGTGACCGGGGTCTTCCTTTTCGGGTTCACGCAGCGGTCGGTCACCTCGGGCGCCAAGTCGGTCGGCGACAACCTGTCGCTGATCCGCGCGCTGCACTTCCCGCGGGCCACGCTGCCGCTCGCGATCGCGGTCGTCGAGTTCCAGCAGCTCCTGCTGGCCCTCGTCGTGCTGTTCGCGATCGTGTTCGCGTTCGGGGAGCCCGTCACTTTCCACATGCTGCTGTTCATCCCCGTCGTGGCTCTCCAGCTCATGTTCAACGTGGGCATCAGCATGGTGATGGCCCGGCTCGGCGCGTTCAACCGCGACATCTCCCAGCTCCTGCCGTTCGTGATGCGGACCTGGCTGTACATGTCCGGCGTGATCTTCAGCCTGCCGACGCTGCTGGAGCGGGGCAAGTTCTCCGAGTACCCGATCCTCGGCGACATCCTCCAGCTCAACCCGGCGCACGTGTACGTCGAGCTGAGCAGGTACGTGCTTCTGGGCGAGTACCACGGCTACGTCACCAGGCTGGGCCAGAACGACGAGACGCGGCTGTGGTTGTACGGCGGAGTGTGGTCCGTGGTGATGCTCGTCGGCGGGTTCGTCTACTTCTACCGAGCCGAGGAGCGATACGGCCGTGGCTGACACGAAGGTCCGGCAGCAGAAGGTCGAGGTCGACCCGCACCGGGAGCCGATCGTCGTCGTCGACGACCTGCACATCGTCTACCGGGTGTACGGAGCGGGCGGCAAGGGCAACGCGGCCTCCGCGTTCTCCCGCGTGATCCGGCGCCAGCGCCGCCCGTCGATGACCGAGGTCCACGCGATCAAGGGCCTGTCGTTCGTCGCCTACCGGGGCGAGGCCGTCGGGATCATCGGCACCAACGGGTCCGGCAAGTCGACGCTGCTCAAGGCCATCGCCGGGCTGCTGCCGCCGCACCGCGGCGGCGTCTACACCGACGGGCAGCCGTCCCTGCTCGGCGTGAACGCGGCCCTGATGAAGGACCTCACCGGCGAACGCAACATCGTCCTCGGCTGCCTCGCGATGGGCATGTCCCCGGCCGAGACGCGGTCCAGGTACGGGCAGATCGTCGACTTCGCCGGTTTGCAGGACGACTTCATCCAGTACCCGATGCGGACGTACTCGTCCGGCATGGGCGCCCGGCTCAGGTTCGCCATCGCGGCGGCCAAGACCCACGACGTGCTGCTGATCGACGAGGCCCTCGCCACCGGCGACGCCAGGTTCCGGCGCAAGAGCAAGGCCCGCATCGACGAGCTGCGCACCGACGCGGGCGCCGTCTTCCTCGTCGCGCACCAGCTCGACACGGTCAAGGAGATGTGCGACCGCGTCATCTGGATCGAGAAGGGCCGCATGCACATGGACGGCGACCCCGACGAGGTCATCGCCGCCTACAACGAGGCCATCGACAAGTAGCCGGGCGCTTCCGCGCGTTGCCCTCCTGATAGAGATGGAGTGCGCACGCAGATTCCCATCAAGGAGGGTCGCCATGGCCGGTAGGCCGCCGCTTCCGCACGAGTTCCTGCCCGAGGTCCCGTCGTTCACCGTGACCAGCGACGACGTCACCGACGGCGCGCGTCTCCCCGACCGGCACGTGTTCGACGGCCTCGGCGGCGGCAACGAGTCGCCGCACCTGCGCTGGTCGGGCTTCCCCGCCGGGACGAAGAGCTTCGCGGTGACGTGCTTCGACCCGGACGCGCCGACCGGCAGCGGCTTCTGGCACTGGTCGCTGTTCGACATCCCGGCGGACGTGACGGAACTGCCCACCAGCGCGGGCACCGCCGACTCCAAGGTCGGTGTGCAGGCCCGCAACGACTACGGCGTGAAGGCGTTCGGTGGCGCCGCCCCACCCCCCGGCGACCCGCACCGGTACGTCTTCACCGTCCACGCCCTGGACGCGGAGTCGCTCGGCATCGACTCCGACACGCCCCCGGCCGCCGTGGGCTTCAACATCACCGCCCACACCCTGGCCCGCGCCACGATCATCCCCGAGTACGGGACCTGACCGACCCTCCCAACGCACTCGCGACGGCGTCCAGGGTCTGGGCGACGTCGCGAGCGGGCCGGATGGGACGGCCGTCCGCAGCCCAGCAGAACCACCACTGGCCGTCCCGGAAGTCGCACCCGATTTCGACCGTCCGCCGCGGGCCGCCGTGACCCGCCACGCTCACCCAGGTCACCCCGCGCCGCTCGACCAACCCGCCCGCCAGTTCGGGGTGCGTCCGCACGGCCGCGTCCAGCTCGAACAGATACGTGCGCCGATCGTTGCGCGGCGGCACGGCGCGCGGGGTCGCCGCGTGTCGTCCCTTGCCGAAACTCATCCCGGTCACCTCGCTCCTGTCGGGTCTGCCTTGCCGGTGGAGACGCAGGGCGCTTCCACCGCGCGTCACCGAACCCACGCCCGCTTGCGCTCGGCCCGCTCGGCCTCCTCTGCCAGCGCGGCGCGCAAAGACTCCGGCGTGGGGCACATGACGGTCGAGTCGACTCCGGCCGCCGGGTCGTGCAGGGTCGCCACCCATTCACCCAGCCGCCCGTCCGACCGAACCGCCCGAAATATCCGATGCCCGGTGAATTCCGTGCGAAGTCGCATAAGTTCCTGATCGTCGGGATGTGTCGGTCGCGTGTCCATTGTGGAAATCTCCATGATTGGTCTGACTGCCGAAATCGTGTGACCAGATTCACGCAATGGAGATACGCTCAGCTACGACCTCGCTACTCCCCAGAGGTCATCCCACTTCGGCAGGGAGACTCCCCATGACACAGGACGACTGCGGTTACACGCGCGACCCGCTGATCAGGAACTTCGGCGCGGTCCTGCGCGCCCACCGAGAAGCGGCCGGGCTGTCGCGCCCCCAACTCGCCGACGCGCTCGGATGCAAACCCGGATGGATCGAAAAGCTCGAGACCGCGCAAAAGCCACCGTCCGAAGCGACGGCCGACGATCTCGACACCTACTTCGACACCGGCCCGGCCCGACTGTTCTGGACCATGTGGCGCGAGATCAAGCGCGAGGGCAAGCACCTCGCCGTGCTACCGGGCTTCGACAGGTACACGGAGTTCGAAGCCGAGGCCGACACCATCCGCCAATTCGACCCACAGGTAGTGCCCGGCATGCTCCAAACGCCCGCCTACGCACGGGCGATATGGGCTACGAGGCAAACCTCCGACGACGCCGAAGAACACATCGCCGCGCGTATCGAACGGCAAGAGCACATCGCCCGCACCAAGAACCCGCGCATGTGGTTCGTGATCGACGAGGCCGCGCTTCGAAGGCCCGTGGGTGGCCCCGAGGTCATGCGCGAGCAGCTCGAGCGGCTGGTCGAGATCGTGACCACGAATCTCCGCGTACAGGTCCGCGTGCTCCCGTTCTCCTCGGTTACCTACGCTGGACTCGACGGCTCATTCACCGTGCTGACCCTCCCCGGCGGAGTGGACGTCGCCTACCAGGAGGCGCCCGAAATCAGTCATGTGATCGAGGACGGGGCCACCGTGGCCGAGTACCGAGTACGCTTCGATCTCGTGATGGGAGAGGCCCTCCGCACCGAAGAGTCTCTCGCGATGATCCGGAAGATCATTAAGGAGTACACGTGACCCCCCTGGAGCTGTCGGCCGCGCGCTGGCGCAAGAGCAGCCGCAGCACCGCCCAAGGCGGTAACTGCGTCGAGGTCGCCGACCTCGCGACGGTGATCGCCGTCCGGGATTCCAAGGACCCGGACGGCCCCAAACTGACCCTCAGCACCGCTGGCTGGCGCACACTCACCCGCCAGGTCAAGAACGGCCACCACGACCCGGCCTGAACCCCCCGCACCAACAAGCCCTCGACCTACCGCAGGCCGAGGGCTTGCGACGTTGTATGGTCCGTCCGGCCAGTTCGTTGTGGCCGGGAGGCATTCGAGCTTGTCACTTCAGGTGTGATGGCGGCCCGTACGGGAAGTCCCGGCCACATCGGTGCGGCGTCGGATCTGGCTGGCCGCCGGGGGCGGGGCCTCTGCGGGCGGATCAGGCAACGCCGCCGACCACCCAGCCCTGGAGAGCGGGGGCCGGTTAGGCGGCTTGGGCGAGTTCGGTGGGTGGGGCGTTGGCGTCCGGTGGCGGGAGGACGCGGTAGACGTATCGTCCGGTGGCGTCGCGGATGATACGCACCTGTTCGGCGTTGGTGTGTTTGAAGCGGTTGTGCCATCCGCAGCAGAGGGCGAGCTGGTCGATGTCGGTGGGGCCGCCGATTGCCCAACCGTCGACATGGTCGACTTCGCACAGGGCGCCGGGGACCTCGCATCCCCGTACCGCGCATGTCGGGTAGAGGGTTTCGAGGACCTGCCGTTGACCGGGTGTGGCGAACCGGGTGCGGTGCCCGAGATAGAGCGGCACGTGTCCGCGCCCCAGAAGGAGCGGTGAGACTCCCGCGTTGAGGGCGATGCGGCGGGCCTGCTCCGCGGAGATCGGCGTGCCGTCGGTGAGACGGGCCGGGGCGGTGCCGCCGGTGAGGGTGTCCAGGTCGCAGATGACGGTGACCTTGGTGGCGCGGTGCCCGCCTGCCAGCACACCCGTCAGGGCGGCGGCAGTGCGCTCGGACAGGTCACGACGGTCATCGGTTCCGGCGGGCTTGGCCAGCGGGCCCAGAGTGCCGTCCCAGACGGCGGCGTCCTCGGCGTTCAGCCAGCCCTTCACATAGCGGCCGCCGTCCAATGAGCGTGTGGAGGTGACCCAGGACCGCTCGTGTCCGCGCTGGCAGTCCTCATCAACGCTCTCGGTGCCGTCACGCTCGGCGATCACGTCGCGGATGCGGCGGCCGAACGAGGCGACCTTCCCTGCCGAGAACCCCTGGTCGACCATGTCGAGCAGCACTTTCTCAGCGGCTGCGCAATCCTCGTCGTCCAGCCGGGTGACGGCATCGGCCACAGTCGACGCATAGCCGTAGCTCAGTTCGCCCGTTGCCAGGAGTTCGGCGACTCGGGGCAGCCGGTGCCGCTGCCGGGCCAGGGCGATCCGCTCCTTGGCCCGGGACTCGCGCATGCCCAGCCGCGACCGCAGCCACGCTTGAGTGGACGGCAGCCCCCAACGGCGCATTTCACCGGAGGCGTCCGCCCGGCCGATCAGTTCGGCCAGTGCGCTTTCCTGCCGATCAGAGGCCATTGCCAAAGTCTCTGCGAGTTCCATGCAGGCGGTTGGTGAATCGGGTGCGTCCCGTCCGGCCAGTTCGCGGGCGATCACGGCAATGGCGTTCACCAATTCCCTGGTGGACGCCGCTCCGAGATCAACCTCAACCGAACCCATAGCCAAAGAATACCAAGCGGAGCGAGCCCCACGTCACCAAATAGAGTTGGACTTTTGTCACCTGATAGATAGTCAGAGTCAAGCGAAATCAGAACCGCATTGAACGCCTCAGAACTTGCGATCGCTCGATCTCCGAACTCGGGGAATTGGACGGTGGGGTGGCGCGTCGGGCTGGGTGCAGGCGGAGCCTGCCCGACGTAAGCCGCACCCAGGGACGGCCCCGTACGCGGCGCAGCCCCCCACCCGAACCCCAGAACATCAAACCTCGAAAATCGAAAATCGAAAATAAACAAGGGGGCACACACGCCCGCGCGGCCTCAGCCCTGCCGACGAGCATGTCCCCGACAACTGTCCGCCGGTAGAGGATGGAACGGCCGCTGCGTTCCCGGGTGACGAGACCGGACGCGCGTAGCACCGCGAGATGGTCGCCGACCCCGCCAAGACTCATCCGGAGCCGGGGCCGCGCTGTGGGCCCATACCGCATCGTCCGGCTTGCCACCGTCAACCCGGGCCGACCAGGACGTCGGCGACGGCCGTGCGGTGGTAGAGGACTGAGCGGCCGCTGCGCTCGCGGGTGACGAGACCGGACGCGCGTAGCACCGCGAGGTGGTCGCCGATTCCGCCGAGGCTCATCCGTAGTCGGGCGGCCAACCAGGTCGTCGTGGCCGGGTCGGCGAGGAGCCGCAGGAGGTCGGCGCGGGTGCGGCCGAGGAGGTCGGCCAGCGGGTCGGCGCCCGGCGCGTACGCTGTCCGGCCCTCCCAGAGCGCCGCCACTCCCCTGGCGCGGTACATCAGCGTGTACGGCCAGTCCCGCTCGACGGAGAGGCCGAGTTCGGAGAACACCACCGGGACGAACATCAGCCCGGCGCCGCCGAGACGGCGGGTGGTGTCGCCGCCGCCGAGGATGTCCACCTCGATCACGCCGTCGCGCCAGCGGACCTGGCGGGACAGGCCGTCCAGGGCCTCCGCCCAGCCGTAGGCGGCCAGGCGGCCCGCGCGGTGCGCGATGTCGGCCTCCACGATCGAGCGCAGCACCGGCCAGTCCGGCTCCAGCAGGACGTGCCAGGCGGTCTCCAGGCCGGTCGCGAGCCGCTCGACCATGTCGGGGGCCGCGAGGACGTCGCGGACGACGGCGTCCGGCTCCGGCAGCCCCACCAGGTTGCGGGCGACCTCACCGCGCGCCTGGTCGAGCGGCGTCGCCCGCATCGTGGCGAGGTGCTCGGCGATCGTCAGGTTGGGCCGGGCGGGCGGCGGGCTGACGAAGTCGGCCATGTACGCGGCCCGGCGGCGCAGGAACGTCAGCGCGCGGACGGCCGGGTCGCCCGCGATCGGCGGGTATCGGGACCGCGCCCGCTCCACCCACGGGCCGAGGGGCCCCACGGGGACGCGACCGGCGGCGAGGCCGAGCGCGTTCAGGGTCTCCAGCAGCGGCGCGACGCCGAAGCGGCAGGCGGCCACGTCGGTGGGATCGACCTCGATCCGGTACATGTTTCGCTCCTCCCCGAAACATTATCGGGGCGGCGCCGCTCGCCCCAGAGTTGCGGGTCATGACCGCACCCGCCATGACGTCCGGCTCCGCGACGTACCGCGACATCTTCGGCGTCCTCGAGTTCCGGGTGCTGGCGGCGTTGCAGACGCTGCTGGTCGGGGGCGAGGCCATCCGGATCATCGCCTTGTCGGTGCTGACGTTCCAGCAGACGGGCTCGTCGCTCGCGGCGGCCGTCGTGTTCGCGGCGGGGATGCTCCCGTACGTCGTCGGCGGCGCGGTGCTGCTCTCGCTCGCGGACCGCTTCCCAGGCCGCCGCCTCCTCGCCGCGTTCCATCTGCTGCGGTTCGCGGTGATCTCCGTGTTCGCGCTGGACGTCGTCCCGTTGCCGGTGACGATCCTGCTGCTCGTCGTGGTCGGGCTGTTCGCGCCGGTCGGGTCGGCCGCCATGCACGGCAGGCTCCCCGCCCTGCTGCCCGGCGAGGGGTACGTGCTGGGCCGGTCGCTGTTCACGATGACGGCGGCGTGCTCGCAGGTGGTGGGCCAGGGCGTCGGCGGGCTGCTGCTGTCGGTGCTGACGCCGTCCGGGACGCTGTGGCTCGCCGCCGGGAGCGCCGCCCTCGCGGCCCTGGTCGCACATCTGGGGCTGCCGGACACGGTCGCGAAGCGGAGTGAGTCCGGTGGGACGGCGCGGGAGACCTGGCGGGTGAACCGGATCCTGCTGGGCGGACGGGTCACGCGCGGCCTGCTGCTGGCGGGCTGGCTGCCGATCTCCCTGTCGGTCGGGGCGGAGGGCGTACTCGTCCCGTACGCGACGGGCCTCGGCCGCGCCGGGTCGGCGGGGCTGATCCTCGCGTCGGCGGCGATCGGGATGGGGCTCGGCAACTTCGTGGTCGGCCGATTCGTGCCGCCCGGCCTCCGGGCGCGGCTCACCCTGCCGCTGGCGACGCTGACGGGGTTGCCGCTGCTGTTTTTCGCGGCCGATCCGGGTCTCGTCGCGGCCTGCGCGCTGATGGCGGCGGCTACCTTCGGGCTGAGCTACGAGCTGACCGTGCAGCGCCGCCTGGTCGACGCGGCGGCCGAGGAGGTCCGGGGGCAGGCGATGGGCCTGGCGAACACGGGGCTGATGACGGGGCAGGCCCTCGGCATCGCCGGGGCGGGCGCGCTCGCCGAGTTCGTCGCGCCGGGGCCGGTCATCGCGGTGTGCGGGGCGGCGGCCGTCGTCGCGTCCCTCGCCCTGCACCGCTATCTGCGTTGACGGCGTGCCCGGGGTCCGGCGTCCTGCCCGCCGGGCACGCCGTCGCCGTCATTTCTGCCAGGGGAATCGGTCGGCGAACGCCGGTTTCAGGTCGTCCAGCCAGGTCGCCTCGGGGTCGTAGCGAGCGAAGAACGGCTTGTTGACCAGGTCGGCGTCGCGGCACTGGATGAAGTGCAGCGCGAACACCTTCTCGCCGTTGATGTCGACGACGCCGTCCACGCAGACCTTGCCGGGCGTCGCCGACATCGACGGGCCGCGCACGGTGCGGGACAGGCCGGACACGTTCTTGTACGCGTCCCGGAAGATCTCGTAGGCGCGGGCCAGCGGGACGGCGAAGTAGTCCTGCGGGCCGGTGTCGCGCTCGACGAACAGGTAGTACGGGACGAGCCCCATCCGGGTCTGGACGCGCCACATCGTCTCCCAGGTGGCGGCGTCGTCGTTGATCGTCCGGATGACGGGCGACTGGGTGCGGATGACCGCGCCGGTGTCGCGGATGCGGCGGCACGCCTCGGCGACCATGAGCGGTTCGAGCTCGCGCGGGTGGGTGAAGTGCGCCATGAACGCCAGGTTCTTGCCCGACTCGACGACCTGCTCGAACAGGCGCAGCATCTCGTCCGCGTCGGGGTCGGTGACGAACTTCTGCGGCCAGTACGCGAGGGACTTGGTGCCGATCCGGATGGATTCGAGCTGTTCGAGGTCGAGCAGCGGCTCGACGTAGCGGCGCAGCACCGGCTCGCCCATGATCATGGCGTCGCCGCCGGTGAACAGGACGCTGGTCACCTCGGGGTGCGAGAGCAGGTAGTCGCGCAGGGCGGTGACGTCGTCCCCGGCCATCTTGAGGTCGGCCTCGCCGACGAACTGGGCCCACCGGAAGCAGTACGTGCAGTACGCGTGGCACGTCTGGCCCTGTTTCGGGAAGTACAGCACGGTCTCGTCGTACTTGTGCTGCATCCCGGGGATCTTGCCGTCGCCGAAGCTCGGGATGTTCAGCTCCAGCTGCCCGGCGGGGTGCGGGTTCAGCCGCATCCGCACCTGGTGCGCGACGGCCTCGATCTCGGCCTTGGGAGCCTCGCGGCGCAGCAGGTCGGACAGGCGCGCGACGTCCGCGGCGGGGAGCATGTCCTCCTGCGGGAAGACCAGCCGGTAGATCGGGTCGTCGGGCGCGGCCGACCAGTCGATGAGCTCGTCGATGACGTAGGCGTTCGTCCGGAACGGCAGTACGGTCGCCACCGCCCGGGTCGCGAGCCGCTGGGCGGGCGAGAGCCCCGCGCGAGCGGTGAGCTCGTCGAGATGCTTCGCCGTGAAGGCGCGGAACTTGCGACCGGTGGATCGCACCGCGGGGGCCGCGTCGTTCACCAGTGTCACGTGTTGGTACTCCTTGCTGTCAGCGGGAGGCGCACCCGGCGGGTGCGACGTCACGTACCGTGATCGAAAGTGTTCAGGACACCACCATTCAACCGTTTAAGACGGGTTCATGCCGAATTGATGCCCTCTACCCGGAGGAACCAAGCCGGTCAAGGACTATCCCGACAAATCGCCTGGACATCATCGTTGACGCCCCACCCCTAGTACAACGACAACCGCGGGCCCACTTCTGCGTCACGGGACGCTCTGGCGCCAGGCAAGGAATCCGCATACGGGACGGAAAAATCAATCACGTGACGCATACAGGTGCGTACTGTCGGTGACCTTGCTCTTGTGGAGATACGTCGCAAGGCCGCGGAGATGGCCCAACGGGTCACGGGCGCGAGTCGCAAGAAGGCCCTGGTCCTCGGTTCCGCCGCGCTGCTCGTGCTCGCACTGGTGGGCGGCGGCGCCGCGTTCCTGCTGACCGGCCGCGGGGAGCTTCAGTACAAGACCCAGTCCGCGCTGCGCCGGGCGATGCCGGTGACGGCGGCGGCCGAGTTGCGGGAGCGCGGCGTGTCGCTGGCGTCGCCGCTGAAGTGCGCCGACCTGCCCGGCTGGACGAAGACGAAGATGCGCGTGTCCTGCACCGGCACGACGTCCGACCAGAAGCCGGTCGAGGTCCTCGGCACCGGCCAGGAGGACACGCACAAGGCCTACTACACGATCCTCGTGGACGGGCGTCCGCTCGTGGAGAACGTCTCGTGCCTGGGCGCCGACTGCGGCAAGAAGAACGGGTAACCGTCAGGACGGACGCGGGAACGTCCTACGATGCGATGAGCTGCATGATCGCGGTACGCCGCGGTCGGCGTCCTCGTCACCCGTCAGTCTTCTGGAGCTGCCATGACCGGCATCGGCGCGACACGCCCGTTGCCGATCGCCGTCGACACCATGGGCGGCGACCACGCCCCGGAGGAGGTCATCGCGGGCGCGGTGGACGCCTTCCGCGAGCACGGCGTCGGGCTGGTACTCGTCGGGCAGGCCCCGCGGATCCGGCAGGAGCTGGACCGCCACGGCTTCGTCGGCAAGATCCCGATCGTGCACGCGGACGAGGCCCTGGACATGGGCGAGGGCGCCCTCGCGAGCTGGCGCAAGCCCCGCTCGTCCATCGCGATCGCCTGCCATCTCGTCCGGCAGGGACGGGCGTCGGCGCTGGTGTCGGCGGGCAGCACGGCCGGGGTCGTGGCGACGTCGCGGCTGCGGCTGAAGGGCCAGCAGGGCGTGATGCGGCCCGCGATCGCCGTGACGTTGCCGACCCGTCCGCGACCCACGATCCTGCTGGACGCGGGCGCCACCGCCGACGTGAAGCCGGAGGGTCTGGTCCAGTTCGCCGCGCTCGGCACCGCGTACGCGCAGATCCTGCTCGGCGGCGAGGACCGGTCGTACCGTCCGACCGTCGGGCTGCTCAACATCGGCGCCGAACCCGGCAAGGGCGACAAGCTGACGAAACGGGCCCATGAGCTGCTCGCGGGCGGGGGCCACGGCATCGAGTTCGCCGGGAACGTCGAGGGCCACGACCTGCTGAGCGGACGGGTGGACGTCGTCGTCGCCGACGGCTTCACCGGCAACATCGCCCTCAAGACCATGGAGGGCACGATCCGGACCGCGTTCACCGAGGTCAGGGACGCGATGTCGGGCGGCGCGGCGGCCCGGATGGGCGCGCTGCTCCAGCGCCGCCGGATGCGGGAGCTGCGGGACCGGCTCGACCCCGACACCTACGGCGGCGGCGTGCTGCTCGGCCTCAACGGGACGGTCGTGATCGCGCACGGCGCGTCCCGCGCGCGGGCGATCACCTCGGCCTGCGAGCTGGCGGACCGGCTCGCCGCCGGACGGATCGTGGAGCGGATCCGCGACCAGGTCGCGCTGACCCGCACGTCCCGGTTCGGCCGCCGCACGCACGGCGAACGCGACACCCCCACCGACGATGGCGCCGCCGCCGCGACCGAGCGCAAGGACACTCCGCCCGTCGCCTGAGCCCGCGCCCGAGCGCGTCGTCTGAGTGCGGCGGATACCCGGTCGGCTGGGGGGCGGGGCGCCGCTAGCCTTGGAACATGTCCGATCCGCAACTCGTACTCGCCGCCCGGGTCCAGGCCGCTCTGAGCGCCGCCTTCGGACCGTCGTACGCGGACGCCGACCCGGTCATCCGGCCGTCGTCGTTCGCCGACCTTCAGGCCAACGTGGCGCTGCCGCTGGCCAAGAAGCTGGGCCGCAAGCCGCGAGACGTCGCGGAGGAGATCGTCGCGAACCTCGACACGGCGGGCGTCGTGTCGGACGTCCAGGTCAGCGGCCCCGGGTTCATCAACCTGACGCTCAGCGACGACTGGATCGCCGGGGAGGCACAGCGGGCCCTGGCCGACGCGCGGCTCGGCGTCCCCGCCGTGGAGAAGCCGCGGAAGGTCGTCGTGGAGTACTCCTCGCCGAACGTGGCGAAGGAGATGCACGTCGGGCATCTGCGGACCACGATCGTCGGCGACGCCGTCTCCCGGGTGCTGGCGTTCCTCGGGCACGAGGTCGTCCGCGACAACCATGTCGGCGACTGGGGCACCCCGTTCGGCATGCTGATCGAGCACCTGCTCGACCTCGGCGAGGACGCGGCGGCGCGGGGCGACTCGTCCGTCCGCGACCTGACCGCGTTCTACCAGGCCGCGCGGGAGAAGTTCGACGGCGACGCGACGTTCGCCGACCGGTCCAGGGCGCGGGTCGTGGCGCTCCAGGCGGGCGACGCCGAGACGCTGCGGCTCTGGAACGTCCTGGTCGAGGTGTCCAAGCAGTACTTCAACGACGTGTACGGACGGCTCGGCGTCACGCTCACCGACGACGACATCAAGGGCGAGAGCTTCTACAACGACCTGCTCGCCCCGACCGTCGCGGAGCTGGAGGACAAGGGCATCGCGGTGATCAGCGAGGGCGCGCTGTGCGCGTTCCCGCCCGGGTTCACCGGACGCGAGGGCGAGCCCCTGCCGGTGATCATCCGCAAGAGCGACGGTGGCTACAACTACTCCACGACCGACCTCGCGACGATCCGGTACCGGGTCGACACCGAGCGGGTCGACCGGATGATCTACGTGGTCGGCTCGACGCAGGCGCTGCACTTCCAGATGGTGTTCGCGGTCGCGCGGATGGCGGGCTGGCTCGGCGACGACGTCGAGGCCGAGCACGCCCAGATCGGCAGCGTCCTCGGCACCGACGGCAAGCTGCTGCGGACCCGGGCGGGCCGGACCGTCCGGCTCGCCGAGCTGCTGGACGAGGCCATCGAACGGGCGGGCGCGGTCTTCGACGAGATCCAGCATGACGAGCCGTTCGACGACGCGACCCGGGCCTCGATCGTCCGGGACGTCGGCATGGGCGCCGTCAAGTACGCCGACCTGTCGGTGGCCCGCGACAGCGAGTACGTCTTCGACCTCGACCGGATGATCTCGTTCCACGGCAAGACCGGCCCGTACCTCCAGTACGCGGCGGCGCGGATCCGGTCGATCTTCCGCAAGGGCGGGCTCGACCCGGCGGACGCGACCGGCCCGATCGTCCTCGGTCACCCCACCGAGCGGGCGCTGGCCCTCGAACTGCTCGGGTTCGGCGCCGTCGTGCAGCAGGCCGCCGACACCGCCGAGCCGCACCGGCTGGCGAGCTACGTCTACGCGGTCGCGGACGCCTACACGTCGTTCTACGAGAACTGCCCAGTGCTCAAAGCCCCCGACGAGGAGACGAAGGCGTCCCGGCTGGCTCTGTGCGCGGCGACGCTGCGCACGCTCGTCACCGGCCTCGACCTCCTCGGCGTCCCCACCCCGGAACGCATGTAGGGGTCAGACGCGGGCCACGCCCCGTTCGCGGGAGACCTGCTCGCGGACGGCCGGGACGATCTCCAGCGCGAACACGGCCAGCTGCTCGGGGTCGCCGCCGAACAGGAACGTGTCGACGCGGTGCCCGATCGCCAGCTCGGTCATTTCGTCGATCCACTGGCGCGGCGGCCCGTGCAGCAGGCCGCCGGGCTCGCGCCCGCCGATGGTCCCTTCGAGGACGTACACGCGGCGGATCTCCGCCGGGTCGCGGCCCGCGGCTGTCGCCGCGTCGTCGAGGCGCCGCTGCCCGTCGGCGAGCCGTTTCGGCGGGACGAGCGACGACGGCGCGATCCAGCCGTCGGCGACGCGTCCGGCCAGGTCGAGCCCGTGCGGGCCGGTGACGCCGAGCCAGATGCCGATCTGGTGCGCCGGGTCGGGCCCGGCCCGCAGCGCCGTGAAGCGGTAGTGCTCGCCGTCGAACCGGAGGCCGTTCTGGTCGCTCCAGTGCATGCGGATGACCTGCACGGCCTCCTCAAGGGCACGCCGCGCCGCTGCCGCGCCGCCGGGCCGCGTCCCGCCGTAGGCGTCGACGCCGTCCGGGGACGCGCCCGCGCCGAGGCCCAACTCGACGCGGCCGCCGCTGAGCCGGTCCATCGTCGCGACCGCCTTGGCCAGCACGGCGGGCGGCCGCAGCGGCAGGCACGCCACGGCGGGCAGCACCCGGATCCGGGTCGTGGCCGCCAACGCGGCCGCGACCAGCGTGACCGCGTCGGCGGTGCCGCGCCGGTACGGCTCGTCGCGGACGCCGAGCAGGTCGAGGCCGAACCGGTCCGCGTCCCGCGCGGTGCCGAGCAGCGAGACGGACGCGTCCGGTGCCAGCGACACCCCGAACCGCACCGGCCCGGGGCCCGTCACTGTAGGTAGCCTTCGACCTCGTCCGGCGGCCGCACGTCCTCGTCGCCGGGGTCGTCCCCGGCCTCCAGCCTGGCGCGGCGGCGCCGCAGCAGGTCCCAGCACTGGTCGAGCGCGACCTCCAGCCGCTCCAGCCGCCGGTGCTCCTCCTCGCGGCTGAGTTCATGGCGCTGATAGCGCTCGCGGAGCCGCTGCTCCTCGCCGACGAACTCGCCGATGCGTTCCAGGATGTCCTGCTCGTCCCGCTCGTCCCGCTCGCCCCGCTCGTCCTGCCCGTCCTGCTCGTCCATGGGTCGGTCAGCGGTCGCGGGCGGAGCTGGTGAGCCCGCTCAGGAACCCGCCGTCCGACCGGGTCGAGTGCTGGAGCGAACCGGTCTTCGGCTCGACCATGGACGAGGAGGCCCGGGTCGCCGGGCGGGACGCGGGCCGGGACGTCGTCGTCCGGCGGGCCGTCGTCGCCCGCGACTTCGGCGCGGTCGCCTTCTTCGCGGTGCCGGACGACTTCGACGCCGTCGTCCTGCGGGCCGTGGTGCCCGTCCGGGCGGACGTCGTCGACCGCGAACGGCTGGACGCCGCCGTGGACTTGCGCGCCGTCCCCGTCCTGGACGCGGTGCTCTTCTTCGCCGCCGTGCTCCTGGCCGTCGTCCTGGACCCGGTGGACCTGGCCGTCGTGGTGATGACCTTCGCGGCCGCGTCCATCGCCTTCGCGGCGTCGGTCATCGCCTTGGTCGCGCTGGTCATGGCCTTGGTCATCGCCGTCATGGCCTTCGCCGACGTGGACGCCTTGGTCGCCACCGACTTCATCTGCGTGGCGGCGGTCTTGGCCTGGCTCGCGGCCTTGGTGACCCGGGTCGCGGCGGCCGACGACGCCCGGCTGGACGCCGCCGTCGGCTTCTTCGCCGCCGTCGTCTTCCGTGCCGTGGTCGTCTTCCGTCCTGTGGTCGACCGGCCCGTGGTCGACCGGCTCGCGGCCGACCGTCCCGTGGTGGACCGGCCCGCAGTGGATCGGCTGGTCGTGCTTCTCGTGGACGACCTGGCGGCCGACGTGCGCTTGGCCGCCGGCTTCCTGGCCGTGGTGGACTTCTTCGCTGTCGTGCTCTTCGTACGTGACGCCGTCTTGGTAGGCACTGATCTCCCCCCAGTGATGATCAGTTACGGGGAGATCTATTCCACCGTTTGTGACGCTCTACACACGCGGAGTCAAATCAGCTCAGACGCCCACGGGATGCCAGACGGTCTTCGTCTCCAGGAACGCCGTCATCCGCGCGGTTCCGGGGTCCCCACTCCAGTCGGTCGTGCCTGGACGAAGAACGCGCTTCAAATTCTCCGCGGCCTTGCTTTCCAGGTCGGCGACGTCGTCGGCGCCGACCCCGGCGAGGTCGATCGCATTGACGTCCATGTGGGACGCGAGCCACGGCGCGATCTCCGCGCGGCGCCCGGTGAGGATGTTGACGACCCCGCCGGGCAGGTCGGACGTGGCCAGCACCTCGGCCAGCGTGATGGACGGCAGCGGCGCCGGTTCGGACGCGACGACCACGCACGTGTTCCCCGACACGATCACCGGGGCGACGACGGCGACGAGGCCGAGCAGCGGCGAGTCGGGCGCGACGACGGCGACGACACCTGCGGGCTCGGGCGTCGAGAAGTTGAAGAACGGCCCGGACACCGGGTTCGCGGCGCCGGTCACCGCCGCGAGCTTGTCAGCCCATCCGGCGTACCAGACCCATCGATCGACGGCGGCGTCCACCTCGTCCGCGGCCTCGCTCTTGGACACCGAAGGCCGTTTCGGGGGGTGTGGGGGGTCGTCCCCCCACAGGCGACCCGCGCGGCGCAGCTCGCCCACGAACTGGTCGCGGCGCCCTTCCAGCATCTCGGCGATCCGGTACAGGATCTGGCCCCGGTTGTAGGCGGTGCGCCCGGACCAGCCCGCGAACGCCTTGCGCGCGGCCGAGACGGCGTCACGGGCGTCCTTACGGGACGCCTGGGCGGCGTTCGCTGCGAACCGTCCTTTGGCGTCGGCGACCACGTACGTCCTGCCGGATTCGGATCGGGGGAACGCGCCCCCGATGTACAGCTTGTAGGTCTTGCGGACGTCCAGCCGGTCAGACATCGAGGTAGCCCTCCAGTCCGTGGCGTCCGCCCTCGCGGCCGAACCCCGATTCCTTGTAGCCGCCGAACGGGGAGGCCGGGTCGAACTTGTTGAACGTGTTGGCCCACACGACCCCGGCGCGGAGACGTTGCGCCGTCCACAGGGTCCGGGAGCCCTTCTCGGTCCAGATTCCGGCCGACAGACCGTACGGGGTGTTGTTGGCCTTGGCGACGGCCTCGTCCGGCGTCCGGAACGTCAACACCGACAGCACGGGCCCAAAAATCTCCTCCTGCGCGATCCGGTGCGACTGCGCAACGCTGGTGAACACGGTCGGCGCGAACCAGAACCCCCTGGCGGGCAACTCACACGGCGGCGACCAGGCATCGGCGCCCTCCGCCTCCCCCACGGCCGACAGTTCCCGGATCTTGGCGAGCTGCTCGGCCGAGTTGATCGCCCCGACATCGGTGTTCTTGTCGAGCGGATCACCGACGCGCAGCGTCGCCATCCGCGCCTTCAGCCGCTCCAGCACCTCGTCGGCGACCGACTCCTGGACGAGCAGCCGCGACCCCGCGCAGCACACGTGCCCCTGGTTGAAGAAGATCCCGTTGACGATGCCCTCGATGGCCTGGTCAAGGGCGGCGTCCTCGTACACGATGTTGGCGGCCTTACCGCCGAGCTCCAGCGTCAGCTTCCGCCCGGTCCCCGCGAGAACACGGGCGATCTGCCGTCCCACCTCGGTGGACCCGGTGAACGCGACCTTGTCGATCCCGGGATGCGCGACGAGCGCACGCCCCGTCTCACCCGCACCCGTAACAATATTGACGACACCTGGCGGCAACTCCGCCTGCCGACAGATATCGGCGAACAACAACGCGGTCAACGACGTCGTCTCGGCAGGCTTGAGCACAACGGTGTTCCCGCACGCCAACGCGGGCGCGATCTTCCACGCCAGCATCAGCAATGGGAAATTCCAAGGAATCACCTGCCCCGCGACACCCACGGGCTTCGGATCGTCCCCGAACCCGGCATAAGCCAGCTTGTCGGCCCACCCGGCGTAGTAGAAGAACCAAGCCGCGACCAACGGGACATCCACGTCCCGCGACTCACGAATGGGCTTGCCGTTGTCGATCGACTCCAACACGGCCAGTTCCCGCGCCCGCTCCTGGACGATTCGCGCGATCCGATACAGATACTTGGCGCGCTCCCGTCCCGACATGGGACCCCACACGGTGTCGTAAGCGGTCCGCGCGGCAGCAACGGCACGATCCACATCCGACTCGTCAGCACAGGCGATATCGGCCAACACACTCTCATCAGCCGGATTGATCGACTTGAACGGCTCCCCACGCCCCTCAACGAACTCACCACCGACGAACAGCCCGTAAGAGGCGCGGATGTCAACAACGGCCCGAGACTCAGGCGCGGGCGCGTACTCGAACACCATGATCAGTCCACCGTGAAGTAGTCGGGACCGGAATACACGCCCGTCTCAAGCTTGCGGCGCTGCATAAGGAGGTCGTTCAACAAACTCGACGCGCCCAGCCGGAAGAACTCGGGCGCCAGCCAATCAGGCCCGGCGGTCTCGTTGACGAGCACCAGATACCGAATCGCGTCCTTGGTGGTCCGAATGCCACCCGCCGGTTTCACGCCGACCTGCCGTCCAGCCGCGGCCCGATAGTCGCGAACGGCCTCCAGCATCACCAGCGTGACGGGCAACGTCGCGGCGGGCGACACCTTGCCCGTCGAGGTCTTGATGAAGTCGGCCCCGGCCCGCATGGCCAGCCACGACGCCCGCCGGACGTTGTCGAGCGTGACAAGCTCCCCGGTCTCCAGGATGACCTTGAGATGTGCGGCCCCACACGCCTCCTTCACCGCCGTGATCTCGTCGAACACCTTCTCGACGTCCCCCGCCAGAAAGGCCCCCCGGTCGATCACCATGTCGATCTCGGCGGCACCAGCAGAGACCGCCGCCCGGACATCAACGAGCTTCGCCTCCAACGGCGCCCGCCCAGACGGAAAAGCGGTCGCGACACTCGCGACCCCGATGCCCGTCCCCGCAAGGGCCCGCACGGCGACGTCCACCAGATCCGAGTAGACGCAGACAGCCGCCACCCTGGGCACCCCCGGATCGCCCGGATCAGGCCGCGCCGCCTTCGCGCACAGCGCCCGCACCTTCCCAGGCGTGTCCGCGCCCTCCAGCGTCGTCAGGTCCACCATCGAGATCGCCAGGTCGATCGCCGCGGCCTTCGCCGTCGTCTTGATCGACCGGGTCGCCAGCCGCGCCGCCCGCTCCTCGGCGCCCACCCGATCGACACCGGGCAACCCACGCAGAAAGGCGCGCAGCTCGGCGCCCCCGTTCAGAGTCTCCATTGACACGCCCCCAGCATCGCCGACCAACGCCCCCCACACCAAGCCCACACCCGACCAACCCACGCAATCCGTACACCGCCTTCTCCGTAGGCGGCGGCTCGCGTCGCAGGTCCACGGCGAAACGCGCTGGACATGCGATGCGTCACCGGCATGACCTGGACGTTTCGGCCAGCGGCCGACCCCGCGATCCGCGCCATGGTGATGGCTGAGTTCTACCGGCATGCCGTGGACGGGCTGCCCGTCTGGAAGTTGCGGGCGCTCGGGCAGGGGTGGGCGGACGGGCTCGGTGGTCTCGCCCGCGCCCATGGCGTCCAGATCGACTGAGCTGGGATTTCGTCGGTTCGTCTTGACACCGGCCATCGTCACACCTCTAAAGTACTAGGACCCTAGTTAATTAGAGGTGGCAATGATCGAGTTTCATCTCGACTCCGAGTCGGGGGTGTCGCCGTACATGCAGCTCGTGCGGCAGGTGAAGCACGCGTTGCGGCTTGATCTGTTGCGGGAGGGCGATCAGCTGCCGACGGTCAAGGAGGTCGTCGCGCAGCTCGCGATCAATCCGAACACCGTGCTCAAGGCGTATCGGGAGCTGGAGCGCGACGGGCTCGTCGCGCCGCGGCCGGGTGTCGGGACGTTCGTGACGCGGACGCTGGCGGGTGAGTCGCTCGCCGCGCACGGGCCGTTGCGCAAGGACCTGGAGCGCTGGCTGACCAAGGCGCGGATGGCCGGAATGGACGACGAGAGCATCGAGGCGCTGTTCATGACCACATTTCGGTCCGCCCGTCAGGAGGGCATAGCGTGACCGCCGCACTGGAGGCCAAGGGGCTGGGCAAGAAGTACGGGAAGCGGTGGGCGCTGTCCCAGTGCACGCTGGACATTCCGGCCGGACGGGTCGTCGGGCTCGTCGGGCCGAACGGGGCCGGCAAGACGACGCTGCTGAACCTCGCCGTCGGGCAGCTCAGCCCGGACGCGGGCAGCATCCGGGTCCTCGGCGGACGTCCCGCCGACGGGCCCGCGCAGCTCGCCAGGGTCGGGTTCGTCGCCCAGGACACGCCCACGTACTCCGGGCTGAGCGTCGCCGAGCATCTGAGGCTCGGGGAGCGACTCAACCCGAAGTGGGACGACGCGCTGGCCCACGGGCGGATCACGCGCCTGGGGCTCGACCCCAAGCGGAAGGCCGGGAAGCTGTCGGGCGGGCAGCGGGCGCAGCTCGCTCTCACGCTCGGGCTCGCGAAGCGTCCCGAGGTGCTGATCCTGGACGAGCCGGTCGCCGCGCTCGACCCGCTGGCCCGCCGCGAGTTCCTGCAAAATCTGCTGGAGGCCGCGGTCGACCAGTCGCTGAGCGTCGTGCTTTCTTCGCATCTGGTGTCCGACCTGGAACGGACGTGCGACTACCTGGTCGTGCTCGTGGAGTCCCGGGTGCAGGTCGCCGGGGACGTGGACGAGTTGCTCGCCACCCACCACCGGCTCACCGGGCCGCGCCGCGATCCCGGGACGCTGCCCGCCGACCAGTACGTCGTGTCCGAGAGCCACACCGAGCGGCAGAGCACGCTCATCGTCCGGACGACCTCCCCGATCCACGACCCGGGCTGGAGCGTCGGGCACGTCGGGCTGGAGGACCTCGTCCTCGCCTACATGAGCGCCGCGCCGGCGCGTCCCTCGCTGGAGGCCGTCCGATGATCTGGCTGACGCTACGGCAGTTCCGCGTCCAGGCGGCGGTGCTGCTCGGCGGGCTCGTCGCCCTCGGCGCCTTCCTCGTGCTCACCAGACAGGGGCTGGTGGACGACTACGGCAACGGCCTCGCCGAATGCGGCTCGGTCGACAACTGCGGGAAGTTCACCCGGAACTTCTTCGACGATCACCAGACGTCCTTCGGCGCGATGATCGCCGTCGTCGTGTTCGTCCCGGGCATCATCGGGGTCTTCTGGGGCGCGCCGCTCATCACCCGGGAGATCGAGCACAACACGCACCGGCTCGTCTGGAACCAGAGCATCACCAGGACCCGGTGGCTCGCCGTCAAGCTCGGCGTGATCGGCCTGGTCGCCGCGGTGACGGCGGGCCTCTCGGCGCTCGTGGTGGACTGGTGGTCCGACCCGATCGACAAGGCCGCGATCAAGGACGCGCCGCGGCTCGCGCCGCTGGTGTTCGACGCGCGCGGCATCGTCCCGATCAGCTACGCGGCGTTCGCGTTCGCGCTCGGCGTCACCGTCGGGGTCGTCGTCCGCCGCACGCTGCCGACCATGGCGATCACGCTGGCCGTGTTCGTCGCCGTCCAGATCGTGACGCCGATGTTCATCCGCTCGCACCTGATCCCGCCCAAGACCGCGACGGTGGCGATCACCGAGCAGAACCACGGGGAGATGATGATGAACGGCGACCGCGAGACCATGAAGCTGGCGCTGAAGGTGGACGTGGAGCCGGGGGCCTGGACGCTCACCAACGAGACGGTCGACAGGTCCGGCAAGAAGGTCGGCGAGATCACGATCCCCGCGACGTCGCCGTGCCGTCCGCACCCGCCCGAGCCTGGCGGTCCGGGCAGCCCGATGGTCGAGCCAGAGGGGCCGTCCAAGGCGTGCTTCGACTATCTCGCCGCGCAGGGCTTCCGGCAGAAGGTCGTCTACCACCCGGCCAATCGTTTCTGGCCGCTGCAATGGGCCGAGACCGGGCTGTTCGCGATCGTGACCCTGGGGCTGACGGGCTTCTGCTTCTACTGGACGCGGCGCCGCCTCACCTAGCGCGGCTCACGGCGTGTCGGCCCCAGATGCCCGAGGTCGGCACGCCGTGTTCAGGGGGTGAGGGTCAGGGCGCGGCCCAGGATCTCGGCGGTCGCGTGCAGCCGGTGCGCCGACCCGAGCGCCCTCGGGAGCCGTCCGGGAGGGCACGAGATCGCGAGGGCGCCGACGAGGGTGGACGCGGCGTCGGTCACCGGGACGGCGGCGCAGCCGGTGCCGAGGGCGTACTCCTCGCGGTCGAACAGCACCTCGCCGGACGAGTCGAGCGACCGGATCAGCCGCCCCGGCTCGGTGATGGTGTTCGGGGTCAGGTCGACCAGCGGATGCCTGGACAGGTAGTCGCGGCGCCGGTCGTCGTCGAACTGGCTCAGCACGCACTTGCCGATGGCGGTGGCATGCGCGGCGTCCTCGAAACCGACCCACAGATCGACTCGCGGCGTGCGGGGGCCGTCGGCGATGTCGATCAGGCGGATCTCGTCGTCCATGTGCATGCTGAAGTACACGGCCATGCCGAGCTCGTCCCGCAGGGTCGTCAGGATCGGACGGATGAGGGTGAGCAGCCGCTGCCCGCGGCTCTGCCCGTGCAGCGCGGCGACACGCTCGCCGAGGACCCAGACGCCGCCTGACAGCCGGGTCGCGTAGCCCTCGTGCGCGAGGGTGCGCAGCAGGTGGTAGGTCGTGGCAAGTGGAAGCCGGGCCTCGCGGGCGAGCAGCTTGGCGGGCGCCCCGTTCGGATGCGACGCCACGGCCTCCATCAGGTGCAGAGCGCGCTGCACCGAGGCGATGAGAGTGGGTTTGCGTGTCTCACTCATCACGGACAGCGAACCCCTCCGGCCCAGCTCGGTCAAGGCCTCCGACGACGTTCCGCCCATTGCATCATCTCCGCCGCGCGGGCGGGCGGCGTTTCCCCGATCCGGCCAGGGGAAAGCCGAGGTCGCGTAGATGACTACTCGGCAGTAAAACCGGGGAGTAACTTCGTGAAACGGGCACGTCTCCCACAAGGAGCACGCATGAGCCACACGCAGCGGACCCAGCAGCAGCGGACCCACGAGCACCACTCGGGGAAGCCGCGCGGGCACGTCGACGAGCGGACGGCCCGGAAGGTCGCCGAAGAGGCGCGCGAGAGCGAATGGCGGCTGCCGAGCTTCGGCAAGCAACTGTTCCTCGGAGACTTCCGCCTCGACCTCGTCCACCCGCATCCGCGTCCGGACGAGGAGTCGCGGCGCAAGGGCGAGGAGTTCCTCGCCGCGCTCACCGACTTCTGCGCCTCGAAGATCGACTCGCAGGCCATCGAGCGGGACGCGCGCATCCCGGACGACGTGATCGCCGGGCTGCGCGACCTCGGCGCGCTCGGCATGAAGATCCCCGAGAAGTACGGCGGGCTCGGGCTCAGCCAGCTCTACTACGGGCGCGCGCTGATGGTCGTCGCGTCCGCCAACCCCGCCATCGCCGCGCTGCTGTCGGCGCACCAGTCCATCGGCGTCCCGCAGCCGGTCAAGCTGTTCGGAACGCGCGAGCAGAAGGACCGGTGGCTGCCGCGCTGCGCCACCGAGATCAGCGCGTTCCTGCTCACCGAGCCCGACGTCGGATCGGACCCGGCGCGGCTGCGTGCCACCGCCGTCCCGGACGGCGACGACTACGTTCTGAACGGCGTCAAACTGTGGACGACCAACGGCGTCGTCGCCGACCTCGTCGTCGTGATGGCGCGCGTCCCGAAGTCGGAGGGGCACCGGGGCGGCATCTCCGCGTTCGTCGTCGACATGTCCACGCCCGGCATCACCGTCGAGAACCGCAACGCCTTCATGGGATTGCGCGGCATCGAGAACGGCGTCACGCGGTTCCACGACGTCCGCGTCCCGCGCGCCGACCTGATCGGGTCCGAGGGCGCGGGCCTGAAGATCGCGCTGACGACGCTCAACACCGGACGGCTCTCGCTGCCCGCGACCTGCGCGGCGGCCGGAAAGTGGGCCACCAAGATCGCGCGCGAGTGGTCGGGCGAACGGGTGCAGTGGGGTCGCCCGGTCGGCGAGCACGAGGCCGTGTCCAAGAAGATCGCGTTCATCGCGGCGACCGCGTACGCGATGGAGGCGATGGTCGACCTGTCCGCGCAGCTCGCCGACGACGACCGCAACGACATCCGGATCGAGGCGGCGCTCGCGAAGCTGTGGGGCTCGGAGATGGCCTACCGGGTCGCGGACGAGCTCGTCCAGCTGCGCGGCGGCCGCGGCTACGAGACGGCCGCGTCCCTCGCGGCGCGCGGCGAGCGCGGCGTCCCCGCCGAGCAACTGGTGCGCGACCTGCGCATCAACCGGATCTTCGAGGGCTCCACCGAGATCATGCACCTGCTGATCGCCCGCGAGGCGGTGGACGCGCACCTGTCGGTGGCGGGCGACATCATCGACCCGGACGCGACCACCGGCAAGAAGGCCAAGGCGGCGGCGAAGGCGGGCGGGTTCTACGCGCGCTGGCTGCCGACCCTGGTCACCGGCGCCGGACAGCGCCCGCACGCCTACGGCGAGTTTGGCCCGCTCGCGCCGCACCTGCGCTACGTCGAACGCGCGTCCCGCAAACTCGCCCGGTCGATCTTCTACGCGGCCGGACGCTGGCAGGGCGGCCTCGAACGGCGGCAGGGCTTCCTCGGCCGGATGGTCGACATCGGCGCCGAGCTGTTCGCGATGAGCGCGGTGTGCGTGCGCGCCCACGCCGACTCGTCCGCGGCGGGCCCGCCGATCAGCACCAGCGTCCCGGACCCCGGCGAGTCGGCGATCCTGCTGGCGGACGCCTTCTGCAAGCAGGCGCGCGTCCGCGTCGAGGAGTTGTTCGAAGGGCTGTGGCGAAACACCGACGCGATGGACGCGAAGCTCGCGCGGGGCGTGCTCGCCGGTGAGTTCACCTGGGTGGAGGCGGGCGTGATCGACCCGTCCATCCCGGGGCCGTGGATCGCACCGTCCGAGCCGGGCCCGAGCGAGAAGGACGACGTCCACCGCACCATCGGCTGACGCGTTCACCGCACCATCGGCTGACTGGTTCACCGGGCCGTCGGCCGACTCGTTCGCCGCGCCATCGGCTGACGACCGGACGATCTGATCTACGCGACGGTAGACTGACCCGACCTTCGCGCCGAAGATCGCGCCGTCCCCAGTCGGGACAGGTCATTCGATCCGGCGGAACCAACAGCACAGCGGCGAGATCGCCGCACGCCAACGCACCCAGCGAGCGGGAAGTATGCAGTCACCTGGTCAGAAGAAGTCCATCGCGGGATCGCTCCTCAGCCTCGTCGGCAGCCGTCCGAAGGAACCGGCGGCCGCCAAGCCGGACCCGGACGGCGACGTCGTCCAACCGGCCGCCGGTGAGGGCCAGCTGGAGAACCATCTGGGCGGGGACGAGGCCCGCAACTACCGCAAGTACGAGTACGACACCGTCGCGCCGCACGTCGGCCGGTCGATGCTGGAGGTCGGCTCCGGGCTCGGGCACTTCTCCGAGCAGTTCGCCGGGAGGCTCGACTACCTCGTCGTCAGCGACAACGACCCGTACTGCGTCGGCGAGCTGCGCGAACGCTACGACGGCAACGAGGACGTCGAGGTCATCGACCTGGCGCTGCCCGCCGAGATCGAGATCCGGCGCAAGGTCGACACCGTCGTGATGATGAACGTCCTGGAGCACATCAAGGACGACGCGCAGGCGCTGCGCGACCTCGCCGCCGTCACCCAGCCCGGCGGCCGGATCGTGATCTGGGTGCCCGGCTACATGCAGCTGTACGGCGACTTCGACCGCAAGGTCGGGCATGTCACCCGGTACACGCCGACGACGCTGGAGGAGACCGTCCGCGCGGCGGGGCTCGTCCCCGAGGTGCTGAAGCCGATCAACTTCCTCGGCGGCATCGCCTGGTGGTTCGCGGTCCGCCGGGGCGGCGCCGGATATCCCGACCCGAAGCTCGTCAAGATCTACGACCGGACGGTCGTGCCGCTGACCCGCACCATCGAGCGTTTCGTCCGGCCGCCGTTCGGCCAGACGGTCTTCTGCGTCGCCCGCGTCCCACGCTGACCGGGTCCCGGCGGGCCGCCGGGTCGCGGGGTCGGGCTTGGACGCGGGGGGTCGGCTTGGACGCGGGGGTCGGGCTTCGACGCGCGGTCAGGCTTCGACGCGGGGCGAGTGGCCGTTCGCGGTGAACAGCGCCAGCCGGTGCGCGGTCGCGGCGGCCTCGCCCCGGCTCGTCACGTCCAGCTTCCCGAGGATGTTGGACACGTGCACGCTGGCCGTCTTCACGGAGATGAACAGCGCCTCGGCGATGTCGCGGTTGCTGCGTCCGTCCGCGACCAGGCGCAGCACCTCGAACTCGCGGGGCGTCAGGCCGAGCGGCACCGAGGCGTCGCGGCGCGGCGTCCGGGTGCGGCGCAGCAGGTCGGCGGCCTGTTCCCCGAGCGGGACGGCGCCGAGCCCAGCGGCCAAATCGGTCACGACGCGCAGCCGTTCGGCGGCCCCGTCGTGGTCGCCGTCGACCACGGCGGCCTCGGCGGCGCGCAGCAGCGCCCGCGCCCGGTAGTAGGGGTTGCCGAGCGTCTCCCACGCGGCCGCGGCCTCGTCCCACGCGAGCGTGTCGAGATCGCCGCGGGCGCGGGCCAGTTCGGCGGCGAACATCAGCCGGTGCGCGTCCTGGAGCGGGCCGACGCAGCGCAGCCCGGCGGCGCGCTCCTCGATCCGGCGCAGCTCACCGGGTGAGGCGTCGCCGAGTTCCGCGCACGCGGCCACGCCGGTGATCAGCGCGGGCCAGGCGTAACGGGCGTCGTCGGGCAGGCCCTGCTTCTCCAGGACGGGGCGCACCGCGTCCAGCGCGGCCTCGGGGCGACCCTCGGCGAGCGCGATGTTCGCCTCAAGCCAGAGGGCGGCGAAGTAGTCCTGCGTCTTCAGCCACTTCGCCTTGACCTTCATGATCTCGCGGGACGGCACCAGCCGCGACTTGGCGGCCGCCACGTCGCCGCGCGCCAGCGCGATCCACCCGGACAGGACGAGCAGCGACGTGCGCGTCGTGACCGCCGGGTCCTGCTCGACGGCGTGGTTCAGGACGGCGAGCGCCTCGTCCCACCGGCCGAGCGACACCAGCGGCTCGGCCTGGTTGATGGACATGAACGTGCCCTGCGTGCGCGCCACCCCGTACTCGCGGGCGAGTTCGGTGCCGCGTCCGGCGACGGCGGCGGCCTCCTCGTGCCGTCCGGCGCCCTCCAGGAAATGCGACTTGATCACGTAGTAGCGGAGCAGGACCCGGTGGTTGCCGCTGTGCTCGGCGGCGTCCTCCACCTCGGCGAGCATCGCGTCGCTGGCGTAGTCGATGTCGACGCAGAACGCGGTGACCAGCGCCTCGGCCTCGGTCACGGGATCGCCGAGCCGGCGCGCGGTCTCCAGCGCCTCGGCGGCCGCCCGGCGGCCCGTCTCCATGTCGACGGTGACGCGGACGTAGTTCGCCAGCGTCGCCAGGGCCCGCGCCCGGAGCACGGTCGGCGGGTCGGCGGGCAACGCGTCCGCGGCGGCGCGGATGTCCTCAAGGAAGCCGGGACGGGCCATCTGGTAGCGCATCCGGCCGCGCAACTCCAGGAGCAGGGCGCGGTGCTCGGGGTCGGGCTCGGCCTCGGCCTCCAGTTCGCGGAGCGCGGCGGTGGCGAGTTTGAGGCCACGGTCGTACTCGCCCGCCTGGTCGGCGGCGGTGGCCGCGTCCTGCAATACCTTGACGTGGCTCGCGTCGATGCGCGCCTCGGCGTCCGGGACCTGGTCCCACAGTTCGAGGACGCGCGACAGCATCGCCAGGCACTCGGCGTAGGCGACTGCCTTGCGCGCCTCGGCGGCGGCGCGCCAGGACGCGACCAGCGCCCACGTGCTGTCGTGCGCCGCGTTCCAGTGGTAGCTCAGCTCGACCCATGATCGGCCCGCCGGAACGAGCCCCGGATCTTCCTCCAGGGCCTCGGCGTAGCGCTTGTGGAGCCGCGTGTACTCGCCGGGCAGCAGGTCGTCGTGGACGGCCTCGCGGATCAGCGCGTGCCGGAAGGCGTACCCGTCGCCCTCCACGACCAGGATGTTCGCCGCGACGGCGGGCCTCAGCACCCGGGCGAGCGCGGTGTCGTCGAGCCGGGTCACGGCGGCCAGCAGCGCGTGCTCGATCCGGGTGCCGCCGCCGCTGGCGTCGCGCAGCACGTCCTGTGTCTCTTCCGGGAGCCGCTGGACGCCCGCGAGCAGCAGATCGCGCAACGACTCGGGCAGCTCGCACGCCAGCGTGCCGTCGTCGTCGAGAAGCGCCTCGATGAACAGCGGGTTGCCCTCGCTGCGGGCCGCGATCCGCTCGACGAGCCCGGCGGTCGGCGGAGCGCCGAGCAGTTCGGCGACGAGCGTGGCGACGTCGGCGCGCGACAGCGGCTCGATCTCCATCCGGCGGACCCGCTCGACCCGCTCCAGCCCGGCGAGCAGCGGCCGCAACGGATGGGTGCGGTGCAGCTCGTCCGTCCGATAGGTCACCACGATCAGCACCGGCGCGATGCCGAGGTTACGGACCAGGAACGCCAACAGGTCGCGGGTGGACCGGTCGGCCCAGTGCGCGTCCTCGACGACCAGCACGACCGTCTCGCGCTCGGCCAGCCGCTCCAGAAGCGCGAGCATGACCTCGAACAGCCGGGCGCGCTCCTCGTCGGACGCCTCGTCGGACTCCGGCTCCCCGAACTCGGGCAGCAGCCGCGCGAGCAGCCCGGTGTCACCGCGCGGCACGAGCGCCGCGACCCCATCAATGCCGATGTCGCGGACTAGCCCCCGCAGAACGGTCGTGAAGGGCGCGAACGGCAGGCCGTCCGACCCGAGCTCCAGACAGCCCCCGGCCAGCACCTTGGCCCGCTGCCCGTCCACAACCTTGGTGAACTCGCGGATCAGCCGGGTCTTGCCGAGGCCCGCGTCCCCGCCGACGAGCACGGCCCCGGGCGCCTCGGCGAGGGCAGCGTCCAGTTTTCCCAGCTCGGCCCACCGACCGACCAGGACAGGACTCATCGCACGCGCGCTCACGTCACAAGCATGCCAAACGGATCGGACAATCCCACCTGAATATTCACCGGTGAGACGCGCCCCACGAGGTGGCCGTGGTCCCCCGATGGCCACGGCCACCACACAGTCAGACGTCCGCGCACCCGGAAATAGTTCGCGTTCCTTCCAGAAAGATCTACGGCCCGCCGGACGGACGTCCGGCGACGAGGTCGCTCAACCGGTCCCCCAGCCGCTGGAGGGGCAGCCGGTACCGGCGTTCACGCACCCGCGCGCGACGTTCCTTCCGCGATCCCTCCGCGTACCGACGCCGGGCCCACAGGGAGTCGGGGCGCGCCAGCCGGACGGCGCCGACGAACGCCACGATCCCGACGAACAACCCGATGAGCCCGGTCCAGATCTTGCCCTTCAGCAGCGCGACGAACGACAGGCACAGGTCGAAGATCAGGACGAACGCGATCGTCCAGAGGCCGTCCCCGGCGACGTCGTCCGCCCCCAGGGGCCGCAGGCCCACGAGCAGCAGCCCGCACAACGCGATCGTGATGAACACCACCTCGACCGACAACCGTCCCTGCTCGCTCCAGTAGACGTCCTCCAGGTGCAGGACGAGCGCGAACTCGTCCAGCACAAGCGCGGTACCAACCCCGAACACCCCCGCCGCGACCCCCGCCCACGCCGACGTCCCGTCCGCGATGGCAAGCCCGCCGACACCTCCGACGCACATGAACACCAGCCCAAAAACCACGTGGTGAATGTGCTGCCCACCCGGTGCGACGTTCCCGGGCCACCACCGCGCCTGCCTGCGAATCATCCGGACGCTGAACCGGATGAACAGGAACCCGACGATGAACGCCACAAGGAAACAGGTCAGCCTCAGCCGCCCAGCGTCCGCGATCTCCCTAGAGAACCAGTCCCCCACACAGCAGACCTTCCGCCACTAGCCCCAACCCACACCCAACGGTTGGCCACCGAACGGCCTCCGCCGGTCAGTTCGGGGATGCGGCGAGAGGCGCGCGGAGCCGGTCGAGCTCATCTAGCCACTCCCGACCATCGACCTCGTCCCAGAGCTCCCGCAACTCCGACTCCGGCGCAAGGACACGATCCAACACCTTGACCGCCAAAGCCCGGAGATCGACAGGCAACTCCGGCACAGGTTCGTCCGGCCCATAGACAGAGTCGGTAGACGGGCCCCCGGGACATTGCACAGCGACCAACGCAGCAGCGGCGACCCCGCGCACGCCCTCGAAGCTGTCCAGGTACCCCGCCTCCCGAATCACGTCCTCCAACGCTCCCCGAATCGCCGCGGCCCGCTCCACAAGCGGCAGCTCGTCAAGCTCCGAGGCGAAGTCGGCCGCGTAGTCATTACCGAACGGGCTGGCATCCCAAGTCCCCATTTCCCACCTCCAGACCCGCACCCTAGAAGCCACCACCGACAGTCAACGCCGATCTCCCCGGAGCGCCTTCACCACGGCCCACACGCTCTTGCCCTCGGCCTCGTCCCGAACCCCATGCGCCTCGGACAGAGCGTCCACGATCCCGAGCCCCCACCCACCCGGATCAGCAGCACCAGACAGCGGCCCCTCCAGATCGGGCGAAGACCTCCTCGGCCGCTCGGGCGACGAGTCCCACACCTCCACCTGAAGCCCGTTGCCGACCAGCCCCATCCGCAACGCGACCGGCGAACCCGGAGTCGCCTCCACCGCGTTCGTGAGCAGCTCCGACGTGATCAGAACAGCGGCCTGCACCGTCTCCTCGGCAAGCCCCCACTGAAGCGCCTGCGACTCGACGATCAGCCGCCCCTCCCGCACAACGTCCGGCGTGGCCAGAAACCCCCGCCGCAAGACCCCGCGCCCCGCCGACGCCATACGTATCTACGAACCCGTCGCTGTGACGGGGCTGTTCGAGACCGAAGACTACGCACGCGCGCTTCTGCGGCCAGGTCAACGAGCTCACCGCCTCGATCGGGCCGTCGCCAGTCGAATGGCCCGGCAGGAAGTGCTGCGTAGGGACGAGCCACCGTGGGTCGTCGTTCTCATTCTCGAAGCGGCAATCCGAAAGATCATTGGCAGCAAGGAGATCACAAAAGCCCAGCTCACCTCGCTACTGGACCTAATAAGCGAGCCCAACATCACCGTACTCGTCGTACCGGATGACGCAGAGGTCTATCCTGCGGCAGGCTTCACACTGTTCAGTCAGGCAGGCGAACCCGAGATCGGGTTCGTAGAAAGCGCAGGCGGCACCGGCCGGGTGATCGAACTAAGCTCTAAAGTGGAAGGGCTCCGACAGCTGTGGGACCTAATCTTCAGCGCAGCCTTGCCCGATGTGGCGTCGGAGGCTCTGATCCGCGAGGTGATGGAGAGCTTGTGAAGAACGTAGAACAAGTCGCATGGCGCAAGAGCAGTTACACCAGCCAGGAAGGCGGCACCTGCGTCGAACTGGCCAACCTCGACCTCACCGTCGGCGTCCGGGACAGCACGGACCCGCAAGGGCCGGTCCTCCAGTTCAACCGTCCAGCGGTCGCCCAACTCGTCAGCCGCATCAAGACCGGCGAACTCGACCGTTAACCGTCCCCTCACAGGCCCCCTCTCCGGAGGGGGCTTTACTCGTATTTCGGCTGCTCAGCCACAGAGCACAGCATCGCCAACCATCCTCCAACAGAGGAACATCAGGCCATGAGATCCGACCACGACACATGGCGTAAGAGCACCCACAGTGGCCAAGAGGGCACCACGTGCGTCGAACTCGCTAATTTGGGCACCACATGGCGCACGAGCAGCCACACTGGCCAGGAAGGCGGCACCTGCGTCGAACTGGCCAGCCTGGGCGTCGTCATCGGCGTGCGAGACAGCACTGACCCGCAAGGGCCCGTCCTCCAGTTCAGCCGCCCGGCGGTCGCCGGGCTCGTCCGTCGCATCAAGACCGGCGAACTCGACCAGTAACCGCCCCCACAGACCCTCCTTCGGTTCTAGGGGCTTTACTTTTGTTCGGCCAGCCCCCCACTCCACAACCTGGCCCCCATCTTCTGCGGTCCGGCATTCGGCGACCCCTTGCAACATGAGGTGGGCGCGGACGCCTGCACGTTGTAGCGCCTGTGGTCATGGACGAGAGCGTGCTCGCGAGCTGAAGCTGCTCTGTGAGGTGAGCAAGTCTCGGCAAGCACTCGGATGGAGGCAGGATCATGCGGTTACGGCTCCTCGGGACGGATTCCGACCACGGCAACTGCCCGGCGTTGTACGCCACCGACCGCGGCACCTACGTGGTTCAAGGGAAGGTCGTCACCGACCCAGCAGCGCTCGGCGATGTACGTAACCTCGCCGACGATGAGAGCATCGTGGAGATCGAACCGGCGCTGGTCCGGCATCTGATCGAGCACTACGACGACCACCATGCGGAGGGCTGACCGTGGCCGAGTTGGTGAGCGGCGACCAGTTCGGTGCGATCTTCCGCAACGTCCGGCGTTCGGCGTTCCGGCTGGAGACGCGCGACCGCTACAACGTGCCCGCCGAGCAGGAACGAGTTCGGCGGTTTCTCGCGGGCGACCCGGACGAGCACTTCCTCCTCGGCGCGCACTCTTGGGGTGAGATGACACGGGTGGCGGTGAGGGAAGGGCGCCCGTTCACGCGGGTCCGCGTCGTGTCGGTGCCACTGGGGGACTACTCGCGATACGCGCTGTGGTCCGCTCAGGGCAATCTGGGAGCCGGGGAAGAGATCCAATACCTCGACCGTGAGCGGGCCGCCGCGCTCGGGCTGCCGGTGCGGCCACCGCATGACGCATGGCTGCTCGACGAGGAACGGGTGGCCGTCCTGCACTTCGACGACGACGACCAGCCTCTCGGCGCCGAACTGCTCGACGAGGCGGCCACCGTCGTGGAGCACCAGCGGTGGCGGGACCTCGCTTGGAAGGCATCGGTCAGCCGGGACGAGTTCTCGCGGGGCCTTTGATCGTCGCCCATGTCCACGTCCCATCAACAGGCCCGCGATGCGCTCGGCCTGCGCTTGCGCGAGCTGCGTAAGGACTCGCGGCTCGCGCAGCGCCGTCTCGCCGAGCTGGCGGGCTGGCACGAGAGCAAGGTCTCGAAGATCGAGCACGGCAGGCAGACGCCCGGCGAGGACGACATCCGGACGTGGTGCCGCCTCGTCAACGCCGAGGAGCACCTTCCTGACCTGATCGCGACCGTCCGGAACATCTCGAGTGCCTACACGGAATGGCGGCGGGAGTGGCGGGCGGGCGCGGGACGACGCCAGCGAAGCATCGCGGCGCAGGAAGCCGAAACGAGGCTGTTCCGGATCTTCGAACCATTCGTCGTCCCCGGCCTGCTCCAAACACGCGACTATGCCGCGCAACGGTTCCGCGACAACATCGCCTTTCACGGCACCGGCGGCGATGTCGACACGGCCGTTCAGAGTCGCATGGACCGGCAGGACGTGCTCAGGCGCGGGGACCGTGACCGCCGCTTCCACATGGTGATGTGCGAGGTCGCGTTGACGATCGGACTGGCGGACGACGATGTCATGATCGCGCAGCTTGAACGGCTGCTCACGCTGTCAATCCTGCCGAGGCTGAGCCTTGGCATCATCCCGACGCGGGCCCGGCATCGGCGAGCACCCCATCACGGTTTCTGGGTCTTCGACGAACGCCTCGTCCTCGTGGACACCGCTTCGGCCGAGCTAACGATCACACAGCCACGAGAGATCGCGGTGTACCTCCAGGAGTTCGACGTACTCGCGAGATCAGCCGTCTACGGACCCGCCGCGCGTGAGCTGATCGCGGATGCGGTCCGAATGCTACGAGCAAGCTGAAGCAAGCTCCTGGCCCCGCGTCCGGACGCACGGCCAATCTGGAGACGTCCCGCGAAGGGAATCGACGTCTGGAGGTAACGGTGATCGTCGCAACCGAACGGAAAGCCAAGACCGCCAAGGACCCGCGCGAGCTGGTCGGAACCGAACTGTTCGCGAAGCTGTCGGCGTACGTCGCCAAAGGCCAGGAGGTCACCCTCTCCTACGCCGAGGGCGTGGTCGGGCAGACGCTGGTGTGGCTGCGTGCCGTCGCCGAGAACCCCGGAGTGCGGCTCGGGATGTCCGAGACCGTGGACCCGGGCTGGCACGCCTTCCTGCTGCACAGCCAGGACTACGCCGAGTTCTGCGCGGAGACGTTTGGTTATTTCCTGCATCACGTCCCGCCCGCGCCTGGCGTGAGCATGGGCGACAAGGAGATCTCACGAACGCTCCCGGCGCTGTTCGCCACCGGGTACCGGGTCGAGGTCGAGCACTGGGCGGGCGCGGCCTACCCGTGCTGCCCGCCCAACCCGTGCGTCGTCAAGATTTCAGGTGCCTGATCGCGGGGCGGGCTCTCCCTTCGTGGACCGCGTCGAGTGGGAGAGCCTGCCACACGAACTTCGTGACGCCGTCCAGGACGAACTGGGGCAGCCGGCAACAGTCGAGCCCGTCCGTGAGGGGCGACGCTCGGCCCTCGCCGTTGTCGCCCGCTTCGACGGCGGGCAGGTGTTCATCAAGGGCGCTCCCGTGGTCAACGAGCGCGCGGTCGCCCAGCTTGACCGCGAGGCCGCGGTCAACCCGCACGTCCTGTCTATTACCCCTGCTCTGGTCTGCGACGTCGAGTGCGGACAGTGGCGGCTGCTGGGGTTCGAACATGTGCGGGGGCGTCGCGCGGATTACACGCCTGGGTCTCGGGATTTGGACGCCGTCCTCGAAACGCTTGCGGCGGTGGACGGTCTGCGGGTGCCCGATGGTTTGAGGGTGATGTGGTTCGAGGGGCGGTGGTCCGACTACGCCATCGTTCCGCAGCGCCTGGGGCGACTTGCTGGGACGGCGTTGCTGCACACTGATCTGAATCCTGGAAATCTTCTGGTCGCTGGCGCGGGTGCCCGTTTGGTCGACTGGGGTATGGCCTCGCGGGGTGCGCGGTTCGTGAACCCCGCCGATCTGGTGGTCAACCTGGTGGCGTGCGGTCACGCCCCGAGGGATGCCGAAGACATCGTCGGTGACCTGGACGCTTGGAAGGCGGCCGATCCTGAGGTGGTCGACTACTACGCCCGGCTGCTGGCTTCCACGTGGCTGGAGGCGTTCTGGGCGCCTGCGCATCCATGGGCGCGGGCGGTTGTCGACGCGGCTGTTCGGTGGGCTATGTACCGGCGCGGGCTGCTTTGTTGACGTACCGTTGAAGGCGCTATGGCGGATGAGACGTTGACGATTGGGCAACTGGCGGGCCGGAGTGGGGTCGCGGCTTCTGCGTTGCGGTATTGGGAAGGGGTTGGGCTGCTTCCGCCGCCTGTACGGGTGTCGGGGCAGCGGCGGTATCCGCCTTCTACGGTTGAGCTGGTCGGGGTGATTTTGCTTCTGCGGGACGTCGGGTTCTCGTTGCGTGATCTCAAGGCACTTCTCGCTTCGGCGACGTCTGCTGACGGGCGGCGGGAGGTGGCTGGGCGGAAGCTTGCCGAGCTGGATGAGCGGATCGTCCAGGTTCAGGCGGCTCGGACTGCCGTCGCTCATTCGCTGGCGTGTCCGCATGAGGACTTCTTCGACTGCCCGAGTTTTACCGGCATGGTCTCGGCGCGTCTCGGTGGCGCGTCCATCGACGAGGCGCACCGTCACTGACGATGGTCGATGTGCGGGAGTTGCAGGAGCGGGCGGCTCGGGCGCTTCCCGCTGAGCATGTGCGGGACGTTGGTGGGTGGTTGCTGCGGCTTGCACCTGGTTCTTCGTGGTGGGTGCAGACCGTGCTTCCGCATGGGGAGGTCGGGGCGGACGATCTTGTGCGGAAGGTCGTGGAGGCGGAGGAGTTCTACGCGGGGCATGGTGCTTCTGCTCGGTTCCAGATCACTCCCGGGGTGTGCCCCGAGGGGCTTGACGGGGTTCTGGGAGAGCGTGGGTATCGGTGGGAAAGTCCTGTGTCGTTGCAGGTGGGGGTGGCCGCGGACGTGCTGGAGCGGACGTCCGGGCCGGTCGGGATCCGGGTGGACGAGCGTCCGAGCGGTGCCTGGTTCGATGCCTGGCACGCGGTGCGGGGTGGGGATGTGCGCTCCGAGCGGAACATGATCGGTCGGGTGGACGCGCCGTCCGCCTACGTCCGGGCGACGGTCGGGGACGAGGTCGTCGCGGTCGGGCGGGCGGTCGCCGAGGCTGGTTGGACCGGGGTGTTCAACATGGCCACCCTGCCCGAGGCGCGGGGGCGGGGAGCTGGACGGGCGGTGCTCGGCGCGTTGGCCGGATGGGCTGAGGCGCGGGGGGCCTGGCGGATGTATCTCCAGGTGGAGCATGGGAACGACCCGGCTCTGCGGTTGTACGGGCGGGCGGGGTTCAGGGAGGTTCGGGCGTTTCACTACCGGGCGGCGGGGGCTCATGTCTTGGATCTGCAAAAGGCGGCGTCCGGTCCGGGATAGACGGGAGTGCCCCGAAAACGATTCACTCACGGCATCCCGTCGTGAGAGGAGCCGTTCACATGCCCGAAGCCCCCAAGTCGGAGTTCTGGAAGAACCTCAAGCCGATCGAGAACTCGCTGAAGCCGGACGCCCTGCCCGAGGTGTACATCCCGAACGTCGCCACCGACGACGACCGGTACTACGTGCCGTTCACCGACACGGTCGGGTCGCGGCCGCTGTGGATCAACGTGAAGGACAACACGTGGTCCGACATCCTGCGGTCCAAGGAGGCCGGGCTCGTCAACCGGCACTACCACCCGCACGAGGTGTTCGCGTACACCATCTCCGGTAAGTGGGGCTACCTGGAGCGGCCGTGGACGGCCACCGCCGGTGACTTCGTCTACGAGTCGCCGGGTGAGGGTCACACGCTCGTGGCCTACGAGCACGAAGATCCCATGAAGACGCTGTTCATCGTCAAGGGCCCGCTCATCTGGCTGGACGAGAACGGTGACACCGCCGGGTTCTTCGACGTCCACGACTACATCGACATGTGCCGCAAGCACTACGACAAGGTCGGGCTGGGCGCCGACTACATCGACGGTCTCTTCCGCTGACCGATGGGCCAACTGATGAAGGCGGCCGTCTGGTACGGGGCGCGGGACGTGCGGGTGCGGGACGTGCCGTCCGGCGCCCCGGGCCCCGGTGAGGTCGCGGTCACGGTCGCGTACTGCGGGATCTGCGGGAGCGACCTGCACGAGTACGCCGACGGGCCGCACGCGATCCCGGTCGGGGCGCCGCATCCGGAGTCGGGGCGGGCCGCGCCGCTGACGCTCGGGCACGAGTTCAGCGGCACCGTCACCGAGGTCGGGCCCGGCGTGACCGGGCTCGCGCCCGGGGACCGGGTCGCGGTCGAGCCGCACTACCGGTGCGGCGAATGCGCGCGCTGCCTGGCCGGTGAGTACAACCTGTGCGCCCACTTCGGTTTCGCCGGGCTGATGGGCGACGGCGGGCTCGCCGAACGCGCCGTCCTGCCGTCGTACATGCTGCACCGGCTGCCGGACGGGGTCACGCTGAAGCAGGCGGCCGTGTTCGAACCGGCTGCGGTCGCGTTGCACGGTGTGCGGCGGTCCGGGTTGCGGGACGGCGAGACGGTCGCGGTCGTCGGGCTCGGGCCGATCGGGCTGCTCGTGGTGCAGTTGGCCGTCCGGTACGGGGCGGGACGGGTGATCGCGTGTGACCCGTCGCCCAGCCGCCGGATCCTGGCGGAGCGGCTCGGCGCGGACGAGACCGTCGACGCCGGTGAGCTGCCGGAAGGCGTCGCCGACGTGGCGTTCGAGGCGGTCGGCATGGAACGCACGCTGCGCGACTGCCTGGCTGGGACGCGGCGTGGTGGCCGGGTCGTGCTGCTGGGGCTCGGCGGGACGTTCTCCATCGACGCCTTCGCGCTCGTCAACGACGAGCAGACGATCATCGGGTCGGTGGGCTACCGGGACTGCCATCCGGAGCTGATCCGGCTCGTCGCCGAGGAGGGCATGGACTTCTCGGCCATCGTGACCTCCGTGGTCCCGTTGGAGGACGTCGTCCGCGACGGGTTCGAGACGCTGATGAACACCATGGAGGAGATCAAGGTGCTGGTGCGGCCATGACCGAGGGGTTCGAGCCGGGCCTGTTCGCCGGTCGGCGCGTGTTCGTCACCGGCGGGACGTCCGGGATCGGGGCCGCGACCGGCGTGCTGTTCGCCGAGCTGGGCGCCGAGGTGATCGCGCTCGGGCTGCGTCCGGCCGACGAGAAGGAGCTGCCGGACCATCCCCGCGTCCGCGTGGTCGAGCATGACGTGCTGGACGGCGGCGGCCTCACCGGGTTGATCGCGGAGACCGACCCGCTGGACGTGCTGGTGAACTGCGCGGGCGTCAGCCACGACCGCGAGGAGTACGACCTGGAGCGGTGGCGGCGCGTCCTGGAGATCAACCTGACGGCGACGATGGTGGCGTGCCAGGCGGCCCGGCCCGCGCTCGCGCGGGCCGGGGAGGTCGGCGGCGCGATCGTGAACATCTCGTCGATGTTCTCGTTCAGCGGCAGCCGCGACCGGCCCGCCTACAGCGCCAGCAAGGGCGGGATCTCGCAGCTCACGAAGTCGCTGGCGGCGGAGTACGCCGACGACGGCATCCGGGTGAACGCGGTCGCGCCGGGGTTCGTGGTCACCCCGCTGGCACGCGGGCTGCTGGACGACCCGCCCGCCGCTGAAGCCGTCCGGGCCCGGATCCCGGCGGGACGGTACGGGCGTCCGAGGGAGATCGCGACCGTGGTGGCGTTCCTGTGCTCGCCCGCCGCGTCCTACGTGAGCGGGGCGGTTCTTCCGGTGGACGGGGGTTACCTGGCCGTATGACCTCGAACAGCGCATAAGCTCCAGACGAGGAGGGCGCCGCCGACCTGGGGAGCGAGGACATGCCCGCACCTGCACAGATGATCTCTCAGGCGAGCACGCGGGACGTCGATCCGCGCGAGCGCATCGAGTTCTGGGAGGACTACAACCGCAGAGCGCTGGTCGGGCTGTCGTGCTCGTCCTACAGCGAGCGGGGGCTGCTGGCGACGCAGGCCAACTTCCAGCTCGGGGACGTGCGGCTCGCCGAGATCAGCGGCAACGCGCACGCCGTGGAGCGCACACCGCAGGTGGCACGGTCCACCCCGAAGGACTCGGTGTTCGCGACGCTGCTGGTCAAGGGCGAGGCGGTCTTCCTGCACGAGAACGGCTGTCTGGCCGCCACGGCGGGTGACCTGGTCGTCTACGACACGCGGCGCCCGTATCTGTTCGGGTTCTCGTCGTCGATGCGGCAGTTCCTGGTCGACATCCCGCGTGACATGTTCGTTGAGGAGTGCGTTCCCGGTGGCGTCCCGGGTCCGATGCTGTTCGGACGCGGGACGGCCCGGGAGGGCGAGCTTGTGGTGGCGCTGCGGTCCGTCCTGGAGAATCCGGGGCCGGACGTCGCCCGGGGGGCCGTGCTCGATCTGATCGGGATGCTGGCCACCGAGCGTTCCGGTGGACGGGCCGCGCCCGCCTCGTACCAGACCCAGCTGATCGTCGCCGAGGACTACATCGAGCGGCATCTACACGACCCGTGCCTGACGCCGGGGCAGGTCGCGGGCGTGATGGGGGTGTCCGTCCGGCATCTCGGACGGATCTTCGAGTCGGCGGGCTCGACCCCGGCCCGGCACATCCTGGAACGCCGTCTCCAGCACGCCCACGACGACCTGACCGCCCCCGGCGCCGCCGACACGACGATCGCCGACATCGCCTACCGCCGGGGGTTCTCCAGCCAGGCGCACTTCGCCCGGCACTTCCGCGCCCGGTTCGGTCGGACCCCGTCCGAGACCCGGGCGGGCGGCACCGCGGGTTAGAGGCGCTCGATGATCGTGGCGTTGGCCTGGCCGCCGCCCTCGCACATCGTCTGGAGGCCGTAGCGGCCGCCGGTGCGCTCCAGTTCGTGCAGCAGCTTGGTCATCAGGACGCCGCCGGTGGCGCCGAGCGGGTGGCCGAGCGCGATGGCGCCGCCGTTCGGGTTGGTCTTGGCCAGGGACGCGCCCGTCTCCTGCGCCCACGCCAGCGGGACGGGCGCGAACGCCTCGTTGACCTCGAAGACGTCGATGTCGCCGATCTTCAGCCCGGCCCGGTCCAGGGCCCTCTCCGTCGCGGGGATGGGGCCGGTCAGCATGTAGACGGGGTCGGAGCCGCACATCGCGAGGGTGTGCACGCGGGCGCGCGGGGTGAGGCCGTGCCGCCGGACGGCCTCCTCGGACGCGATCAGCAGCGCGGACGCGCCGATCGAGATCTGCGAGGCCGCGGCGGCGGTGATCCGGCCGCCGTCCCGCAGGGGGTTCATGGCGGCCATCTTCTCCAGGGACGTGTCGGGGCGGACGCCCTCGTCCCGCGACACGCCCGCGACGGGCGCGATCTCCCGGTCGAAGTAGCCGGACTCGATGGCCTTGGCGGCGCGCTGGTGGCTTTCCAGGGCGAAGCGTTCGAGGTCGTCGCGGCTGAAGTCCCATTTCTCGGCCATGAGTTCGGCGCCGCGGAACTGGGAGATCTCCTGCGAGCCGTACCGGTCCGTCCAGCCCTCGCCGAACGGGAACGGCATCCCCTTCTCCAGCCCCATGGCGACGGCGGAGCCGATCGGGACCATGGCCATCTGCTCGACGCCGGACGCGACGACGAGGTCCTGGGTGCCGGACAGCACGCCCTGCGCGGCGAAGTGGATCGCCTGCTGGGACGAGCCGCACTGCCGGTCGATCGTCACGCCGGGCACCGACTCGGGCAGGCCCGCCGACAGCCACGCGGTGCGCGCGATGTCGAGCGACTGCGGGCCGACCTGCATCACACAGCCCATGATCACGTCTTCGACGGCGGACGGGTCGACGCCCGTGCGGTTGACGACCTCCTTGAGCACGTGCGCCCCGAGATCGGCGGGGTGGACGTCCTTGAGGGCGCCCTTCTTGGTGCCCACGGGGGTACGGACCGCGCCGACGATGTACGCCTCGGCCACTGCGCCTCCAAGGTCTGAGGTTCCGTCCCGAAACCGAGCGAGATTCGGTTGGTGGAATCGAGGTTACTACGAAGTAGGGGGTCCCGGTTCGGGGGCCAGACAGGTCGCGCCGTCCGCATCGTCGCCGAGGGACACGTCCGCGAGCCTGCGCAGGACGTCGGCCAGCTCCGGATGGTCCTCGGGCGACCAGCCGTCCAGGTGGCGGGCGAGGGCCTCGCGGCGGAGGGTGAAGAAGCGCTCGGCCAGCTCCCGGCCGGAGTCGGTGACGGCGATGGTCCCGTCCGCGCGCTGGACGTATCCGGCGTCGACGAGCCGGTCGACGTACGGGCGGCCCTGCTCGACGGGGACTCCGGCGCGGTCGGCGAGGTCGTGGCCGGTGACCGTCCCGTCCTTGGCGATCCGGCACAGAGCCCACACGCTGCCCGCCGGAAGCGCGACGCCGGAACGCGCGCTCAACCGTTCGTAGAGCTGGACGGCCTTCGGGTCCTTCCGCATGAGTTCGCTCAGGGCGCGCTCTATCTCGTGCCTGGACGACCGGACGGTCGGAGCCGCCCCGAACCCCTCGCCGTAGTCGGGCGTCTGCAAAGTGGCCCGCAACGGGACCTCGCGCAAGAACCAGCTCAGCAAGAACGCGACAGATGCCACGGGCACGGCCCACAGGAACACCGAGTCGATCGACTGCGCATAGGCGTGCAGGACGCCGTCCTTCACTTGCGGCGGGTACTTGTCGAGCAGGCCCGGATTCCCCTGGACGGCGGACGGATCGAACCCGGGCGGCAGCATCCGCGCCAGATCGTTGATGTGGCTCGCGAGCTGGTTACTGAAGATCGACCCGAACACCGCGACCCCGAACGACCCGCCGATCTGCCGGAAGAACGTCACCCCGGACGTCGCGGCACCGAGATCGCCGTACGGAACGGCGTTCTGAACGGCGATGACCAGCACCTGCAACACCAGCCCCAGCCCGAAGCCGAGCAGCGCGAACCGCAGGCTCATCGTCAGGGTGGAGGCGTCCTCGTCCAGCCGCGAGCACAGGTACAGGGCCAGCGCTATCAGCGGCGTCCCGAGCATCGGATAGATCTTGTAGCGGCCGAAGTGGCTGATCAGCTGCCCGGAGCCGATCGAGGCGACCAACATGCCGAGCATCATCGGCAGCAGGTGCACCCCCGACAGCGTCGGCGAGACGCCGTGCACGACCTGGAGGAAGATCGGCAGGAACGTCAGCGCGCCGAACATCGCGAACCCGACCGCGAAGCTGATCGCCGCGCCGAGCGAGAACACCGAGTTCGTCAGCAGCCGGGGCGGCATGATCGGCTCGGCGGCGCGGCGCTCGACGAGCAGCCACACCCCGATCAGCACGACCGACCCGGCGCCGAGCCCGATGATCGGCGCGGACACCCAGTCGTAGCGCGTCCCGCCCCAGGTCGTCATCAGCACGAGCCCGACGGCCCAGCCCGCGATCAGCGCGGTCCCGAGGTAGTCGATGCGGTGCCGTTCGCGTTCGCCCGTCGCGTGCAGCACCGCCGCGATGACCAGCAGCGCGACGATGCCGATCGGGACGTTGATGTAGAACACCCAGCGCCACGACAGGTTGTCGACGAACCAGCCGCCGAGCAGCGGGCCGCACACGCTCGCGACGCCGAAGACCGCGCCGAACAATCCCTGGTAGCGGCCGCGTTCGCGGGGCGGCACCACGTCCCCGACGATCGCGACGACGAGCACCATCAGCCCGCCGCCGCCGAGGCCCTGCACGGCGCGGAAGAGGATGAGCTGGGTCATGTCCTGCGACAGCCCGCACAGCGCCGACCCGACCAGGAAGATCACGATGGACGACTGGAACAGCCGTTTGCGGCCGTACTGGTCGCCGAGCTTGCCCCACAGCGGTGTGGACGCCGTGGCGGCCAGCAGGTACGCCGTCACGACCCACGACAGATGGTTCAGCCCGCCGAGGTCGCTGACGATCGTCGGCAGCGCCGTGGACACGATCGTCTGGTCCAGCGCGGCCAGCAGCATGGCCAGCATGAGCGCGCCGAGGATGACGTAGAGGTCCCTGCCCTTCGGCATGTCCCGCTCGCTCGGCGCCGTTCCCGACATGCCCGCCATTCCTGCCGTCATTCCACCGGGGTACCCGCGAGCCGGGCGAGATCACCCGGAACCGGGCGTCAGCCCAGGATCTCCCGGACGACCTTCGCGGCGCCGATCCCGGCGGCGGTGCCCGCGACGCCCACCCCGCCAGCGGTGACCCACAGCGGAGCGCGGGACCGCGTCCGCAGGGCGCTGAACACGTCGAGCGCGTCGACGGCGAGGCCGAACCTGGCCCACTGGCGGCGGACGGAGTCGTCGCCGCTGAGCAGGTACCCGGCGCCGAGCGCGATCTCCCGGGCGGCGAACATGCGGACCATGAAGTCACGGCCCGCGTCGGCGCCGCGGGCGCTCCCGCCGACCCGCGCGGCCAGCCTCGGCGCCGCGAACGCCGCGACCCCGATGGCGACCCGCGCCCGCGCGAGGTTCGTCATCATGCCGTCGATCGTGTCGCCGCCGTCCCGGCCGTCTGTTTCCTTCGCATCTGCCACAGATGGAGATTATCTATGTCGAGCGGTCGGCGCGGAGACCCGGGTAATCCCCTCCTTACACGTCTATTGTTTTCCACGGAGGCGGCAGTCCCCCCGGATTGAAGGTGACCATGGAAGGCATCCTCGCCCTCGTCGTCGTGTCACTCCTCGCCGCGTTCTGCATACGCTGGGCCGCCGTGCGGCTGCGCCTGCCCATGCCCACCCGGGTCGCGGTGATCACCGTGTTCGTACTGGTCGTGCTCACGTTGTACGGCGACCAGCTGCGCGGATGACGAACCCGTTCGGAGAATCCCGAACTAACTCCCTCGACGGAGAGTCATAACTGACGAAACCGGCTTCACGCCCGTTCCGCGCCGCGCTGGCGGCCGCGAGCGGTACCCCGTCCGGCGGAGCCGGTCCGAGCCGAGGGAGTGCGACCGCGATGCAGGAGAACGGCGGCGCGATCGCCCCGCATCTGAGGCGACTGCTGGAGTTCGTCGAACCCGACCGCGACGACGTCTGTCTCGACGTGTCGCGCGGGCGCGGCCCGATGCCCGCCGCGCTCGGCCCGCAGGTGCGCCATCTGACCGCCGTGGACGCGATGCGGCTGCCCGTCCCGGCCGCCGCCGTCGCGGCCACCGCGCCCACGCCGCGACGCCGCATGTCGACGGTGGAGTTCGGCACGGGGCCCGTCCGGATCGCCGACGGCGACGCGCTGCCCGCCGCCACGACACGTGAGGACCACGTCCCCCATCCGCTCGGCCCCGACCACACTCGCATCCGTGCGGACGCCACCGCGCTGCCCTACAGGGACAACACGTTCTCCCTGGTCACGGCCCGGTTCTCGCTCTACAACCTGGGCGACCCCGATCATGTGCTGCGGGAGCTGCTGCGGGTGTGCCGTCCCGGCGGACGGGTGGTGATCGCCGACCTGGTGCGCGGCAACCTCGCCGGACCCGACCGCGACCGCATCGAACGGCTCCGCGACCCCGACCATCCCGGCACGCCGTCCATCGCCCGGCTCACCGAGATGATCACGTCGGCGGGCGGGAGCATCCGCCGCCTGGACGTGTTCACCGTGGAGCGTCCCGTCGAGCCGTGGCTGGCGGGCGCCTGCGACGAGGCGACCGCCGAACGCATCCGCACCGCGCTCGTCGCCGAGGTCGACGGCGGCCCGAGGACGGGCGCGAAACCCCGCGTCATCGGCGGCGAACTGTGGTTCACGCAGTCGTGGGCGCACGTCGCCGCCGAACCGATCCCCTGACCCTGGTTCGCCCTACGGGACGAGTACCGCCGCGCCGGTGAAGCGGTCGGCGGCGAGGTCGGCCAGGGCGCGGTCGGCGTCGTCCAGCGGGTAGGCGTGGGTCGTGACGGCGACGTCGAGCCGGGCCGCGAGTGTCAGGAACTCCTCGCCGTCCGCGCGGGTGTTGGCCGTCACCGACCTGACCTGACGCTCCTGGAACAGGTCGCGCTGGTAGTTCAGGGACGGGACGTCGCTCAGATGGATGCCCGCGACGGCGCACGTCCCGCCACGGTCGAGACGTTCCAGCGCGGCAAGGACGAGCTCGCCCGCCGGGGCGAAGATGATCGCCGAGTCGAGCGGGGCGGGGGCGGCGTCGAAGGAGTCGCCCGCGAAGGACGCGCCGAGGTCGCGGGCCAGCTCGCGGGCCGCCGGGCTGCGGGTGAACACGTGCACGTCGGCGCCCTCGGCGAGCGCGATCTGCGCGGCTAGATGGGCGGAGCCGCCGAACCCCCAGATGCCGAGGCGCCCGCCGGGCGGGAGGTCGGCGCGGCGCAGCGCCCTATAGCCGATGATGCCCGCGCACAGCAGCGGGGCCGCGCGGACGTCGTCGAGTTCGGGTGGCAGCGCGTAGGTGTAGGCGTCGGAGGCCAGGGCGTACTCGGCGTAGCCGCCGTGCGCGTCCCAGCCGGTGTAGGTCGACGCGGGGCACAGGTTCTCGGCGCCCCGGCGGCAGAACCGGCACGCCCCGCAGGTGCCGCGCAGCCAGGCGACGCCGACGCGGTCACCGGCGGCGTGCAGGCAGCCGGGGCCGGTGGCGACGACCTCCCCGACGATCTCGTGGCCCGGCGTCACACCCGGCAGGTGGACGGCCAGATCGCCCTCGGCCACATGCAGGTCGGTCCGGCAGACGCCGCAGGCCAGGACGCGGACCAGCAGCTCACCCGGCCCGGGGTCGGGAACGTCGCGGTCGGCGCGTTTCAGCGGACCCGTCTCGATCGGGGACGGCCGCTCCACCACCCAGGCGCGCATGGCGGTCAGGGCGTCAGCGGCAGCTCGAACCACACGGCCTTGCCGCTGGACGTGGGCCGTGCCCCCCAGCGGGTCGCGAGCTGGTCGACGAGGTACAGGCCGCGTCCGCCCTCGTCGGTCTCGCCCGCGCTGCGGATGCGCGGCAGCCGCATGTCGGAGTCGAAGACCTCGACCCAGATGGCGTCGGCGCCACGGCGGAGCCGGAGCCGGAACTCCTTGGTCGGCGGCTCGCGGCGGCCGAGGTCGGCGCCGAGGTTCCAGTCGTCCTCGTCGAACGCGCCGCCCTCGAAAGACCCGGCGTCGAACGAGCCGCCCTTGTAGGGGCCGCCCTCGAACGGCGCACTCTCGAACGAGCCGCCGCTGTCGAAGGGGTCGCCGTCGAGCGTGCCGGTGCCGAAGTCGGTGTTGAACTGGACGGGCGGCGGCGCGCCCAGCGGCTCGCCGCCGCGCCCGGGCTGCCCGGCGGGCACCGGGACGGGCGTCTCGCGGCGCGGCGAGGGCGTGGCCGTGGCGTGCAGGACGACGTTGGTGACGACCTCGGACACGAGCAGGCACGCGAGTTCGGCCTGCTCGTCGGCCATCCCCCAGGACGCGAACGAGTCGGCGGCCATCCGCCGCGCCTCCGACACCATGATCGGCTCGGCGGTGAAGGTGCGCTCCTCGACGGCGAGCTCGTCGCCCGCCGTGCGGATCACGACGATCGCCACATCGTCGTCGATGTCGCCGGGCACCGCCTCGTAGGCGGCGTTCGCGATCGCCTCGACACCGCCGCGTGCGCCGTCGACACCGCCGCGTGCGCCGTCGACACCGCCGCGTGCGGCCTTGGCGACGGCGGCGCGGACCAGTTCCCGCGACTCCTCGCGGGTGTAGTGGTCACCGTCGTCCTTGGGCCTGCGGTCGATGAGGCCGTCGGTGTACAGCACGAGGGTCGAGCCGGGCTTGAGCTGCGTCGTCTCCTCGTTGAAGAGGATCTCGCCGCCGAGCCCGGGGGCGCGCAGGCCGAGCATGCCGCCCTCGCTCTCGAACGGCAGGTCCTCGACGTCGCCGTCGACGATCAGCAGCGGCGGGTCGTGCCCGGCGTTGGCGAACTCCAGCACCCGCGACCAGGCGTCGTACACGAAGTAGGTGCACGACACCAGCGGGGGCCGGACGAGGTCGTCGCTGTTCCAGCCGGACCGCATCCGCTCGGGCCGCGTCATCGTGCGGACCCATTCGTCGAGCTTGCGCAGTATGTCGGCGGGCGGCTTGTCGTCCTGCGCGAAGGCGCGCAGGGCGGCGCGGAGCTGGCCCATCACGGCGGCGGCGCGAGCGCCGCGGCCCTCGACGTCGCCGATGACGAGCCCGACGCGGCCCGCCGACAGCGGGATCACGTCGTACCAGTCGCCGCCGACCTGGGTCTGGATGCCGTGCCCGTGCGACTCCAGCGGGCGGGCGGGCTCGTACCGCCAGGCGATCTGGAGGCCGTCCAGGCGGGGCGGACGCTCGCCGGGCAGCAGGTGCTTCTGGAACGCGAGCGCGGTGTCGCGCTCCTCCCCGAACAGCAGCGCGTTGTCGACGGCGAGCGCGACCCGGCTGGCGATGGCGCCGAGCAGGTCGCGGTCGAACCCGTCGTAGTGCGGGTCGGGCCGCTTGGACAGGTGCGACAGCGCGAGGCTCATCACGCCGAGCAGCTCGCCGCGCACCAGCAGCGGCGCGGAGATCACCGAGGTGATGCCCATGGCGTCGCCGAGCCCTCTGGACGGTTCGGTCGGCGAGGCGAACCGGTGCTGCACCGTGTCCTCGACGAGGACGGCGTCGCGGCGGCTCATCGCCTTCTCGCTGGGATGCCCCGGCGGGTAGGAGACGGGCTCGCCGACCTCGGCCCAGGTGCCGGGCGGCGGCGCCCAACCGCTCGCGTGCCGCGACACCCGCCGGTAGAGCCGGTCGCCGCTGTACAGGTCGATGAAGCAGTGGTCGGCGAACTGCGGGATGAGGGTGTCGGCGACGCGGCGCAGCGTGCTCTCCAGCTCAAGGGACCCGGCGAGCCGCTCGCCGATGCGCTCCATCAGGCCGTAACGGTCCTGTTCGCGCTGGTTGGAGCGCAGCGCCTCGCGCGCGAAGATGACGACGCCGTCGACGGCGCCGGACGGGTGCCGCAACGGCACGGCGTGCGCACGGGTGTAGACGGTGGTGCCGTCCAGCCGCAGGTTGCAGAACGTGCCCTCCCAGACGCCGCCCTTGAGGACGTGCCGAGCCAGCTCGGTGGCCTGCTCGTGGTCCTCCTCGGCGATGCCCAGCGACAGGATGGAGTGCCCGATGATCTCGTCGCCGCCGAACCCGAACAGCTGCCGGGCGAAGGCGTTGCCGTAGATGACGTTGCTGAAGCGGTCGCAGACGATGACCGCCATCTCCATCTGGTTGAGGACGGTCTCGGGTGGCAGATGCGCCTCGTCAGGCGCTTCCCCCCACTGGTTCATGTCCCCATCCCGATACCTGTCGCGGGCCGGGCGGTGGCCGCCGTCCGACGCGGCCGTCCGGCGGCGTCCGGCCGTCGGCGGCGGCGGCCCGTGGTCACCCGGCGTCGCGGCACGGATGCCGCGCGTACCTGTCCCGTCGTATTGAACGACGAACCCGCCGCCGAGATACGCCCGAAAGACCCGCCACTACGGAGATCTTCGGTATAGACCGTCGAGACGGCACCCCGTACATCGGACTTCGGACCCGTACGCACCCCCGCAGCACGCACGCCGACCGTGTCAGCAGCTGCTGACGAAGACGTGTTCGGCGATGTCGCGCGGCAGTTCCGTCGCGGGACTCTCGGCCTCGTCGTCACTGATCACCTGCACCCCGTCATCGGTCGCCCGAAGAGTCACCTCTCGTCCCGGTTGTATCCCTATTTGCTTGAGTCTAAGCATCAGGTCGCTGTCGCTCTGCACCTGCTCGCTGATCCGCCTGATCACGGCCCCGGCGCCCCCTGGGGTGGCCACGGCGGTCATCACCGACAGCGGTGCCGAGTCGATCTCCTGACCACGTCCGCCCAGCTCGCTCAGGCCGGGGATCGGGTTGCCGTGCGGGCAGGTGGTCGGGTTGCCGAGCAGCGCCACGAGACGGCGCTCGACGTCCTCCGACATGACGTGCTCCCAGCGGCACGCCTCGATGTGCACGTCCTCCCAGGGGAGCCCGATCACGTTGACCAGCAGGCACTCGGCGAGCCTGTGCTTGCGCATCACGCGCGTGGCGAGACCGCGTCCGTCGTCGGTCAGCTCCAGATGCCGGTCGCCCTCGACCCTCAGCAGACCGTCGCGCTCCATCCGCGCCACCGTCTGGCTCACCGTCGGGCCGCTCTGCGAGAGGCGCTCGGCGATGCGCGCACGGAGGGGAACGATCCCCTCCTCTTCAAGTTCGAAAACCGTCCGGAGATACATCTCCGTGGTATCGATCAGGCCGTGTGAGGTCACAGCTCCCTCCACTCTTATGGGCAGGAGTCTACTTGCTCGGACCACGCGTTGCCGGGCCCAGCGAATATCCCCCTGAAGCCGGGTAGGGAGAACGCAAGATGAACGCGAGAACTTCCCCAGACGCCACACCTTTCCTGCCTAACGCCCCCGAAAAGCGTTCGGATGTGGACGAGCTGCGCGCCGCCGCGGCCGGTTGCCGGGGCCGCGGGCTCTACGAGAACGCCACGACCGGGCCTTGGCGGAGGCGGGCATCGAGCGCGACGACGTGTACGTCACCAACGCCGTCAAGCACTTCAAGTTCAAACGCGAGGGAAACGGGAAGCGCCGCATCCACGAGCCGCCGAGCGCCGTGGAGATCCGCGCCTGCCGACCCTGGCTGCTGGCGGAGCTGCGGCTCGTGGACCCGGACGTGCTCGTGGTGCTCGGCGCCACCGCGGGCAAGGCCCTGTTCGGGTCGTCGTTCCGCGTGACCAAGGAGCGCGGGCGGCTGCTGCCGCTCCCCGGCCTGGACACGATCGGCACCCCCGCCGCCGGACGGGACCTGGGCGCGGAGCCGCCGGACGGCGCGGGCGCCCGGATCGTCGCGACCATCCACCCGTCCGCCGTCCTGCGCGCCGACGACCGCGACGCCATGTACGCCGGGTTCCTCGACGACCTCAAGGTGGCGGCCTCCGCGCTCGGCTGAGACCGCTGGGAATCAGCCGTCGGCCGAGACGCCCTCCGCCACGCGGGTGTCGTAGCGGAGGAGGGCCGGGACGGCGAAACCGGCCACCACGACCAGGACGGCGCAGGCGAGTCCGCCGCCCACCCACGACGCGGTGGCTCCGGCGACGCTGGCGGTCGCACCCGCGCGGACGTCCCCGAGCCGGGGCCCGCCCGCGACGACGACGGTGAAGACGCCCTGGAGTCGGCCGCGCATCTCGTCCGGCGCGTACGTCTGGAGCATCGACTGCCGGAACACCGCGGACACCAGGTCGGCCGCCCCGCCCACGGCGAGGAGCACCACCACGAGCCACAGCCGTCCCGACAGCCCGGCCGCGGCCACCGCGAGGCCCCAGACCACGATGGAGACGATGAGCGCCACGCCCTGGCGGCGCACGCGCCCGATCCAGCCGGACGACAGCCCGCCGAGGACGGCGCCGATCGCGATCGAGGCGAACAGGTAGCCGACCGCGCCCTCGCCGCCGAACCGCGTCTCGGCCACCTCGGGGAACAGGGCGCGCGGCATCGCGATCGCCATCGCGATGATGTCCACGACGAACGACATCATCAGGACCGGCTGCCCGGCCAGGTAGCGCAGCCCGTCGAACACCGACCGCAGCCCGGGCGAGCCCGTGACGTCGCCCAGCGGCGGCATCGCGGGAAGGCGCAGCGCCGCGTACATGGCGACCGTGAACAACACGGCGTCCAGGGCGTACGCCACCCCGTAGTCCCAGCGGGCGAGGATCACGCCCGCGAACAGCGGCCCGGCGAGCGCGGCGCCCTGGAGGACGGTGAAGTTGAGGGTGTTGGCCGCCGGGACCAGGGGCGTGTCGAGCAGCCGGGGAATGATGGCGCTCCGGGCGGGCGAACTCACTGCGAACCCCACGGCCTGCACCGCCACCACCGCCATGATCAGGCCCAGGCTGTCGAGGCCGAGCAGCGCCTGCGCCAGCAGCAGCAGCGTCGCCGCCCACATCACCAGGGACGAGGCCAGGAGCAGTCTGCGCCGGTCCATGTGGTCGGCGACCGCGCCGCCCCAGAGCCCGAACACGACCAGCGGGACGAGGTTGACGAAGCCGAGCACGCCCACCCAGAACGACGACCCCGTCATCTTGTACACCTGGACGGGGACGGCCACGGCGGTGACCTGGAATCCCACGAACGACACGCCCTGCCCGAGCCACAGCCGCCGGAACGCCGGGTGCGCCAGTGGCCGGGTGTCGATCGCCAGACCGCGCAGCCTGCTCTGGCGCGTGCTCGCGGGCTTCCGGGGGATCTCGGGGGTGTCAGGAGCGTGGGTGGGGGTTGGCTGCTGTTCCGATGTCACGGAGACAGTCTCTCCCGCACCCACTCTCCCTGCTCGTCCCGGGTTGCGAGGCGGTAGCGGATCCGGTCGTGGAGGCGGTCCCGGCGGCCCTGCCAGAACTCGATCGACTCCGGCATGAGCCGGTACCCGCCCCAGAAGTCCGGCAGGGGGACGGAGCCGGGGGCGTCGGGCGACTCCTCGGGCCAGCGTTCGGCCAGTTCGGCGAAGCGGCGCTCCAGGACGTCCCGGCCGGGAATGACGCTCGACTGCCGTTCGCTCGCCCACGCGCCGAGCCGCGACCCGTGCGGACGCGTCCGGAAGTAGTCGGCCGACTCGTCGCGCGACAGCTCGGCCACCGCCCCGGCGACGCGGACCTGCCGGTGCATCGCGTGCCAGGGGAAAACGAGCGCCGCCCGGGGGTTCTCCGCCAGATCGCGGCCCTTGCGCGACGTCAGGTTCGTGAAGAAACGGAACCCGCGCGGTCCGTACCCCTTCAAAAGGACCGTCCGCGCGCTCGGCACGCCATCGCCCGACGCCGTGGCCAGCACCATCGCGTTCGGCTCGGGCAGCCCGAAGGCGTGCACGTCCGCGAACCAGGCCGCGAACAGCGCGAGCGGGTCGGCGGGCAGCGCGGGCTCGGCCAGCTCGCCGCCCTCGTAGGACGCGCGCAGCCGTGCGGGATCTGGCGTTGGGGAGTCCACAGCGTCAGAGCCTCTCACCTGCGCCTTGTGCAACTCGCACGACCCCTGGGTACTGGACGGTAAAGCCCACAGGGTTCAATGGCACGGCACCGCCTTATCACTCCCGGAGACGAAAGGCAGGACGAACATGTCCGACTTCAAACCCGGTCTTGAGGGGGTCGTGGCCTTCGAGACCGATATCGCCGAACCGGACAAGGAGGGCGGCGCCCTCCGCTACCGGGGCGTCGACATCGAGGAACTGGTCGGCCGCGTCTCCTTCGGCGACGCCTGGGGGCTCCTCGTCGACGACAGCTTCGACCCGGGACTCACCCCCGCCGAACCGCACGTCCTGCCGGTCACCTCCGGCGACGTGCGCGTGGACGTCCAGAGCGCCCTGCCCACCCTCGCCCCCGCGTACGGGATGCGGCCCCTGCTCGACATCACCGACGAGGAGGCCCGCGCCGACCTCGCACGGGTCTCGGTGACCGCCCTGTCGTTCGTCGCCCAGTCGGCGCGCGGCATCGGCGTCCCGATGGTCCCCCAGGAAAAGATCGACGCGGCCGAGACGATCACCCAGCGGTTCATGGTCCGCTGGCGCGGTGAGCCCGACCCCAAGCACGTCAGGGCCATCGACGCCTACTGGGTGTCCGCCGCCGAGCACGGCATGAACGCCTCCACCTTCACCGCCCGCGTCATCGCCTCCACCGGCGCGGACGTGGCGGCCAGCATCTCCGGCGCGATCGGCGCCATGTCGGGCCCGCTGCACGGCGGCGCGCCCGCCCGGGTGCTGCCGATGATCGAGAAGGTGGAGCGGATCGGCGACGCCCGCAAGGTCGTCACCGACATCCTCGACTCCGGCGAACGGCTGATGGGCTTCGGACACCGCGTGTACCGCGCCGAGGACCCGCGCGCCCGCGTCCTGCGCCGCACCGCCAGGGAGCTGGACGCGCCGCGCTTCGAGGCCGCGAAGGCGCTGGAGGACGCCGCCCTGGCCGTGCTGCGCGAGCGCCGCCCGGACCGTCCGATCGAGACGAACGTCGAGTTCTGGGCCGCGGTCATCCTCGACTTCGCCGAGGTGCCGACCGCGATGATGCCCGCCATGTTCACCTGCGGCCGCACCGCCGGGTGGGCCGCGCACATCCTGGAGCAGAAGCGCACCGGACGGCTCGTCCGGCCGAGCGCGAAGTACACCGGCCCGGGAACCCGTTCCATCGACGATGTGACCGGGGCCGCGGAGGTCCTCAAGCGCCACGCCGGCTGACCGCCGGAACCCCCGCCCCCCGAACCGGCTTGAGGCCCCCGGCGCCGCCGGGGGCCTGGCTCGTCTTCGCGCGGCCTGGTTTGTCTTCGCGCGGCCTGGCTCGTCTTCGCGCGGCCTGGCTCGTCTTCGCGCGGCTTGCCATCATGGGCGTCGTGGACGACGAGCGGGAGGACGAGGCGGCGGAGCTGCGCCGCTACGAGGCCGAGCGCGAGGTCCGGCGGCGCCGCGCCAACGCCGTGTCGGGACGGGTCGCCACCGTCGCGTCCGCCGCGTTCCTGGCGTTCCTCACCTACGACTCCGTGCGCACCGCCGTCCAGGCCCGTTCGAGGGGCGACGACTGGGTGTACCCGCCCGCCGTGATCGCCGCGATTTGCGCCGTCGCATTGGTGACCCTGCTGACCTGGGCCGTGCGGAGGGTGAAGTAGCCTCGGGTGAGTGACCGAAAGCGCGAATCCAACCATTGACATTCCCGCCGATATCAAGCCCGCGGACGGCCGTTTCGGATGCGGTCCGTCGAAGGTCCGGCCCGAGCAGCTCGCGGCGCTCGCCGAGTCCGGCTCGACTTACATGGGGACCTCGCACCGGCAGAAGCCGGTGAAGTCCCTGGTCGGACGGGTCCGCGAGGGTCTGGCGCAGCTGTTCTCGCTGCCCGAGGGGTACCAGGTCCTGCTCGGCAACGGCGGCACCACCGCGTTCTGGGACGCCGCCGCGTTCGGGCTCGTCCGGCAGCGGTCGCAGCACCTGACGTTCGGTGAGTTCTCCAGCAAGTTCGCCAAGGTCACCACGAGCGCGCCCTGGCTGGGCGATCCGACCGTCATCGCCGCCCCGCCCGGAACCCACCCGGAGGCGTCCGCCGAGGAGGACGTCGACGTCTACGCCCTCACCCACAACGAGACGTCGACCGGCGTCGCGATGGGCATCCGGCGCCCGGCGGGCACCACGGGCCGCGAGGGCCTCGTGCTCGTGGACGCCACCTCGGGCGCGGGCGGCCTGCCCGTGGACGTGGCCGAGACGGACGTCTACTACTTCGCGCCCCAGAAGTGCTTCGCGGCGGACGGCGGGCTCTGGCTGGCGCTCGTGTCCCCGGCGGCGCAGGAGCGCATCGACGAGATCGCCATGTCCGACCGGTACATCCCGGAGTCGCTCAACCTGAAGACCGCGGCCGACAACTCCGCCAAGGACCAGACGTACAACACGCCCGCCGTGGCGACGCTGCTGCTGCTCGCCGAGCAGATCGAGTGGATGAACGGTCAGGGCGGGCTCGACTGGACGACCGCGCGGACGGCCGACTCGTCGCGGCGGCTGTACACGTGGGCGGAGAAGACGTCGTACACGACGCCGTTCGTCGTCGACCCGGCGCAGCGTTCCCAGGTCGTAGGGACGATCGACTTCAACGACGACGTGAACGCGGCGGCGATCGCCAAGGTGCTGCGGGCCAACGGGATCGTCGACACCGAGCCGTACCGCAAGCTCGGCCGCAACCAGCTGCGCATCGGCATGTTCCCGGCGATCGACCCGGCCGACGTCGAGGCGCTGACGGCGTGCGTCGACTACGTCGTCGAGCGTCTCTGATTCGTTAGGCGAGGCAGAGGACGCCGGGGCCGGGGACGAGGCCCGCCCAGACGCGGTCGTCCCCGTCCCCGGCGTTCGGCTTGAACGCGGTGGTCGGTTTGAAGGCGGCGGTCGCGAGGACGCCGGGCGCGTCCCGGCGGCCGGGGCGGCGCTCCATGCCGACCTTCAGGTACGTGCCCTCGCGAAGCATGACGACGCTGACGAAGTCGACCCGCGTGTGCCGTTGGGCCTCCCCGAACCAGCGCGGGTCGGACGCCCAGTAGATGTTCTGGTCGGTGTCCACCGCCACGGTCAACGGGCTGAGCGCGGCGCGGGCCAGGTGGACCTCGGTCGGACGGTCGCGGTCGACCCAGACCAGCGCGGCGCGTCCGGCCAGGCTCTCCAGGACGCCGGTCACCTCGGACGGGCCGCCGCAGCCCGCGAGACGCCGCAGGATGCGTCCGCTGTCGTCGGACCGGCCGGGCGATCCCGGCGCGGCCCGGCGGGTGTGCCCGAGGACGACCGGCGCGCGGTCGAGGTCGGGCAGGTACTCCGGCCGCCAGATCCGGGAGAAGGAGCCGCGCCCCTTCACGACGCCCGTCCGGGGCTCACAGCGGCCGGGCCAGGCGCCCAGCAGGGCGAGGCCCGCCGTGTCGGCACCGCGCTCGTCCGCGAGGGCGCCGAGGGCGACGAACACGTCCGACGCCCGCCCCGGGTCGTCGGCGAACGGCGAACGCACCAGCCCGAACAATCCGCACATGCCGAGTGAGACGCGAGTCGGGGGAGGGCGGTTCGAGTCGCTCACGGCGCCGAATAAGCTCGGAGGGTGAACCGCGCGCCCCGCTGGCTGCTCCCCACCGTGTTGACCGCGCTCGTCCTGGCCGCGGTCCTCGGTGCGCTGCTGAACTGAGAGCGGAGGATCGACGGGGTGCGGAACGGGGATGATCAGGGGATGTCCAGCAGAGGGGGCGTCCGGCTCGTCCTCGCGCTCGTCGCCGCCGGTGGGCCGATGCTCGTACTCGGCCCGGCCGCGTCGGCTGCGTCGGCCTCGGGCATGGCGGCGCGCGACGATGACGTGGCCTTCACGATCAAGGATCCGCGGATCAACGAGTCCAGCGGGCTCGCGGCCAGCACGCGGCATCCCGGCATCGTCTACACGCACAACGACTCGGGCGGCGTCCCGAAGATCTACGCGCTCGACGGGGGCGGCCGGGTCAAGGCCGTCCTGACGCTCGGCGGCGCGGGCGCCCGCGACTGGGAGGCGATGGCGCTCGGCCGCGACGGGCGCGGCCGTCCCGCGATCTTCGTGGCGGACATCGGCGACAACCTCGGCGGCGCCTGGCCGTATGTGACCATCTACCGCATCCCGGAGCCGACGCGGTTGCGGAGCCAGACGCTGCACGCCACCGCGTTCAAGATCAAGTACGAAGACGGCCCGCGCAACGCCGAGACCTTCATGATCAACCCGAGGACGAACCGCATCTTCATCGCCAGCAAGCAGTTCGGCGGCAAGGTGTACGAGGGCCCCGCCAAGCTCCGGACCAGCGGCTACAACACGATGCGCAAGGTCGGCGACGCCCCGGCCATGGCCACCGACGGCGCGTTCTCCCCCGATGGGCGCACCTGTGTCATCCGAACGTACTTCGGCGCGCGTCTCTATTCGGTGGGCCCGGACGGCAGACCGGGCAAGTCGCTCAAGTCGATCAACACGCCGTTCCAGGCGCAGGGAGAGTCGGTGACGTACACGGCGGACGGCAACGCGCTCCTCGTCGGGTCCGAGGGAACGAACCAACCGGTGTACCGGCTGCCGTTGCCGGACGAGGCGCGGCCGTCGCCGTCCGGTAAGGCCGCGACCGGGCACGGGGGTTCGGCGGCCGACATCGAGAAGAGCGACCGCGACCCCGCCGGTACCAGGATGGGCCTGTTCCTCGCCCTCGCGATCGCCGCGGCCGTCGGCTACGGGCTGCTGCGCAGGCGCGGCGGATCGTCGAAGGGCGGGTGACGTAACGGACACCGAAATCGAACTCCGGTACGGATGGGCGGCGCGGAAAGTCCGACCTGACCGACACGATGGATGTCGGTTCCGGACGGCGACGGGATCCTGGAAGGGGGCGTCGGGCCCGCGGCGGCCCGTGTGAGGATGCGGACTGTGGAGCATGAGCTGGTGGGTCTGGCGGGGCCCGGCGGACGGTGGCGCCCCGTCGCCGTCGGCCCGTTCGCCCTGCTCGCGGTGGCGTTGGCACTGCTGCCGATCCGCCCGGTGTGGCTGTGGGCCGGGCTGATCGGCGTCGTCGCCGCGATCCCGTGGCTGCTCGGCGCGGCCCCCGACGCCCGGCGCCGCCTTCCCCGGCCGTACTGGCGGCTGTCCGGGGCCGGTCTCGAACGGATCGGGCCGGGCGGGCTGACCATGGTGTCCTACGAGCGGTCCCGGATCGACGGGTTGGCCGTCACGACCGGCGACGGCGTGCTGACCGTGTTCCACCGGTTCGGACGTACCGCCGTCGGCGGGATGACCTCGATGGGGTTGGAGCCGCTCGCCGTCTTCGTCACGGCGCGGCGGCTCGGGATCCCGATGCACGTCCTGGACGGCGAGGCGAGCGACCTGCTCGACCCGGCGCTGGACGACGCCCTGAACGTCCCCGGGCTGGACGGCGACGTCCCCGGGGGCAGCGTGCTGCCACGTGACCACATGGCGGAGAAGCGGCTGCTCGACCAGGAGGCGGCGCTGCTCGCCGCCGCCTACGAACCGACCGCGCCGGAGCCGGGCGACGACGACCCCGACGACGACACCAATGCGCCCGCTGGCGACAGCGGCGAGCAGCGCTTGGACACGCCCGAGCCGCTGCCGAGCCGCCGCCGGGTCGTGCTGCTCGGGGTGCTGACCGCCCTGCTCGGCGCCGCCATGATCATTCGGATCGCGATGGACGGCACCGGCGAGTTCGGCGCCCGGCTCGCCGCGGGCTGCTGGGCGCTCGCCGCCATCGCGGGCGTGCTGGCCGTGCGCCGCCGCCTGCTGCGCGCCGCGCGGGTCCGCTGGACGATCACGGCGGAGCGGCTGCTGGTGCGGGCCCGTCCCGGCCGCCGCCGCGAGGCGCAGGACCTGCGGGCCGGTGACGTCGCCGCGGTGGTCGTCGGTCCCGGGCTGCGGCTCGACCCGGTGAGCGGGGAGCCGCGCCGCGCCGAACTGGCCGCGCTCGCGTTCGGGCACCGGCTTGAGCTGATCGCCCGACTGCCCGCCGACGGGCTGGACGGCTTCCAGCTCGCGCACGCCCTCGACGACCACGGCTACCGCGTGATCACGCCGGGCGCCCGTCCCCCGCGCCGTCCCCCGTACGGCCTTGAGTGGCTGCCGGAGATCTTCGCCCGGGTGCCGGGCGGCAGGCTGGTCGTCGCGGAGGGCGGCCTCGGCTGGGCCGACGCGGGCGGCGACATCGTCATGAAGATGCCCGAGGACCGCATCGGCGGCATCGAGCTGCTGACCATCGCCGGGCACGCCTGGGTCCGGCTGTACGACACCGACGGCGACGAGTTCCTCGCCGCTCCCCTGTCCGCGCTGCGGATCTCCCGCACCGACCTGCGCGAGGCGGCCCGCCGTGCCGGGCTGCCCGTCAACGACGCCGAGTACGACGCCTACCTCAGCGCCGCGTTCCACACCGCCGTCTCCACGCTGGCCGACACCGGCACCGCGCCGGAACCCGCGCCCGCGTCCCTGCCCGCACAGAGCGCCGCGCAGGACGGCGGCACCGACGTCGAGGCGCCAGGGAGCGGCGGCGGGGCGGGCGACCATGACCTCCTGCCGGACGTGTCCGCCTCGCCCGACCCCGTTTCGGCGCCGGGCGCGCTGCTCGACGCGACCCGCCGGTCCCGGGCCGGGACGTACGGCATGAGCGTCCTGCTGTGCGAGGCCGTGGCGCTGCTGGGCGCGGTCTGGCTGGGGCCCGACCTCGGCGGGTTCAACGCCACGGCGTCCTGGTCGGTGCCCGCCGGGCTGATCGTCGGGCTGGTCGGCTACTGGCTCTACGACCGCAACCGCGCGCAGCTTCGCGTGTCGTCCGCCGGGCTCGCGGTCGTGACCCGGCGCGGCAAGGTCGAATGGGATCTCGGCCGCGGCCGGGTCGGCGGCGTCGGCCTCGACGAGTCGGCGGAGCACCTGCCGCGCCCGGTGGTGGTGTGGAGCCCGTCCGGGCGGGTGCTGCGGCAGGTCGGCTTCCAACCCGACCCGGAGGAGTTGCGCCGCGCCTGCGAACGCTACGGCCTGCCCTGGGGGCCGCCGGACGCGGACCGTCCCGCACCGCCGCCGCCCGAGCTCTGACGCAGCGACCACGACTTCAGCGGCTCGTAGGTCAGCTCGCGGTACTCCTTGCCGGGCAGGTGGCTGCGCATCAGCTGGACGGACCCGGCCGTCCACGGCGACCCCGCGAACGCCGACAGCGACTCCAGCAGCGGCCGCACGTCCACCGGGCTCCTGGACCGCGCGAGCGTCAGATGGGGGCGGAACCCCCGGTACCGGTCGGGCAGCGTCCCGACGCGGCGCCCGGCGGCCGTGGTGGACGCCGCGAGCCGCGCCACCCGGCGGCGGTCGCCGAACAGGCCCGTCCACAGGACCCTGGCGTGGGTGCCGCTGCCCGGGAACGCCCCAGCGCCCGCGAGTGACAGCGACATCCGTTCGTGCCGTCCGACCGCGCGTTCCAGCCTGGGAAGCAGGCGGGTGAGGGTGCGGTCGTCGACCTCGCCGAGGAACGTCAGCGTCACGTGCAGTAGTTCGCGTCTCACCCAGCGCAGTTCGGGGATCGCGTCGCGGTGCGTGAGGACGGCCTCCTCAAGCTCGTCCAGGACGTCCGGTGGCGGCACGAGCGCCACGAAAAGCCTCATAGGAGCGTCCGGAGGGCCACTCGGCCAGCATTTCAGCAGATGGTGCCCCGTGTCACGTGGGCTGGCTCATGCGGATCGGGTCACGCGGGTGGAGCGCCGTAGCCGCCGGATCCTGGCGAGGGCCGGATGATCCTTGGCGGCCAGGGCGCCGACGGCGAGCGCTGCGACGACGGAGATCATGCCACCGGCGACGAGGCTCGTCCGGGCGCCGAAGTGCTCGGCGACCCAGCCGACCGTGGGGGCGCCGATCGGGTTCGTCCCGAGGAACACGAACATGTACAGGCCCATCACCCGGCCGCGCATCTCCGGCGCGACGCCGAGCTGGATGCTGGAGTTGGCCGCCGTCATGATCGTCATCATCGCGATGCCGGTGGGGATCAGCAGCACCAGGAACGACCAGTACGTCGGCATCAGGCCGGTGACGACCTCCAGCGCGCCGAACGTCAGGCCCACGAGCACGAGCAGCCGCAGCCGCGGCCTGGCCACCCGGCGCGCGGCGATCAGGGCGCCGCTGAGCGCGCCGATCGCGAGCATGCTGGACGCGAGGCCGAACGCGGACGCGTCGGAGTGGAAGACCTCCTTGGCGATCAGCGCGACCGTCGTGGAGAAGTTCATGCCGAACATCGCGAGGAGCCCGACCAGAACGAGGATCAGGATCAGGTCGCGGCGTCCGCGGACGTAGCGCAGGCCCTCGCGGAGTTGCCCCTTGGCGCGTTTCACCGGTTCCGACTGGTACAGCTCGTCCGTCCGCATGGCGTAGAGCCCGAACAGGACGGCGCCGAACGAGGCCGCGTTCACCAGGAACACCGGGCCGGTGCCGATCACCGCGATCAGCACGCCCGCGACGGCGGGGCCGAGCAGGCGGGCGCCGTTGAAGGTGGCGCTGTTCAACGCGATCGCGTTCGGTAGGTCGCGCTTGCCGACCATCTCCACGACGAACGACTGGCGGCTCGGGTTGTCCAGGACGGTGGCGAGGCCGAGACCGAACGCCAGCAGGTACACGTGCCAGACCTGCGCCGCACCCGTGACGGCGAGGATGCCGAGGACGAGCGCGAGCATGCCCATCGCCGTCTGCGTGAGCATCAGAACGTGGCGCTTGGAGTAGCGGTCGGCGACGACGCCGCCCCACAGGCCGAACAGCAGCATCGGCAGGAACTGGAGCCCGGTGGTGATGCCGAGCGCGGTACCGCTGCCGTGCGCGAGTTCGAGGACGAGCCAGTCCTGCGCGATGCGCTGCATCCACGTCCCGGTGTTGGACACGACCTGGCCCGCCGCGTACAGCCGGTAATTGCGGACGCGCAGCGACCGGAACATGCCGCCGGAACGCGGCCCCTCCGGTTCGCCGTCGGCATCTGGAGGCTCGGCGGGTTCCGGAGGTTCGGGCGGCTCAGATGCTTCGGGGACTCCGGGGACTCCGGGGACTTCAGCGGTCTGGGGCACGTCGAGTTCTTCCGACACGTCCATGGCCCTGGGGGTGGACGCGGGACGCGCGCTGACGCGGACGCCGGTCGGACGGCGACGGCCATGCGGCGCGGACGGGGACGGGGAGGTCTTGGCAGCGGGGGGAAGGACGGCGGCGCGGCCGATGCGCGCGGGGCGGCTGCCGTGGGGTCGGCGCGTCGCGGACCCCTCGGGCTCGTCCAGGCTTTCATTAGCAGAAGTCATTAACACTGCTAACGGTATCTGGAGTCCCGGCATTCCGGCAAGCGCGGGTAAATCGACCAAGTCGGTCAACGATCAGGGTCGGTCAACGATCGGGGTCGGTCAGGAACGGCTGAGCTTGTCGATGACCGGCGCGGCCCGGCGCAGGACCTCCCGCTCGTCCTCGGACAGCTCGCCGAGCCTGCGGGCCAGCCACGCCTCCTTGCGGCGCCGCTCGTTCGCCAGCAGGTCGGCGCCCGCGTCGGTCGCGGTCAGCACGGCCTGGCGGCCGTCGGTCGGATGGGGCCTGCGCGCGACGAGCCCGCGATCCTCCAGGTAGGCGATCACGCGGGTCATCGACGGCGGCTGCACCTTCTCGTGGTCGGCCAGCTCCCGGGGCGTCATCGACCCATGCCGCTCCAGCGCGGCGAGCGCGGCGAACTGCGTGAGCGACAGCGGGGCGGGACCGGCCGCGCCGGGATCGCCGCCGGGATGCGCGCGCAGCGTCCGTAGACGGCGCGACAGCCGGGCGATGGAGATGCGCAGTTCCTCGGCCAGGCCCGGCGCGGGTTCCGGGCGCCCCCGGTTCGTTGGTGGTGTCATAGGCGTTGGTGGTGTCATCGGCGTAGTCATTGTGCTCGTTCTCCCGTGCTGGCCATGCTGCCTCCCCCTACAAGCATGTCCGTAACCTGGTCAAGTTGCGACAACTCTTCGGCTCACACGGCGCGTAATCTGATCTCATGACGCGACCGCGCCGCCCGGACCCACCGCCAATGCAGACCAACGACGTGCGTATCGCCGCCGCGGGCGCCGCCGCGTGGGCGGTGGCGTTCGTCGTCCTGCTCATCGTCGGGTTGCCCTCCGACGACCGCTGGTGGCTGTGGGTGTGCGTGACGGGTTTCGCGAGCGGCATGTTCGGCGTCTGGTACGTCCCGAGGCTTCAGGCCCGCCGTGCCAGCCAGTCGGCCGCGCGGGCCGCGCGTCGCCAGCACGCCGACTAGCGGTCGTCGGCCGGGGGTTCATCGACCGGGGATTGCAGGTCGGCTTCGGCGAGGAGGACGGGCAGCGTCTCCGGGGCGCGCAGGACGGCTTCGACCATCAGCCGGGCGGTCCAGTCGCCGGTGGACCATGCCAGCGCCCTGGCGAGCCCTGCCGGGCCGCTCGCGTGTACTTCGCCGTCCCGTGTCCACCAGGGTACTTCCTGGCCGTCGACGACGAGCCGATCGTGCGCGAGGTAGTCGGCGGGCGCATCCGGTAGGACGGCGCCGACCACTTCGGGGATGGGCCGTTTCTCGCCCTCCGACTGGACGACGCCTGGAACCTCGTCCCCGGCGAGGGGCAGGTCCAGGAGTTCGGCCAGGTGGACGTCGCGGCCCTGGGCCGCGATGACGAGCGGCTGACCTTGGAGGAGCGGGAGGAGGTCCGGGGTGTCCAGGACGAGGGCGTCGGCCGCGTCCACGACCTCCACTTCGCCGTCGACGACCGCGCGGACGTGTTCGGGGGATTCGATGCTCGCGTCAGGGGCGTCGGCGAGGGCCGTCCAGAGACTGCCCAGTTGGGCGCGGGTTACGGTGCGTGCCGGGTCGCTGAGGCGGTCGAGCAGTTCTTGGGCGCCGCCGGGTTCGTCGAGCAGATCGGCCAGCGATGTACGGACGCCCAAGGCGAGGAGGAGACGCTCATCCAGGCCCTCTGGGGCGAGGTCGTAGAGGCCCTCCAGGGATTCGTCTCCGTGGAGCCTGAACTGGCCGGGCTTGCGTCCGTCCAAGACGGGGTTACGGCTCAGCCACCACGCCGTGTAGGACGGGACGGCCACGCGCCGTCCGTTGTGCAACGCCACGTGGGCGGGGTCGACGATCGCGGCCCGCCACGGCGGTCCGGCAAGGACGCGCAGCGCGGCGGACCAGTCGTCGACGAGTTCGAGGTCGCGGACGGCCACCAGCTCCGGGACGAGCGGCGGAAGCTCCTGCGGGCCGGTGCGCCGCAGCACGTCTTCCGCCCAGAGGTCTTCGTCGTCGAGATCCAGGGTCTCGGCGTCGTCGGCGAGGCCGGTGAGGTTCACGTCCTCGGCGCGCGCGAGGGCGAACCCGTCCAGGACACCGGCGGCGGTGAGCGCGTCAGCGCCCCAGCGTTCCAGCAGTGCCTCGTCGACGATGCCGAACGGCGCGTCGTCGGCCATCAGGTCGCGCAGCGGGCTCTCGGGCAGGAGCAGCTCGCCCGCCGGGTACAACTCACCGTCGTCGGCGGGCAGGGCCAGCTCGGCGAGCCAGGGCTCCTCCCCCGGGTCGATCCGCGCCGCCGCGACGAGCCCGAGGACGGCCTCGGCGACCGCGCCCGGATCATCGGACTCGAACGACTCCGCGACGGCCGCGCGGACGCCGGCGTCGGCGAGGACGGCCCGGGGACCGGCCTCCACGGCGCCGAGCCGCGCCAGCAGCGGGTGCACCGCGTCCGGGTGGACGAACCGCGGGCCGAGCGCGTCCAGGCCGCCGGGGTCGACGCCGTCCGCGATCAGCAGGCCGCGCGGACCGCGCACGACCCGACCGGCGTCGCCCGCCAACGGCACCGGGAGGGCGCCCAGAGCGTCTGTGGCGGCCCCGGCGAGCGCTTCATACACCCGATGCCACCACACCGGTTCGCGGTCCACAGCGGCCAGCTCGTCGACGACGTCGGCCAGCTCGACCCGCCGGACCCCGAGCGCGGCGAGCGCCGGGCTCCGCGCGGGCCACTCCGGCGGCAGCAGGCCGGTCACGACGTCGCCCAACAGGTCGATGAACGGGGCGGGCGCGTCGACGGCGACCGCGTCGCGGCCGCGCGTCCGGTGGGGCAGCAGCGGCGCCTCGGGAAGGCGTTCGCGAACACCGCGCCTTACCCGGGCGTCCAGTTCACCCGCGCCGATCGGGCCTGGCACGAGCGCGAGCACCTGCGGCGAGACAGGAAGCTCGCCCAAGAGCCGCACGTACGTCTCGGCGGCACGGTCGACGAGGAAGTCGGTGAGCGGGCCGGGCGCGACGTGCCGCCGGTCTGGTGCTAGCGGGAACGACGCGATGAGCAGCGCGGGCAGATCAAGCCGTTCGTCGCTGGGCGTGGGCGCGTGCAGCACGCTGGGCGTGCCCTCGGGTAGGCCGTCCTCTGGCAGCGCCCACCGCAGTTGCCAGAACGGCCGTGCCCGTTCCTCCACGGGACGGTCTTCGAGGAGGGCGGCGGGGATCTCTCCGTGCGCCTCCGCCGTCCGCCACACCGCCCCGTCGATGACCGACTCACCCGACGGACGATGCTCGGCGACCAGTTCGCGGACGTCGCCGTCGATGTCGATCTCGACGCGCTCCAGCGTGGGCAGGGCCAGCATCAGCGCGGCCCCGGCGCCCTCAAGCTGCCGCCGGACGGACGCGACCGCGTCCTCCCGCAACGGCAGCCGCACGACCGTGTCGAACCCCGCCGGGATCGCGGGCGGGTCGTCCTGCTCGAACGGCAGCCTCAGCAGCGGGACGTGCCCGCCCCGCCGATCCAGCTCCTCGGCGAGCGCCGGAACGCCGTCCACCAGTTCCCGGGCCCGATCGCGCGACCACATCACCGCACCGCCGCCGGACGCGATGGCGGGCCGGTCGCTGACGGCCACGACCGCCGCGAACCCGACACCGAACCGTCCGGCGGTGCCCGCGTCGTCGCGCTTGGACGACGCCCGCAGGGTGGACAGCGCCTCCACGCCCGCCGCGTCCAACGGCGCGCCGACATTGGCCGCGGCCAGAACCGGCCGCGACGCCGACCCGTCCAGCGTCAGACGCAGCCGCCCGGGGACGGCGGCGCGCAGCGCGGCGTCGGCGGCGTTCTGCGCCAGCTCGATCACCACGCGGTCGCGGTAGCCGCCGAGGGCGAAGTCCTCCTCGGTGTTGGCGTCCTCGCGGAACCGGGCCGGCGACTCGCTCCAGGCGCGCAGCACCCGCTCGCGCAGTGCCCGCGTGCCGAGATCGGGCACTCCGAGGTCGGACATGGTCAGCTGTGGCCGAGGGCCTCGTCGTCGAGGGACACGACGTCCTCGTCCGGCACGACGACCTCCTCCGCCGGAGCGTCCTCCGGCCCGGGCGACAGCACCACCTCGTAGCCCAGCTCGTCGATGACCGGCGGGTTGTGCTCGGACACCGCCGGAATGGAGACCGCCTCGGAATGCGCGCCGCAACCGTGGTCGGCGGACACGACCCGCCCGTCGTCGGGGGCGTACTCGTTCGCGCAGACCCCGAAGACCTGCCGCAGCTCACCCGCCAGCGTCACGAAGAACCCGCAGGTGGAGCACTGCGCGGGGGCGGACGCGGCGATCGGCGCGCGGGGGCCCCCGACGCCGTCGTACCAGCGCATGGCGGTCTCGTCCCGGCCCTCCCGGGACAGCACCCGGACGCGGCCGAGGCCCGGCTCCCACTGCGCCTGCCGGTCGGCGGAGTCGTCGACCTGCGTGAAGCCGGGCGCGAGCCGGATGTCATCGGGCGCGGTCGGCAGCAGGTCGCCGGGGCCGAGGTCGCCCGGACGCAGCCGCTCCAGCCACGGCACCCACGGCGGCGCCAGCAGCGCGTCGTCGCCGGGCAGTAGCACGCATTCGCTGACGGTGACGAGCTTGGCGCGGCTCGCCCGCGTCACGGTCGCCGCCCACCGCCAGCCCGCGTAGGCCGGGTCGAGCGACTCGAAATAGTGGGTGACCACACGGTCGCCCTCGGCGCGCAGGCCGAGGTGATCGCCGACCTGGTCGGGATGGGCGGTGCCCTCCACGGCCGCGCGGGCGACGTCGACGGCTTCGGCGCAGGCCGTGTCGACGACGGGCGGGCGCGTCCGGCGTGCGGTCCGGGGGGTGCCGGGCCCGGTGGTGGTGCTGGCGGACGCGGAACGCCCGGGGCTGGACTGAGGCAGTGGGCTCACGTGTCAATTCTCACCCATGAAACGACGTGGCCGCGCACTTCACCATGCCGCGGTATGGAAAACAACCACCGGGGTCTCGTTGGTGAGCACGTCTCCCAGCGGGGAACGTACCCTCGAACGAGAGGGGCCGTGCCTCGGCAAAGAGCCTGGAGACACAGGGGAGAGATCAGGGCGCATGGGTGACCGGACGCGGTTCGGGCGGTCCGTACGCGCCGGAGCGGGGGGCGCGGCACGCACGGCGCGCGGCGCCGGTTCCGCGATGGCGCGGACGGGTCGGCTGACCCGGCGCGTCACGCACGCCCATGGCGCGGGCCGCAGCGGCCTCGGCAGCCTGATCGAGGCGTCCGCGTTCAACTCCGCCGGGGACGCGCTGGTGACCGTCGCCCTCGCCGGGACGCTGTTCTTCGGCCTGGACGTCGACCAGGCGCGCGGCCAGGTCGCCCTCTACCTCGTCGTCACGATGGCGCCGTTCGCGCTGGTCGCGCCGCTGATCGGCCCGGCGCTCGACCGGGCGCGGCACGTCCGCCGGTACGCGATCGCCAGCACGTTCGTGCTCCGCGCGCTGCTGTGCTGGACGATGGCGAGCGCGCTGCCGCACGGCGACCAGGTCACGTTCCTCCCTGCGGCGTTCGGCGTGCTGGTCTTGTCGAAGGCGTTCGGGGTTTTGCGCGCCGCGGTGACTCCGCGCGTCCTGCCGGACGAGATCACGCTGGTCACGGCGAACGCGCGGTCGGCGTTCGCGGGGCTGATCGCGGCGTCGATCGTCGCCCCGGCGGGCGCGGGCCTCGCGCTGCTCATCGGCGCCGACTGGGTGCTGCGCATCGGCACGCTCGTGTTCCTGGCGGGCGTCGTGTTCACGATGCGGTTGCCGCGGCACATCGACGTCCCGGAGGCCGAACTCGCCGCCGAACCCGCACGCACGGACGATCAGGCGGCGGAGGGCGACGAGGGGCCCGAGCGCCCGGCGCGGCGCTGGCGGACGCTGCCGCGCGTCGGCCCCGTCGTGGCGGAGGCGATGCAGGCGAACGCCGTGCTCCGCGCCCTGTCCGGCTTCCTGATCATCTATCTCGCGTTCTTGCTGCGGCAGGAGCGGTTCGACCCGGTGTCGCACCATGTCGCGCTCGGCCTGCTCGCCGCGGCCGCGGGCGCGGGCGGGCTGATCGGCACGGCGCTCGGCGCGTGGATGAAGGCGCGGGCGCCCCGGCTGATCGTGTCGGCGACGCTGGCGTCGGTGACCGCCGTCGCCGCCGTCAGCGCCGCGTTCTTCGGCCTGTGGGCGGCGCTGGCGGTGGCGGCCGCGGCGGGCCTCGGGCAGGTGCTCGGGAAACTGTCCATGGACGCCGTCGTGCAACGCGAGATCGGCGAGGAGATGCGCTCGTCGACGTTCGCGGTGTCGGAGACGCTGCACCAGCTCGTCTGGGTCATCGGCGGACTACTCGGCCTCGGCATGTCGATCGTCGCGGACGGCCGGGTCGCGCTCGCGATCGTGTCCGCCGCGCTCGCCGTGGCGCTGGCGCTGCTGCTGCGGCGGCAGGCCGTGACCCGCCGCCGATCAGACCACCCGCGGCCCCCGCCCACGATCAAGGACGCGCACCCCGAGATGCACACCTGACCCCGGGCCCCGAACGCCGCCGGAACGCCTAGGGCGCGGCGAGGTCGTCGGCCACGGCCCGCAGCACGGTGGCGATCTTCTTGGCCTCCGCCGGGGCCGGGTGCTTGCCGCGCCGGTAGGTGTTGGAGATGTCGTCCAGCAGCTTGATGAGGTCCTCGGTGATGACGACCATCTCGTCGGGCTTCTTGCGCCGCTGCTTGGCGATGGTCTTCTCGACCGACGGCAGCGTCTCCAGCACCCGCACCTGGAGCGCCTGCTGGCCACGGCGACCCTCGACCACGCCGAACTCGATGCGCTGGCCCGGCCGGAGAGTCGTGACGTCGCCCGGCAACGCCGATGAGTGCACGAAGACCTCACCGCCGTCGTCGCGCGTGAGGAAGCCGAACCCCTTGTCGGAGTCGTACCACTTGACCTTGCCAGTCGGCACCGGGAACCTCGTTCGGTAATCGTCCTGAATCGACCCCAAGATTAGTGCCTCGCCAAGGGCCGGTGTACACACCGAAACCCCCGCGAAGCCTGCGGGGCCGACGTTCAGAAGCTATCCCGGACGTCCGACAACGGCATCCGAATATCGCATCGCCACCCGCCGCGGCTCAGGACGTCCGGAACCCGCCGAGCCATTCCGGGAATGCCAGCAGATCGGGCAGGACGACGTCCGCGCCGTACTCGCTCAAAGCCGCCGAATCGTAGGCGCCGGTCGCGACCGCCACCGCCACCGCAGACGCCGCGCGGGCCGCGTCGACGTCACCGGTGTGGTCGCCGATGTAGGCGCGGGCGGAGTGCTCGCGCAGCGCGGCGCCCTTGTCGGCGCCGAACAGGCCGCCGACCACGGCGTCCACCTCCAGGCCCAGGTACCGGACGGTCCGCTCGGTGTCGGCCTGGTTCTTGCCGGACACGACGATCACGCGCCCGCCCCTGGCCCGGACCGCGTCCACCGACGCCGCCGCGCCCGGCATCAGGACCGTCGCCGGGACCGCGATGTCGGCGTAGATCGCCCGGTAGCGCGCCGCCATCACCGGAACCTCGTCCGGCGGGAACCAGTACGCCAGCTCCACCTCCAGCGGAGGCCCGATGCGGCGCACCACCAAGTCGGTGTCGATGGGGACGCCGCTCTCCGAGGCGAGCGCGGCGTAGACGGCGCCGATCCCGGCCCGGGTGTCGGCCAGCGTCAGGTCCAGGTCGAAGCCGACGGACGTCAGAAGATCGAGATCAGGCACGTCCCCAGGGTATGAGGGGCCGGACGCACGCGAGTACCCGCGCTCCCCTGGTAGTGGCGATGCGACGGGATCCGAGTCGGAGAGCGCGGGAGTTCTCGCGCGGCAACCCGCTCCACTGTGACCGGACTGCCTGTTCGTCGATATACCCGCGCCCCCGGGCACAAACCGCCTGACCAGGGAAAACAAGGGGCTGGAACACCCCACCCCCGGCAAAAGGACGCCCCGCCGCCCCAGGGTGCCGTACTCCCGGGGCTAGTCGCGGCCGGGGAAGCGGACCTCCTCGAACGGCCACTCCCGCGTGACCCACGCGCGGACGAACTCCTCCAGCTCCTTCTCCAGAGCGGAGTTCTCCTCGTCGGCGCGGACCCAGAACACCACGACGGCGTCCACCCCGGGATCCTCGGACGGGGCGACGTGGATGCGGCCGATCTGGCGTTCCCCGTCCGGCGTGATCACCACGTAGCTGAACGAGCGCCGCAGCTGGCCCTCCTTCTGGAGCCAGGCGACGTCGATCAGGGCCTGCTCGAACGTGAACTCGTGGTCAGGCCAGCCCCACTCGGGGCCGAACCGACCGGCGAGGCGGTCCAGGCTGCCGAGGACGGCGCCGTAGTCCTTGACCACGTCGTGCACGGTGATCGGACGGATCTGGAACCGGGGACCCGCCACCAGCGTGGGCACCACGAAGTCCTCGGGCAGGAAGGCCCCGTCGGCCGCCTTCCGCGGAGACTCGAACATCGCCGACCTTTCCGACGACGCCCCTTCCGGCGACGGGGCGCGGGCATCGAAACTCTAGCGGCACCCGGGACCACGTCGAGGCGTAACACTCGGTGAATGCGGTCAGGCTTTACCCCTCCCGGCACGACCGTCCCACCCCACCCCACGAACGGCCCCACGAACCTTGTCCGGCGGCCCCGCCGAAGACGGTGCCGGGGACCGGCCCGGCGGTACGCTCGATCAGCGCGGTTCCCGCCGGGCGGGCGCCCGCGGCTCCGGCACGGACGCCCGAACCGTGTGGCCGGTCCATGGAGGTGTGAGCAGATGCCGTCGTCCAGCCACCGTCAGTCGTCCAGCCACCGTCAACGGCGCGAACGGATCGTGGCCGAGTCGCTCCGGCTGTTCGCCGACCGCGGCTACGCGGCGACCTCGGTGGCGGAGATCGAGGCGGCCGCCGGGCTCTCCCCGGGCGCGGGCGGCCTGTACCGGCACTTCCGGTCGAAGGAGGAGGTCCTCGCCTCCGCCGTCCGCGAACACATCGAACGGACCAGACGGCAGATCAGCGACGTCCTCGACCAGCCGATCGACGGCGCGGACCGTCCGCTGGAGGCGCGGCTGCGGATGACGTGCCGGTCCGGGCTCACGAAGGTCCGCGAGGAGCAGGACCTCATCCGGGTACTGTTTCGCGACCTCGACCAGTTCCCGCACCTCGTCGCGGAGATGCGCGAGGGCATCGTCAACCCGCTCTACGCCGCCATCGCGACCTGGCTGGCCGCGCAGCCCGAGTTCGAGGACGCCGACGAGGACTGGCCCGCCATCGCGACAGTGCTCGGCGGCGCGGTCGTCAACTACTGGCTGGCCAGCGAATCCATGTACGAACCGCCGACCAGCGTCGACGAGGACCGGTTCGTGGAGAGCTGGGCGCGGCTCGGTCTCGGGCTGGTGCGGATGGAACGCGCACCCGCCCCCTGACCGGCGACCCTTGTACGCCGCCTACAGTTGGGGAACGGCATGGAAACGTACGCGGACTGGTTGCGCGCGCGGAGCGACGACGAGCTCCGCGCGCTGCTGTCCGCGCGTCCCGAACTGCTCGCGCCCGTCCCCGCCGACCTGACCGCGCTGGCCGCCCGCGCCGCGACGCCCGGCGCCGTGTCCCGCGCCCTCGACCGGCTCGACCGCTTCACCCTCGCCGTCCTGGAGGCCCTGCTCGTCCTCCCCGACCCCGCCGGGCCGTCGACGCTGGTCGACTTGATGGGCGCGACCCCGGCGCAGGTCGACGGCGCGCTCGCGACGCTCCGCCGGTACGGGCTGGTCTGGGGCGACGGGACGCCCGGCGTCACGGCACCCGGCGTCCGGACGGCCCTGCCGCACCCCGCCGGGCTCGGCCCGCCCGTCCAGGAGGTCTTCACCGGATACTCCACCGAACGGCTCACCGACCTCGTCACCGACCTCGACGGCGAGGCGCCGCGCGGGTTCGCCGACTCGGCCCGGCTGCTGGGCAGGCTCGCCGAACTGCTCGGCGACCCGGCCGCGCTGGTCGACGGCGCGGGCCCCGAGGCCCGGCCAGCCCTCGACCAGCTCGTCTGGGGCCCGCCGGTCGGACGGGTGTCCGACGCGCGCCGTCCCGTCCGGGTCGACACCGCCGCCACCCCCATCGAACGGCTCCTCGCCCGCGGCCTGCTCGCCGCCGAGGACGACCGCACCGTCACCCTCCCCCGCGAGGTCGCGCTGTTCCTGCGCGACGGGCGGCTGTTCCGGGACGTTCCGGCCGAGCCGCCGCCGCTCACCCCCGTCCCGGGCGAACCCCGTCGCGAGGACGTCGTGGTCCGGGCGGCGGCGGGCGAGGCGGCGGGCGCCGTCCGGCTCGTCGAGGAACTGCTGGAACGCTGGGGGCTCGACCCGCCGCCCGTGCTGCGCAGCGGCGGCCTCGCCGTCCGCGACCTGCGCGCCGTGGCCGGGCTGCTGGACGTCCCCGAATGGAAGGCGGCGCTGCTCGTCGAGGTCGCGTACGCGGCCGGGCTGCTGACCCGCAGCGGCGACCTCGACGGCGAATGGCTCCCGACGCCCGCCTACGACCTGTGGCTCATGCGCGACACCGCCGGCCGCTGGACGGAACTCGCCCACGGCTGGCTGAAGTCCGACCGCGCCGCCGGACTCGCCGGGGAACGCGACGACCGCGACCGGCTCATCAACGCGCTCAGCGAGGCGATGGTGCGCGGCGGCGCGCCGTCCACCCGGCGGGCGACCCTGGACACCCTGGGCGACGCGGGCCGTGGCGCCGTCGCCGAGGACGCCCTCCGCGAACGCCTCGCCTGGCTGCGGCCCCGCCGGGGCGGCCGCGACCGCGACCGGCTCATCGGCTGGACGCTGCGCGAGTCCGCCACCCTCGGCCTCACCGGCTTCGGCGAGCTGGCCCCCTTCGCCCGCGACCTGCTCATCGGCCGCGACCCCGAACCCGGCCTGGAGAAGTACCTGCCCGCCCCCGTCGACCAGATCCTCATCCAGGCCGACCTCACCGCCGTCGCGCCGGGCCCGCTCGTCACCGACCTCGCCCGGGAGCTCGCGCTCGCCGCCGACGTCGAGTCCACCGGCGGCGCCACCGTCTACCGCTTCACCCCCGAGTCGGTCCGCCGCGCCCTGGACGCCGGACGCACCGCCGCCGACGTCACCGGCCTCCTGGCCCGGCACTCGGCGACGCCGCTGCCGCAGCCCCTCACCTACCTGATCGACGACGTGGCCCGCCGGCACGGGCATCTGCGGGTCGGGGCGCTCGCGTCCTACGTGCGGACCGACTCGTCCGCCACCCTGGACGAGATCCTCGCCGACCGCCGCTCCGACCCGCTGCGGCTGTACCGGCTCGCGCCGACCGTCCTCGCGTCCGCGCTGCAAAGCGCCCAGCTCCTCGACGGCCTGCGCGCCATGGGCCTCGCCCCGGTCGCCGAGTCCCCCGGCGGCGGGGTGATCGTGACCCGGCCGGACGCGCACCGCGCCGACCCGCCGCCGACCGCCGAGATCGTCCGGTTCCGGCCGGAGGAACGTGCCGACGACTCGATGGTCTCCGCCGCCGTCCGGGCACTGCGCGCGGGCGACGAGGCGGCCGCGCTCGGCGCCGAACAGGCCCGGCTGCGGGCCGACGCCCCGGCCGGGGAACCGCCCCGCTCCCCCGCGCTCGCCACGATCGACCGCCTCCGCCGCGCCGCCGACCGGGGCCGCCGCGTCTGGATCGGCTACCTCGACCAGCAGGGACAGGCGTCCAGCCGGATCGTCGAACCCGTCCGCGTCGAGGGCGGCTTCCTCACCGGCTACGACGCCACCCGCGCCGCCGTGCACCGCTTCGCGCTGCACCGCATCACCGGCGTCTCCGAACTCACCGACGACCCGACCGCGTAGGCCCTCCGCGCGCGGGAGCCGAACGCGGGAGGGGAACCGGAGAACCTCACATACGGTCGAACAAGTGACCCTTCCGACCGATAGCGTGTCGGCGAACGAGATGAGGAGGCCCCCCGATGAGCGGGTACGGAGGGAGTCCGCCGTCGGGCTGGCAGGATCCCTACGGCGGATCGCAGGGCTGGGATGCGTACGGTCAGCAGCAGGGCCCGGGCTACTACCCCCCGCCCGGCTACGGCTACGGCCCTCCCGGCGTGCCGTACGGGACGGCGAGCAACGGCGGCGCCATCGCCGCCCTGGTCTGCAACGCCGTCCTCGTCGTGCTGTGCTGCAACATCATCGCGATCCCCGGCGTCATCACCGCCTCGATCGCCCTCGGCCGCACCAACACCGACCCGAGGTCGGCCCGCAAACTGATGATCTGGAGCTGGTCCCTGTTCGCCGCGTCCATCGTGATCGCGGTCATCGCGGTCGTGGTTCTCATGATCATCGGGGCCACGTCGGAGCCCGACTATGATTCGACCGGCGGAGTCTAGGACCCGCACCGACACACCACGGGGGCTTTCGCGTTGACCGACGGTCCACTCATCGTCCAGTCCGACAAGACGCTGCTGCTGGAAGTCGACCACGAACTGGCCGACGCCTGCCGCAAGGAGATCGCGCCGTTCGCCGAACTCGAACGGGCGCCCGAGCACATCCACACCTACCGGGTGACGCCGCTCGCGCTGTGGAACGCCCGCGCCGCGGGCCACGACGCCGAGCAGGTCGTCGACACCCTGATCAAGTTCTCCCGGTATCCCGTCCCGCACGCGCTGCTGGTGGACGTCGCCGACACCATGGCCAGGTACGGGCGGCTGCGGCTGGAGAAGGACCCGGCGCACGGGCTCGTGCTCTCCTCGTCCGACCGGTCCGTCCTGGAGGAGGTCCTGCGGGCCAAGAAGATCAAGGGAATGCTCGGCACCCGGATCGGCGCGGACGCCGTCGCCGTCCACCCGAGCGAGCGCGGCGCCCTCAAGCAAACCCTGCTGAAACTCGGCTGGCCCGCCGAGGACCTCGCCGGCTACGTCGACGGCGAGGCGCACGCGATCTCCCTCGTCGAGGACGGCTGGGAACTGCGCTCCTACCAGCGGGAGGCCGCCGAGACGTTCTGGCACGGCGGCTCCGGCGTCGTCGTCCTGCCGTGCGGCGCGGGCAAGACCATCGTCGGCGCCGCCGCCATGGCCCGCGCCGGGGCGACCACCCTGATCCTCGTCACCAACACCGTGTCGGCGCACCAGTGGAAACAGGAACTGCTGCGGCGCACCTCCCTCACCGAGGACGAGATCGGCGAGTACACGGGCGCGAAGAAGGAGGTCCGCCCCGTCACGATCGCCACCTACCAGATCATGACGACCCGCCGGAAGGGCGCCTACGCCCACCTCGAACTCTTCGACGCCCGCGACTGGGGCCTCATCGTCTACGACGAGGTGCACCTGCTGCCCGCGCCGATCTTCCGCATGACCGCCGACCTCCAGGCCCGCCGCCGCCTCGGCCTCACCGCCACCCTCGTCCGCGAGGACGGCCGCGAAGGCGACGTGTTCTCCCTCATCGGCCCGAAACGCTACGACGCGCCGTGGAAGGACATGGAGTCCCAGGGCTGGATCGCGCCCGCCGACTGCGTCGAGGTCCGCGTCACCCTCACCGACTCCGAACGCCTCGCCTACGCGACCGCGGAACCCGAGGAGCGCTACCGCTTCTGCGCCACCACCGCGACCAAGACCAGACTCATCCAGGCGCTGGTCGACCGGCACCGGGGCGAACCGACCCTGGTCATCGGCCAGTACATCGACCAGCTTGACGAACTGAGCGCCCTGCTGGACGCGCCCGTCATCAAGGGCGAGACGCGCGTCCGGGAACGTGAACGGCTCTTCGACGCCTTCCGCTCGGGCGAGCTGAACGTGCTTGTGGTCTCGAAGGTCGCGAACTTCTCCATCGACCTGCCGGAGGCGTCGGTGGCCGTCCAGGTGTCGGGCGCGTACGGCTCCCGCCAGGAGGAGGCTCAACGTCTGGGCCGCCTGCTGCGGCCGAAGGCGTCCGGCCAGGGCGCCCGCTTCTACGCCGTCGTGGCCCGCGACACCCTCGACCAGGACTACGCCGCCCACCGCCAACGCTTCCTCGCCGAACAGGGCTACGCCTACCGCATCGTGGACGCCGACACCGTCCTGGCGGGCGACGACATCTAGCCCAGAAGGTCGGCGAAGGCGTCGACGGCGGCGTCGGTCCGAGCGGGATCGGTACCGACGAGCCGACTGAGCAGGAGCCCGTCCAGGGTATCCAGGATGAGGTCGGCGAGGACGGGAACCTGCGCCTCCGGCGTCCCGAACCCGCTGACCGTGTCCCGCAGCATGCCCAGCCACGGATCGCGTATCTGCCGCAGGGCGGCACTCCAACGGTCTGGCTCATTCAGCGCCAGGACGCACATCTCCAGATAGAGCCGGATGGGCCCGGTGGCGTCAGCCCCGGTCAGAGCCCGCCAAGCATGGCGGACGAACTCCCCAACGCTTCTGGCGGGCGCCGCAGCCTCGGCCATGGACGCGAACGACGCGGCAAACCGCTGATTCACCAGCGCGACAACGTCCGCGATCAGCTCGTCCTTGCTGCCGAAATGGTAGATCAGCATGCGGTCGCTGGTGCCCAGCGCGGCAGCGAGAGGACGCAGCGACAGACCGATCAGCCCATTGCTGAGCACATGGTCGAGCGCCTTCTCGGTGAGTTCGGTGCGACGGTCCACGCGCCCCAGTGTAGCGACCGCTTCACATCACCTGTAGCAGTCGCTACACTCCGGTTGGAAAGGGGGGAATCACAATGAAGACGTCTTCTGATGTGCGTTGGCTGCTCCGCCTGGATGCCGGGCTGGAGACGGTCCTCGCGGCTATGAGCGTGGTGCTGGCGTACGACCTGTTGGGCACCGGCGAATGGCGGACGCCATCCTGGCTGTCCACGCCGATCTGGCTGGCCGTCGTACTCGTCCTGCTCCTGGCGGCCGCGCTGTTGTGGTGGCTGAGCGACCACCCCGCTCCCGCCGCCGTCCGCGCGGTCGCCATCGCCAACGGCGTCACGACCCTGACCTTCCTCGCCTGGGCCATCAGCGGCCTCGGCACCGGTCTCCAGCTGCGCGTCCTCCTGGCGGCAACCGCCGTCCTACTCGGAGCACTAGCCACCGCTCAATACACCCGGGCGACCAAACAACCTCTTAAAGCCCACACCCCGAACCCGCCCGCTCCAGCCGAACCAACCCAGCCCCGCTGAGAACCCACAAAATGAGAAAGGCCCCGCCGTAAACGGCGGGGCCCTCCCCTCAACAAAAATGTCCGGCGGTGTCCTACTCTCCCACACAGTCTCCCATGC
>NZ_BAABAS010000029.1:0-401840 GCF_039537545.1 Actinomadura meridiana
GGCGTCGGCTCCTACGTCGAACTCTCCGCCTCCAACCCCTCCGTCCTCGCCTTCACCCGCGAGATCACCGAGGACGAGAGCCCGTGGGGTGAGATGGACACGGTCCTTTGTGTCAGCAACCTGTCGCGTTTTCCGCAACCCGTGGAACTCGACCTGCGTCGCTTCGAGGGCTACTCCCCCATCGAATGCATGGGCGGCGTGCAATTCCCTGCCATTGGCGAACTGCCCTACCTGATGACCCTTCCCGGGCACGGCTTCTACTGGTTCCAGCTCGCGCCGCCCGACGACGACGGCGCGGATACGGGCCCACGGGCGGAAAGGACCGCCTGACCGTGCTGCCGCCCCAGCCGGGTCTCACCGAGACCCTCGCGGAGTGGTTGCCCAGGCAGCGGTGGTTCGGCGGTAAGGACGGCCCCATCGACGACCTCACCATCGGCACCGCGACCCAACTCCGCACCGGCGACCCCGCCCTGCACCACCTCATCCTCGACGTCCACCAGAACGGCACCACCGACCACTACCAACTGCTCCTCGGCACCCGGCAGCACCTGCCCGACCGGCTCCGGCACGCGGAGATCACCCGCCACGACGACGACACCCGGGGGCCGCACCTCTATGACGCCGCCCACGATCCCGACCTGACGCGGACGCTGCTGGACGAACTGGCCGTCGGAACGTCCATCGGCCCGCTGCGTTTCCATCGCGCCGACGACTCCCGCATCCGCACGGACCTGACGAGCCTGCCCATCACCGCCGAGCAGAGCAACACGTCGTTGCTGTTCGGAGACGCCTACATCTGCAAGCTGTTCCGGCGGCTCAGCCGCGGCGTCAACCTCGACCTGGAGGTCAACCTGGCGCTGACGCGCGGCGGGTGCGCGCGCGTCCCGGCCGTCCGCGGGTGGATCGAGCTGGAGCCGGGACCGCTCACGCTCGGCCTGCTGTCGGACTACCTGCACACCGGCGCGGACGGCTGGAGCCTCGCGATCGCGAGCGTCCGGGACTGGTTCGCGCACACGCCGCCGCGCGACCCCGGCCGGGACGGCGCGTGGGAGGGCGAGTGGGCGGAGCTGGACGCCAGCGTCGCGGGCGGCGACTTCGCGGCCGAGGCGGAGCGGCTCGGCGCGGCGACCGCCGAGGTGCACGGCGCCCTCGCCGACGCCTTCGGCGTGACGGTGCTGCCCGCCGAGGACGTGCGCGCGATGGCGGCGCGGATGAACGACGAGCTGACCGGCACCTGCCGCGCGGTGCCCGGGTTGGCACCGCACGCGAAGGCGCTGACCAGCGCTTTCCTGGACCTGGCCGCGCGGGCCGAGCCGCTGCCGGTGCAGCGCGTCCACGGCGACTACCACCTGGGCCAGGTGCTGCGCACCGAGAGCGGCTGGACATTGTTGGACTTCGAGGGCGAACCCGCACGAACCCAACATGAGCGCACGGCTCTCGCGCATCCGCTGCGGGATGTCGCCGGGATGCTGCGCTCGTTCGAGTACGCCGCCCGGTTCCTCATCGCCAAGTCGGGGACGACGCCGTCCGGCCCCGGCGGGCGGGTGGAGACGCGGGCGCACGCCTGGGCGGCGCGGAACCGTGCCGCGTTCTGCCGCGGCTACGCGGCGGCGGGCGGACCCGATCCGGCGGCGCACGCGGTGCTCATTCGCGCCTTCGAATTCGAGAAGGCCGTCTACGAGGTCCGGTACGAGGCGCGAAATCGGCCCGCCTGGCTGCCCGTTCCACTGAAATCGCTGGCGCATCTGACCGCATGATCAAAGACACCAAAGGTCACCGCTAATTCCGTGCCATGATCATGCAAAATCGGTGTGCTCTCCAAATCCATTCGCGTTCGACGGGTACCCGAACTCTCGGCAGGGAGATTCCCCGCCGGGAAACACGCGAAGATAGATCCCCGTAATGGGGGAACGGAGAACACACCGATGTCCACCACATACCGATCGCACCGAGCCGCCGCACGCACCGGAGCGTTCGCGGGCCATGCCGCCCACGCCCGGGGCGGCGTCCGAAAACAGAGGACGCTCAGGACGGTCGTCGCGGTGACGGCGACCGGGCTCGCGTCCGGGCTCGTCCTGACGGCCCCGATGGGCGCGGAGGCGCAGGCCGCGCTCAACCCGACGGTGCTGCGGGGCCTGCATCTCGACTCCGCCACGCAGAAGAAGGTCCAGGCGTACGACAAGTACCGGACGCGCGAGGAGACGCAGCGGGAACACGCCGACGAGGCCCTGGCGTTCGCCCGCAAGCAGCTCGGCAAGCCGTACCGGTGGGGCGCGGACGGCCCGAGCGGCTACGACTGCTCCGGCCTCGCCATGGCCGCGTGGCGGGAGGCGGGCGTCAAGATCCCCCGGGTCACCTACTCGCAGTACCGGCAGGTGAAGCGGAAGGTCAGCCTGAAGGACCTCGAACCCGGCGACCTCGTCTTCTTCCACGGCCGCAGCCACGTCGGGATCTACACGGGGAACGAGCGTTTCCTCCACGCGCCGCACTCCGGTGCGCGGGTGCGGATCGACAAGCTCGGCAAACGGCGGAAGAGACAGTTCGCGGGCGCGGTACGCCCGGGCGCCCCCGCCTACAAGGAGTGGTCGCCGTCGGTGAAGGAGCTGGTCGAGAAGATCGACCGGATGAGCGCGGAGAAGCGCGCGGATCATAAACCGCCTGATAAGTCGCGGACCCCCGAAATTCCGCCACCCACCGATACATTGCCCGGAAAAACCGACATTCTCCCCGACAAATCCCCCTCGGGTACACCACCGGACGAGTCCCGTCCCGAACCCCGGCCGCGCTACAAGGCCGACGACCACGAGCAGAAGACGCCCGGGCGGCCGTCCCGTCCCTGGGCCGACTACGTGGGCCCGCTGGAGGAGCTGACCGTCCCGGGTCACACTCCGCGCTGACCCGTCGCCATCAGCGCGCCGCCGTCCACGGGCACTCGCACCCGTGGTCGGCGGCGATCACAACGCGCCGTCTCGGACGCGGAGCGCCGAACACGGTCAGCGGCGGGGGGCCAGGTGGCCGTCGAGAAGGCCGTCGAAACTCAACCGGACCAGTTCCTCGCCCAGGGTCGACAGGTCGCGCAAGGTCGTGGTCAGCCAGGCCAGTTCCTGGAAGGCCCGGCCGTAGTCGCGCTGCTGCTCCGGGGAGAGCCGGGGAATGCGGGCGCGGCGGAGGTCCACGCGGCTCGAACCGGTGCCGGTGCGGAGGTGGGCGAAGGTGAGGAAACCGGCGAGGAAACCGGGGTCGAGCCGTTCCGCGTCCGGTCGGTACAGGGTGAGGTAGGGGCCGAGCGCGGCGCCGGACGCCGTGACGACCCGGGCCGCCCCGGCGGCGGTGGCGACGACATCACCGGGCTCCAGCATGATCAGGCCGGGATCGGCGGCGGACGTCGCGGACGGACCCGTCCCGGCGCTCACGTCGTCGGCGGTCAGGACCGGCACGTCACCGCCCGGACGGAGCCGCGCGGGCGCATGGCTGATCGTGACCACCCCGGCCCTGGCCAGCTCGGCGAGCGTCGTGACCGGCACGGGCCGCCGCTCGGGCAGCGGATCCAGGGCGGGCGGGACGGGCGCGGCGGCGGCCAGCCGGTCCAGCACCTCGGTGAAGCGGCGGCCGAACGCCTCCCCGCTCTGCCGTGGACGGTGCCGGGCCGGGCTGAGGTCGATCTCGTCGTCGAGCAGGTCGATGACCGGTACCGAGTGCTCGCCGTCCGCGCGCCGCTTCCAGACGCGTTCGGCCAGGTCGAGGTCGCCCTCGGCGTCCAGCAGCAGGATCGTGGCGGGCGGCGCGGCACCCGGTTCGGGTCGCCGCAGCAGCCACAGGTCGGGGCCGCCCGGCGCCAGCGTGATCACCGCGCGGAGCGCGCCCGCCCGCAGCAGGGTGCCGCGGACGCGCCGCCCGGGCCGCCGGGACGCCACCGCCGACGGCATCAGCACCGCGGCGCGCCCGCCGGGCCGCAGGTGCGCGAGGCAGTGCTGCGCCCAGGCGAGTTCCGGTTCGCCGCGCGGCGGCAGCCCGTACTCCCAGCGCGGGTCGCCGGCCAGCTCGTCGTATCCCCAGGCCCGGTCACCGAACGGCGGGTTGCACAGGACCGCGTCGACGGTCACGCCCGAGAAGGCGTCGTGCCGCAGGGAGTCGCCCGCGACGATCTCGGCGGGTGTCCCGGCGAGCAGCAGGCGGGCCTCGGCGATGCGGGCGGCGGGCGCGGCGGCGTCCTGGCCGAGCGCCCGCCGCACGCCCCGGGCCGCCAGCAACGGCGTGCCGAGCCCGCAGGCCGGATCGAGGACGGTGTCGCCGTCCCGGCAGACGAGCCGGGCCATCAGCCGCGCCACGTCCTCACGTGTGACGGAGAGCCGCCGTGAGTGCGCCTGGACATAGCGCTGGACGAGCAGCTCGAAGGCCCCCGCGTGTCCGTGTTCGGCGGCCAGCTCGGCCAGCCCCGGGTCGGCCGGTTCGTGTGGCGCGGTGTCGTCGCGGAGTTCGAGGAGTTCGAGGAGCCGCAGCCCGGCCCGGCCCACGAGGTCGGCGAGGTGGAAGTCGTCGCCGGAGGCCCGCAGCCGCTGCCACACCCGGTCGCCGAGGGACAGCTCGAACGGCTTGCCGTTGCGGCGCAGCCAGCTCTCGACGTCGACGAGGGAGAACAACGGGCTCGTGGCCGTCCCGCCGACGGGGCGCGGGAAGTCGCCGTGGCGGCGGCGCCAGTTGCTGACCGTGGCGCGTCCCACGCCCGCCAGGCGGGCGATGTCGCCCGCCGTCACCCCCGGGTCGTCGGTCACCGGCGCGCCGCCGCGCCCACCACCAGCGGCGACACTTCGGGGGCGGACGGGACGACGTCGGCCACGACGCAGGTGATGTTGTCGAGCCCTCCGGTGCCGTTCGCGAGGCCGATGAGGCGGGTGACGGCGTCCTCGGGCCGCGCCGCGCCCGCCAGCGCTTCGCGGATCGCGTCCGGCGGGAGGAAGCCCGAGACGCCGTCGGAGCACAGCAGGTAGCGGTCGCCGGGCAGGGCGTCGTGCCGGAACACGTCGGGTTCGGAGCGCGTGCCGGTCTGGAGGGCCTTGACCAGCATCGACCCCTTGGGGTGGCGGTCCGCCTCCGCGCGGGTGAGCTGCCCGCCGTCGACGAGCGACTGCACCATCGTGTGGTCGCGCGTGAGCTGGAACAGGTCGCCGGTACGCAGCAGGTAGGCGCGGGAGTCGCCGATGTGCGCCACCGCGAAGCCGCCGCCGTCCCAGGCCATCACGGTGAGCGTGGTGCCCATCCCCATCAGGTCCGGCTCGTGGCGGGCGAGGGCGTCGAGCCGGTCGGCGATCTCGGTGACCGCACCGGCGAGGTCGCCGCCCGGGCCGAGCCCGGACAGGATCGTGATGGCCGTCCGGCTCGCGACGTCGCCGTGCGGGTGGCCGCCCATCCCGTCGGCGACCGCGAGCAGCCGGGGCCCGGCGAGCGCGGAGTCCTCGTTGACCTTCCGGCGCATGCCGACGTCCGAACCCGCGGCGAACCGAAGCACATGGTGAGCCATGCATCCCATGCAAACACGCTAAAACTCGATTCACAAATGTCCTGCTCAACGATGCCGTTTGCCATGGATGACCATTCGCCGGGCCGTTGCGATTCGCTTACCCGGCCGTGGGCATCGCCCTCGGACATGAGGGCATCATCAGGGCTCTTGCGACTTTCGGGGCGATTGGGAGGGACGCGATGTGGGACTTCGCGGGCCGTGACACCGCTATCGACCTGGGCAGCTCCACCGTGCGGATGCATGTGCGAGATCGCGGGGTCGTCTGTAGGGAGCCGTCACTGCTGGCCCGTTGCCGCCGCACCGGACGCATCCTCGCCCTCGGCGGCCCGGCGCGGGAGATGGCGGGACGCAACCCGGACGTCACCCTCGTCCGGCCGATCCGCGAGGGCGCCCCGACCGAGACCGACGAGGCCGAGTACCTGATGCGCCACCTCGTCCGCAGGCACCATCACCGCCGGTACACGGCCCGCCCGCGGCTGGTCGTGACGGTGCCGAGCGGGATGAGCTCCGTGCACTACCGGGCGCTCCAGTTCTCCGCGTACCAGGCGGGCGCGCGGCGCCTGACGCTGGTGCCGACGCCGATCGCCGCCGCCATCGGGATGGGCCTGACCTCGTCGGCCCGGCCCGAGATCACGGTCGTCGCCGACATCGGCGCGGACCTCACCGACGTCGGCGTCATCGCGTTCGGCGGGCTCGTCACGTCCCACACCGCGCAGATCGGCGGGTCCGCTTTGGACCGTGCCATCGTCGCGCTGGTCCGGCGCGAGCAGAACACGGCCATCTCGCTGTCGGCCGCCGAGGCCGCCAAACGGGAGGTCGGGGCGGTGCCGCCGCTCGGCCGCCGCCAGGTGCGGCAGACCGTCGCGCACGGGCGGGACCTCGCGACCGGGATGCCGCGCGAGATCGTCCTCACCACCGTCGACATCGGCCGGGCGATCGCCGGACCGGTCACCGAGATCGTGGAGGCGGTGCGCACCGGTCTCGCGGGCTGCACGCCGGAGATCTCCGGCGACCTGCTGAGCGTCGGCGTCACCCTCACCGGCGGGTCGGCCCGGCTGCCGGGCCTCGAACGGCTGATCCGGGAACGGACGGGCCTGGCCGCGCGGATCGGGGACGACACCGGCGACGCGGCCGTCCTCGGCGCCGGTGAGGTGCTGCGCTCGGCGCACTCGCCGGAGCCGTCCGCCCGGGAGAGCTCGCCGCGCCCGCACCTCGTCACGTCCATCCCCGAGTTCGAGTACTGACCCGCGGGCTAGACTCCGGGTCTCATGAGCGACGCACCGGAGCGCGACGGTCCCGGCAGCCCGCGCCTTGAGGAGGTCTCGGACGGGGTGTTCGCCTACGTCCAGCCGGACGGCACCTGGTGGATCAACAACACCGGTTTCGTCGCCGGTTCGCGGGGCGTGACCAGCGTCGACGCCTGCTCCACCGAGCGCAGGACCCGCGCCTACCTGGAGGCGATCCGGTCGGTGACCGACCGTCCGGTCCGGACGCTCGTCAACACCCATCACCACGGCGACCACACGTTCGGCAACTTCGTGTTCTCTGGCGCGACCGTCGTCGGGCACGAGCAGACCCGCGCGGCGGCGATCGCGTGGGGCAAGCCGTTCGACGAGCCGTACTGGACGAAGGTCGACTGGGGCGACGTCGAACTGGAGCCGCCGTTCCTCACCTACACCGACGCCGTGACGCTGTGGGTGGACGATCTGCGCTGCGAGGTCCGGCACGTCGGGACGCCCGCGCACACCACCAACGACTCGATCGTCTGGATCCCGGACCGGCGCGTCCTGTTCTGCGGCGACCTGCTGTTCAACGGCGGCACCCCGTTCCTCATGCAGGGGTCGGTGTCGGGCGCGCTCGCGGTGTTGCAGGACGTCCTCGCGCCGCTGGACGCGGAGGTGATCGTCCCCGGGCACGGCCCGGTCGCGGGCCCCGAGTTGATCGACCACGTGGCCGGATATCTGCGGTTCGTGCAGGCGACGGCCGCCGAGGGCAGGCGGGCCGGGCTGACGCCGCTGGAGGCGGCACGGGAGGCCGGCCTCGGCCCGTTCGCGGAGCTGACCGACGCCGAGCGCCTCGTCGGGAACCTGCACCGCGCCTACGCCGAGCTGGACGGCGCCGAGCCCGGCGCGCGGATCGACGTGGTCTCTGCGCTGGAGGACATGATCGCGTTCAACGGGGGCCGCCCGTTGACCTGCCGCGCCTGAGCGCGCGCGTCAGCGCAGCTCCGCCGTGGTGATGAGGCGGACGCAGGCGGTGGCCCAGGCGCGGACGGCGCGGTGCGGGTCGTCGTCGGTGAGCGCGGTGGCGAGGGCCGCGACGGTTTGGGCGGCGGTGCGCAGGCCCGCTTTGTTGAGGTCGTCGCCCGCGCGGGCGATCCGGTCCTGGAGGGTGGGCGTGACGTGGACGAGCCCCCGGTGCGCGGCGGCGGAGCACGCGGCGAGCGCCTCGTCCAGGGCGTGTCCGAGCGGGTCGGGGGCGGCCGGGGGCGGGCCGTCCAGCGCGGCGGTCCCGTCGCCGGGTTCCAGGTCGGGCACGACGACGCCGTCCGGGGTGAGGACCGCGAACGGGTCGATGACCAGGCCGCCCCGGTCCCGGCCGACCGCGCCGCCGAGCAGGCACGGCCCGGCGGTGAGCGCCCCGGCGAGCACGTCCAGCGCGGCCGGACGGTATGGGCTGTAGGCCGCGGACACGACGGCCGTGGCGCCCGCCGCGTCGGCGACCAGCGCGTCGAGCCGCTGCGCGCCGGGGTGGTAGCCGAGGTCGCGCAGCTCCGCGATCCCGACGACCCGGACCCGTTCGGCGGCGACGCGCGGGCGGACGAGCCGGGGCGGCAGCGCGTCCAGGGCGCGTTCCTCCGCCGCGAAGTCGCGGACGGTGAGCGCGGCGGGCAGGCCGGTCCAGGTGTCGCCGAGGGGCGTGACGGTCGTCTTCGCGATCCGTCCGGTGGCGACGCGCACGACCCGTCCGGCGCTGCGGGTCGCGCTCTCCGACACGACGTTGCCGGTGGCGAGCGATCGGAGCGTGGCGCCGAGGACGCGGCGGGCGGCGATGTCGGCGCCGGTCAGCCGCGTGCCGTCCGGGACGTCCCAGCGGCGTTTCAGGACGAGCACGATCCCCGTCCCGGTGTGGGCGAGGAAGACGTCCGCCGTGCGCGTGCCGGGGGTGCCCGCGACGCGGCAGCCGAGGGCGGCGAGCCGGACGCGGCGCAGCGGGGTCTCGGCCGCCTCGTCCGTCCCGAGGACCTGCGAGCGGTCCCCGCCGGAGAGGGACGCCCGGTGCCGGGCGTGGAGTTCGGCGAGCAGTTCCGCGACGCGCGCCGGGTCGTGGTCGGCGCGGCGTTCCCGGTGGGCGGCGAGCTGCGCGGCCAGGTCGTCCAGGGCGGCGGCGGGCCAGTGCGCGCCGCGCGCCGTCAGCCCGGCGGCGGCACGGCCCAACGCGGCGACCAGCACCGGCCCGGCGTTAGCGGCCCCGTCGAGAAGGATCTGGTCAACCAGGTCGAGCGCCGGTGCGAGGCCGTCGGAGGTCCGGCCGGGTCCGCCGCCGACGTCCAGGCGGGCCTCGTCGCCGGTCAGGCCGCGTTCGTCGGCGGCCCGGAACGCCCAGACGGCCAGGACGGTCACCTCGCCGCGCAACGCCGCGACCGCGTCGGTGTGGACGTAGCCGAGTTCGCCCGGCACGAGAAACCTGACCGTGCACGTCGGCAACTCGACCCGCGCCACCGGATCGTCGGCGGTGGGACGGCGGACCACGGCGGAGTAGCCGCCGCGGAACGCGCGGCGGGCGGCGGTGACGGCGCGCCGCCCGAGGACGCCCGCCAGCGCGTCGTCGTCGAACCGGCCCGGCGACCAGACGACCACCGGCTCCGGTTCCGGTTCTGCCGCTTCACCGGTCGTCCGCTGGTAGGCGAGGATGACGCCGATCTGGTGGCGGCACGTTCCCGTCGCCGCGCAGGTGCAGGCCGCGGCCTCCAGCCCGGCGCCGGGCGGCAGGGACGCCCTGACGCCGTCGGGGTACGCGCCGGTGACGGCGCCGTCCGGCGACACCGTGACCTCGGGGCCGTTCCCCGCGTCCAGGTCCTTGGCGGCGCGTTTGACGAGGCCGCGGTTGGCGAGCGCGGCCAGGGCGTCCGGCGTGAGGGACAGCAGGTCGGCGCGGGTCATCGGCCGATCCGCTCCGCGACGAACTCCGCGAGCTGGCCGGGCGTCATCGCGCCGACGTGCGCGCCGACGTCGGCGAGGCGCTGCGCCACCTCCCGGTCGTAGGCCGGTTCGGCGTCCTCGTCGAGCGCGGCCAGCCCCAGCACGTGCGTCCCCTGCTGGACGAGCCGCCGCACCTCCCGGACGAGCCGGTACGGGTCGCCGCTCTCGAAGAAGTCGGAGACGACCGCGACGATCGCACGGCGCGGGTTGTCCACCAGGCCCGCCCCGTACGCGACGGCCCGCGCGATGTTGGTGCCTCCGCCGAGCTGCACCTTCATCAGCAGTTCGACGGGGTCGGTGACGTCGGACGTCAGGTCCACCACGGACGTGTCGAACGCGACGAGGTGCGTCGTGAGGCCCGGCAGCCCCCACAGGCACGCGGCCGTGACGGCGGAGTGGATCACCGACCCGACCATGGAGCCGGACTGGTCGACCAGCAGGATCAGCTGCCACCGTTCGACGTGCCGCCGCGTCCGGGCCACGAACCGGGGCTCCTCGATGTAGAGGCGGCGCTCGTCGGGGCGGTAGTGGGCGAGGTTGGCGCGGATCGTCCGGTGGAAGTCGAAGTTCCGGGAGTTCTTCAACCGGCTGGGGCGCCGCGACCTGGCGCCGTGGAACGCCTGCCGGATCTCGGTGGCGAGCCGCTCCAACAGCTCCCGCACAACGGCCTCGACGATGCGCCGGGCGAGCGCGAGGACCTCGGGGTCCATCAGGTGCTTGGTGCGCAGCACGGCGCGCAGCAGCGTCCGGTCGGGTTCGATGCGCGCGAGGACGGTGGGGTCGGTGACGACGTCCAGGATCTCGTAGCGTTCGACGGCGTCGCGTTCCAGCCGCTCGATCGTCTCCTTCGGGAACAGCCGGTGCACGGCGTCGAGCCAGTCGACGGTGGTGAGTCGGGACGGCTCGTCCCCGGCGGTGCGGTCGTCGTCGGGAGAGCCGGGGCCGCGCCGGACGCCGCGTTCGGCCAGGTCGGGGTCGCGCCCGTACAGCCAGTCGAGCGCGGCGTCCCGTTCGGCGTCCGCGCCGCCGAGCGGTCCGGTGCACGCCTGCGCGGGCGCGCCGAGGATGAGCCGCCACCGCTCCAGATCGGGCGTGCTCACGACGTCCCCTCGGAGGCGAGTCCGGCGGCTTCCAGGGCGCGGTCGACACGGGCCTCCAGAGCGTGCGCCTCGGCGATCAGCAGTGGGTCGGCGCCGGTGTGGAGGAGCGCGCGGGGTGAGCCGCGCAGGCCGCGCCGGTCCAGGAGGCCCTGGGCGATCGTCTCGCGTTCGCGGGGCGGGAAGAACGCGAACGCCTGCCGCAGCGCGGGCAGCGCGACGAGGAAGTCGCCCTCGCCCATGGCGCCGACCAGTTCGTCGAGGACGCCGAGGACGGGCGCGCCGGGGTCGAGCACCTCCTGCCGGGCGAGCGCGAACAGCCCGGCGAGCCAGTCGCCGAACGTCGCGGGCCCGGCCGCGCCCCGCACCGCGCGTGCCGCGTCGGCGGTGTCGCCGAGCGCCCGGCCGAGCCCGAACGCCGCGCCCCGCAGGTCGGGCGGCGCGTCCGTCCTGGCGGCGACGCGGCGCGCGATGCCGAGCGCGGCGGCCCTGTCCAGGTCGAGCGCGTCGGTGGCGTGCAGCAGCGCGTCGCGGACGGCGGCGACGGCGCGCAGGCGACCGAGATCGGCGGGCGCGGGCCCGCCGCGCAGCCCCTCCATCAACCACAGGACGCGGGCGACGCATGCGGCGACGACCGTCCCGAACAGCGGGCTGCGGGCCGTGCCGAGTACCCGATCATGCCGCCACAGGCCGAGGACGGTCTCCAGCGCCGCGCCGAGCGGCGGCAGCTCGGCCGCGCCCGCGATCCCGGCGGCGATCGACTCGGCGATCCGGCCGGACTGGGCCGCGCACCCGCACAGCGCGGCGTCGAACAGCACGACCGCGAGCGCGCCCATGTCGGCTCCGGCGTCGGCCATGCGCTCGTCCAGCGCGGCGGCTGCGGCGTCGCCGAGCGTCGCCCCGTACGCCCCCGCCTCGATCAGCGCGGACTCGCGGCGCCCGCCCTGGCCGGAGAGGTCCAGCGTCCAGCGTTCCTCCAGCACCGGGTCGGCGCCCGTCGCGGGCCCCGACCGGCGCTCGACGCCGGGAATCCGCAGGACGCGCAGCCGGTGCAGGACACGGCTCCGCTCCAGCCCACGCGAGGACGTCAGCCTGAAAGTGACCGGGCCACTCTGGTCAAGGCCGAGGCGTTCCAGCTCGGCGGCGACGTCGTGGACGAGCGGCGGCGCCGGGGTGTCGGGGTGCAGACGCCCGACCCGGTCCCCGCTCAGCGCGGCGACCATCTCCACGACGGCCGGATGCGCGCCCGTCGCCATGTGGGGGGACGGCCCCCCGCACCCCCCGGGAATCGCGCCGGGGGCGAGCGGGCCTCGCGTGGTCCATGGGAGGGGTTGGTCCAGGTCGTCGTTGACCAGCGCGGACACCAGGCCGTCCAGCAGGTCGGTGCGGGCCGGGGCGCGGTGCCCGCGCAGCCGGGTCAGGCCGCCGGTGAGGGTGCGGGCGGCGACCAGGTCGGCGGTCGACACGGGTTGCCGCCGCGCCCGCAGCCGCGCCACGACCGTCTCGATCAGCGCGGCGGCGGCCGTGTCCGGGTCGCCCTCCCAGAGCCGCTGGTAGTACTCGGGCGACGGCATCCCCGACTCGTAGCCGGTGAAGGCGTCCAGCCGCCGGAACGAGTACGGGACGAGGAAGCTCCCCCCGGCGGCGCCCTCGGGCGGCGCGGGGACGTCCGGCCAGCCGGTGTCGCCCGTCGCGGCGAGCGTTTCGAGGGCGGGTGTGTGGAAGCCGCCCGCCACCACGACGACCGGCCGGTCATCGGCGTCGGCGGCGGCCGCCCTGATCCATCGCGCCATGTACGCCTCGCGCGCCGTGTCGTCCGGCCCCGCCTCGGCCTCGCCTCGTAGGAGGGCGAAATAGGCGGCGAGTCGCTCCGCCGGGTCGTCGGGGTCGATCTCGAAGAGGTGGTCCCAGAGGACGTCGGTGTTGTCGACGGCGAACTCGCGGCACAGCCGTCCGGTGGCCTCGGCGTACCGGCGTTCGGCGTCGGCGTACCGGTTGCCACGGTCGCCGAACGCCGGATGCCACGCGGGCAGGTCGATGAACCGCAGTCGCGCCCCGGCCGCGTGGCCCTCGTTGAGCGCGACCCATTCCGGCGAGTACGCGCAGAACGGCGTCCACGACGCGTGCGCGCGTTCCGCGTCCCGGTGGTAGCTGAAGATCGCGATGGGCGGTTCGTGGGCCAGCAGCAGTTCGTCGATCCGGGCGCCGAAGTCGGCGGGCCCCTCCACCAGCACGTACGCGGGGCGGAGCCGCTGGATCACGTCCCGGACGAGCCGCGCGCACGCCGGGCTGTGGTGCCGGACGCCGACGAACATGACGGCCATCAGCCGGGCAGCAGATGCCGGGCGGCGTGCAGGGCGCGCCACTGCTCGCCGTCGCGGCGCGGCGCCCGTTGCTCCAGGTAGCGGCGCAGCCGAGCCAGGTCGTCGGGGCTGTCCTTGGCGGCCGTCCCGGCGAGGCACTCGACGATGTCGGCGGCGGCGCCCGCCTCGCCGCGCAGGAACCAGCCGCGCACGCCGACCTGGTGCGCGACCGACACGGCCTCCGCCGTACTCATCACGGCCGACAGCCGGTCCATGGCCTGGCCGTCCTCGGTCGCGGCGTTGCGCAGTTCCCGGAACGTCGTGACGAGCACTTCGAGGACGTCGCGGCGCGGCGCGACCTCGACGCCGCTGCGTTCCAGCAGCCGCGTCGCCTCCCGTTCGACGAGGCCCAGTTCGGTGGCGAAGTCGGCGATGGGGAACACGGTCTCGAAGTTGAACCGCCGTTTGAGCGCGGCGCTCATCTCGTTGACGCCCCGGTCGCGGGTGTTCGCGGTCGCGATGACGTTGAACCCGTCCCGCGCGAACACCATGGCCTCGTCCCCCGACAGCTCCGGGATCGCCAGGACGCGGTCGGACAGCGGCGACAGCAGCGCGTCCTGCACCTCAAGCGGGCAGCGGGTGATCTCCTCGAACCGGACGACCTTCCCCTCCGCCATCCCGGTCAGCAGCGGCGCGGGCACCAGCGACCGGGTGGACGGCCCCTCCGACACCAGCAGCGCGTAGTTCCAGGAGTACTTGATCTGGTCCTCGGTGGTCGCGGCGCCGCCCTGGATCGTCAGCGTGGACGTGCCGCTCACCGCCGCCGCGATCAGCTCCGACAGCAGCGACTTCGCGGTCCCCGGCTCCCCCACCAGCATCAGGCCCCGGCTGGTCGCGAGCGTGACGAGGGCCCGGTCGATGAGGGCGGTGTCGCCGACGAACTTGCGTGCGACGCCGAGTGCCGCGTCCCCGACGACGAACCGCCGCGCCGCCGTCAGGCTCAGCGCCCAGCCGGGCGGGCGCGGCCCGGAGTCGCCGTCGCGCAGCCGTTCCAATTCCTCGGCGAACCGGACCTCGGCGGGCGGTCGCTGGTAGGCGGCGTCGCTCATCGCACGTCCGCCTCGGCCAGCCCGATCAGGTCGGACAGGATCTCCGACGCGGTCACGGCGTCGAGTTCGCCGAACCGCAGGGGCGTCCCGACGCGCACGCGGTAGTCGTCGGGCCTGGTGGCGAACCACACGTGGCTGAGGGTCTGGTGGTCGCCCGACCCGCCGACGTTGCCGACCGTGATGCCGGGATAGAGGTCGATCACGACGTACCGGTCGTCGCCGACCCGGCGGGAGATCCAGCGTTCGCCGCCCGCGTCCTGCGGCTCGCCGCGTTCCCAGCCGAGCCGGACGAGGCCCAGCACCTTGCCGAACGGGACGGTGACGCCCTCGAACCGCTCCAGCCGTCCGCCGTCCTTCTCGGCCTCGGTCAGCGCGTGAACGGACCGTCCGAGCTGCGGGAACGGCTGGAGGATCTCGTAGTCGGCGAACACCTCCGCCCAGTCCTTGAGGGCGTCGCCGAGGTGCAGGGGGTGCGCGATGAGGACGTCCGCCGAGGAGGGCAGGGCGAAGGCGTCGTCGGCCGCGTCGGCGAACGTGCCGTCCTCGGCGACGCGGAACGCGGTCGCGTCGCCGCCGTCGAGCGCGATCCAGACCAGGCGGCGCGCGATGTGCCGGACGAGCGGATGGCCGACGATGAACTCGCCGAACTCCACCGGCGTCCAGCACCGCCGCTCCGCCATGGCCTGTTCGAGCCGGAGGAGCTGGTCGGACGCGACCCCCCGCACCTCCTTCTTCAGCGCCGTGAACGCCTGGTGGGCGGCGGGCGCCAACTCCGGGTCGTCCTTGACACCGGGTTTCGGCAACGTCTTGCGGCGCTTGCCGTCCTCGTCGGTGACGAACGGCCTGAGCTGCTCGTCGAACCGGACGAGGAACCGGCGCGGCCCGTAGTCGAGCGTCATGGCGCCGTCGGCGTCGAGCCCGAAGGTGGGGACGAGCCGGTCGGCGAGCTGGTCGGGGCTCAGCCCGAGCCGCTCGGCGACCTCCTCGATCCGGTGCTCCGCCTCGGCCCGCAGGCCCTTGAACGCGACCTTGCGGGCGATGCCGTTCAGATGCGTCAGGGCCGCGTCGGAGCCGATCTCGGCGAGCACGTCCAGGCCCCGGACGGCGAGCTTGTGTCCGCCCTTGCCGGGCAGCGTCCGGATGACGGCGGCCAGCAGCCCGGCCGTCTCGTCGTCGCCGGTGCGGGCCAGCTGCGTCAGCGCCCACACGTCCTTGGGCGGGTGGCCCGCGTCGAGCCAGCGCTGGAACACCGCCCAGCCGAACTCGGCGACCGAGTCGGGGTCGCAGGTCTTCGCCGGTTCGTCCATGACGTAGGGGGACGGCAGCGCGAACAGCTCCAGCAGGCGGCGGGTCGCGTCCGGCGGAAGGGCCCGCTCGTGGCCGCGCAGCAGGACCTGCGGCAGCACCGCCGGGTCGGCCCAGTCGCCGATCCTCGCGGGCGCGTCCAGCCCCGTCTCGGCGGGCTCGGCCGCCAGCAGCTCCTCGATCGCGTGGCCCGCGTCCTCGCCGTGCGCGTCGCGGGCGGCGTCCGCGATGGCGCCGAGAGCGTGCGCGTCGTTCAGGTACCGCAGCGCGGTCTCGGCCTCCCGGCACCGCTTGGCGCTCTGCCCGAGCGCCGCCGGGACGAGCAGCGGGACGGCGTCGAGCCCGTGGTGCCGCAGCCACCGGCGGGCCGGGCCCACGTACGCGCCGCCCCGGACGAGCCATCCGGCCATGAGCCGCGCGAGGCCCGCGTCCAGGAACGGCAGCAGCGGGCCGACGCAGGTCTCCGGGTACGGCTTGGCCATCCGGATCGCGGCGGGCAGCGCGTCCAGCTCGTAGCGGGCGACGAGCACCCGCACCCACGTGTGGGCGTCGCGTTCGGCGTACCCCTCGAAGTCGCGCAGCAGCGGCCGGACCAGGTCCTCCGGGCCGTGCAGGACGAGTTCCTCGCCACCGATGAGGGAGCGGCCGAACAGGTGGGCCTGGACGAGAACGTCCCAGTCGTCGCGGTCCGGCGTACGAACTCCGGGGTCGGCGGCGAGCCATTTCTCCCGTTCGCCGTCCCGCCAGACGATCCGCGGCGCCGGTTCCCGCAGGCCGGGGACGGCGGGGCGGCTGGGCCGCGCCCACGGCGGGTCCACGAGCACGCCGGGCAGCGATTCCGGGCCCGCCACCGGGACGCGCGCCGATGTCGCCGCGAGCGGCTCGACCACGGCGCGCACGTCGTCGGGCAGGCCGGGCAGGGCCGCCGCGACCAGCTCGGGGTGGGCCCGGACGTGGTCGCGCAGCACCCCGTCGGTCCGCTTGCCCGCGCGTGCCAGCAGCCGCAGCGCCCGCACCGGGAAGCACCCCGCCGCCGCGTCCAGCGCGGGACGCACATGCCTGCGGTCGAGCCGGTCGACGAGCGCCTGGAACGCCTCGTCCGTCGGCAGGACGGCCACGGCCTCGAAGATGCGCCTGCGGTCGGTCGACTCGACGTGCCCGCCGTCGGCCTGTTCGAGGAGGAAGCCGAGCGCGCCGGGGCCGACGCCGTCCACGATCGTCGCGAGCTGCGCCCGGGTCGCGTCGCCCCAGAACAGGTACACGGCGAGCCGTCGCAGCTGGGACGCCTTGCCCAGCGCCGACAGCCACATCCACCGCGCCTCGCTCCGCCCCATCCGGGGACAGGGCGTTCCGGCGCAGCACTCGTCGACCCAGTCGTCCCGCGTCGGCACCAGATACGACACGAACCACTTCGTCCCGGGGCCGGACCGGTGGCGAGCCAGCCGCTCGACCGCCTCGGCGTACTCCGGTTCGTCGGCCGCCGCCAGCAGACCGCGAACGCGGCGGGCGGTCTCCGGCTCGATGTGTTCGAGCTTCTCGTCCCCGTGGTGGAACGCGCCGACCGACGTGCCGCCCCAGGAGCCGCCCGCCCCGGCCTTCGTCTCCGTCCGGCCCAGCTCGACGAGCGCGCACGCCGCGAACGCGATCCCGCGCTCGGTGACCCAGGCGTCGACGAACGCGCGATGTGCCTCTTCCCCGCGGGCCGGGCCACCCTGTGGTTGATGTCGCAGACCGTGCGCGGTCGCCGCCGCCACCGCCCCGGCACCGACCGGGTCGTCGCCGCCGTCGAGGTACCGGCGCGCCGCCGCCGCGAGCTCCCGGTCGCCGTACGTGTCCTCCAGGAGGGACTCCACGGCCCCGCCGGTCTCCGCGACGAGCGCGCGGACGGTCTCCGGCGCCCTCGCGTCCACCGTGATCGCGGGCCCGGGGGCGCCGCCGCGCCGAGCGTGCAACGTCCGCCGCCACGCCTCCGGGATCGTCGGCACGTCCTCGTCGGGGATGTGATCTTGCATGCGCCAACCGTAGGGGAGCATGCCGACATATCCGGGGAAAATCCAAACAGTCCCCCCCACTGATCGTTGTAGCGTGACCCCTCATGAGCGAAGCGCGGGCACTTCTGGACCAAGGAGACATCACCGGGCTCATCCGGCATCTGCGGTTCAACGCGGAGGCCATGGATCTGGCCGAGGTCGCGGGGCTCATGGAGGGCGCGGCGGCCAGGTCAGGGTTCGACGACATGCGGGAGGCGGCCGCCGCGATGGTCCGCGCACGCGGGCCGCAGGAACTCTACGACTTCGGGTACGCCTGCATCGAGCGCGGCGTCCCGTTCCTGGCGATCCCGCCGCTGCGCCGCGCCCTGGAGCTGATGCCGGACGAACCCGTCCTGGTGATGGAGCTGGTCTCCGCCCTGGAGCGGGAGAACCGGCACGCCGAGGCCGTCGCCGTCCTGGATCCGCGCGTCGCGTCGCTCGACCCGTGGCCAGCCCGCTACCTGCTCGCCTTCAACGCGCTGCTGGCGGGGGACGTCGACCGGTCCGAGCGCGAGGCGGCCGTCCTGCCCGCCCCGGACGACGCCGACTGGACGCCCGCCCGGGACCGGCTGGCGCGCATGCTCGACCGGGCGCGCGCCGCCCGGACGACGAGCCCGCTCGACGCCACCGACCTGCGGGGCTGGCACTTCACGCTCGGCGGCGGCGTGCTCGGCGCGATCTCGCCGTACGGGTTCGACCAGGGCATGACGGGACGGTTCGCGTACACGTCCGACAGCTACGGGACGTGCCGACGGTCCATCGACCGGCTGCGGCTCATCCTGGACGCGGCCGGGCGGCGACCCACCTCGGTCGGCGTGCTGCCGGACCGGTCGAGCCAGATCCTGGGGCTCGCCACGGCGCGCCTGTTCGGGCTCCCGGCGGAGCCGTACGCGCCCGGCCGTCCCGACACGCTGGTGGTGGCGTACGACCTCAACGAGTCCGACGCGGAAGGGCTGTGGGAACGCGCCGAGGGGCAGGTGCTGTTCGAACGCGCCACCTGCTGGACCGATCCCCCGGCGGTCAGCGCCGACGTCACCGGCCTGCTGCACCAGGTCGTCGTCGCGCCGTGGGGCCAGGGGATGCGGGTGACGCCGGACGGCGAGACCGAGACCGTCCCGGCGGACGGGCGGCCCGCCGAGGAACTGGCCGCCGAGGTCGTCGGCGCCGCGCCCGAGACCTACGACGACGCGGACGACGGCGCGCCGCCCGACTCGGACGAGGCCCTGGCCGGGTTCGTCCGGACGGTCGCCGGACAGTGGCTCACCGGCCCCCGGGACGCGGTGTCCTCGCACGGCCCCGTCCCGAGCAGCCGCTTCGCCTGACGTCCCCTCCCTCCTCAGATCCCGTAGACGCGGCGCGCGTTGCCGGACGCGATCAGCCCGGCGACCCGTTCGGCGTCGGCGGCCGTCCAGGCGCCGTCGTCCACTCCCCCGCCGAGGAAGTCCGCGAGGCCGCGCCGGAACAGCAGCGCGCCCAGATGGAACAGCTCGGACAGGCCGAACGCGTCCGACGAGTAGAGCACCTTCCCGAACGGCGCCAGCTCCAGCAGCTCGGCGATCAGCGCGGGCGCGCGGTGCCCGAGGTTGTGGGTCGCGAGGCCCACGTCGACGTACACGTTGGGCAGCACCTGGGCCAGATAGCCCGCGTTCCGGTGGAACGGGTAGTTGTGCAGCAGCATCGCGGGCGCGGGGTCCATGGCGCGCAGCAACTCGATGAGCAGCAGCGGGTCACCGCGCCGCAGGTCGGCGTCCACGTCCCCGATCCCGACATGGAACTGGACGGGAAGCCCGGCGTCGACCGCGCACCAGACGAGAAAGCGGTGCAGGACCTCGTCGCAGACGCGCGGGGCCTCCTCCCGCATCAGCCGCCCGGCCGCCGCCGTAAGCTCCGCCGCCGACGGGCGTTCGCCCGACAGTTCCAGCCCGGCCCGGTACGCGGCGATCGACTTGGCGCCGACCGCGCCGCTCCCCTCGACGCGGGCGCGGACCTCGTCGGCGAACGTCGCCGCGCCGCCGCCGTCCGCCGCGACCTGCTCGGCGACGCTCTCCAGCCGGACGATCTCGTGCGCGGGCGCGCCCGCGAGACGTCCGAGGTCCGGCGGGTCGAGGATCGACTCGGGCGTGTACCCGGTGTCCACGCACAGGGCCGCCAGCCCGGCCGCGGCCAGGAACCGCCGGTTCACCTCGGCCGCGCCCAGCTCGGCGCGTCGGGCCAGGTAGGCGTCCGGGTCCGCGTGCGCGTCCAGGCCGAGGACGGGCGGGCACCAACGCCGCAGCGCGAACCCGACCTGGGTGTCGAACATGCTGGTGGGCCCGGGGTGGTCGGCCTCGGTGAGCAGCGCCTCGAACGCCGGGCGGTCCAGGTCCCGGTTCAGGACGCCGTGGCAGTGGTGGTCGACCAGGGACAGCGACTCCAGGTATGCGAGCACGGGCGCATCTCCTCCTGCGCAGGGGATGATCTCTCTACGATGCCTCTACGGGACGTCCGCGTCGTCCCGTCACGCCGACGCCACTCCGATCGGGAGCCAGCACTGTGGAACAGATCCCTGAGACCGTCCCCGGGCACGGGTTCGACGGGCGCGCGTTCGACGAGCACAGGCTCGACGGCCGCGCCCGCGCCCGGCTGGGCACGCGCGCCGCCGAGACCGCGCGCAGGCTGGCCGGTCAGGACATCGCGGCCGTCGCGCTGACCTGGGTGGACGTCAGCGGGATCACGCGCACCAAGACCGTCCCGGTGGAGCGCCTCGAACACGCCGCCGCCTGGGGCGTCGGGATGTCGCCGGTGTTCGACGTGTTCCTGCTGGACGACTCGATCACGTCCGGGCGGCACATCGGCGGGCCGTCCGGCGACCTGCGGCTCCATCCCGTGCTGGAGCGGCTGCGGCCGATGGCGGCGCTGCCCGGCTGGGCGCACGCGCCCGCGCTCCGGTACGCGCAGGACGGCACCGTCCACCCGCTCGACGCGCGGGCGCTGCTCCGCCGCGAGACGGAGCGTCTCGCGGACGGCGGCTGGTCGGTGAGGGCCGCCTTCGAGATCGAATGGGCGGTGTCGAAGGGCGACGGGGACGAGTTCGTCGCCGCCTGCCACGGCCCCGCGTACGGGATGGCGCGGGTCACCGAGCTGGCCGGATACCTGCGGGACCTCCTGTCGGCGCTGAAGGACACCGGGGTCACCGTCGCGCAGCTCCACCCGGAGTACGCGGCCGGGCAGTACGAGGTGTCGGTGCTGGCCGAGGACCCGCTCGGCGCGGCCGACACCGCCGTCCTGGTGCGGGAGACGATCCGGGCTGTGTCGATGGAGCACGGGCTGGCCGCGACGTTCTCCCCGAAGGTCGAGGCCGACTCGGTCGGCAACGGCGCGCACGTCCACCTGAGCCTCTGGCGGCCTGAGGTCTCGAACAGCCTGAAGACTCCGACGAACGCGATGGCGGGCGGCGACGGGCCGTGCGGGATGACGTCCGCCGGGGAGGCGTTCGCCGCCGGGATCCTGCGGCACCTGCCCGCACTGCTGGCGGTCGGGGCGCCGTCGGTGGCGAGCTACCTGCGGCTCGTCCCCTCGCACTGGGCGGGCGCGTTCGCCTGTTGGGGCCTGGAGAACCGGGAGGCGGCGCTGCGGTTCGTCACCGGCCCGGACGGCGAGCGCGCCGACGCGGCGAACCTGGAGGTCAAGTGCCTGGACGGCGCCGCCAACCCGTACCTGGCACTGGCGGCGCTGCTGGCCGCCGGACGCGACGGCATCGGCACCGAGCTGCGGCTCCCCGAGCCGGTCGGCACCGACCCGGCGGAGCTGACGGCGGACGAGCGCGCCGCCCGGGGCATCACGCCGCTGCCCGCGTCGCTGGCCGAGTCGGTCGCGGCGTTCGAGGCGGACGACCTGATGCGGGACGCGCTCGGCGAGGCCGTCGTCGACACCGTGTCGGCGGTCCGGCGCGGGGAGATCGCGCTGTTCGACGGCGCGTCCCCGGAGCAGATCGCCGCCGCCACCCGCTGGCGTCACTAGGACGGCGACGATGCGGATCACCGGATACCGGAGCCACGGGGTCGCCGCGGCGGCGGCGCTGGTCAACGCCGTCCTCGGCGGCGACGACTCGCCGGACGCGCTGCGCCGGATCCTGCGCGACAACGGCTTCTTCTGGCGCGAGTTCCGGGACGCGGACGCCGACGAACTCCGCCACTGGGGGGGCACCCTGCACCCGTTCTTCACGGCGACGAGCGCCGAGGACGCGGTGACCATGCTGAACGGGCTCATGTTGCGGGTCCCGATGCACCCGCACCTGTCCGACCACGAGCCGCACGGGCTGCACATGCACTACGCGCCGCCGTCGTCGCGGCTCCCGGACCGGTTCCGCGCCACCACGCTGATGAACCTCGCCGAACTGGTCGTCGAGCACGGCCTCGGCCGGACCGGGGTCTGCGCGGCCGACGACTGCCACCGCGTGTACGCCGACACGTCCCGGGCGGGACGGCGCCGCTTCTGCTCCGAGCCCTGCGCGAACCGGACGAACGTCGCGGCCTTCCGCGCCCGCCGCCGAGGGTGATCTAGCTGACATCGCGGCCTTTGCCGCAATATTGCCGACGCGCGGGAAGAACAGCGGCATGCGATTCGTGCCGTTCCGCCGCCAGTCCGACCGGTCGGACGCCTACCGCATCGCCCGGCTGACGATCACGGCGGTGGTGGCGTACGTGCTGGCGCTGGCGGTCCTGCCGCAGGACGTGCCGAAGCCGCTGCTGTCGCCGCTGACGGCCCTGCTGGTCGTCCAGTTCTCCGTCTACCAGACGATCAAGGCGAGCATCCTGCGCGTCGCCGCCGTGATCTGCGGGGTGCTGGTCGCGGTGATGTTCGCGAACACCATCGGGTTCTCCTGGTGGGCGCTCGGCCTGACGATCCTCGCCGCGCTGGTCATCGGCCACGTGCTGCGGCTCGGCGAGCACGTCCTGGAGGTGCCGATCTCCGCGATGCTGATCTTCGCGCTGGGCGCGGCCAGCGGCAGCGGCGCCACCGAACGGGTGCTGGAGACGCTGCTCGGCGCCGCCACCGGACTCGCGGCGGCGCTGCTCGCCCCGGCGGTGCGGGTCCGTCCGGCCGAGGACGCCGTCCAGGACATCTCCGAAAAGCTGGGCGAGCTGCTCCAGGACATCGCGGAGGGGCTGCGGGGCGAGCGCACCGAGGGCGAGGCGGCCCGCTGGCAGGACGCCGCCGAACGGCTCGCCCGCGAGATCGGCCGCACCGACCACGACCTCGGCGTGGCGGAGGAGAGCGTCCGGCTCAACCCGCGCACGCGGGCGCGGCGGCTCATCGACGCCGGGGTCGCGCTGCGGAACGCGATGGAGACCATGGAGCACTTCATGCTGTCGCTGCGCGGCCTCACCCGGTCACTGGCCGACGACGAGCGGCTCGGGCGGCGGGGCCGGCTGCTGACCGACGACGCGCTGCGCGACGAACTCGGCGACGCCCTCGCCGGGATCTCGGCCAGCATCGCCGCCTACGGTCGGCTCGCCCGCTCCGACCTGGCCCGCGACGCGCGCCCGTTCCTCGCCGAGCACGATCTGGAGGTCCGGGTGGACGTCGCGCGGGAGCGCCGCGCCCGGCTCTCCCGCAGGCTGCACGAGCGGGCCGTGGCCGGGGACCCGTGGCCGCTGTACGGCGAGGTGTCCATGGACGTCGACCGGCTCATCGAGAACCTGCGGGTCGAGCACCGGGCCCGGGCCCGCGAGCACTGGCGGCGGCATCGCGGCGCGTCCCGGCATCTGCCGGCGCGGCCCGTCCAGGCCGTCCAGCGGGCCGGGCACCAGCTCCGCCGGGCCGCCGAGTCGGCGGCGGCCGCGGCGGAGCGGAACGCCCGCGAGTCCGAGGACCCCTGACCGTGCGGCCGGGTCAGCGGCGGAAGGTGGGCTCCAGCACGTCGATGCCGCGCGTGTTGTCGGCGACGTACACGTACCGGCCGTGCCAGTACGGCTGCCACGACGCGGCGTCGGCGGGACGGAAGTAGGCGACCTGCCGGGGGTTCGTCGGGTCGCGCACGTCCAGGAACCGCGTGCCCTGCGAGTAGTACGACTGGACGATGACGCCGTCACGGACGTCGAAGTAGTGCGCCGAGCAGTCGTCGCTGGCCGGGTCGCTGCCCTCCTTACCGGCGACACCCCAGGTCCCGACGGTGTGCAGGCGGAACGGGTCCTGCGGCGTGGACCGCCAGCCCTCGCCCCGGTAGGAGCCCTTCAGCGACGCGATGACGAGCAGCCCGTCGTTGGCGCAGCCGTCGTTGAACGTCTCCTCGGTGACGTACAGCAGCTGGCCGTTACCCCACCTGCGCGGGTCGGCGGCCTGGCTCCGGGTGCGTCCGACCGCGCGGTAGCTGTTGTGCATGAACGTCGAGTTGGTCGTGGCCTCGTCCAGTCCGCCGCCCGCGTAGGGGACGGGGTCCCACGCGGTCGCCCTGCGCCACGTCCTCTTCACCGGGTCGTAGTGCCGACCGGTGGTGTAGTAGCCGCGGACGCCGCCGCGTCCCGACGCCCAGGCAAGCCCCTGCGAGTCGACCTGGATGTCGTGCGTGTAGTCGGTCCTGCCGTCGTTGCGGCCGGTGTCGATCGGGTCCTTGAACACCTTCGGCTTGGCCGGGTTCCGGACGTCGGTGACCCACACGGGCCGTCCGCCCCAGTCGGCGGGCATCCAGTCGGCCTTGGCGGGGCCGCCCGTCCACAGGTACCGGCAGTCGTTCACGCAGGTGGTGGTGTGCCCGGCGGGCACCTTGACGTAGGTGATGTGCCGCAGGTTCTCCGGCTTGGAGGCGTCCACGACGTAGATCCCGGACTCGCCGGTCCGGGTGTTGCCGTTGAACGCGCGCGGGTCCCGGGACAGGTAGATGATCTTGCGCCTGGGGTCGAAGTCGGTGTCCTCGGTCTCCCACATGCCGGGCATGTTCAGCTGCCCGACCAGCTTGGGGACGCGGGGGTCGGCGGTGATGTCGTAGGCCTTCAACCCGAACTGGCCGGTCGCGTACATGATCGTCCGCTTGTGCCGACCGTGGCCGTAGTCGATGAACATCAGCGAGATGGCGCCCTTGGCGTCCGGCACCCCGCCGACGCGCCGCACGCCCTTGATCGCCTCGGACTTCGTCTCGGCGGCGGGAGCCCGGTGGTAGTGCCCGGAGTGGCGGGAGCCACCGGTGCCCTCACCTTCGGACGCCGCCTGCGCGGACTGGTTCGTCTGGTTTCCGGTGGGTTCGGGGGGGCAGGCCCAGGCCGTTCCGGCCGTCAGGGCCACCGCCGCCACGATCGCGCCGCCGCCCTGGAGCAGGCGCCGCACGGGGACGGATGTGCGGGGGGTCATCGCACCTCCACAAAAGAGATCATCGCAGGCGCCAGTGCGCACCGGCGGTTTCGGGGGCGTGGGGGTCGCCCCCCACAGGATCAACGAGGCGTCGAGCTTGATCAACAGTCGGCCGGGTCACGAAATGGACTCAGCACCGTAAGGACTGGTGAGTCCTGTCGTGCTGCCGTACTCTCACGGGCGACCCGCCCCGCTCCCGGGAGAGGCCGTTGAAGAGCTCCACCCGTACCGCAGCCCTGGTCACCGGGGCCGTGGTGGTCCTGCTGGCCCCCATCGCGGCGCTCAAGGCGTGGAGCGACCCGGCCGATCCGCGGATCTCGGTCGGCGCGGCCGCCCCGGCGACGCTGCTGCCCGGCGATGTCCGCGACGACACCGGACGGATGATCGCGAACGCCGTGTGGACGGGCCTGGTCTCCTACGACCCGAAGACCGGCGCCGCCGTGAACGCCGCCGCCGCGTCGATCACCAGCCCGGACCGGAGGGTCTGGACGGTGCGGCTGCGTCCCGGTGCGACGTTCCACGATGGCTCGCCCGTCACGTCCCGCTCGTTCACCGGCGCCTGGACGACCGTCCTGCGCGAGCACTGGGCCGGGTCGCGGCTGCTCTCGGACGTCGCGGGGCTCGACGCCGCCCACCTCAAGGTCACCGACGACCGGACGTTCGTGGTGACGCTCGACCGTCCGATGGGCGGGTTCCCGGCGCTGCTCGGCGACCCCGCGTTCTTCCCGCTGCCCGACAGGGTTCTGGCGTCGCGGGACTGGGCGTCCTACGGCCGCACCCCGGTGGGCAACGGGCCGCTGCGCGTGCGGTCGCGGAACGCGCGGGAGATCGTCCTGACGCCCCGCAAGGGCGGCCGCGACGTCGTCGTGAAGACCATGCCGAACGCCCGCACGCAGTACACGGCCGCCGAGTCCGGCGAGTTGGACGTCGCCACGCGGGTGCCGACCGACCGGCACGAGTCGATGAACGCCGACTTCGGCGACCGCCACCGCGCCGTCCCCGGACGGGACATGACCTACCTCGCGTTCCCGGGCCGGGTGGAGCGGCTCGCGTCGCCGACCGTCCGGCAGGCGCTGTCGATGGCGATCGACCGGTCCGCCGTGACGGAGGGCCCGCTCGGCCACCAGTACTCCCCCGCCGACGCGCTGGTCGCCCCCGGGATCCTGCCCGGACACCGCGAGGGGCAGTGCCGCCTGTGCGTGCACGACGGGAAGGCCGCCGTCGCGGCGCTGGCCGACGCGGGCGGCCTCACCGGGCCGCTGAACCTCTGGTACGAGGCGGGCCGGGGCGACGACGCCTGGGTGAAGGCCGTCGCCGACCAGCTCCGCCGGGAACTGAGGCTCGACGCCCGTCCGCACCCCGTCCCCGACCTGCGCAAGGCCGTGCAGGACGGGACGGTGGACGGGCCGTTCGCCGTCCACGCCACCGCCGCCTACCCCGCGCCCGTCGCCTCGCTCGCGCCGCTGCTGGACGCCGGGACCGGCTTCGCCGACGGCTACACCACCGACCTCCTCGACCAGGCGGAACGCGCGGCCACCCCGGACGAGGGCGTCATCCCCGCCCGCCTCGCCGAGAGCGCGATGCTGCGCGACATGCCCGCGATGCCGCTGTGGTCCCGGCACGACCATTTCGTGTGGTCGGAGCGCGTCCGCGGCGTCAGCGCCGGAGCCTTCACCGGCCTGCGCCTCGCCGCCCTGTCCCTGAAGGACTGAGTTCGTCTTACTGGACCGGTCTGTTTAGTTTCGCGGTACCCGTCCGGGGCCTCAGCGACTTCACGGACGCGGCCGTTCACGTCCTCGTGAGAGAGGGCGCCGTCCAGGTCTTCTGCGCCCACGACCCGTGGGAACTCCAGCGCTACCGCTGAGACAGGCCCGGCTCCCTTGAAAGGCGGTGGGCCAGAGCGGTGTGGCGGCGGCCCGCGCCGGCGGTGCGGACCGCCGCCGCCAGCGCCCGGCGCGACCCGACCAGCACGACGAGCTTCTTCGCGCGGGTGATGCCCGTGTAGAGCAGGTTGCGGCGCAGCATCATCCAGGCGCCGGTGGTGAGCGGGATGACGACCGCCGGGTACTCGCTGCCCTGCGACCGGTGGATGGTGATCGCGTAGGCGTGGGCGAGTTCGTCCAGCTCGTCGAAGCCGTAGTCGACGCTCTCGTCCTCGTCGGTGACGACGGTCAGCGTCTGCTCCTCCGGCGACACCGACGTGACGACGCCGACGGTGCCGTTGAAGACCCCGGCCTCGCCCTTGTCGTAGTTGTTGCGCAACTGGGTGACCTTGTCGCCGACGCGGAAGACGCGCCCGCCGTAGCGGCGTTCGGGACGCGCGTCGTCGTGCGGGGTGAGGGCCTCCTGCAACCGCGCGTTCAGCTCGCCCGCCCCGGCGGCGCCCCGGTGCATCGGCGCGAGCACCTGCACGTCGCGGCGCGGGTCGAGCCCGAACCTGCGCGGGACGCGGTTGGCGACGACGTCCACGGTCAGCTCGGCGGCCTCGTCCTGCTCGTCGCACGGGAACAGGAAGAAGTCGGGGAAGCCGTGGGTCTGCGGGTGGTCGCCGGAGTTGACGCGGTGCGCGTTGACGACGATGCCGGACCGCTGCGCCTGCCGGAAGATCCGGGTGAGCCGCACGCGCGGGATCACCTCGGCGCCGAGCAGGTCGGCGAGCACCTCGCCCGCGCCGACGGACGGAAGCTGGTCGACGTCCCCGACGAGCAGCAGGTGCGCGCCGCGCGGGATCGCCTTCACCAGCTTGTTCGCGAGGATCAGGTCGACCATGGATGACTCGTCCACCACGACGAGGTCGGCGTCGAGCGGGGCGTCCTGGTCGTACTTGGGGTCGCCGCCGGGCTGGAGCTGGAGGAGCCGGTGGACGGTCGCGGCCTCGTGCCCGGTCAGCTCGGCGAGCCGCTTGGCCGCCCGCCCGGTCGGCGCCACCAGGACGATCTTCGCCTTCTTCGCGGCGGCCAGCTCCACCACGGACCGGACGGTGAAGCTCTTGCCGCAGCCGGGCCCGCCGGTCAGCACCGACACCTTGGCGGTCAGCGCCAGTTTGACGGCCTCCTCCTGCTCGGGGGCGAGCTCCTGCCCGGTGCGCTGCCGCAGCCACGGCAGCGCCTTGCCCCAGTCGACGTCGGCGAACGCCTTGAGCCGGTCGCCCGGGCCGTTCCGGGGGGAGTGGGGGGTCGTCCCCCCACAAGGGTTCCGCGCGTCCAGCAACTCCAGCAGTCCTCGGGCGAGGGAGCGTTCGGCCCGGTGGAACGGCACCAGGTAGACGGCGGGGATCGTCGCGGCGTCCTCGCCGGGGCCGGGGATCGGCTCGCGGACGACCCCCTCGTCGCGGGCCAGCTCGTCCAGCGCCGGGACGATCAGCTCCCGCCCCACCCCGAGGATCTTCTCGGCGTCGGTGACGAGGTTCGGCTCGGGCAGGAAACAGTGCCCGTCGTCGGCGGCCTCCGACAGCGTGTACTGGAGCCCCGCCTTGATCCGCTCGGGGCTGTCGTGCGGCATGCCGACGGCCTGCGCGATGGTGTCGGCGGTCTTGAACCCGATGCCCCACACGTCGGCCGCGAGCCGGTACGGCTCCCGCCGGACGGTGTCGATGGATGTGTCGCCGTACTGCTTGTAGATGCGCACAGCAAGCGACGTGGACACCCCGACCCCCTGGAGGAAGACCATCACCTCCTTGATGGCCTTCTGCTCCTCCCACGCCTCGCCGATCCGCTTCGTCCGCTTGGGCCCGAGGCCCTGCACCTCGACGAGCCGTCCCGGTTCCTCCTCGATGACGCGCAGGATGTCGGTGCCGAAGTGCTCGACCATCCGGTCGGCCATCACCGGCCCGATCCCCTTGATCATGCCGGAGCCGAGATAGCGGCGGATGCCCTGGATCGTCGCCGGAAGGACGGTCGAGTACGACTCCACCTCGAACTGCCGCCCGTACTTCGGGTGCGACCGCCACCGGCCGACCAGCCGCAGGCTCTCCCCCACCTGGGCGCCGAGCAGCGCGCCGACGACGGTGAGCAGGTCGGCGCCGCTCTTGGCGGTCGCGACGCGCGCCACCGTGTAGCCGGTTTCCTCATTGGCGTACGTGATCCGCTCCAAGACCGCGTCAAGCTCGGCCGGGCGCGGCGCGGCAGCGGGCGTCGGGGAGGTCGGCACGGTCACCATGATGGCCGATCGCTCCGACAGGTTGGCCGGATCCGGCACGCGTCCTGGATCTTCCGATGATCACGACGTACGGTCCGGGCGCACCCGTACGGCCACTGAGAGGTAACCCCGGTGTTCAGCTCCCGAACCCAGGCGCTGGCGGCGCTGACCGCGCCCGCCGCGTCCCTCGCCCTCGTCCTGTCCGCGGTTCCGGCCGTGGCGTCGCCGTCCGCCGACTCCCGACATCCGATCCCCGGCTTCACCGACGAGAACTCCCGATGGCAGCGGCGGTACGAGCGGCTGTTCAGCGCCGTCCCGTCCCCGAAGGTCGCCCGTGACCTGGACGCCGAACTGTCGAGCGAACCTGCCCTCGCCACGACGACCGGCGACCGGCACCGCGTCGAGCGGATCGTCGCGCACCTGAAGTCGTACGGGCTGGAGCCCGAGGTCAAGACGTACTACGCCTACCTGTCGAGGCCGGAGCGCGTGAAGGTCGAGATGACCGCGCCGCAGCACGCGACGCTGCCCGTCAAGGAGAAGAAGCGTCCCTGGCAGAAGCACTTCGACGAGGTCATCCCGGGGCACAACGGGATGTCGCCGTCCGGGAACATCCAGGGCGAGGTCGTGTACGCCAACTACGGGCGGCCCGAGGACTTCGCGCTGCTGGAGAAGAACGGCATCTCCGTCAAGGGGAAGATCGTCCTGATCCGGTACGGCGCGGTGTTCCGTGGCATCAAGCCGCGCGAGGCGTCCCGGCGGGGCGCGAAGGGCGTGCTCATCTACTCCGACCCCGCCGACGACGGGTACACGAAGGGCAAGGTGTACCCGGACGGGCCGTGGCGCGCCCCCGACGGCATCCAGCGCGGCAGCATCGCGCAGATCCAGCTCGCGGCGGGCGACCCGCAGACGCCCGGGTGGCCCGCGGTGAAGGGCGCGCACCGCGTCCCGCCGTCGAAGGCGCCCATGCTCCGGGACCTCATTCCGACCACGCCGATCTCCTACGGCGCGGCGGCGCCGCTGCTGAAGGCGCTGAAGGGCGCGGAGGTGCCGAAGGAGTGGCAGGGCGGCCTGCCGTTCACGTACCGGTTCGGCCCCGGCGGGACGAAGGTGCACCTGGATCTGAAGAACAAGTTCGAGGTGCGCCCGCTGTGGGACGTCACCGTCCGCATCCCGGGCAGTGAGCATCCCGAGCAGGAGGTCATCCTGGGCGCCCACCACGACGCCTGGGCGTACGGGAGCAGCGACGACCTGTCCGGCGCGGAGAACGTGATCCAGGTGGGCCGCGCGCTCGGGACGCTGCTGAAGAAGGGGTGGCGGCCCAAGCGCACCGTCGTCCTCGCCACGTGGGGACGGTGAGGAGTACGGCCTGTTCGGCTCCACCGAGTACGCCGAGGAACGGGCCCGCGCGCTGCGCAACGCCGTCGCGTACGTGAACATGGACGGCGCCGGGGGCTCGCAGTTCGGGGCCTCCACGACGCCCGCGCTGGACGCCTCCGTCGTCGACGCGACGAAGGACGTGCGGTGGCCCGGCACGGACGGGACGCTGTACGAGGCGTGGAAGGCGCAGAACGACGGCAGGACCCCGATCGGCCGCATCGGCGGCGGCTCGGACTTCCAGGCGTTCTTCCAACGGTACGGGGTGCCCGCGATGGACATCGGCGCCGCGTCGCCCGGCAGCGGCGGCAACTACCACTGCTCCTGCGACGACAACTACTGGATGTCGCACTTCGGCGACCCGAGCTGGGAGTACCACACGGCGATGTCCCGGCTCGCCGGGATCTCGGTGCTGCGGCTGGCGAACGCCGACGTGGTCGCGCTCGGCTACCGTCCCTACGCCGAGGAGACCGCCCGCTACCTGAACGACTTCACCGACGAGCAGCGCAAGAAGCTCGGTTCGGTGGTCGTGGACGTGTCCCGCGACGTCGAGCAGGCCAAGGCGTGGGAGCAGGCCGCGACGGCGCTCCAGGCGCGGGCGGACGACGCGCTCCGCCACGGCGACACGGCCGCGTTCCGCCGCCTCAACGGCAAGATCATGCAGGCGGAGCGTGACCTGCTGACGCGGGCGGGCCTGCCGGGACGCCCCTGGTACGAGCACCAGATCTACGCGCCCGGCATCGACACCGGCTACGCCACGCAGCGGCTGCCCGCCCTGCACGACGCGCTGTTCACCGACAACGACGTCCGCACCGCGAAGGCGTACGAGGCGCACCTGTACGAGAGCCTGCGCGCCGCGACCCGCACCCTGAGCCCGGGAGGAGACGGCTAGACCCCGGAGGAGACCACCGAGGGCGTCGCGCCCGCCGACACCTCCAGCACGCCCGTCTCGGTGACCAGCGCGGTCACGAGACGGGCGGGCGTGACGTCGAACGCGGGGTTGAACGCCCCCACCCCGCCCGGGGCGGTCCTGGCCCCACCCCAGGTCAGGACCTCCTCGGCGGGACGCTCCTCGATCGGGACGCCGCGCCCGTCCGGGACGGACAGGTCGACGGTGCTCCACGGCGCGGCCACGACGAACGGGATCCCGGCCGCCGCGCAGGCCAGCGCCACCCCCACCGAGCCGATCTTGTTGGCGGTGTCGCCGTTGGCGGCGACGCGGTCCGCGCCGATCACGGCCACGTCCACCAGGCCGCGCAGGATCGTGCTCGGCGCCGCCGCGTCGGCCTGGACGACGCACGGGATGCCGTCCCGGTCGAGTTCCCACGCGGTGAGCCGCGCGCCCTGGAGCAGGGGGCGCGTCTCGTCGGCGTAGACGAGTTCGACGCGGCCGCGTTCGTGCAGGTCGCGGACGACGCCGAGCGCCGTGCCCCATCCGGCCGTGGCGAGGGCGCCGGCGTTGCAGTGCGTGATGACGCGCAGCGGCCGGTCGCCCGTCCTGGCGAGGATCCAGTCGGCGCCGAGGGCCCCAATGGCGCGGTTGCCGCGCACGTCCTCGTCCAGGATCGCCTGGGCCTCGGACACGACGGCGTCCGTGCCGTCGGCGGCGAACGGCAGCGCGCGGTCGACCCCGGCGGCCAGGTTCACCGCCGTGGGACGGGCCGCGCGGACGCGGGCGATCGCGGCGTCGCGGCGGGCGGCGTCCCATCCTTCGCGGACGGCCTGCCGGACGGCGATCGCGACGCCGAACGCGCCCGCGACGCCGAGCGCGGGCGCGCCCCGCACGACGAGCCGCCGGATCGCGTCCACGAGCGTGTCGACGTCGTCGACATCGACGTACTCGACCCGTTCGGGCAGGAGCGTCTGGTCGAGGAGCCGGAGCCCGTCGCCCGTCCATTCGATGGTGCGCACCTCGCTCGTCATACCGTCCATGATGCCCGAAGGCCCTGCGCCATCGACGTTCTCGACGTCCCGTGCCCTGCCTGTGACCTGCGGCAACTTGACACGCATCGAACTTCTGTTCGAGATTGGAGGATGTGAGAAGTGGGACGCCAGGGGCCGAAGCGGTGCCCGTCCTGCCCGCGCTGCGGACCGTGCTGCCGGGGGGCGGGCTCCGGCCCGGGTCCGTCGTCGGGCTGGACGGGCCGGGCGCCGCGTCCCTCGGTCTCGCGCTCGTGGCCGGGGTGTCCCGGCACGGCGGCGAGGAGGGCACGGGCGGCTGGTGCGGCGTCGTGGGCGTCCGCGACTTCGGCGTCGTCGCCGCGACCGGCATGGGTGCCGCGCCCGAACGTCTACTTCTCGTGGACGAGCCCGGCGACCGCTGGCCCGACGTGGTCGCCGCGCTGACCGAGGCCGTGGAGCTGGTGTTGCTGTGCCCGCCGGAGCGTCCCGGGTCGGCCGCCGTCCGGCGACTGTCGGCGCTGGCCCGCAGGCACGGCTGCGTCCTGACGCTGACCGGCGCGTTCGCCCGCGAGTGGCCCGGCGTCCGGCTCCGCCTCCACCTGGAGGACGTCGCCTGGGAGGGCCTCGCGGACGGGCACGGACGGCTCACCGGCCGTCGCGTCCGGGTCGTCGCGCGGGGGCATGACGCGCCGGGCTCCGGCCGGGTCGCCGACCTGTGGCTCCCCGCCTCCGACGGCGCGGTGCGAGTCGACGCACCCGTCCGGCCGCCGCTGGAGCTGGTTCCCGGCGCGGTCGCCGCCGGTGCGCCCGTCCACACCGTCCCGGAACGCAGGGAGATCGCATGACGCGGGTTCTGGTCGTGTGGTGCCCGGACTGGCCCGCCACGGCGGTCGGCGTGGACGCCGCGACCGCCGGTGCCGTGGTCGCGAAGGGGCGGGTCGAGGCCTGCACGGCGGCGGCGCGGGCCGAGGGCGTGCGGCGCGGGCAGCGGCTCAGGGACGCGCAGCGCCGGTGCCCCGACCTGGTGGTCCGCGAGCGCGACCCCGACGCGGAGGGACGGCTGTTCGAGCCGGTCGCGGCGGCCGTCGCGGCGCTGACTCCCCGGGTGGAGGTGGTGCGGCCGGGGCTGTGCGCGATCCCGGCACGCGGCCCGGCCCGGTTCCACGGGGGCGAGGAAGTACTGCGCATCCTCGTCCAGGACGCGGTCGTCGAAGCCGGGCACGACTGCGGTTCCGGCGTCGCGGACGGCCTGTTCACGGCGGAGCTGGCGGCGCGGTCCGGGCAGGGCGGCGTGGTGGTGCCGGAGGGCGGCGCGGCGGCGTTCCTCGCACCGTACCCCCTGTCGGTCCTGGACCGGCCGGAGCTGGCCGACCTGCTGCGACGCCTCGGCGTGAAGACGCTCGGCGACTTCGCGGCCCTGCCGTCGGGGCATGTCGCCGGACGGTTCGGCGCGGACGGCGCGCTCGCGCACCGGATGGCCAGGGGCGAGGAGCCGCGCCCGATCGCGCCGGTCCAGGGGGCCGAGGATCTGTCGGTGCGCACCGACTTCGACCCGCCCGCCGAGCAGGCCGAGCGGGTGGTGTTCGCGGCGAAACGGCTCGCGGGCGAGCTGCACGAGGGGCTCGCGGCGGGCGGGTTCGCGTGCGTCCGGCTGGAGATCGCGGCGGGCTTCGCGGACGGGCGCGTCCTGCGGCGCCTGTGGCGGCACGACGGGCTGTCGGCGCTGGCCGTGGCCGAGCGCGCGCGGTGGCAGTTGTCCGGTTGGCAGTTGTCTGGCCAGCAGGGCGCCGACCCGGCGGACGTGTGGGGCGGCGTGACGTGGCTGGAGCTGGTGCCCGACCACCTCGTCCCCGACGAGGGACGCCAGGAGGGGCTGTGGGGCCGCACGTCGGTGACCGACCGGATCGCGCGCGCCGCCGACCGCATCCAGGCGCTGCTCGGCCACCAGGGGATCACCCGGCCGGTGCTGGTCGGCGGGCGCGGGCCCGGCGAGCAGGTCGTCCGCGTGCCGATCGGGGACGTGCCGCCCGCCGACCTGCCGGAAGGCCCGTGGCCGGGACGGCTCACGGCCCCCGCCCCGGCGGTCGTGCCCCCGGCGCCGCCCGACGTCGACCTGGTCGACGCCGCCGGGGACGCGGTGACGGTGTCGGCGCGCTGCGAGGTGTCCGCGCCGCCCGCCGCGCTGGTCGTCCGGGGCCGGACCGCCGCGATCACCGGCTGGACGGGCCCGTGGCCCGCCGACGAACGCTGGTGGGACCCCGGCCGCGCGCGGCGCCGTGCCCGCTTCCAGGTCACCACCGACGACGGCGCCGCCTACCTGCTCGCCGTCGAAGGGGGCCGCTGGCACATCGAGGGCGTCTATGACTAGCTGGTTCAACCCGCCGATCTCGTGGCGGGAGTTCGAGGAACGCCTGTCGTGGCGTCCGACGAAACAGCACCGCGACGACGCCCCGCCCGTTAAGCCCCGGGCTCCCCGCCGCGTCGAGACGGACGTGCCGTGGGCGGAGCTGCACTGCCACTCGTCGTTCAGCTTCCTGGACGGCGCGAGCGACCCGGCCTCGCTCGTCGCCGAGGCGGCGCGGCTCGGCGTGGAGACGATGGCGATCACCGACCACGACGGCATGTACGGGGCGGTGCAGTTCGCGCAGGCCGCGCGCGACTCCGGGGTGGAGACGGTGTTCGGCGCGGAGCTGGGTCTCGGCCTGCCCGGGCCGCGCACCGGGGAGCCCGACCCGGCGGGACGGCATCTGCTCGCCCTCGCGCGCGGCGCGGCCGGGTACGCGCGGCTCTGCTCGGCGATCACGGCGGCGCAGCTGGCGGGCGGGCGCAAGGGCCGCCCCGTCTACGACCTGGACGCCCTCGCCGACGCGCACGACGGCCACTGGGCGGTGCTGACCGGGTGCCGGAAGGGCTCGGTCCCGGCGGCGCTGGAGGCGGGCGGTCCCGACGCGGCCGAGCGGGAGCTGCGCGACCTCACCGCCAGGTTCGGCCGCGACAACGTGTTCGTCGAGTTGATCGACCACGACCAGCCTGACGACGACCACCGCAACGACGCGCTGTTCGCGCTGGCCCGGCGGGTCGGCGTGGACGTGGTGGCGTCCAACAACGTGCACTTCGCGGCGCCCGGGGCGGACGCGCGGCTGGCGCAGGCGATGGCGGCCGTCCGGGCCCGGCGCGGCCTGGACGACATGGTCGGCTGGCTCCCGGCGGGCGGCACCGCGCACGTGCGGAGCGGCACGGAGATGGCGCGGCGGCTGGCGCGGTTCCCCGGCGTCCAGGCCCGGACGGTCGAGCTGGCGCGGGAGTGCCGGTTCCGGTTCGACGTCGTCGCGCCACGGCTGCCGGACTGGCCCGTCCCGGACGGACACGACGAGGCGAGCTGGCTGCGGCACCTGGTCGCGGAGGGGGCGCTGCTCCGGTACGGGCCGCCGGAGGCGGAGCGGGTGTCCGGCGCGTACGCGCAGATCGCCAAGGAGCTGGACGTCATCCAGCAGCTCCGCTTCCCCGGCTACTTCCTGATCGTCCACGACATCGTGGAGTTCTGCCGGGAGAAGGGCATCCTGTGCCAGGGGCGCGGGTCGGCGGCGAACTCGGCGGTGTGCTACGCGCTCGGCATCACGGGCGTGGACGCCGTCCGGCACGGGCTGCTGTTCGAGCGTTTCCTGTCGCCCGGACGCGACGGCCCGCCCGACATCGACCTGGACATCGAGCACCGCCGCCGCGAGGAGGCCATCCAGTACGTGTACGGGAAGTACGGGCGGGAGTGCACGGCGCAGGTCGCGAACGTCATCAGCTACCGGCCGCGCATGGCCGTCCGGGACGCGGCGCGCGCCCTCGGCTTCTCCCCCGGCCAGCAGGACGCCTGGTCGAAGGGCATCGACCCGCGCGACCCGGTCGGCTCGGAGACCGACATCCCCGGCCCGGTGACGGAGCTGGCGAACCGGATGCTGCGGCTGCCCCGCCACCTCGGCATCCACTCGGGCGGCATGGTGATCGCCGACCGTCCCGTCGGGGAGATCTGCCCGATCGAGTGGGCGACGATGCCGGGACGCAGCGTCCTGCAATGGGACAAGGACGACTGCGCGGCGGCCGGGCTGGTGAAGTTCGACCTGCTCGGCCTCGGGATGCTCGCGGCGCTGCACGACTGTTTCGACCTGGTCGCCGAGCACCACGGCCGCCGCCACGACCTCCAGTCCGTCCCGCCGGAGGATCCCCTGGTGTACGACATGCTGTGCGACGCCGACACGGTCGGGGTGTTCCAGGTCGAGTCGCGGGCGCAGATGGCGACGCTGCCCCGGCTGAAGCCCCGCGAGTTCTACGACCTGGTGGTGGAGGTGGCGCTGATCCGGCCGGGGCCGATCCAGGGCGGGTCCGTCCACCCGTACCTGCGGCGCCGCAAGGGCCTGGAGCCCGCGCTGTGCCCGCACCCGCTGATGGAGCCCGCGCTGGCGCGGACGCTCGGCGTCCCGCTGTTCCAGGAGCAGATGATGCAGCTCGCCGTCGACTGCGCCGGGTTCACGCCCGCTGAGGCCGACCAGTTGCGGCAGGCGATGGGCGCCAAACGCGCGCCCGAGCGCGTCGAGCGACTGCGGGCGCGGCTGCTGGACGGCATGGCCGAGCGCGGCATTCCCGCCGACATCGCCGAGAGCGTCTACGAGAAGATCCTCGGCTTCACCGGATTCGGGTTCCCCGAGTCGCACGCGCAGAGCTTCGCGCACCTGGTGTACGCGAGCGCGTGGCTGAAACGCCACCATCCGGCGGCGTTCACGGCCGCGCTCGTCCGCAACCAGCCGATGGGGTTCTACAGCCCGCAGAGCCTCCTCGGCGACGCGCGCCGCCACGGCGTCGTGGTCCGGCCGGTGGACGTCAACGCCAGCGGCGCCCATCCGACGCTGGAGGAGGCCGTCCCGGTCGAGTCGGACCATCCCCACGCGCCGCGCGAGCCGCAACCGGCGATCCGGCTCGGTTTCGCCGGGATCCGCAACCTCGGCGACGACGCGGCGGAGGCGATCGCGGCGGGCCGCCCCTACACCGGCATGGAGGACCTCGCGCGCCGCGTCCCGCTGTCGCCCGGGGCGCTCGAGGCGCTCGCCACGGCGGGCGCGTTCGGCTGTTTCGGCCTGTCGCGACGGGAGGCGCTGTGGGCGGCGGGCGCGCTCGCCGGTTCGGGCCCCGGGCAGCTGGAGGGGGTGACGCCGGGCGCGACCGCCCCGCCGCTGCCCGCGATGACGCCGATCGAGGTGACGCTCGCCGACCTGTGGGCCACCGGCGTCTCCCACGCGCACCCGGTCGCGCACGTCCGGAAGACCCTGGACGGGATCGGCGCGCTGTCGTCCGCGCGCCTCGCCCAGACGCCCGGCGACACCAACGTCGTCGTCGCGGGCCTGGTCACGCACCGGCAGCGTCCGCCGACCGCCGGGGGCATCGTGTTCATGACGTTGGAGGACGAGACCGGCATCATCAACGTGGTGTGCCCGCCGCAGGTGTTCGGACGGCACCGCGGTCTCGCCGTCGACTCCCAGGCGCTGCTGGTCAGCGGGCGGCTGGAGCGGGTCGACGGCGTCGCCAACGTCCGCGCCACGCGGCTGCGTCGGCTGCCCGTGCCCGGCCGCGTCCAGGCCCGCGACTTCCACTGACCTGGATCGGACGGCGGGCGGGAACCTCGCCCCGTCACCCGGCATCTCACCAAAAGTCTGACATCGTATGGATCTGTGGGGCCGCGTGCCGCCGTGTCGGCGGGCGCCAGGACGCGGCCAGGGGACCGGAAGGTGATCTCCATGGACGCGACCCCGGTGCGCGGGCTGCGCCCGGACGACCCCACGCGGATCGGCCGGTACGGCATCGAGGCCAAGATCGGCGAGGGCGGGATGGGCGCGGTGTACCTCGGCCGCGACCCGGCCGGACGTCCCGTCGCCGTGAAGGTCGTGCGGCCCGCGCTGGCGGGCGACCCGTCGTTCCTCGCCCGGTTCCACGACGAGGCCGCCAACGCGCGGCGCGTCGCGTCGTTCTGCACCGCGCACGTCCTGGAACACGGCGACGACCTCGGGCTCTCCTACATGGTGACCGAGTACATCGACGGCCCGTCCCTGCTGGCGCACATCGGGACGAACGGCGCGCTTTCGCCCGGCATGCTGCACGGCGTCGCGGTCGGGGTCGCCGCCGCGCTCGTCGCGATCCACAGCGCCGGGCTGGTGCACCGCGACCTCAAGCCGAGCAACGTGCTGCTGTCGATCTCCGGTCCGCGCGTCATCGACTTCGGGATCGCCCGCGCGCTGGACGCGGCGTCGTCCCACACCCGCACCGGGCAGTTCGTCGGCACGCCCGGCTGGATCGCGCCCGAACAGGTCACCACGCAGCGGATCACCCCCGCCGTGGACGTGTTCGCATGGGGCTGCCTCATCGCGTACGCCGCGAACGGCCGCAACCCGTTCGGCGAGGGCTCGTTCCAGATCCTCGCGGCCCGCGCCGTCCACGCCGAACCCGAGCTCGGCGACCTGCCCGCCCCCCTCGCGGGGCTCGTCGCGGCGGCGCTGCGCAAGGACCCCGACCAGCGCCCCACCGCCCGTGACCTGCTGCTCAACCTCGTCGGCGGCTCCGGGGACGCGGCCGTGACGGCCCAACTGGGCGAGGACTGGGCGGCGCCGCCCGTCCAGCCACCGATCCCGGCTCCAATCCCGGTCACGATTCCGGCCCCGGTTCCGGGCCCGAACGTCACCTCCCAGGACGTCACCGTCCCGGCTCCCGCGCGGCGGCGGCAGGGGCCGTCCCGCCGAACGTTCGCCCTGTCCGCCGTCGTGGGGCTCCTCACCGCCGCCGCCGTGGCCGCCGGGCTGTACTACCTCAACCAGGACGACGACGCGGGCGACACGGGGGCGGCGGCGTCCCCGCGAACGTTCCCGACCGAGACGATGATCGTCCGGATCGACACCGCGCCCGGCTGGCCGGCGGACTGCCACGCCGACCTCGGCCTCTACAAGCCCGGCGACGCGGACGCGCGGACCCTCGTCGGCGGGCCGACCTGCGACATCCTCCCCGAGGCGTCACCGGACGGGACGCGCATCGCGTTCACCCGGCAGGCCGAGCGGGGCGGCAAGACGGCCGAGGCGTGGATGGTCAACGCCAACGGCACGGGCGCACGGAAGGTCGTCGGCATCCTGCGCGGCAGCCGGGTTTCCTGGTCGCCCGACGGCACCCGCCTGGCGTACGTGGCCGACCGGGGCGGCGTGCGGCAGCTCTTCGCGGTCCCCGTCGACGGGTCGGGCTCGCCCGTCCAGCTCACGACCGACGACTCGTTCAAGGACGACCCGATGTGGTCGTCCAGGAACCAGGTCGTCTTCTGGAGCAGGCGGGACGGCACCGACCAGATCTACACGCTCGACCCGGATCGTCCCGGCTCGGCGTGGACGCGGGTCACCAAGGACGGCGTCCGTTCCGTCGACCCCGAATGGTCCCCCGACGGGAGCAGGATCGCCTTCACACGCGGGCCGGACGAGAACAGCGACATCTGGGTCATGAACGCCGACGGCTCGGCCCCGCGCGCGGTCACCTCGGGCCCGGACGACGACATGGACCCGGCCTGGTCCCGCGACGGCCGCTGGCTCTGCTACGTGCGCGGCCCGGTCGGCGCGCCGGTGATGCACGCCGTCCGCGCGGACGGCACCGGCGACCGCGTCACCACCCCGCCCGGGCGCACGCTCGGCCACCCGTACTGGTCGTAAACGCGGGCTGGTCGTAACGCGGGCTGGTCGTAACGCGAACCGCCGGGGCCGCCCGGCCGACCCGCCCGTGAGCGGGTCGGCCAAGCGAACCGGCTACTCGCCGCGGACGGCGGGCGCGGGTTCCTCCGGCACGTCGGTGGTCTCCGGCTCGGCGCGCGACAGGGCGCTCGGCCACCACATGTGCCGCCCGACGTCCAGGTTCAGAGCGGTGACGAGCACCGACCGGACGATGAACGTGTCCAGCAGCACCCCGAACGCCACCGTGAAGCCCAGCGCGGCGACGAACACCAGCGGCATCGTCCCGAGCGCCGCGAACGTCCCGGCGAGGACCGTGCCCGCCGAGGTGATCACGCCGCCGGTCGCGGCCAGCCCGACCAGCGCGCCGCGCCGCGTGCCGACCTGTCTCGTCTCCTCGTGGACGCGGGTCATCAGGAAGATGTTGTAGTCCGTGCCGAGCGCCACGAGGAACACGAACGTCCACAACGCGAACGACGGGTCCGTGGAGGCGAACCCGAACACGTGGTTGAACACGAGCGCGCTGACTCCGAGCGCCGCCGCGTACGACAGCACGACCGTCAGGATGAGGATCAACGGTGCGACGAGCGCGCGCAGCAGCAACGCGAGGATGAGGAACACGACGGCCAGAACGATCGGGATCACGACGTACTGGTCGTGGTGCGAGGCGTCGCTGACGTCGAGCGTCACCGCCGACGAGCCGCCGACCAGGGCGTTCGCGCCGGGCACCGCGTGGACGGCGTCGCGGGCGTGTTCGACGGCGGCGAACCCGCGCTCGCTGTCGGGCGGCGCGGTGAGCGTGCCCTCCAGGTAGACGAGCCCCCCGGACGCCTGCCCCGGCTTGTTCCCGGCCGGTTTGACGTCGGCGATGCCGCTGACCTTCGCGAGGGCGGCCTGCACGTCGTTCTCGGTCCCGGCCTTGGTGATGACCTGGATGGGCGACCCGCTGCCCGCCGGGAAGTGCCGTCCGAGGACCTCCTCACCGGTGACCGCGTCGGGCTTGCCGGTGCTGAAGGCGTCCTTGGCAGGCAGCGTGTCGGTCCGCAGCCCGAACACCCCGACGGCGAGGCCGCCGAGCACCAGCGCCGTGACGACCCAGGTCAGGCGGGGCCGGACGGCGATGGACGAGCCGACCCGCGCCCACACGCCGCGTTCGGTCGGCTCCTCGGACCCGTGGGAGGGGCGGCGCGGCCAGAACACCCAGCGGCCGCAGATCACCAGCAGCGCGGGCAGCAGCGTCACCATCGCGCCGAACGCGATGACGATGCCGATCGCCATGACCGGGCCCATGCTGCGCGTGGAGCTGAGGGTGGCGAACATCAGGCTCATCATGCTCAGCGCCACGGTGGTGCCGCTGGCGAGGATCGCGGGCCCGGCGCGGTGCAGCGCGATGGCCATCGCCTCGTGCCGGTCGCGGTGCCGCCGCAGTTCCTCCCGGTACCGGGCGATCAGCAGCAGCGCGTAGTCGGTGCCCGCGCCGAACACCAGCACGGTGAGGATGAACGCCGCCTGCCCGTTCACGGTGAGCCCGGCGTACTCGGCCAGCAGGTAGATGAGCGCCTGGGCCCCCATCAGCGAGAACCCGACGCAGAGGATCGGCGCCAGCCACAGGATCGGGCTGCGGTACGTCAGCAGCAGGATCCCGATGACGATCGCGGCGGTGATGGCCAGCAACGCGATGTCGAAGCCGGAGAACACGTTGCTGAAGTCGCCGCCGTACCCGGCGGGGCCGGTGACGTGCGCCTCCAGCCCGGGAGCGCCCTTCTGGACGATGTCGCGGTAGTCGTCGACGGCCGGTCCGAGCACGTTCCAGCCGTCGTTGCCGACATGGACGTTGACGATCGTCTCCAGGGCCTTGCCGTCCTTGGCCGGGATCGGCCCGAGGACGTTGACGGCGAGCCGCCGGTGCTTGCCCGAGTCCGTCGCCTCGCCGGTGACGGCCTTCAGGCGCGGCACGTCCGCCGCCGCCTTGGCCCGGTCGGCGGCGGTGATCGCGGCGCCGTTCCGGTGGTAGACGACCACTGCCGGTAATGTGTCAGCGGGCACGAATCGCTTGGATTCTTCGACGACCCGCGTCGATTCAGCGTCGTTCGGCAGCCATGCCGACGAATCGTTCGTTTGCGCGCCGGTCAGCTTGCCCGCGAGCGGGAACGACACGACGAGGATGACGATCCAGACGCCCAGCACGACCCATTTGCCGCGCCGCCCGCAGGGCAGCGAGGCGAATCTGTACGCGCGCGTCATACGGAGAACCCCCAGAGGAAGTGAAGCGGGACAACGTGATCTTCCTCCCTACGCTGTTGAATCCCGCTCGGCAAGTCATATCGCGTTTATCGGGTAGGGCGGCCGGATCCGGTCAACCGGTTGTGATCATGTCCAGGCGGCGGAGGATCACGCCCTCGCGCAGCGCCCACGGACAGATCTCCAGCTCGCCGAGCTGGAACAGGTCCATCGCCGCGTCCGCGACGATCGCGCCCGCGAGCAGCTGGTGGGCCCGCCGCTCCGACACGCCGGGCAGCTCGGCCCGCTCCGCGGCGGGCATCGCGGCCAACTTGTCCGCCCAGTCGGTCAGCGCGGCGCCCCCCAGCACCCGCCGTTGGTACGGTCCATCCGCGGACGGGGCGGCCCCGCCGATCCGGGCTAGCTGCTTGAACGTCTTGGACGTCGCGACCGCGTGGTCGGCCGGGCCGTACCGGGCGACGTCCCCGACCCGCCGCGCGATCTCCGCCCGGACGTGCCGCCGCAGGGCGCGGACCTCGTCCTGCGGCGGCGGGTCGGCGCTGAACCTGGCGCGAGTCAGCCGGCCCGCGCCGAGCGGCAGCGAGAACGCCACGTCCGGCTCCTCGTCGACGCCGGACGCGATCTCCAGCGAGCCGCCGCCGATGTCCACGACCAGCAGCCGTCCCGACGACCAGCCGAACCAGCGCCGCACCGCGAGGAACGTGAGCCGCGCCTCCTCCTCGCCGGACAGCGCCTTGATGTCGATGTCCTTGTCGGCGCGGATCCGCTCCAGCACCTGCTCCCCGTTGGCGGCGTCGCGGACGGCGGAGGTGGCGAACGCGACGAGGTCCTCGACGCCCTTGTCCTCCGCGATCTGGAGCGCCTCGTCGACGAAGTCGCGCAGCAGCGACTCCCCCTCCTCGGACAGGCGCTCGCCGTCGTCCAGGTGGTCGGCGAGGCGCATGTCCGCCTTGTGGGAGAACGCGGGCAGGGGCCGGGCTCCCTCGTGGGCGTCCACCACCAGCAGGTGCACGGTGTTCGAGCCCACGTCCAGCACGCCGAGTCGCATATTTATGACGCTATCGGACGGTTTGGTCGACGTCGGGGGCGACCGTCCACGGACATGGCGACAGGTCACAGCACTATGACCGCGCGGACGCATTCGTGTCCCGCCCGCGCCCACGGCTACGGTGGCGGTCATGGAGACGGGAGCGCGACGGCGGTGGCGGGTGCCGCCCGGACAGGTGGCGGTGAAGTGCGTCGCGGCGGCGGCCGTCACGGCGCTCGTCGTCCTGTACAGGCACGACTACCAGTTCCTCTTCCTCGCGGCCGTGGCGGCGGTCGGGCTGAACGGGCTGGCCCTGCGCGACCTGCTCGCGCCGGTCCGCCTCAGCGCCGACGGCGAGGGCATGACGGTCGTGTCCGGCTACGCCGGGCACCGCCATGTGCCGTGGCGCGAGGTGACCTCCATCCGGGTGGACGAGCGGCGCCGCGTGCTGGCCCGCACCCGCATCCTGGAGATCGAGACCACCGACGACCTGCACCTGCTCAGCGCGTTCGACCTCGGCGCCGACGTGCACGACGTCGCCGACGAGCTGTACCGGATCCGCGCCCGCACCAGCCCCGAGCCGCCGCGCTAGCCCGGTTCGGGCAGCTCGTCGGCCGTGGGGAACGAACTCTGCGCCCCGTGCGCGCGGACGGCGGCGGCACCCGCGCGGGCGGCGTAGCGGGCCGCGTCCGGCAGCGCGTCGCCCCGCGCGAGCCGCAGGCACAGCGCGGCGGTGAAGGCGTCGCCCGCGCCGGTCGTGTCGACGGCCTTCACTCGCGGGGACGCGACCCTGACCGGGGCGGCGTGCGCGGCGTCCGTGACCACGACGCCGTCCGCGCCGAGCGTGATCACGACCGAGCGGGGGCCGGTCCGCGCGAGCGCCGCCGCGAGCCCGGCCGGGTCGGCCGAATCGGCGTGTCCGGCGGGGCGGGCGTCCTCGTCCAGCAGGCGGGCGGCCTCGTGTTCGTTGACGACGAGCGGGTCGCAGAGCGCGAGCAGGTCGGCGGGGACGGGCGCGGGCGGCGACAGGTTGAGCACGACCCGCCCGCCCGTACCGGCGGCGGCGTGGGCGGCCGCCTCCACGGCGGGCAGCGGCACCTCAAGCTGGAGGGACACGACGGACGCGGCGGCGATCAGGTCGCGGGCGGCGGCGACGTCCGCCGGGCCGAGCCGGGCGTTGGCGCCGGGCGAGACGACGATGCTGTTGTCCCCGTCCGGCCCGACCGTGATCATCGCGACGCCGGTGGGGACGCCGGGCGTGGTGGTGAGCTGGGCGAGGTCCACGCCGTCCGCCGCGAGGGCGTCGCGCAGCAGGGCGCCGTGGCCGTCGTCGCCGATCCGGCCGACCAGCGCGGCCCGGCCGCCGAGCCGGGCCACCGCGACGGCCTGGTTGGCGCCCTTGCCGCCCGGATGCGTCGCGAGGTCGGAGCCGAGGACGGTCTCCCCCGGCCCGGGCCGCCGGTCGACGCCGACGACCAGGTCCGCGTTGGCCGATCCGACTACGACGACGTCCCAGTCCCGCGTGGTCACAGTGCTTCATTCTGTCCGGAGCGTGGACAGGTCGACCACCTCGGACAGCTCGGCGACGGATGCGTAGTAGCCGCGGCCGACGAACGTCCCGTCCCGGGTGACCAGGAACGCGCTCTGGCCGTGTATTCCGACGAACCGCGCCCACACCCCGTGGGCGCCGCTCAGCCGGACCGCGGTGACCCGCACGCCGCCGGGCCCGGTCCAGCTTCCCCGATCGCCCCCCATGCACAGAACGTTACGCTTCGTAACTTTCCGTGACGAGCGCGGGGTCGTCCAGGAGATCAACGTTCGGTACGGTCACGAGGGCCGTCCTGCCCGGCGAGGACCGTCCGAACCGATCCATGAGGTCAAGAGTCGCCCCATCCGCGCTGGTCACGGACGATTTCCTGGAATGTCTCCCGGAACGCGGCGAAGCGCTCGTCGCCCAGGTGCCGCCGATGCCGCCGTTCGATGTCGGCGAGGATGGCGCGGGCCTTGGCGATCTCGTCCAGACCGTGCTCGGTGGGCACGACGCGCTTGGCCCGCCGGTCGGCCGGGTCGGGCTCGCGGCGCACGTACCCGAGCGCGACCAGCTCGTCGACGATCGACCCGACGATCTGTTTGTGCTGTCCAGAGCGGGCTGACAGCTCGGTCGCGCGCAGACCGGAACGGTCAAGGAAGGCGAGAACGGTGCCGTGCCGTGGCCGGACGCCCGGGTGCCCCTCCTCGGCCAGCCGCCGGAACAGCTCCTCCTGGAGCGCCCGCATCAGCTGACCGGCCAGCACGCCCAGATCGGGGCCCTCGGCCTCCGCCTCCACGGCCACCTCCCACTTGATAAGGCATCGTGACTGTCAACGTTCATGACCATAGCCGTTCATGACCATAGCAGCGGGGCGGTCCGGCCGGACGGATGATCTATAGGGTCGGGTCCGGAACGCCGACACTCCGTTGGAGGAGCGATGCACATCCGCCGCACCAGCGTGCACAACGCCTGGGACAACGCCGTCCCGCCCGTCGCGACCCTCGCGCCGGGCGACGAGCTGACCGTCGAGACCGCCGACGCGAGCGGCGGCCAGCTGCGGCCCGAGTCCGGGACGGCCGACGTCGGTGCCCTCGACTTCGGCAAGGTCAACCCGGTCACCGGCCCGTTCCACGTCGACGGTGCCCAGCCCGGTGACGCGCTGGTGATCGACGTGCTGGAGATGGAGACCGGCGACTGGGGCTGGACGGCCTGCATCCCCGGCTTCGGCCTGCTCACCGACGACTTCCCCGACGCGCACCTGCGGATCTCGAAGATCTCCGGCGGGTTCGCCGAGCCGTTCCCGGGGGTGCGGATCCCGGTCGTCCCGATGATCGGCACGATCGGGGTGGCGCCGCCGGAGCCGGGTGAGCACTCGATCGTCCCGCCGCGCCGCTGGGGCGGGAACATGGACATCCGGCACCTCGGCCCCGGGGCGCGGCTCGTCCTGCCGGTCGGTGTGGAGGGCGCGCTGCTGTCGCTCGGCGACGCGCACGCCGCGATGGGCGACGGCGAGGTCTGCGGCACCGGCGTCGAGACCGACGCGGTCGTGCGGCTCCGTGTGGACGTGCGGCGCGGGTCTGCGCCGTCCACCCCGATCATCGAGACGGATCCGCGCAGCCACCGGACCGGCGCGTCGCTCGCCACCACCGGCATCGGCCCCGACCTGATGCGGGCGTCGAAGGACGCGACGCGGGCCCTGATCGACGAGATCACCGCGCGGACCGGCATGGCCGCCGTCGACGCCTACCTGCTGGCCAGCGTCGCCGCCGACCTGAAGATCTCCGAGGTCGTGGACGTCCCCAACTGGATCGTCTCCGCCCACCTCGAACTGTCCCTCCTCTCCTGACGGCCGGTCCGAGAGGCCGCGCGTAGGGTCGGATCATGGGCGGAATGAGGATCGCGCTGTTTCTCACCTGCTTGAATCCTCCCCTCCCTGAAGGGAAGGGGATTCCCTCCCGTCATGGGGTTGGTGGGGATTTCCGGCTCAGGCGGCCTGGGAACCCGGCGGGCTCCCAGGTCTGACGCCTTCGGCACCGGCCGGGACGAAACCTGCCCGGACCAGCATCACGTGTGCGGAGTTCTTGTCCCTTGGACGAGACACCCCGCACGCCTCGCAGGTGTAGGTGCGTTCCGACAGCGGCAGTGCGTGCTTGGTTCTCGCTCCACACGATGCGCAGTCGGTCGTGGTGTTCCTCGGGTCGACCAGCACGACCAAACGGCCGTGCTTGCGGCCCATGTCGATCAGCTCACGTTTGGCCGCGCCGATCGCCGCGTCGGCGGCCTTGCGCGCCATCGTCGAACGCGCCAGGAACTTCGGTCTGAAGTCCTCCACCGCCACCCGGTCATGATCCCGCATCACCCGCTTGGCCCATTTACGGGCGGTGTCGGCACGTTGCCGCCGCACCTTGGCGTACTGCCGGGCCGCACGGCGCGCAGCCCGCTTGTACCCCTTGGAACCCGGCCCGCCCTTCGGGGTACGGCGGCGGGCCATCTGCCGTTGATACCTCGCCAGCCTCGCGGCAGCCGCCTTGCCGTGCTGGGGGTGGGGGAGGTCGTGGGCGTCGCTGGTGGTGGTCGCCAACTGTTTGACGCCCCAGTCCACCCCGATCGCCCGGCCGGTCACCGGTAGCGGTTCGACTTGGGCGGGGACGACGAACGAGCAATACCAGTGGCCGACACCGTCGCGGTACACCCGCACCGACGACGGCATCGCAGGCAACTCCCGCGACCACACCACCCCCACCCCGATACCACCCGCCAGCACCAGCAATCCATCACGCAGCCGGAACCCGCGCCGCGTGTAGTTCAACGTCGGATCCGCCACGCCCCGCTTCTTCAGGTTCGGCATCCCGGCGCGCCGCCGCACCGGCAGCCGCTCCTTGATGTCCTTGATCGCTTTCGCGCGGGACCGGCCGAAATCACGGATGACCTGCTGCTGCGGCACACTGGCGCCCCGGCGCAACCACCCTCGCCCGGCGCGCCACCCGGTCAGCATCCGGTCCAACGCCGCCGGGCCGATCTTCTCCCCCGCCCGGTGCGCGGCACGAGACTCCACCACGCACTGGTTCCACACCCAGCGGCAACGGTCCCATTCCCGCAGCAGAGCCCGCTCGGCGCGGCCGGACAGGCGGAGACGGTAGGTGTACCGGGCGACACCCGGCTCCTCTTCCGTTCCCGTCTGCGGCATGACACGAAACCTACCGCATTACTTCGAACACGTGTGCGAGAACATTCAGATCTCGCCGGACGACCATCCGCCCTGGAGGTGTTCCTGCAACTGTTGCCGCGCTCGTCCACAGCCGAGCGGATGAACCCGTACACGTCCGCGTGGACGGGCGTCCATCCCGGTGACGGCCCGCGCGCCTTCCATCTCGTCCTGCTCGACAACGGGCGCACCGCGACCCTGGCCGACGAGGTGGGACGGCAGGCGCTGCGCTGCATCCGCTGCTCGGCGTGCCTGAACGTGTGCCCGGTCTACCGGCGCGCGGGCGGCCACGCCTACGGGTCGCCGTACCAGGGGCCGATCGGCGCGATCCTGTCGCCGCAGCTCAGGGGCCTCGGGTCGGACGTGGACCGGTCCCTGCCGTTCGCGTCGTCGCTGTGCGGGGCGTGTTTCGACGCGTGCCCGGTCGCGATCGACATCCCGGAGGTGCTCGTCCACCTGCGGGCCCGCGCCGTCGAGACGGGCCCGCGCCACCGCCTCGAACGGCTCGCGATGGCGGCGGCGGGATGGACGCTGCGCTCCCCCGCCCGGCTCGCGCTCGCCCAGCGCGCCGCCTCCGCCGCGCGGCGCGTCGTGTCTCGGCGTGGCCGGATCCGGCGACTTCCCGGGCCGCTCGGCGCCTGGACCGAGACCCGGGACGCGCCCGTCCCGCCGCCCGAGTCGTTCCGCGCGTGGTGGTCCCGCACGGGCGGCCAGGACGGGAGCGAGACGTGAACGCGCGCGAGGAGATCCTGCGCCGGGTGGACCGGGCCGCCCCGGCGACGGGGCCGGATGCGGTCGCCGCGTCCTACGCCCGGATCGACCGCGACTACGTGCGCCGCCATCACGACGGCGACGTTCTCGACCTGTTCGCCGAGCGGGTCGCCGACTACCGCGCGACGGTCCTGCGCGTGCGGCCGGCCGACGTGGCGCAGGTGGTCGCCGAGCGGCTCGCGGCGCATCCCGGGCCCTACGGCGTGCCGTCCGACCTGCCCGCCGCGTGGACGTCGGCGACGGCCGCGGAACTGGTGCGCGACCCGCCGCTGGCCTCGCTCGACGGGCTGGCGGGCGCGGTGACCGGCTGCGCCGTGGCGATCGCCGAGACCGGCACGATCGTCCTGGACCACGGCGTCGCGCAGGGGCGCCGCGCGCTGTCGCTCGTCCCCGACCGCCATCTGATCGTCGTGCTCGCCGGGCAGGTCGCCCCGGACGTCCCCGAGGCGCTGGCGCGGCTCGACCCGGCGCGGCCGTTGACGCTGGTCTCGGGCCCGTCCGCGACGAGCGACATCGAACTGTCCCGGGTCGAGGGCGTGCACGGCCCGCGCACCCTGGAGGTCGTGCTCGCCGAATAACCCCCGGAGGCCCCCGGCGGCGGCGTTATGCTCGACGGTGCGGGCACAGCGTGTGATCAGGCGGTCGGTGCCCGCGACATCACGGCGTCGCCGCGCGGCCCATGTAGCGGAGGTCACGACGGCGGAACGGTTTACCCACCCGAGGTTGACACGAGGCGCGCGAGGACGGTTGATAGCAGTGAAGCAACGGCGCGGTCAATACCGTGAAGATCAGGGCCGTGACGGTCAGGGCCGTGACGATCAGGCTGGAGCCACCGGTGACGGTGCAGGTGACGGGCCGCTCGCGGGGCCGCGCCCACCCGGCGCGTGACCGGCGGGCGGGGACGCGGCGCCCCACCTTATTGACGTTCGACCCGATAGGGTAAAACCCGTCAATTCTCTGGAACCGCTACAAAGAAGCACGATCACGGCGTATCGACCGCCTGTCACTGTTGGGGTGTGGACATGGAGGGTCGTACCGGCCATGGCGGCGCGGAGCCGTCGAACGGCGTTCCCCTCGTCGGCCGGCAGGACGTCCTCCGCGCCTTCGACGGGGCCCTGGACGCCACCGCGGCCGACTCGTTCCGGTTCCTCGCGCTCGTCGGCGAGCCGGGCGCGGGCAAGACCCGCCTGCTGAACGAGCTGTGGAGCGCGGCGGGCGCCCGCAAGCTCGTCGTCCTGGCCGGGCGCGCCGCCGAGTTCGAGCAGGAGATGCCGTTCGGCGCGGTCGTCGACGCCCTCGACGACCACCTTGAGGAGCACGTCGGCGACCTCGCCCCGACGACCGTACGGCTGCTGGCCCCGGTGTTCCCCGCCCTGTCGGCCGCCCTCACCTACGGCGAGCACCCCGGCCCCCACCCGGCGGCCCCCCACCCGGCGGCCCCCCACCCGGCGGTCCCGCACGGCGCGCTCGGCGCGTCCCCCGATGCCACACCCGTCGCGCGCTACCAGCTGTACCGGGCGGTGCGGCACCTGCTGGAGCAGGTGGCGGCGCCGTCGGGCCTGGTGCTGATCCTCGACGACGTCCACTGGGCCGACGACGCCACGATCGAGTTGCTGGACCATCTCGTCCGGCACCCGCCGCGCGCCCGCGTGCTGATCGCGCTCGCGTACCGTCCCGCGCAGGCGTCGCCCCGGCTGGCCGCGCTGGTGCAGGCGTCCCTCCAGGCCGTCGGCGGCGACCGGCTGCCGGTGCGGCCGCTCACCCAGGACGAGGTCACCGAGCTGCTCGGCCCCGGCGTCAGCGGGACGCGCTGCCGCGAGCTGTACCGGGCGAGCGGCGGCAACCCCTTCTACCTGGAGGCCCTCGCCCGCACGCGGGAGCCCGTCGCGGCGGGCGACGCCGAGGGCGAGCTGCCCCCGGCGGTGCGCGCCGCGCTCCAACTGGAGCTGAGCGGGCTGTCCCCGCAGGCGCAACTGATCGCGCAGAGCGCGGCGGTCGCGTCCGACGAGTTCACCCCGCTGCTGGCGGCCGCGGCTGCGGAGGTGACCGAGCAGGAGGCCCTCGCCGCGCTGGACGAGCTGGTCGCCCGCGACATCGTGCGGCCGCGCGCCGAGCGGTTCCGGTTCCGGCATCCGCTCGTCCGGCACGCCGCGTACCGGTCGGCGGCGGCGGGCTGGCGGCTGGCCGCGCACGGCCGCATCGCCGCCTACCTGACCAGCGTCGGCGCACCGGCGGCGGTGCGGGCCCGGCATCTGGAACGGTCGGGCCGGATCGGCGACCGCGACGCCATCGCCACCCTGGTCGAGGCCGCGCGCACGTTCGCCACGCAGGCCCCGACGACCGCCGCGCACTGGTTGCAGGCCGCGCTCAGCCTGATGCCGACGACCGGCCCGGTGGACGCCAGGGACGACGACGACGCCGACGACCCGGCGCTGCCGTCCCGGCTGGAGCTGATGATGGAGCTGGCGCAGGTCCAGACGGTCGGCGGGCACCTCATCGAGGGCCGCGAGACCGCGCGGAACGTGCTGCGGATGCTCCCGCCCGACGACTACGAGCGGCGCGCCCGCGCGGCCCGGCTCGCCGCGCTGATGGAACGGCAGCTCGACCGTCCGCACGAGGCGCGCGCGCTGCTGCTCGACGAGCTGCGCCGCATGCCCGACCCCCGCTCACCGGCCGCCGTCCCGCTGCGCATGCGGCTCGTCGCGGAACGGATGATGCGGATCGACTTCCGCGCCGCGCAGGCCGTGCTGGACCTGATGCCCGACAGCTCCGACGACTGGGAGCCCAGCCTGAAGCTGGCGGTCGCGGCGGTCCGCCCGATGCCCGCGCTGGCGGCCGGACGCGTCCAGGACGCCGTCCGCTACCTGGATGCCGCCGATCGGCTGGTCAACGCCGCCCCCGACGAGCACCTGGCCGAATGGATGGACGCGATCGCCTGGCTGTGCTGGGCGGAGTCGTTCATGGGCCACTTCCAGAACGCGGCCGAACGGTTCCAGCGCGCGGTCACCATCGCCCGCGCGACCGGGCAGCAGTACATCGTCACGAACCTGATGTCGGGCCTGGCCCGCGCGCACGGGATGCTCGGCCGCCTGGAGGAGGCCGCCGCCGCCGTCGAGGAGGCGGTGGAGGAGGCCAGGCTGCTCGACTCCGGGCAGCAGCTGGTGTTCGCGCTGACCCAGCAGAGCCTGGTGACGGGCTGGTCCGGCGACAACGACTCCGCGCTGCGGCAGGCCGAGGAGGCCGTCGAGGTCGGCGCGGGCGTCGGCGAGTGGTGGGGGTCGATGGCCCGGTACGCGCACGGCACGGCGCTGATCGGGCTCGGCCGGCTCGACGAGGCCGCCGAGGCGTTCGAGCGCGCGGTCAGCGGGCCGCTCGACCAGCGCACGCAGCTGTCGGTCAGCGAGATGATGGCCGGGGTCGAGGCCGGACGCGACCGCGCCGACGCGGCGGCCCGGTGGGTGCGGCGCGCCGAACGACTCGTCATCCCCGGCCTGGACGCGCACAACGCGCTCGCGCGGCTCGCAAGCGCGCACGCCCTCCAGACCACCGACGCGGAGGCGGCCGCGCGGGAGGCGCTCGCGGCGGCGACGACGCTGGCCGAGGCCGGCCATCTGCTCGACGTCGGCCGCGCCCGGCTGCGCGCCGGGCAGGCGCACGCCGAGGCCGGTGACCGCGCCGCCGCCCGCGAGCAGCTGCGGCAGGCCGCCGAGATCTTCACGAGCTGCGGGGCGAAGGCGCTGCACGCCCAGGTCGTCCGCGAGCAGCGCAGGCTCGGCGTGCGGGTCCCGGCCAAGGGTGGCCGTGGCGGCCGGAACTCCCAGCTCCCTGGCGGGCTGTCCAAACGCGAGTACGAGGTCGCGTCGCTGGTCGTCGAGGGCTGTACGAACTCTCAGATCGCCGAGCGGTTGTTCGTCAGCATCCGGACGGTCGAGACGCACCTGTCGCACATCTTCGCCAAGTTCGGGGTGAGCTCGCGGGTCGGCGTGGTGAACGCCCTCACCCGCGCCGCGCCGGACCCGGGCGGACCGGGCAGCGACTGACGTCCCGATTCGGGGTTCCCGAACTTCCGCTCAACGGGGATCATCACAGTAGTAACGGACATCGCCGCGATGCGCTCTCCTCCTGCTGATCGGGTTCCGGGGCAGAAGTACGGGTTTACCACGATGCCCCGAAACGCCGGGTCACAGCATCATCGTTGCGGGATTTGGAGGTGGCCAGACATGGATCGAGTGATCCCCCGGTTCACGCTTAGCGGCGTGCATGACGCGGACATTTCGACATATCCGGTCACGACCGAGGACGGCCTCGGGCTGACGCTGACCCGGTTCCTGCGCGAGGAGAGCGACAACGTCGTCCTGCTCCTGCACGGGCTCACGTCCTCCAGCGACCTGTACATCATGCCGGAGATCCCGAACCTGGCGTCCCACCTGCTCGACAACGGGTTCACCGACGTCTGGACGCTCGACTTCCGGATGAGCGGACGCTACCCGTACGACACCGAGACGCACCGCTACACCCTGGACGACATCGCCCTGTACGACTTCCCGCCCGCGCTGGCGGAGCTGCGCAAGCACATCGGCGACCGCAAGCTGCACGTCTTCTCGCACTGCCTGGGCGCCGTGTCGTTCTCGATGGCCGTGTTCGCCGGGACCATCTCCGGCATCACCACCCTGACCTGCAACAGCGTCTCGCTGACGCCCCGGGTCCCGAAGTGGTCGAGGTTCAAGCTCGGCCTCGGCACCTGGATGCTCGAATACGTCGTCGGGCTACCGTTCCTGGACCCGAGGTTCGGGCACGCGCCGCGCTTCACCCGCGCCTGGATGACGTCGCGGGGCGTGTCGATGTTCCACCGCGAGTGCGACGTCCGCGCCTGCCACATGCAGAGCTTCCAGTGGGGGGCGGGCAGGCCCGCGATGTACGAGCACGACAACCTGCTGCCCGAGACGCACGCGCGCGTCGCCGACATTTGCGGCGCGTCCGCGATGAACTACTACCGGCACGTCCGCAAGATGGTCAAAGCCGGGCACTCGGTGAAGTTCGCGCCCAACGACCGCCGGTACGCGGCCCTGCCCGAGAACTACCTCACGAACGCGGCGGACGTCGAGACGTCCCTGCTGCTGCTCGCGCCGGGCAACAACCGCGTCTTCACCGACTCGAACGTCCATTTGCACAAGATCCTGGAGAAGGCCGCGCCCGGACGCCACGAGCTGGCCGTCCTCCCCGGCTACGGGCACCTGGATCCGATCATCGGCAAGGACTCCCACATCGACGTCTACCCGCTGGTCGTCGACTTCCTGAAACGCCACAGCTCATGAGCGCGGCGGCGGTTCCGGCGGTGAAGCGGAAGGAAAGGCAGCGGAGGGGTCGGTTCGATGGGTGACGACATGAGGGACGGCGCCGCGCGCGAGCACGTCGACGCGGTGGTGGTCGGGTCCGGGTTCGGCGGGTCCGTGTCCGCGTACCGGCTGGCGGACGCCGGGCTGTCGGTCGTCCTGATGGAACGCGGGCAGCCCTACCCGCCGGGCACGTTCCCCCGCTCCCCCTCAGAGATGGGGCGCGCGTTCTGGGATCCGGACGCCGGGCTCTACGGGATGTTCGACGTGTGGAGCTTCAAGGGCTGCGACTCGGTCGTGTCCGCGGGCCTCGGCGGCGGCTCCCTGATCTACGCGAACGTGCTGCTGCGCAAGGACGAGAACTGGTTCGTCAACGACGGCCCCGGCGGCTCCTACGACCCGTGGCCGATCTCGCGCGCCGACCTGGACCCGCACTACGGCGTGGTCGAGAAGATGATGGGCGCGACGCCGTACCCGCTCGACCAGGTCCCGTTCGACGACACGCCGAAGACGCACGCGATGCAGGACGCGGCCGCCGAACTCGGCCTCCAGTGCACGCTGCCGCCACTCGCGGTCAGCTTCGCCGCGCGGCCGGGCGGCGAACCCGGGCTCAGCCTGCCGATCGCCGACGCGGGCTACCGCAACATCCACGGCGTGCCCCGGCGGACGTGCCGGTTGTGCGGCGAGTGCGACATCGGCTGCAACGAGGGCTCCAAGAACAGCCTCGACCACACCTACCTGTCGGCCGCGGCGCACCGGGGCGCCGACATCCGCACGTCGCACGAGGTGAAGGCGCTGCGGCCCCGGCCCGGCGGCGGATACGAGGTCGACTACGTCCACCACGACGTCCCGCCGCGCTCGGCGGGCGTGACGTTGAAGAAGCGGCGCCGCCCGGTCGTCCGGACGATCACCTGCGACCGGCTGATCCTGGGCGCGGGCACCTACGGCACGACGTTCCTGCTGCTGAAGTCGCGGGACGCGTTCCCGGGGCTCAGCGACGCGCTCGGCAGCCGGTTCAGCGGCAACGGCGACCTGCTGACGTTCCTGCTGCGGGCCACCGACCGCAACCGGGTCCGTCCGCTGAACGCCAGCAGGGGCCCGGTGATCACCACGGCGATCCGGTTGCCCGACGACCTGGACGGCGTGCCCGGCGCGGGCCCCGGCGCCTACATCCAGGACGGCGGCTACCCCGGGTTCACCGACTGGATCGTCGAGGGTTACGACGTCGAGAACGACGTCGAACGCGCGATGAAGTTCCTGTGGGGCCGGTTCACCGCCCTGTTCCGTGAGGCGCCCGACACGAACCTGTCCAAGGAGCTGTCGGACCTCATCGGCGACGGCGCCCTCACGGTCAGCTCGCTGCCGCTGCTCGGCATGGGCCGCGACACCCCCGACGGGCGGCTGCTACTCCGGGACGGGCGGTTGTCGGCGGACTGGACGACGGCGACCAGCGAGGACCTGTTCAACCGGGTCCGCAAGACGATGCGCGGCATCGCGGACATGCTCGGCGCCGACTACGCCGACAACCCGATGTGGTTCCGCAAGCGCATCATCACCGTCCATCCTCTCGGCGGCGCCCCGATGGGCGCCCACCCGGGCGAGGGCGTCTGCGACGCCTTCGGCGAGGTGTTCGGGTTCCCTGGCCTCTATATCGCCGACGGGGCGGCGATGCCGGGGCCGGTGGGCCCGAACCCCTCGCTCACCATCGCCGCGCAGGCCGACCGGTTGGCCACGCGGTTGCTGGAGAACGCGTCCGCACAAGGAGGTGCGGGCGGCCCCGCCGTCACCGCCCCGTCTGCCACGGGGGCCGAGCCGGGCGGGGACTCCGGCTCGCCGGACGGGGCGGGCGACGGCCCGGAACACGGGACCGCGAACGGGACCGCGCACGGGCCGGTCACCGGCTCCGTCAGTGGTTCCATCAATGGTTCCGTCAATGGTTCCGCGCACGGTTCCGTGAACGGGGTCGCGAATGGCTCGGCGACGTACGGTCCGGTTTCGGGGGGCCACGGAGGAAGTCGGGGGGTGTCCGCCGTGGCCTCGGATCGTACGTCGCTGTGGTTCACCGAGGAGATGAAGGGGTTCGTCACCTACGGGGAGACCGACCCGGAGGTCGGCGCGGAGGGCGACGCGCGGCGCCGCCTGTCGTTCCGCCTGACGATCACGGCGGACGACACCGACCGGTTCGTCCGCGAGGCGGGCCACGAGGCACGCGCCGAGGGCTGGGTCGACGCCGCCGGTCACGGGGGCCGGCGCCGGGTCGAGCGCGGCACGTTCAACCTGTTCGTCGATCCCGCGGGGGGCGCGGGAGGCGGCGAGGACAGGCGGTTGATGCGGTACCGCCTGTTCTACACCGACGGCGACGGCCGGGCCCGCACGCTGACCGGCGTGAAGAACGTCCTGCACGGTCCGCCGACGCGGATCTGGCCGGACACCTCCACGCTGTACGTGCGGCTGCTGGACGGTCACGTCGACGCCGACGGGGAGAGCGACGCGGAGGTGGTCGGCGCGGGGGTGCTCCACATCCGGCTGACCGACTTCGCGCGGCAGCTCACGACGTTCCGCACGTCGGGCCCGGACGGCGCGGAGGCGCTGCTCAGGTTCGGCCGGTTCTTCGCGGGCGAACTGTGGGAGGTGTACGGCCCCGATCCGGTGTGATCGGGGCGAACGGACCGGGGGAAACGGGGGAAACACGGGGGAAACGGAGGGACCGGGGGAAACACGGGGGGCCGTGGTCGTGCAGGCCGAGGGAACTGCGGGGTGCTCTCGGCCTGCACCCTTTTCGCCGGGGGTCGCGCGGGGGGTCGCGCGGCCCCCGGCCCCGCACTCACCGGTGGGCGCGTGGTGCGGGGGGCTCGCGGGACGCGGCCCCTGAGCGCGTCCCGGAGGTTTCGGGGGCGGGCCGTCAGCCGCGGACGATCCCGTAGAACCGCTCGACGGTGAGGCGGACGACGAGACGCCCGTCCTCGACCATGACGCGGCGGTACTCGTCCCAGTCGGGGTGGTCGCCGCGGATGTCGCGGTACACCTCCACGAGTTCCTCGACGGTCGCGTCGCCGGGTTCGGCGGCGACGGGCGACAACTCGGCGGTGCCCTCGGCGACCGCATAGGACCAGCCGTCGGCGGAGCTGACGTGCAGGCTGGCGCGCGGGTCCCGGGCCAGGTTGCGGGCCTTGGCCCGGTCCGCGGTGATCGAGATCCGGGCGAGCCGCCGGGCCTCGTCGTAGTGGTAGTTGATGTTGGACGACTGGGGCCGCCCGTCCCGTCTGAGGGTGATCAGCACCCCGAGGTCCCGCCCCGCCACCAGCTTCGCAAGCGCCGTCTCGTCCGCCATCGTCGGCCTCCGTCCTGAACACGCCCTGGTCCGCTTTCCAGGCGTCAACCGCGCACCGGCCCGATCGCTTCCCGGGGGCGGGAGGCGATCGGAACTATCCGGCGGCGAGGGCGGGGAAGTCGAGGACGTCGGCGGCGGGCTCGGCGTCCCGGCCGTCGCCGCCGTCCCCGGCGCCCGTCCCGTCGGTTCGGTCGGTCCTGTCGGCGCTGTCGGCGCGGCGGGCGGCGCGGCCGGTGAGGATGTGGCCGCGGAACACCGTGCCCTTCGCGGTGACCTTGATGGGCTGGAACGCTTCCGGCGGCAGCGCGCAGAACCCGGTCCGGACGACGTCCTCGAACAGCGAGTCGGACACGACGCAGGCCAGGTCGCGGTCCGCGTCGCCGCGCAGCAGGGCGCGCAGCGGCGCGGCGTCCAGCAGCCGCTGGACGACGATGGGCGCGTCCCCCGCCGGACCGAACGGCCCGGCGGTCAGCGTGCCGTGGTGCAGCGACAGCCGCACCCGCAGCGGACGCCGCGCCTCGCCGCCCGGCCCGCGGTTCAGGTCACGGAGCGCACCGGCGAGGCCGATGACGAAGTCGCCCGCGACCGCGGCGGGGTCGGTCCCGTCCGGCAGCGTGGCGAGCTCCCCGTCCCCGCCGACCTGCTTGTCCCACCGGCCGCGGTCCAGCCCCGCGGCGTGCGCGGCGCCGTCGAGCGCGTCGCACAGGTCGCGCTGCGCGAGCAGCTGCTCGCGGGTGTCGCGCTTGCTGTACCCCTGGATGTCCACCGCCACCAGCAGACGGTAGGTGAGTCGTGTGTTCGCGTTCCCGTTCACTGTGCCGATCCCGCCCCTCGGTCCTGAAGTGGGCAAATGGGCTTGGTGCCCGCATTCGCTCCAATGCGTGGAGTGAGCGTTGCCCTCTCGTGGACCCGTGGTGACGGGCTCCCCGTGCTGACCGTCGCAACTACGACGCGGTCCGTGCACGGCCCGCGCCGCCGGTAAGGAGAAGGTGGCGAACTAGTAAGGGTCGGCGGAAAGGGCGTCCCGTCCGGGCACCCGTTGAACCTCCGGTGGCGGGGAGCCCGTACTGCCCTTCAGCCCCGCACCGTGACGCCGACCCCACGGGCACGGCGCCGTCCGCCCCGCCCCAGCCGGAGACCCCCGATGGCCCACAGATCACCGTCCGCCGTGTCGGCCGCCCGAGAACGTCCCGCAGGACCGTGGAGCTGGTTCCGCGGCCCGCGTCCCACCGGCGGCGTGGACGACCAGGTGATCGTGAACGAGCTGTACCGCGTGTACGGGCGGCCACTGCTGTCGTTCGTGCTGCGCCTCACCGGCGGCGACCGGCACTGGGCCGAGGACGTCGTGCAGGAGACGATGATCCGCGCCTGGCGCAGCGCGCACCAGCTCGACGAGAACGCGGCGTCCCTGCTGCCGTGGCTGGCGACGGTCGCCCGCCGGATCGTCATCGACGACCAGCGCCGCAAGAACGCCCGGCCGCAGGAGGCGGGCGAGGGCCCGCTGGAGAACATGCGCGTCCCCGACGGGTTGGAGGATCTGCTGCGCTCCGTCGTCGTGTCCGAAGCCCTCCTCGCGCTCTCCCCGGCCCACCGCGAGGTCCTCAACGAGACCTTCTTCCGGGACCGCTCGGTCAACGAGGCCGCCAAGCACCTCGGGATCCCCGTCGGCACCGTGAAGTCACGGGTCTACTACGCGCTCAGGGCGCTGCGCGTCGCCCTGGAGGAAAGGGGCGTGACGCCATGAGCGCGGACATGCTGCACATCGACGTCGGCGCCTACGTCCTCGGCCTGCTGGAACCGCCCGACCGGCGCGCGTTCGAGGACCACCTGCCGGGGTGCGCGGCGTGCAACGCCGAGCTCGCCGAGCTGCGCGGCATCGCCGAGACGCTGGACGGCATCGGCCCGATCGCCGAACCGGCGGACGCGGCGGCCGTGCCTGCGCCGCCCGAGCCCGCCGTCCTGTCCGACCTGCTGCGGCAGCGGGCCCGGCGGGAGCGGCGGCACCGCACGGCGCTGGCACTGGCGGCGGCCGCGGCCGGGGTCGTGCTGGTCGGCGGCGCCCTCGGCACCGGCGTCACGCTGGGCTCGGGCCGCGACCCGGCGCCGTCCCCGCCGGACGCCGCGACGTCGGCGCTGCTGCGCGACGGCACCCGGATGTCGGCGTCCGACGCGGGCACCGGCGTCAGCGGGACGGTCGCCACGCAGGGCAAGGCGTGGGGCAGCCGCATCGGGCTCGAACTGAGCAGGGTCGGCGGGCCGCAGGAATGCGAGCTGGTCGCCGTGGACCGCGACGGCCGCGCCCACACCGTCGCCGGATGGGCCGTGCCCGCCGTCGGGTACGGGCTGCCCGGCTCCGTCCAGCCGAAGCTGGTGCTCCAGGGCGGGACGGCGCTGCGGCCGCGGGAGATCAGCCGGTTCGAGATCCGCACGACCGGCGGCCTGGCGGGCCGGAACCGGACGCTGCTGACCATCCCCAACCCCGACTGACCATCCCCGACCCCGGCTGACCGGCCCCCGAACCGGCGGCGCGTCCCCGGCCCGGCCGCACCGGCCGCGGGACGCGCCGCTTCCCGCGTCTCCTACGCTGGGGCGATGAGCCCTACCAGCCGTTCCGCCGCCGGTCCGGAGCTGATGCTGCCGGGCCTGCGCGCGGTGTACGCGGCCTACGTCCGGGAGGCGGCGGCGCTGCCGTCGCTGCCGGGGCCGCTGGAGGCGGAGGCGTGGACGTCCGCGCGGCTCGGCGACCTGGAGTCCGCCGCCCCGCACGCCCAGGGCCGCCGCGCCGCGCTCGGCGACCTGATCACCTGCCTGGCGGCCGACGGCGGTCCGGGGTCGCGGGCGTTCCTGCGGGCGCTCGCCGCGATCGGCCCCGCCGAGGGGCGCCGCGCGGCCGGACGGGCGGCCGACCGGCTCGGCGACGTCCCGGCCGCGCCCTGGGAGAGCGCGCTCGGCCAGGTCGTCCTCGGCCCGGTGTGGCTGATCCAGGAGGGCCCGCTGGACGGCGACCGCCTCATCTGCGAGTTCCGCCACCGGGACGCGGGGCCGCACGCGCTGGCCGTGCGGCTGTCCCCCGGCGGCGCGCCCGTCGAGATCGTGCTCGTGGGTGACGTCCCGGCGCTGATGGCGGCGGCGCGGCAGGCGATGCGGGCGGAGCTGTGCACCGTCCAGCCCTACGCCCCGGAGACCGCGGGCCACCGGCTCCGCGCCGCCCTGCGACCGGACGGCCCGGAGCCGATGCCCACGGCCTGCTACCCGGCGCTGGCATTGGCCCGCCACCGCGCCGCCGTCCTGCCCTAGCGGCCGAGAGCGCGGTAGCGGCGGATCGACAGCGGCGCGAACACCGCCGCGATCAGCAGCGGCCACACGACCGCCATCAGCACGCCGTGCTGCGCGGCCCACGATCCGCCGGTCGGGCCGTCGCCGAACAGGTCGCGGCACGCGGTGACCGTCGCGGACATCGGGTTCCACTCGGCGATCGCGCCGAGCCAGCCCGGCATGGTGCTCGGCGCCGCCATCGCGCTGGACAGGAACCCGACGGGCCACACCAGCACCTGGACGACCGCCACCGACTCCGGCCCCTTGGCGACCAGGCCGAGGTACACGCCGAGCCACACCAGCGAGAACCGCAGGAGCAGCAGCAGCCCGAACGCGGCGGCAGCCGGGCCCGCGCCGTCGTGGACGCCCCAGCCGATCAGCACGCCGCACACCGCCATCACGGCCAGCACGACGACCGAGTGGAGCATGTCGGCGACGGCGCGTCCGACCACGACGGCGGAGGCGGACATCGGCATCGCGCGGAACCGGTCCGTCACGCCCTTGGCGGCGTCGGTCGCGACGGCGGCGAACGTCGTCTCGACGCCGAACACCATCGTCAGCGCGAACATGCCGGGGACGAGGAACTCCCGGTAGTCGCCGCCGCCGGGCACCTCCATCTGCCCGCCGAACAGGTAGCCCATCATCAGCACGACCATCACCGGGAACAGCAGCGCGACGGCCATCTCGCCCGGCTTGCGGGCCCAGTGGGCGAGGGCCCGCCCGGTCAGGGTCCGGCCGTCGGCGACGGCCCAGCGCAACGTCTGCACGCTCACGAACGCGCCTCCTCCATCTCGCTGTTCTCGGGCTCACCGTTCTCGGTGAGGTGCAGGAACACCTCGTCCAGGGTGGGGCGGCGCAGGGCGATGTCGGCGGCCCGCACGCCCGCCTCGTCCAGCGCCCGGACGGCGTCGGTGAGCGCGGCGGCCCGTCCCGACACCGGCGCGCCGAGCCGCAGGGCGTCGGCGTCCACGTCGACCTCGCCGGAGGCGACCCGGCGCAGGATCGCGGCGGCGGCGCCGAGCGCGGCGGGATCGTCCAGGACGACCTCGACGCGGTCGCCGCCGAGCCGCGCCTTCAGCTCGTCGGGGGCGCCCTCGGCGATGACGCGGCCGTGGTCGATCACCGACACGCCCTCGGCGAGCCGGTCGGCCTCCTCCAGGTACTGGGTGGTGAGCAGGACGGTCGTGCCGCCGTCGACCAGGGCGCGGATCGCGTCCCACACCTCGATCCGCGCGCGCGGATCGAGGCCGGTGGTGGGCTCGTCCAGGAACAGCACCGGCGGCGCGAGGATCATGGACGCGGCCAGGTCGAGGCGGCGCCGCATGCCGCCGGAGTACTCCCCGGCGGGCCGGTCGGCGGCGTCGGCGAGCCGGAAGCGGTCGAGCAGCTCGTCCGCCCGCCGCCGCGCCTCCCGCGCGCCGAGATGGTAGAGGCGGCCGAACATGACGAGGTTCTGGCGGCCGCCGAGCACCTCGTCGACGGCGGCGTACTGCCCGACGAGCCCGATCGCGCGGCGCACCTCGGCCGCCTCCCGCAGCACGTCGTGCCCGGCGACGCGGGCCGTGCCCGCGTCCGGCCGGGTCAGCGTGGTCAGCACCCGGACGGCGGTCGTCTTTCCCGCCCCGTTCGGCCCGAGCAGGCCGTGCACGGTGCCCGCGGGCACGCGCAGGTCCAGACCGTCGAGGGCGGCGGTGTCGCCGTAACGCTTGCGCAGTCCCTCCACCAGGACCGCGAACGATGGTCGCGTCACCCGTCCTCCAAACTATGTACGGTGTACGGACTTAGGGTCGCGGACAATATAACGTACGTCGTACAGAGTTTCATCCCTGAGAGGATCGGTCCCGTGACGACCGAGTACAGCGGGGGCGGCGACCCGAAGCGCAGCCTGGAGTTGCTGTGGGGCGTGCGGGACCGCCCGAAGCGCGGGCCGAAGCCGCGGCTGACCGCCGAGGAGATCGTGCGCGCCGCGATCGCGCTCGCCGACGCCGAGGGGCTGGAGGCGCTGTCGATGCGCCGCATCGCCGACGAACTGGGCGTCTCCCCCATGTCGATCTACACCTATGTGCCCGGCAAGGCCGAGCTGATCGACGTGATGGTCGACCGCGCGTTCGGCGAGCTGACGGCGGCGTCCGGCGACACCTGGCGCGCCCGGCTGGAGCACGTCGCCCGCGACGGCTGGGACCTGTACCACCGCCACCCGTGGCTGCTGCGCGTGACGCTGGCACGCCCGCCGATGGGCCCGAACACCATCGCCAAGTACGAGAACGAGCTGCGCGCCGTGGAGGGCGTCGGCCTCACCGACCTGGAGATGGACTCGGTCGTCGCGCTCGTCACCGGCTTCGCCGAGAGCGCCGCCCGCGCGTCCGTCGGCGCCGCCGAGGCCGAGCGGCGCAGCGGCATCAGCGACGCCCAGTGGTGGGAGGCCGTCGGGCCCGCCCTGGCGACGTTCGTGAACGAGGACGACTACCCGATCGGCAGCCGCGTCGGGACCGCCGCCGGGATGGAGTACAACGCGCCCGCCGCGCCCAGCCGCGCGTTCGAGTTCGGCCTGGCCCGCGTTCTGGACGGCATCGAGGCCCTCATCGGCTCCCGCCCGGACGGCGCCGGGCCGTCCTGACGGACCGTCAGGAACGTTCCGCTGTGTGACCGCTCATGCGAGAAAAGCCACCCGAACGAAAAAGGCCATGCGCCTTGCAGTGATAGTTGCATCGCGCTTTTCAGCCATTCAAGGCGGCCTATCTGAAATCTTTCCCCGGATCGCGGCCTTCAACCCTGCCAAAAGTCCAGGTCGGCAATGCTTTCCAGCCCAGAAGTTGCTTCTCCGTTTGATTTACGTCACCTTGCAAAGTGTGGCGCCATTCCCCACCCTATCCCCATAATGATGACGTCATCGCAGGGTGCTGGGAAGGTTCGTCATGATCGGCAGCTCCATCTACCTGAGGGACCGGGCCGCGTTCACCGGAGGTTCACCGCAGGCGGTATACGAGGATCTCTGGCAGCGCGGCCGAAAAGGGAGATTGCGGACCCGCGCAATTCTGTCCGGCGCGACGCTTCTGTTGTGCGGGCTGCTGGTCAACGCCATATTCGGAATCGTGATGGCCGCGTTGGTGGCGTCCGCGGACACGTTCGTCCATTGGCGCACCTATCGCGCGTCCCGCGTGTGGCGGCGCGGCCTGCGCGGCGAGGAACAGATGAGCCGGGTGCTGCGCCTCACGCTGGAGCGGCGCGGACACCGGGTGCTGTACGGACGGCTGGTCCCGGGCCACGGGTCTGCCGACGAACTCGTGGTCGGGCCGGGCGGTGTGTGGCTGGTGCACAACGAGGCCTGGCAACCCGACGCGGAGGTCTCCCACCACGGTGACCGCCTGTTCATCGACGGGCGGACGCAGTCGAAGCTGGTGGGCGAGCTGACCGCGCGGGCCGACGCCACCGCCGAGCTGATCTCACGGGTCGCGGAGGTGCCCGTGAAGGTGCGGCCGGTGCTGGCCGTGCACGGCGGCAGGCTCGTCCGGACGCCGTTCACCGCCGACGGCATCGTGTTCGCGCAACCCCTGCGGCTCGTCCGCTGGATGCGCCGCAACCCGTCCGCCGACTACTCCCCCGACGAGATCGAGGCGATCACCAGAGCCGCCGTGCGGACCCTCCCCATCGGGGGCCGCCTCACCCCGCCCGCCGCAGCGGCATGACTCCGAAACACGTCATGACCGCCGACCCGGGCACCACCCGACACCTGTGGCCGGAGGACTCACTCGCCGCCGCCCACAGGGCGCCCACCGCCCGTTTCGGGCCCGCCACCCGAGCGGGCGGTGCGGCGCAACCAAAGCAGGCCCACGACCGGCAGCACCAACGGGACGAAACCATAACCGCGCCCGTACCCGGACCAGACGGTCTCGTCGGGAAACGCGCCGGAGTCGGCGACGCTCAGCGTCCCGACGACGAGCACGCCCGCCAGTTCGGTGGAGCAGGCGGCCACGGCGACCCGGAACGACGTCCGGCCGCCGCGGGCCAGCGCGACCGTCGCCAGGACGTAGACGGCCGCGGCGAACGCCGACAGGGCGTAGGCCAGTGGCGCGTCGGAGAACCTGGTGGCGATCTGTACTCCCGCCCGCGCACCGGCGGCCAGCGCGAACACCGCGTAGACGGCGACGAGCAGCCGTCCGGGGCCGCTTCCGGTGCCGCGGCGGGACGCGCCGCCCGTGCGGGTCTCGGCGCCGGCGCGGGCGCCGTCGTCCGCACGGGCCCCGCCGTACTTCGAGTCAGACACTCGTACCGTCCCAGAGCTGCCCGAGCCTGACGACCATGACCGCGACGGCGATCCCGGCGACGACGAGCACGGCCGACCCCCACCGGGTGCGTTCCATCAGCCCCCATCCGGCGCCCGCGGCGGGGATGAGCAGGATGCCGACCAGATAGCCGACGAACGTGGCCGTGCTGTCCGGGCCGCCGTCGCCGGAGAGCTTCACGAACCCGACGACCGCCTGCGCGATCAGCAGGACCTCCAGGACCCCGAGGACGACCAGATGCCCGGCGTCCATCGCGCGGTTGCGGACCATCGTCACGACCGCGTAGGCGGCGAGCAGCAGCGCCACCACGATGATCACGGTGGACAGAACATCCGTCACGGACAAAAGAGTACTACGGGCTGTAGAGCCCGGCGCCGGGCGCTCCGTGGCAGCATGGCGGGGGTGAAGGCACTGCGATGGCTCAACCTGACCCGGCACGGCGAGAGCACCGGCAACCTCGCCTACGCGGCGACGATCGGCACCGACGCCGAAGAGGCGGGCATCACCGAACGCGACGCCGACATCCCCCTCTCCGACACCGGCCGCGTCCAAGCCGCCAAGCTCGGCCGGTGGCTCGCCGCACTCCCCGCCGACGAACGCCCCACGCGGGTCATCGCGTCCCCCTACCTGCGCACCCTCGACACCGCGCGGATCGCGCTCGCGCAGACCCCGTACGCGGCGCCGCAGGACCCCGGCGGGTTGCGGCTCCTCGTCGACGAACGGATCCGCGACCGCGAGCAGGGCCCGTTGCAGGGCCTCACCGGACTCGGCGTCCGCCGCCGGTTCCCCGCCGAGGCCGAGCGGATGCGCGGCCTCGGCAAGTTCTACTACCGGCCGCCCGGCGGCGAGTCCTGGGCCGACCTGGCGCTGCGGCTGCGCAGCTTCTACCGCGACCTGGAGGCCGACGCCCCGGACGAGCGGGTGCTGGTCGTCACGCACGACGCGATCGTCGTCGTGACCCGCTACCTGGTGGAGGGCCTGTCCGAACGGGAGATCCTGGAGATCGAGAAGACGCCCGTCGGGAACGCGTCGGTGAGCCGGTGGCGGCGGGACGGATCCGGCCTGCGCGCCGTCAGCTACAACGACAGCGCCCACCTGACCGACGCGGGCGTCGTCGCGCCCCGCGTCCCCTGAACCGCTAGCCGCCGCCCGAACTGCTACAGGTCACCGTTCAGCAGCCGGTCGCTGCGGGACGCGACCGCCCCCAACCGCGGATCACCCGCCGGGAGGAGCGCGCGCAACCGCTCCAGCGCCTCCAGGTCGGCGCGGCCCGGCTCGGTCTGCGCGTACGCCCACAGCGCGTCGACGCCGCCCCGGTCGAGCGCCTGCCGCCGGATCCGCACCGCGAGCTCGTCGCGTTCGGCGCGGATGGCGGGCGCGTCCGAACCCGGCAGCAACTCCCCCGTGTACAGCCGTACCGCGCCGCCGACGTCACCCTCGTCCAGCAGCCGCCGGACGGTCAGGAAGTCGGCCTCGACCACGCCGCCGAACCGGTAGGGACGCGCCCGCACCAGCCCGCCGAGCTGCTGGCGGAGCCGGTGGATCTCGGGCCGGACGGTCGCGGCGCTGCCCTCCTCCCCGTACAGGTACAGCGCCAGCCGGTCGCCGGTCAGGCCGCGCGGATGCAGCGCGAGCAGCGCGAGGATCTCGGCGTGCCGCAACGACAGCGGCAGCGGCGCGCCGTCCAGCCTCGCGTGCGGGCGGCCGTCGCCGAGGAACGTCAACGACAGCAGCGGCCCCGCCCCGGAAGGCGGCGCGGCCTGGGCGGTCCGTGGCGCCCCCGAACGCGGCGCGCGGCCGCCCTTCTGGGGACGGACCCGGCCCGGCAACCGCAACAGGAACGCCTCACCGAGCGACTCGGCGACGGCGGTACGGCCGTCCGGCAGCGTGATCATCCGGCCGCACTCGGGGACGCGGACCCGCCGCCCCCGCCACCCGGCCAGATCCGGCTCGCCGGGCCCGGCACCCACGATCCGTCCCGTCGCGGTGACCAGCACGCCCGCCACCCGCGCCTGCCGCAGATGCGGTAACAACCGCTCCCGCAACCGCTCGTCCCGCTGCCGCATCTCGTTCTCCAACCGCGACTCGGCCAGCCGCGCCGCCGCGCAGACCAGCGCGACCGTCGACGGATGCAACGACGGCGCGGCCGCGCTGACGTCGATACAGCCGATCACCAGCCCCGAGTCGGGGTCGGTCACCGGGGCGCCCGCGCACGACCAGCCGTGCAGGACGTGCGCGACGTGCTCGGCCGCGTACACGTACTGGGGCCGCCCGGTCGCGAGCGCGGTACCGATCCCGTTGGTCCCGACCGTGTCCTCGGACCAGCGGCAACCCTCGGCCAACCCGACCGCGTCGGCGGCGCGGCGCACCACCGACGGGCACTGCCGCCACAGGACCCGGCCGCCCTCGTCGGTGATCACCATCAGATGGCCGGTCTCGTCGGCGACATGCCGCAGCAGGCCCTCCAGCTGGGCCCGGTGCGGGCCCAGCGGATGGTCCACGCGCGCGTCGGCGAGGACGTCGCGGTCGAACTCCAGCGGCGCCGCCGCGACGCGCGCGTCCACGCCCGCGTCCCTGGAACGCCGCCATGACTCGATGATCGGCGGCCGGACGGCCACCGGGTCGCACACCACCAGTGCTCCTTCCCCCCGACAGCACCCCCGGCCCGTCCGAGGATCGGCCCATCCGCGCGGCGCCGCAACCGCTTCCGGGGAATCGGCGCCGTCCGCATCCGGCACGCACAGTGACCGAACGAACGCAACGTGCATGCAACCTCCGGCGGCCTACGGTAACCACCGCTGGGAGCAAGGGGGCCGGCAAGGGGGTCCCGGCGTCCCGCGCGAACCCCCGGGGGGAGCGCGCGGGACGCCGGGCCAGGCCGTCGCTTTCCGGCGACACGGGGAGGACGAACAACGATGCTCTGCCTGACCTGTCACCGCGTCCGTCCGGCGCTGAACCGCAAGGACTACACCGCGGAACGCGCCTGGCTCATCGTTCGCCGCGGGCTGTGCGCGTGCCGCGCGACACATCGCCCGGTGGACGCCGGAGGGGACGCCGGGCGCCAGGTTCGATCACCGAAATAACCGCGAGTCCACAAAATGTTCGACCGCGGTTCGCCTAGAGTTTAAGGAGATTCCATTCGGACCGTCCCCTGGAGGGAGCGCCATGACCGTGATCCTGGGTCTCGTCCGCCGCGCCGCCGCCGAGGCGGAGCGTCAGCTGCGCGAAGGCGTCGGCCTTCTCGTCAGACTCGGGCGGGATCTGGAACGGTCGGCGGAGCTCGGCCGCCTCCTCCCCTCCATCAGCGAGCGCCTCGCGATTCTAGAGGAGACCGTCCGCGGTCAGGACACCGAGCTGCGGGGGCTCCGCGCCGAACTCGACTCCCTCGTCGGCCAGCTCAACGACCGGCTGCTGCCGCGCATCGACGAACGGATGGACGACACCGAACGCGACCTGGCCGCCGTCGCCACCAGCCTGGTCCGCACCGGCCGCGACACCGCCGGGAACCACACCCGGCTGGAGGTCGCCGAGCGGCGCATCGGCGACCTGCGCACCAAGCTCGCGCAGCTGGAGCAGCGGACCGGGCTGTGGCGCGACCTCCAGGCCAACATGGCCCGGCTCGGCGACGACCTCGACGCGATGCGCTCCCGGATGGCGCTGCGCGCCGCCGAGCCCCCGGCCGACGCCGCGCCCGCGCCGGTCCAGAACGTCACCGACCGTCCCGCGTGACCGTACCCGTGACTGTGCCCGTGACCGTGTCTGTGAATGGGCCCGGCCGGACGCACCAGAGAATGGACGCATGACGCAGCCCCCGACCGAAGCCAACACCGACGTGACGACCGCACCGAGCAGCGACATCGCGCCCCTGCCCGCCGCGCGGGGGTTCGCCAGCGACAACCAGGCGAGCGTCCACCCCGACGTCCTCGCGGCGCTCGCCGCCGTCAACGACGGGCACCAGCCCGCCTACGGCGACGACGCGGTCACCGCCCGGCTCCGCGACGTCGTCCGGCGCCACTTCGGCGCGCGGGCACAGGTGTTCCCGATGTTCAACGGGACGGGCGCGAACGTCGTGTCGTTGCAGGCCATGACGGGTCGGTGGAGTTCGGTCATCTGCCCGGAGTCGGCGCACATCAACACCAACGAGTGCGGCGCCGCCGAGAAGATCGCGGGCCTGAAGCTCGCCACGGCGCCCGCACCGGACGGCAAGCTGACCGCCGACCTGGTGGCGGCCCACGCCACCGGGTTCGGCGACGTCCACCGGCGGCAACCCGCCGTCGTCTCCATCTCGCAGTGCACCGAACTCGGCACCGTCTACACCCCGGCCGAGACCTCGGCCGTCACGGCGGCGGCCCACGAACGCGGCATGACCGTCCACATGGACGGCGCGCGGATCGCCAACGCCGCCGCGTCCCTCGGCCTGCCGCTGCGCGCCCTCACCACCGACGCGGGCGTCGACGTGCTGTCGTTCGGCGGCACCAAGAACGGGCTGCTGCTCGGCGAGGCGATCGTCGTCCTCAACCCCGACGCGGCCGAGGGCGTCGAGTACCTGCGCAAGTCGAGCACGCAACTGGCGTCAAAGATGCGGTACGTGTCCGCCCAACTCGTCGCGCTGCTCGACGGCGACCTGTGGCTGCGCAACGCCACTCACGCCAACGCCATGGCCCGCCGCCTCGCCGCCGCCGCCCGCGCCGTGCCCGGCGTCCAGATCACCCAGTCCGTCGACGCCAACAACGTGTTCGCGGTCATCCCGCACGCGGCGGCCGACCGGCTGCGCAAACGGTTCCCGTTCTACACGTGGGACGAGCGGACCGGCGAGGTCCGCTGGGTGTGCTCGTTCGACACCACCGAGGGCGACGTGGACGCCTTCACCGCCGCGCTCGCCGAGGAGATGACCGCGTGACCCCGGCGCCCGCGCGCGGTCTCGGCTCACCGACCTGGGCGAACGTCCCGATGACCCGGCGGACGTCACCGTCGGTGAGGCCCGCGTGAGCCGACAGGCGCACCAGCGTCCGCCCCACCGACGCCGTCGGCGGGAACAGCGCCGCGCTGTAGATCCCACGGGAGGCCAGCCGGTCGCGCAGCGACGCCGCGTCGGACTCCGAGCCCGTCTCCATCGCGATGATCGCCGTGTCGGCCTCCACCAGCCGGTATCCGAGGTCGGCCAGCCCACCCCGCAGCCGCCGGGTGACGGCGCGCAGCCGGGCGCGGCGCCGGTTCTCGTCCCGGACGACCTTCAACGCCGCCGCGAGACCTGCGATGTCGTGCGGCAACAGCGTCGAACCGAACACGGCGGGCAGCGCGGTCCGGGCGAAGTAGTCCGCGAAACCCGGACGGTCGCACGCGATCAGCCCGGCGCGTCCGGGCAATGCCTTGGTCAGGCTCGCGGTGCGGAAGTCGACCCGCCCGGTGAGCCCGAGCGCCGCGACCAGACCCTCGCCGTGTTCGCCGTGCGTGCCGAGCGAATGCGACTCGTCCACGACGAGCAGGCACCCGTGCTCCTCGGCGACCTCGACCAGCCCGCGCAGCGGCGCCACCGAACCGTCGGTGCTGTACACGGCGTCCACGACGATCACTCCGGGGCCGCCCACCCCGATCAGGCGGCGCAACTGGCCGAGGTCGTTGTGGCCGAAGCACACCGGCTCCGCGCCCGCCGCCCGCGCGCCCTCCCACAGCGACGTGTGCGCGAGGATGTCCAGGTAGACGGGCACCTCCGGGCCGGTGATCACCTGCATCAGCGCCATGTTCGCCGCCCGTCCGGACGGGCACAGCACCCCGGCGCGGGCGCCCAGATGCCGCGCGAACTCCGCGCCGAGCACGATCTGCGGATGGTCGTCGGTCAGGCACGGGCCGGGCGACCAGGCCGCACCGGCCGCCGACCGCAACCCCGCGATCATCGCGTCGGTGATCGCCGGATGCTCGGCGATCCCGAGATAGTCGCTACAGGTCAACACGATCGCCCGGCCACCGGAGGTCCGCGCGGGCCAGACACGCCGCCCGCGGCGACCGCCTCCGCCTCCCCGCAATTCCTTGATGCGTTCGCCGAGCCGCTGGTGAGCGCTGGTCATGGTCCCACTCTCCCCCGGTCATGCAATCCTCGGCCAAGCCGACCGTCACTTCCCGTAGCGGCCCCTAATCATAGTGTGAAATCAATCTAAGGCGCGGACCAAAAAACACGGCCGGGCAAGAAAACCTTCGACGCCTCTCCCGCGTCGCGATGCCCTTCGGACCGGGGCGAGCGCGAGACTCGAACGTCCTCCATCGTTCGCGTCGCGCAAGCCCGGCCGTCGCATACGCTTCAGACAAGTAGCCGATCACTGAGGAGTGGAGCCGATCGCCGCCGGCGCTGAACGCGCGGCGCCCGCCGACCTCCCAGGGTTCGGCGGAAGCGCCGCGCCGCCTTCCCCGCTACAGCGGGCCCACCGGGCCCGCTGGGTCGTTCTCGGAATTCTGCTCACCGCCGCCACAGTGGCCGTCGCGCTGACCGACGGGGCCGCGGCGACGTTCACCCGCGTGCGCTGGGCGTTCCTGCCCGCGCTGGTCGCGCTGTCGGTGCTGCACTTCGTCTTCTCGGCGGTCGCGCTTCGCGCCGTGTCCGGGCATCCGATCCCGCTGTACCGGACGACGCTGGCGCAGTGCACCGCCGCGGCCGCCAACCGCGTCACGCCCGGCGGGCTCGGGGCGGTGGCCGTCAACACCCGCTACCTCGTCTGCCGTGGCCTGCCGCTCCCCCGCGCCGTGGTCGCGGTCGCCGTCCTGCACGTCGCGGGCGTCCCCGCCGACCTGCTGCTGCTCGCCGCCGCGCTCGGCCTCGGCGGCGGCGACGGCCGCGTCCTGGACGCGCTCGGACGGCACGCCACCAACGCCGTGGGGCTCGTCCCGCCCGTCCCGCTGCTCCTCGCGGGCGGCGTGCTGCTGCCCGCCGCCGCGTTGTGGGCCCGCCGCGCCGCCCGTTCCGCCGCGCTGGGACGGGCCGCCGAGGGCCTCACCGACCTGTGCCGCCGCCCCCGCGACCTGGCGACCACGCTGACCGCGTCGGCCGCGACGACCCTCGCGCTCGCGCTGGCCTTCGCGCTCTCCGTCTACGCCGTACCCGGAACACGCGTGGGCCCGACGGACGTCCTCGCACTGGTCACCGCCTACCTGGTGGGCGCCGCGGCGGCGGCCGCCGTACCCTCCCCGGGCGGCATCGGCTCGACCGAGGCGGCGCTGGCCGCCGCGCTCACCGCCCTCGACGTCCCGGCCGGGCCCGCCCTGCACGCCGTCCTGCTGTTCCGCGCGGTGACGTTCTGGGCGCCCGTCCCGGTGGGCGTGCTGACCTGCCGCACGCTCCGCCGCCAATGACCTTTACATTGTAGATCTTTAAGCTGCGGATCTCTACGCGTCCTGGGACACGGCGGCCCGCGCGGAGCCGGTCAACGCGGGCAGGTAGCCGAGCTGGTGGCCGCGCGCGGTCGGGTGGTAGGACGACTCGAACGGGATCGTGACGGAGTTGAGCCAGTCGTCGCCGGAGCACAGCTCGTGCCCGGAGAACTCGTCCCGGACGTCCGACCAGGTGAACCCGGCGCGGCTCACCGCCTGGGCGGTCACCCCGGCCAGCGTGTCGGAGGCGCGGTTGAGCACCGTGCGCTTGGTGTTGTCGAGCCCCACGCACACGTCGACGATCTTGTAGAGCCGTGGATACCCGAGCACGACGACCCGGGCCGAGGGCGCCTTCGCGCGGATCTTGCCGTAGATGGAGTCGAGACGCCCTGGCAGCGTGTTCTTCATGAACGTCTCGGCCTGCGCCACCGCGCTCTGACAACTCGACGTCGACTTCAGCACACAGGTCTGCATGACGGACGCGAACCCGGCGTCATTCCCGCCGACCGAAATGCTGACGAGCGTCGTGGACGAACTCAGCGCGCCGAGCTGCCCGCTGGTGACGGTCGCGGTCGTCGCGCCCGAACAGGCCACGAACTTGAACGACGAGGTCTTGTGCGCCGCCGCCCACAACTTCGGGTAGGCGTTGGCGCTACGCGTGCACGACCCGCTGGCGGGGTCGTAGTCTCCGGCCCCCGTCCCGGACGAGTAGGAATCGCCGAGGGCGACGTAGTTGGTCTCGGCCGCCGACGCGGACACGGGCCAGACCAGGGAACCGGCGGCGAGACTCGCCGCGCCGAAGGCGACCAGACAGGGGCGGAGGGAACGCATCTGCACTCCGGAGACGAGGAATCGAATTGTACCGCCCGTCTTATACCCGTCCCACCATTCTCGCAAGCCCTCAACTGATCAACATCGTTCGTCACTATTAGCCATTGAAATATAACTTTTCCGGACATGAACGGCCCTCACCAGGCGCGCCGGCCCAGGCGGCCGACTCCCGGCCACACCCACGCCACCCACCCGCAACCCGGATGAACAGATGCCCTACCGAGAATGGGGCGGGACGATCGCGCGCGGGCCGAGGGGTGATCAGTCGCAGCGGGCGGTCATGCCGCCGTCGACGATCAGTTCCGTCCCGGTGATGAAACGGGCCTCGTCGGACGCGAGGAACAGGGCGGCGTAGGCGGTGTCGCGGCCGTCGCCCATGAAGCCGAGCGGGATGCGGCGCTGGCGTTGGCGGAGCAGTTCCTCGATGTCGCCGTCCGCGCGCTGTCCGGCTAGGCGCGCCTCGACCAACGGGGTGTGCAGTTGTCCGGGGATGACGGTGTTCACGCGGATTCCGTCCGCGGCGTGCTGGACGGCCGTGACGCGGGAGAGCTGCACGACACCCGCCTTCGCCGCCGCATAGGCCGCCTGCGGCGAGCCGGTGTAGCGGATACCGGACGTCGAGGCGACGTTCACGATGGCTCCGGAGCCCTGTTCGCGCATGACGGGGATGACGTGTTTGCACGCCAGGAAGGCGGTCGTGAGGTTGGCGTCGAGTTGGGCATGCCAGGTCTGCTCGTCCAGCTCGGCGGGGCCGCCGGGGTGGGATCCGCCGACGTTGTTGACCAGGACGTCCACCCGGCCGAAGGACGCGCGGCACGCCTCGACCATGGCGCGGACCGCGTCGCCGTCGGTGACGTCGCACTCGTGCGCGACGGCCTCTCCCCCGTTCTCGCCGACGAGGTCCAGGGTGCGGGCGAGGGCCTCGGGATCCCGGTCGACGGCGAGGACCCGGGCGCCCTCGGCGGCGAAGACGACCGTGGTGGCGCGGCCGTTGCCCCAGCCGGGACCGACGCTTCCGGCGCCGGTGACGATGACGGCCCTGCCGTCGAGGCGTCCGGCGGCCCTGCCGTCCAGGCGTTCAGTCACGCGGCCGTCCAGGCGGCCGGTCACGCGCGGGCGTCGGCTGTGGTGGCTGGGAGCGGCTCGGGGGGCGCGGGGGTGTCGGGTGGGGTGCCTCCGGCGAGGATGAGGCGGGCGCGGTCGCGGTCGAAGACGCCCTCCCATTTGCTGACGACGATGCTGGCCAGCATCTGTCCGCACAGGCTCACGAGGCCGCGCATCATGGACAGGAAACGGTCCACGCCGAAGATCAGCATGATTCCGGCGATCGGGATGGCGCCGGTGGTGGACAGGCTGGCGGCGAGCAGGACGAAGCCCGCCCCGGCGATGCCCGCGCCGCCCTTGGACGTGATGAGGAAGACCGCGAGCAGGCCGAGCTGCTGCCAGATCGACATGCTGATGTCGAAGGCCTGCGCGATGTAGAGGCCCGCGAACCCCATGTAGAGGCAGACGCCGTCGGAGTTGAACGCGTACCCGGCCGGGACGACCAGCCCGACGATGGGCCGCGGGCAGCCGAGCCGTTCCAGCTTCTCGATGAGCTGCGGCATGACCGCCTCGTAGTTGGCGGTGCCGAGGGTGATGAGCAGTTCGTCCTTGAAGTAGCGGTAGAGCGGGATGATCCGGATGCCGCACAGCCGGGCGACGGTGCCGAGCACGACGAGGCAGAACACGATGCCGGTGGCCCAGAACAGGCCGACGAAGGTGCCGAGGCTGGTCAGCGTCTTGGTGCCGAACTTGCCCGTGGTGTAGGCCATCGCGCCGAACGCGCCGACCGGCGCCAGGTACATGATCAGCCGGACGATGCCGAACACGGCCTCGCCTATCCGCTCCACGCCGCGCGCGATGGGGGCGCCGCGCTCGCCCATCATCTTGATGGCGATGGCGAACAGCACGGACACGAGCAGGATCTGGAGGACGTTCCCGTCCACGAACGCGCCGACGACGCTGTCCGGGATGATGTTGACGAGGAAGTCGTACCAGTGCTGGTGCTGCCCCTCGGCGGCGTACTCGCTCGCCTTGCCGGTGAGCTTGATGGCGTCCGGATCGGCGTGGACGCCGTCGCCGGGGCGCGCCACGTCCATCACCACCAGGCCGATGACGAGCGCGATGGTGGTGACGACCTCGAAGTAGACCAGGGCCTTCACCCCGACGCGGCCCATTCCCGCCAGCGCTCCGGCGGACGCGATCCCGGTCACGATCGTGCAGAAGATCACCGGGCCGACCAGCATGCGGATCAGCGAGATGAACCCGTCGCCGAGCGGCTGCATGGACGCCCCGGTGCCCGGCGCGACCAGGCCGAGCAGGGCGCCGAGCGCGAGGGCGATCAGGACCGTCAGCCAGAGCTTCGTGGTGAAGGCGGCCCGCAGGGCGGACGTGGCACCGGACATCCCCTACTCACCTCTGTTCGTCAGTCGCACAGCTGTACGTCGGTTAGAAAGTGAGTGTGACCGAGGCGCCGACACCGGTCAAGGGCCGGAGAGGTCACGACTTGGAGGCGGCCCCGCGGCGTGGGGCGGTCAGCTGGACGGGACGAAGTCGATGTCGCGGGAGATGGCGTCCGCAGCCTGCACCACCAGCGGGACGAAGCGCTCGTACAGGTCGGCGACGGAGACGCGACCCGCGTTGGCCGACACGTTGATGGCCGCGATCACGGCGCCCGAGCCGTCCCGCACCGGCGCTGCCGCCGACCGGACGCCCTCCTCGCGCTCGCCGTCCACGACCGCGTAGCCCTGCTCGCGCACCCGCTCCAGCTCCGCCGCCAGCGCGTCGGGGTCGGTGATCGTGTGCGGGGTGAGCTGGTCGAGACGCATCGTGCCGAGGCGCTCGCGGAGCCGGTCAGGGGGCAGCGAGGCGAGCAGGACCCGTCCCATGGACGTCGGGTGGGCGGGCAGGCGCGAGCCCACGTTCAGCACGATCGACATGCTGCGCTTGGCGGGCACGCGGGCGACGTAGACGATCTCCTCGCCGTCCAGCGTGGCGGCCGAGCACGACTCCCGCGCCTCCTCCGCCAGCCTGCGCATGTGCGGCTGGGCGCGCTCCCAGATCGGCAGCGAGGCGAGGTACCCGTACCCGAGCCGCAGGACGCGCGGCAGCAACCGGAACCTGCGGTCGTCCACCTCCGCGAACCCGAGCCGGGCGCACGTCAGCAGGATGCGCCGGGCGGTCGCCCGGGACAGGCCGGTCAGCTCGGCGGCCTCGCTCACCGTCAGCGTCGGATGGTCCGCGGAGAAGGCCTCCAGTACGCGGAACGCCTTCTCGACCGAGTCGATCACATCCGGGTCCTGCCTTGACATTCCTTGACTCCCGACTCCAAAGTAATCTACTGACGCACGAACGTTCGTCAGTAGAACAGATCCCGCGGACAACCCCAAGTCTCCGGCATGCGGGACACCCCGGGATCCCGGGGGACCCCGCCGAACAACGGGAGGCCATCGTGACGGAAGGTCTGCTCTACGTCCTGTCACAGCCGAGGGACGGCGACGAGGACGAGTTCCACAACTGGTACGACACCGAGCACGGCCCCGCACGGCTCGCCCTACCGGGCGTCCACCAGGGTCACCGGTACCGGGCCACCGACGGCGCGGCACCGTCCTGGCTGGCATGGTACGACCTTGACCTGGACGTTCTCCACACTCCGGAGTACCGCGCCCTGCGTGAACGGCGCAGCGCACGCGAAACCGCCGTCATGTCCGCCCTGGAAACTCTCGACCGCCGCGTCTACGAACTACTGGACGACCAGTTTGCGGACGGGCGGAGCTCCCCTACCACCACACCTCCGCCGATCCTGCTGGCACGCGCCATGACCGTCGAGCCGGGACACGAACCGGGCTTCCACTCCTGGTACGCCGAGGAGCACATCCCCGCCCTGCACGCGCTCCCCGGCTGGCGCCGCACCCGCCGGTTCACCCTCGTGGACGGCCGGGCTCCCCACTTCCTCACCCTCCACGAGATCGACGACCCCGCCGTCTTCGCCACCGACGCCTACCACGCCGCGACGAACACGCCCTGGCGCACCGAGGTCATGAAAACCCTGACCGCGGACGAACGCCGTACCTTCGCGTATCACAACACCGTCCAGACCAGCGGCGCGCCCGCCCACCACTGACCGACCACCTTCCTCGGGGGGAGACACATGCCAGCCCGCCTCGACGCGTTCCGGCCCGCCGACCTGACCGCCGACCAGCGCGAGCTCTACGACCGGCTCCTCGACAGCGCCCGCGCCACCGGAAGCCGCCCGTTCCCGCTCGCCGACGACGAGGGACGCCTGCGCGGCCCGTTCAACGGCATGCTGCTCAGTCCGGAACTCGGCAACGCACTCCAGGAGCTCGGCAGCGTCGTCCGCTTCGGGACGGGTTTCACTTCGCGCCAGAAGGAACTGGCGATCCTCGTCGTCGCGGCACACGAACGCTCGGATTACGAGTGGGCCGTCCACAGCCACGCCGCACTCCAGGCAGGCCTCACCGAAGATCAGCTCACCGCCATCCGCACAGGCGCCGACTGCCCCCTGGACGACCCGGTGGAGTCAGCCGTCCTAACCGCCACCCGCGAACTCGCCACCAGCGGCGACCTCACCGACGACAGCTTCACCGCCGCCACCGACGTCCTCGGCCTCCCCCGTCTCTACGAACTGGTCACGCTCGTCGGCTACTACCGCCTCGTCGCCGACCAACTCCGCGTCCTCCGCGTCACCGCCTGACCCCGTCCCACACCAGCGTCGGATTGGACGGGAGTTCCGTCCATACGGCGACGGAGTGGCCACCGTCGGTCATGATTGTCATTCGCGGCACCGTGGGAGACGCGCCCATCTAGGGTTGACTGGCGATGTCCCCGGGAGTCATGGAGTGGCAGATGTCGGTCGCGCACATCGGGAACGTCAGTTTCAAAAGATTGATTTCCGCGGATCTGCGCCAGACGATCACGGCGGTGCCCCAGTCGCTCGACAACCAGTGGTTCGACCGGGAACTCCTGGATCGGGCGCGGCGCGCGGGAGGAGTCAGCCAGAACCTTGTCCGGGAACAGGCGCGAAGGTCGCGGCGCGAGTATCTCCGCGCCCTGCTGAATGCCGAGAAGGTCCTGGTCAACCGCGCGTTCCTGTACAACAATCCGCAGGTCTACCAGGACTTCGAGAAGAAGGGCCGTAACCGGGACGCCTTCCGCCAGATGCTGGAGCGCGAGGTGATCATCCCCTTGCTCCTGTCGGAGGACGGCCCGCTTCCCGCGACCGACCCGGCCTTCCAGGTCACGAAGGGCCTGGCGGCGTGGCGCGAGATGGCGGAGAACATCATGATGTCGTGCCTGCGCATGTCCTGGGACGACCACGAGAACACGGCGCTCACCGGGGCCATGTCCAAGTCGTTCGGGGCGTTCCTCACGGGTTTCGTCCAGTTCGAGGCGGCCGCGTTGCGGCGGGACTTCGGCCTGGACGAGGACGAGGCCCGCAGCGCCCTCGTCCGGCTCAAGGAGGTCGGCCGGTGGGCGTTCGACGAACTGGACGCCGGGCGCCCGGTGGCGCGGCAGGCCCTCTATGAGAAATTCGTCGTCGGCGAGGGCGGAGATGTCGCGGGACGCCAGTACGATCCCGGCCTGCCGCACATGGCCGTCGTGAAGCAGTTGATCGACCTGAAGTACGCCACGAACGTCGCGGACGCGCTCGACGTCTTCACGCTGACGCCCAGCGATTCGCCGCGCCGCACCGCGTTGCAGGAAGCGCTCCATTTCCGGCGGCGCCAGGCCGACCCGGTCGAGTCGACGAACTCCGACGAGCTGATCAGGCTGCTGCGAAATCTGACCTTCGAGTACGTCCAGGAACTGCTGGAGGCGGTGCCCACGCTGGACCGCCTTTCTCTGGCCGATATCTGGCAGGTCCGCAACGAGCCGGAATGGCACGCCTACAACTCGGCGCTCGCCGGTGTCGTCAACGCTCCGTCCATCGACACCCTCACCGATCCCGACACCGGCGTCGTGGAGATCAGCCGGGCGTACCTCACGATGCTCAACAAGGCGGAACGGATCCGCAACGACAGCGTCGGCGGACGGTTCGGCGGCCTCACCGAAATCGCCATCGACATCGGCGCGATCACCGTCAACACCCTTTACCTGCCGGACGGCAGCGTGGGGTACGAACTGCTGGGCGACATCGCCAGCCTGGCGGGCACCAAGGCGGCCCGCGTCACGCTCCGACTCGGCCTCGGCCGGTTCATGGACAACAGGTCGCGGCACCGGATCGAGTCGACCGTGCAACTGCTCGACGTCCGCATGGAGGATCCGTACCGGGAGGCGAGGAAACTGATCGAGTTCCTGTCGACGCGCGGGCCGCTCCAAGACGGCGACGACGACGGCGCCGACCTGTCCAACGAGGGCTGATGACCACACCGCACGAAGAGTACGAACGGCTCCGCGGCGAGCGGCCCGACCTGTTCGCCAACCCGCCCGGCGCGTGGACCGCGATCCTGGACGACTTCCCGACCGAAGGCGGCCCGTACGGCGTCCGTTACCGCGACGACTACATTCTGCTGCTGCGCGACCCCGTCAGGTTCCCCGACGGCCGGACCGGCGGCTACATGCGCGCGTTGCACGCCCACGGGGAGGGAGGCGCGGCCGTCCTCGCGACCTGCGAGGGCGGGGTCGTCCTGCTGCGGCACTTCCGGCACGCCACCCGGCAGTGGCACTGGGAAATCCCCCGTGGTTACCCGGAACCTGGCGAGACGCCGGAGCAGACCGCCAACCGGGAACTCCGTGAGGAGACGGGCGTCCCGGCCCGGTCGATGACGTTCCTCGGCGACTTCTACGCCGACACCGGCGCCGCGGGGAGCAAGGTCGGCCTCTTCTGGGCGGAGGTCGACCGCCCGCACGCCTCCCATTCCGAGGAGGGCATCGACCGCGTCGAGCTGGTGCCGCCCGAGCGGATCGACCTGATGCTGGGCCGCGGCGAGATCACCGACTCGTTCACCCTGGCTGCCCTGCTGCACGCGGGGGTGCGCGGTCTCGCGCCGTTCTCGTCCCGACCCGTCCGCCGCGCGGCGGCCGAAACGGGCTAGCATTTCGGCAATGAGGACCCGGTTCGCGGCCGTGACCGCGCGGGCCTGGAGACGGCTCGGCGGCCGGACGCAGTGGCGCCTCGCCCGGCTCCGGCACCGGACGTTCCTGGTGTACGCGGGCGGCATCGTCCGCGACGACGAGGGCCGCGTCCTGCTGCTGCGCCACCGCCTCTGGCCCGCGTACCGGGCGTGGGGGCTGCCCGGCGGCTACGTCGAGTCCGGGGAGCGCCTCGAAGACGGCGTCGCCCGCGAGGTGCGAGAGGAGACGTCCCTGGAGGTGAAGGTCAGCGGCCCACCGGCGGCGGTCGCGAGCGGCTACCACCACCGCGTCGAGACGTACTACGAGGCCCGCGTGACCGGCGGACACCTCGTCCTGGACGCGACCGAGATCCTGGAGGCCCGCTGGTACGGCCTGGACGACCTCCCGGAAAAGATGTCCCCCGGCCTGCGAACCCTGATCCTCTCCCTCACACCCCCGTCCTAACCGCCGGGCCGCCGATCGCCCAGCTTGACCTCAGGACGACTTGAGGTTGCATGCTGTACGCATGGACCTCACCGACATCGAACGGGACTACCTCGCCACCCAGCTTCTGGCCCGGCTTGCCACCGTCGGGCCGAAGAATGACCCGCAGAACAATCCCGTCACGTTCACCTACAACGCGGAGATCGGGACGTTCGACATCCGGGGCTGGAACCTCGCCAAGTCGCGCAAGTACCGCAACGTCCAGGGCAACGACCAGGTGGCGCTCGTCATCGACGACCTGGCGTCCGTCAACCCGTGGAAGGCCCGCGGCATCGAGATCCGCGGCCGCGCCGAGACGGTCGTGGACGGCGACTTCCCACCGGGCGCTCCCTATGACTCGGACGCGATCCGCGTCCACCCGCACACGATCTTCACCTGGGGCCTCGACCCTGACGCCGAGGGCATGACCAAACGCACCGCCGAGTAACCACACGTCAGGCACAGGCGGGTCGCCACCAGGCCGCCGGGCCGTCGGGCCGTCGGGCGCCGGGGCGCCGGGGCGCCGCCGAGAGTGTCCGGCGGCGGGCGCGCCGCGCGCCCCGGTCTCCGCGCCGCCGGACGGGCGGCGATGAGCCGGGGCGCTCCCGGTCCCCCCGTCATGGGGATGGGTCATGAGGACGGGTCATGGGGAATGGGTCGTGGGCAATGGGTCACGGGAGGATGTTCCAGCGCTGGCTCCAGGCGGGCTTCCCGTCCGATCCGTAGCAGTCCCAGACATGGATCGTGGCGCCGTTGTCCCATCTGGGTCCCTCGATGTCGAGGCAGCGGCCGCCCGCGACATTCCTGAGCTGCGTCCAGCCGTCATCGCCGAACGGGATCTTCTCCCAGTTCTGGTTGTTTCCGCCGTGGCAGGTGAACTGGTAGACCAGGTTTCCGTTGCCGTTCGGATTGTCGTCCGACTTGTCCAGGCACTTCCCGGACAACTGATTGATGAACCGGAAGACATCGTGACCGTTCATGTCGCCGACCCGTTCGACGATCCATCGCTGGTTTCGCACGTCATCGGTGGTCCTGAATTCCCACAGGTGCACTCTGCCCCTGTCGTCCCTGGACCACCCCTCCACGTCGAGGACCTTGGTGGGGTTCAGGAGCCCCCTGATGGCGGTGACGTACGAGGTGGTGGCGGCGCGAGCGGGGGAAGTGGTGCCGAAGAGCATCGCCATGACGGCGACGCCCGCCATGGACCCGGCGGCGAACCGGCTCGTTCTCATGCGCGTCTTCATTCCTGACGTCCCTTCCTGACCGCGGACTTTTTCGTCGGCTAGGACGCTCGGACGCCTACTCCGGTCTGCAACCGCCTTTGGCCTCCCTTGGTCAGACTTCGGTCAGCCACAGTCATTGACGAAAATTTACATTCGAAGTAAACCGCCCACCAGTATCACTGGTTGCTCTTTGACGTTTCCGCATTACAGAAGTACGACGCGGCGTGGTCAGCCCACCAAGATCCGCCCGATCGTCACAACTCGACCGCTCCCGTATTGACCGCAGGTGCCAATGTCGCGCCAACGGAGTCCGCTTCTGGAACATCGCCGAAGGCGTGTTGGGTGCGCGTACGCCGACGTTCTCACCGTCGAGCAGACGTACCGGAGCTGGGAGCAGGCCAGTCTGCAATGCGGAATCGACGCCTACGTGGCGCGGCGTTCACCGGGCGCGCAGTGGTTCGGGATCTCCGGCGCGGACCGGCGCTTCGAGAGCCTCGACAGCATGCTGAGCGGCGCGCTGCGCTCCGGCGCGTACCAACTCGGCCGCCCCGACTACGTGACCGCGGCGACCGGCCCCGCGAAGACCATGGATGTCGTCGAACTCGGGTTGGTCGCGACGACGGCGCCCGACGGCACGCCGATCGCGATCGGGGTACAGAACACAGACCCCTACGACGGGCAGTGCGTGCTCACCATCTTCGCCCGCGACCGGACGACCGCCGGAGAAGTACGGGACGAAGTGGAACGGCTCAAGGACGAACACGACGTCCTACGCGGCCAGTTCGCGAGCTTCAGCGCCAGCGAACACAACGAGAACGAGCTCGTCGCCTTCCTCCCCCGGCACACTCTGGCCGCGACGGACGTGATCCTGCCCGACGGGCACCTGGAGGGCATCGAGGCGCACATCGTGGGCATCGCCGAGCAGGCCGAGCGGCTCATCGCCGCCGGGCAGCACCTCAAGCGCGGCCTTCTCCTGCACGGCCCACCCGGCGTTGGCAAGACGCACACGGTGCGCTATCTCATCGGCCGTCTGTCCGACTACACGGTCATCCAGCTGACCGGTCCGGCGATGCGGTTCCTCGAATACGCCGTGGCGCTGGCCCGCAAGCTCCAACCCGCCGTCATCGTCTTCGAGGACGTCGACCTGGTGGCCGAGGACCGTGAGCTGCACGACAGTTCCCCGCTCCTGTTCTCCCTGCTGAACGCGATGGACGGTCTCGCCGAGGACGCCAACGTCGTGATGGTGCTGACGCCGTCGAGCCCCTCACCGACGCGCATTTCGAGGCGGCCCTGGCCGGAATGACGGCCCCGGGACAGTCCCTGACCCCGGGCCTCCTCGGCGCCCGCCCGGACGCTCTCGGGGACGTCGAACCTCAGGAAATCTAGCCCGGACGCAGCACCCCGGACGTCGGCCATGGTAAGAAAGTCAAAGCACCCCGAAACGACCGAACCCCGCCCACGAAGGCGACGCTCCCGAACGCGGTTCGATCCATCCTGGAAACGGCAGGACCCGTAGAGAGCCGGTTACCGTGCGTCCAACCCGCCGGACGCGCAGCCCGGGGTGATTCAGCGGACAGACCGTAATCCACATACGGGCGCCTGCCGAATACAACCCATCGGAGGCGGTCGCCGTGGCCGAGACCGGCCGTACCGAACTGAGGACGTTTCAGCGAATGAGAGGATGTGAAACACCAGAGCTCGGCCCACCGTCGACTATTCCCTCTGAGTGATGAATTATTTCGATGAATTACTTGCTGGTTGACATACGCGACAACAACATCCTGGCCTTTCGGCACTTCCTTCTTGAGGGTCCGCAGGCGTGGGAACCTCTGAAACGCGAGCTGCAAACCGACGATGAGACCGCGGCGGGCTACGTGTCGCTGCTCCTCGGCGCGTTCAGCGTCGCGGTGCGCCGGAAGTTCTCCCCGTCCTGCACCGTGGCCGACATCGTCCGTTTCGTCGCCGACCTGCGGATCAAGGCCGAAGAGGACTCGGTCACGATCGACCCCCTCTTCATCGAGGACGTCATCCGCCGCGCCGTCGACGCCCCTCCTCTGAACGACGACGAATCCCCCGGCGACCTGACGTCCGTCCTGAACGCCAAGGTCTTCATCCTCCTCCACCTGGTCGCCGAGTCGAACTTCTCGGAACCCGACCTGGACCGCTTCATCGAGGACGTCACGAACTACACCAGAGACTGGCTCGCCGCCCAACGCACCGAGTCGACCCCCCGTCCCCCCTCCCTGGCCCCCTGAGACCCGGCCGCCCGACGACTCCACCGCGGCGAGGTGTTCAGGCCATTGCCGGGAACGGGCGGCGGATGAGTCAACGGTTGACGATGAAAAGTGCCGGGGGTGTGGACTCGGCGAAGGGGATTGTTATGCGTAGGACGTCTGTTCTGGTGGTCGCGTGCCGGGCGGTGCCGTGGATGATCCAGCGGCCGTCCCGCGTTTCGGTTCGCTGGACGGTGAGCGTTTCCGGCAGATAACTCCAGGCGGCGAGCGCGGCACGGGCGGACGCGACGGCCTGCGCCTCGGTGGGCGTCCGGCCACCACGGCGCACCAGTCGGCGCCACAGCGCGCGGAACGGGCGAAACAGCCGTGTCACGCCCGCGTCGGCCCGGTTGCCGATGACCCCGCCCACCCCCGCGGCACCAATGTACGTACCAATCTCGACGGCCCTGTCAACGAGATCCGGGAGCGGCTGCCCCATGCCCTGCCCTGGGTACGAGGGCTGCGGGTCAGGAAACGCGTCAGGCCGGGGCGGCGCGGGTTCCGGTCGCGGAGGCTGGTTGTCGTCGTAGGGAGGGGCGACCGGTCCGGAAAAGGGCTGAGCGGAGGGTCCCTGCGGCCGAGCTGGGTCTCGCCGTATCCGCTGGGAGCGGAGCCAGGCGGTGACGCGGCCTTCCCACCCCGGAATGGCCTCGCCGTCCTCGTGGACGTAAAGCTGACATCCCCTGATCAGGTCATCCCACGGGTCATGCGTGAGACGGCAGCCGCGCGCGTGCGTGACGATGCTCAGGACATGCCGCTGAATGTCCTCCACGTTTCGAGACGCGATCCCGATCGCGGCGTCGTTGATCGTCCAGAAGTCCGAACACTCGCCGGGCCCACCGGTCGCCGGGTCAGATCCTTCCGGCCCGGTGAACAGATCCGGATCGTGCCCCAGTTGGAACACGGCCTCGTTGATAAGGCCATAGAGGAGATCGAACGACAGTGACTGAGGATCTGGCGAATCCGGCCCGGTGGACATGACTCCAGGATCTGCCACCTCTCACATCAGCGGCAACCTCCGCAGGCCGTCACCAGGATGGCCCCTGTCTCCAGCTCGCGATATCCGCCGCAGCCCACACCAAGGACGCCCAGCTCGGGGCACGATCACCCCGCCCCGTCACAGCCATTTGCCTCCGCAACCACTCTCCGGAATGGCTCACGACCTCGACCACGACCCCGCGCGAAAGTTCATGGTGGGGTACGGATTGCCGACGACGTCCGACATGGCAGAAGCGGACATAGGCCCGGAATGGTCGTGATAGGAACTACGGGTGTCCTCGCCAACTGAATCGCCTGTGTTCGAGGTTCCCCGGCCGCCGCGTCCTGGGAAACGGCAGCGCTGGCGCTACCTCTTCCTGCTCTTTCCGATCGCCGTTGGTGTCGTCGCCGTTGTGAACGGTTTGTCGGGCGGGGACGAGTCGTCGGGGCCGACCGCGAAGCTGGCCTGGTGGTTGGACAACACCAAGGCCCCGCTCGCACCGCACGATCCTGTGGCGTGGACGTCCGGGGACGTGCTCGCGCTCGCCGCCGGGCGGCAGGTCACCGGGTACGGGGTCACGGACGGGACGAAGCGTTGGGCCGTCCCACTGACCGGGGACGTCTGCGCCGCGTCCAAGCTCATGTCAGGCGGGCGGATCGCCGTGCTGCACAGCGATCCGGGCGCCAAGTGCGGCCGCGTCCAGGTGATCGACGTCCAGCGTGGGACGGCGGTGTGGCAGCGGCCGCTGCCACCGTGGGACTCCAGTGGCGACAAGGAGACCCAGGTCGTCATCGCGGACGGTGTCGTCGCGGCGCAGCGGGAGGACGAGGGCATCAACGCCTTCCGGCTTCGTGACGGGAAGCCCATCTGGCAGCGCATCGGCCTCGTTCAGGGCTGTCTGTACGCGGGTGTCGGCGGTGGCGAGGCGCTGGTCGCCGAGCAGACGTGCCGAGGCGGCCTGACCACCGCGGTCCAGTCGCTCCACGCGGCGAACGGTAAACCGCGTTGGACCCGCGTCCTCGGCGAGGACACCGGTGTGGCCGGGATCTTCTCGACGAATCCAGTCGTGATCGGAACCGGGGACGGCTACAGCGGCGAGGTCAACGAGGTCATGCTGCTCAACAAGTCCGGGGCCCCCGCCGGACGAGTGAAACTGGGCAAGGACACCAAAGTGCAGTGCGCGACAGGAGAGGCCACCTGGTGCGACGGCATCGTGCTCAACGGCACGACGGCCTACGTGCGCGTCCAGGTCGGCGAGTTCAGCGGGGCGAACGTCGTCGCCTACGACCTGACGATTGGGCGCCGCCTGTGGAAGAGCGACATCACCGACCGCGCCGAGCTGGTCCCGGTGGGCATGGACGGGGCGCGGCTGATCGCGGCACACCCGCCGGTCTCGTCGCGCAAACACGGCTATTCGGGTGAGCCGAGCACCGTCGTGGCGCTCGATCCGCGTACCGGAAAGTCGTCCGAACTGATGTCGATCTCCGAGTCGCAGACAGGGGTCGATGAAATGATCCGGAGCAAGGGCCGCCTGTCCTGGGTGAACGGCCTCTTCGTTCTGGTCCGCCAGGATTCCGAGCCAGGTTCGGAGCCCGTCCTCGCCGTCTACGAACCGCCGAAGAACAAGGCCGCCCCCAACCAGTGAGCCGCGCTGTCCGAACGTGGTCGTGCGAAACGAACGCCCGTTGTCGGGGGCGCTGCCCTCTTAGCGCCACGATAGGGTTTCGCGGTGATCGAATTGTCGGGGTTCGACGGGGCCGTCAAGGCGGGGATCTCCGCGTACTGTGTACGCCATCGGCAGGAAGATCAGTAGGCGGTCGGCCAGCCATGGCTCGACACCGGTACTGGTCAGCCGCTCAAATATTTCGTTGTCACTGGGCGACTCCTGGCCCGCGCTACTCCTGAACAACCACCCATGGCCCACCGGCCAATCAGTGGTAGCCAACGCCCCAGCCCCACTCCCCGAAGGCATGGTCGCATCCGCATCTTCGCCCTACTAGTCCCCGCCTAGAGCCTGAAAGCGTTCGACCTTCCAGATCACCGGGGCTAAGACTCGCGGCAGGACGGGCGAAGAATTGTGGTTGGTCGCGCAGGCCAGCCCGTCACCCGGGATCTCGGGAGACCCGGTCAAGCATCTCGGATGTCCGGTCTCGCGGCGGCGAGCAGTCGACCGGAGCTGATCACAGGGCGTTCGTCGGAGCCGATGCGCACACCCGGCGGAAACCGATCACTGTAGGCGCCAATGGCCCCGCGGCCAATCATGGTGATATCGCCGTGGTCCATCCCCAGACCTCCAGGCGGTCCTGAGTCGTACGGTCGCCCCCCACTTCAGCAGCCGTCGTGTCCATTCCGTCATAATGGGTATTCTTTGAAAGCCTCGCCGGGCGCATATCGAACCGAGTCCCCCGTGTCCGAGATCCCAAGGCGCGTCCACTTCCGGCCACCGCCCGATGAGAGCGTCCCGTGTTCATCAAGGAGATAGCCCCCCTGTCGTTGTGAGACGAGCTCGTCGGCCCAGCAAGAAGCCTTGGTGCTCCCAGCCACCACGTTCGAGCCGGAGCGGTCGGGCGCGGCCGCCGCCGCGCCCCGGCAATGTGAGCACCGGTGCCTCCGACGCGGCTGGGACGGATCATCCGGTGGGCTCAGGCCGGCTCTCTCCCAAAGAGCGCGTGGGACGGCGTGGTCGGGGCATAGGGTTATGCCATTCGGTGAAGTCGATGGCGGGTGGGTGATCGTGACCGCAATGCTGTTTCGGACCACAGATTATTCTGTTACACATCTCGTCGAGGCCATCGATCGCGGTGACGTCGCACTTCCGGACATTCAGCGTCCGTTCGTATGGAAGGCGACCAAAGTGCGGTCGCTCTTCGATTCCATGTACAAGGGCTTCCCCGTTGGGTTCCTGCTGTTCTGGGAGACTGACGCGGAGCCGGGGGCGCGGCGCATCGGAAGCGGGGACGCCGTACCGCGGAACCTGATCGTCGACGGGCAGCAGCGGCTGACTTCCCTGTACGCGGTCATGAAGGGCATCGACGTCGTACGCGAGAACTATGACCGGACGCGGATCCGCATCGCGTTCCGGCCCGCCGACGGCAGATTCGAGGTGACCGACGCGGCCATCGAGAAGGACCCGGAGTTCGTTCCCGACATCAGCGTCCTGTGGGCGGGACGGGGCTTCCACGGAGTCGTCCGGGAGTTCATCGAACGGCTGGGCTCGCGCCGGAAGGTGTCCCAGGACGAGCAGGACCGGCTGACCGAGGCGCTGGACCGGTGCCGCGACCTGTGCAACTACTCCTTCAAGGTGATGGAGCTGTCGCGGTCGATCGACGAGGAGCAGGTCGCAGAGATCTTCGTCCGGATCAACAGCGAGGGCGTGACCCTCAACCAAGCCGACTTCATCCTCACGATGATGAGCGTCTTCTGGGAGAAAGGGCGCGTCGACCTGGAGGAGTTCTGCGGGGGCGCCAGGCGACCCACCCTTGACGGAGAGACGGCGTTCAACTGGTATCTGCGACCGCAGCCCGACCAGCTCCTGCGGGTGAGCGTGGCGCTGGCGTTCCGTCGGGCAGTACTCAAGCAGGTCTATCAGCTGCTGCGCGGCAAAGGCGGGCAGGGCCTGGGCCGGGACGACCAGTTCGCCGTGCTGGCGGAGGCCCAGTCCCATGTGCTCGATCTCGGGAACTGGCACGATTTCCTGCGTTGCCTGGAACGCGCGGGTTTCCGCGGCGCGAAGATGCTGTCGAGCGACAACGCCGTGCTGTTCACCTACGCGATCTGGCTGTTCGGCAGGACCCGGTTCGCGGTCCCACCGGAGCAGCTGGAAGCGGTGATCGCCCGGTGGTTCTTCATGGCGCACACGACGGGCCGCTATTCGGGCAACTTCGAGACTCAGGCCGAGCGTGACTTCGCGATGCTGGGCGATCTCGACGACGGCGACGCGGACGGCTTCCGCGCCGCCTTGGACCGGGTCATCGACTCGACGCTGACCAACGATTTCTGGACGATCGGGCTGCCCAACGCGCTGGCCACCTCGGCGTCCAAGTCACCAAGTCTGTCCGCGTATCTCGCGGCCCTCAACATTCACGACGCGCCGGTGCTCCTTTCCCGGACGAGCGTGCGCACCGTCCTCGACCCCGCGCGGACCAGCAGGACGGGCGTCCGGCGGGATCACCTGTTCCCGCGAGCGCATCTGCGGGACACCGCTCAGATCACGCAAACACAGATGAGCAACCGGATCGCCAACATGACGCTCGTCGAACGGCGGACCTCCGGGGAGGACGACCCGGCCCGCTTCTGGGCCGCTGAGATCGAGGCGTCCGGCCTCACTGAGGACGAGATACTCCGGCAGCGCGATCTGCACGCCCTTCCGGACGGATGGGAGGAAATGGGCTACCACGACTTCCTCTCGATGCGACAGGAAGGAATGGCCAGGGTGATCAGGGACGCGTTCCGGCTTCTCAGCGATCCCGACTACTCCCCCGACTACCCGGCCCCCGGTGGGCAGGTCACGGTCACGAGTCGCCGCGCGTATCACGGCGTGTCGGTTTCCGATCTGATCGAGCGAGGGTTGCTGGAGGTGGGCGCGACGCTCGTCGACCGTCGTCCCGACGGTGAGGCGGCGACCGCGGTGATCACGTCGCAGGGCCTCATCGAGATCGAGGGCGAGGCCACGAGACGCCGACCGCCGCGTCGTTCGCCGTGGGCGGCAGGGGAAACGGGTGGGAGTTCTGGCACACCCCGGTCGACGGCGTGCTGCGTTCGCTGGCCGCGATCCGGGCCGAGCACATGCGGCAGGCGGGCCAGGGTCAGTCCGTGGACTGACCCTGAAGGTCGCCCAGGGCGTCCAGCAGGTAGGCGCACCACGCGATGGCGGCGCGCACGGCCAGGCGACCGTCCCGGTCGTCCACACCGGTGACGGCGGTGACCCCGCCGTGCCCGTCGCCCGCCGTGTTGCGCAACCTGTTGACGCTGAGCGCGAGCTCACGCAGGCTCTCCATCATCGCCTGGACGTGCCGCGGTTTGGTCTCGGAGAAGGCGGCGATGCTCTCCATCGCCTTCGGGATCAGCACGTTCATGTTCGGGTTCTTGCCCGCGGAGACTCCTGTGCGCGCGAGGACGATCTTGGCGGTGGATTCGATCAGCCGTTTGGCGGCGCCGATGTCCTGGCTCGGGTCGGCGCCGAGGTTGCGTTCCAGGCGGAGGAGTTCCGCGCGGATCGCGGACGCGTCGGCTAGCTCCCGGTCGGCGGCGTCGGCCAGGGCCCGGACGGCGGCCAGGGGGTCGCCCGCCTGGGTGAGGTGGTAGCCGTCGGCGGCGAGGCAGTCACGAAGCCGGACGACGCGTCCGGGGCTGGCGTTCGGCGCGTTCTCGTAGATCTCCGCGAGCCTCGCCGCGACGGCCAGGACCGAACTCACGGTCGCCCGGTCGGTCAGGTCGAGAGCCTTCAATGTCCTGGCCAGGCGCTGCCGGACGTTCGGGACGATCACCGCTCCGCGGTCACGCACCGGCGGGAGGGCCTCCAGCGTGATGCCCTCTCCGGTGAGCACCCGCTCCACGTCGGGCGCTGATCGGGTGAGGTCCGCGATCGCGCCGATCGAAGCGTCGCTCAGCAGCCTTGTTCCGGACATCATCGGCCTTTCGGACGGCTAGGGATGCTGGACGGGGGTCACGGCGGTCGACGTCGCCCGGCCACCGCGCCTCAACGCCAGGTCGACGAAACCCGCCGACGCGCTCACGGCGCGCACGAGCGACGGCCAGATGGCCGCACCCCAGCCGCGCAGGGCACCATGCGTGGGAACGGTGGAACCGAGTCGGCCGCGGGCGGTCGCCCCCGCCCTTCCGTGTTCCGATCCGTAGCCTAGCGGCGAGACCGGCCCGTCGACGTCGTTCGGCGGCGGCCCCGGGCGCGATTCCCACGGGGAAAATGCCGACGACCGCGATGGTAGGGACCGTTCTCTGCCCGCTGCGACCCGTCACCGGTCCCCCAGGAACGGGCTCGGGTCGCCGTGCCAGGTGATGTGGAGGGTGTCGCGGGCGCGGGTCGCGGCGACGAACAGCAGGGAGCGGGCGCGCTGGAGTTCCCGCCGGTACCGGGCCGGGTCGGACTGCTCCCATCTGCGCAGATAGCCCTGCGGGACGAGACCGTCGGAGATTCCGGCGACGATCACGTGCTGGTATTCGAGGCCCTTGAAACGGTGCATGGTGCCGACGTGGACGACGTCGTCGACGCGCGGCCCGTCGGGCCCGATGGAGGCGGCGGGGATGCCCGCGCGGGCGAGGCGGGCCTCCATCTCGGCGACCATGGCGCGTTCCGGGACGCTGATGGCGATAGACGGGGAGGGCCCGTCGATCAGCTCGCTGACCTGGGCTGCGATGTAGTCCTGTTCGTCCTCCCAGGTGGTGGCACCGTGCACGGCGGGCGCGGAGCCGCGCAGCACCGACCGGTAGCCGGTGAGCTCATCGGTCTCGCCGTCGAGGTCGTCCCACGATTCCTCGCCGAGGAGCCGGACCGCCGAGCCGAGGATCTCGTGCGTGGTGCGGTAGCTGAGTGTGAGCCGTGCCGAGCGCCGTCCGCGGATGTTGATGCCGAGCACGCTCAGCGAGACGTGGTTGTCGTAGAGCCGCTGGTGGACGTCGCCGACGAGGAAGATGTCGTCGGGTCCTTCGGGGACCATGGCGCGGAGCATCGTCCAGTGCGCGGCGGCGAGGTCCTGTGCCTCGTCCACGACGATGTGGGAGTAGCGCGGGCGCATCCGGGCGACGGAGGCGTCCTCGCGATGGACGTTGAGGCTGCCCTCGCGGTGCCGCCGTATCTTCTCGGCGCGTTCCTGTTCGAGGCGGGCGGCGTGTTCGGAGACCTGCCGGTAGGTCCACTGGTTCTTCTCGTCTAGGCGGAGCCGGAACTTCTCGACGAGCCGCCAGATCTCGGCGCGCTGGGCGCGGCCGATGCCCCGGCCGCGACCGGGACGGCGGGTGCGGAAGTAGTCGGCGCGGGAGTTGCCCGCCATGCCGAGGATGACGTGGGTCCATTCGGCGTGGAGGAACTCGGGGTCCCAGATGGTCTCGCCGAGTTCGAGGAGCAGGTCGCGCCATTCCTGGACGGCCTTGGCGTCGTCGATCCAGCGGCGTTTGCCACCGGGTTCGGCGCGGGCGACGACGTCGGCGGCGAGCTTGTCGATGTTGACGATCTCGACGCGGGACACGGTTTCGGGGCCGCCGAGTTCCAGGAGCCGTTTGCGCAGGTCGGCGGCGAGGTTCTTGTTGAACGTGGTGAACAGGACGGGCTTGTCGTCACCGGGCGGGAGCCGGTCGACGAGATGCTTGACGCGGTGCAGCGCGACGATGGTCTTCCCGGTGCCGGGTCCGCCGCTGACGCGGGCGGAGCCCTTGTTCTCGCGTTCGACGAGCTTGCGCTGGCCGGGGTGCAGGAAGACCTTCCAGCGGCCGAAGTCGTCTTCGAGGACGGCCTGGAGCTCGGTGTCGGACGTGGTGACCTGGGTCGCGGGCCGGGCGAGCGCGGTCGCGTAGTCGTCGGTGTCGACGTCGTCGTCGGCTTGGACGGGCGCGGTGACCTGGTCGAGAACCTCGTCGAAGGTCTTCCCGAAATACAGTCCGAGGAGTACCTCCTCGGTGAGCGCGGGCGCCATCTCGGTGAGCCCGAGCAGCTCGTCCTCGGTCGTGATCGTCCTGATCAGCGGGATCAGGACGGAGGCGACGCCGAGCTGGAGGAGCTCGTCGTCGGTGAGGTCGGCGAACAGCGGCCGCGCCGGCGCGGGCACCGCTGGGACGGGCACCGGCACAGGTGCGGGCTCGGGCGCGCGAGGCGTGGAGACGTTCTCCTCGACGCTGACGAGGTCGACGAACTCGATCGCGCCCGTCACATCGTTGATCTTGTACTGGTAGCGGTCGAGGTTGTCGTAGACGTCCTTGCGGTGCTTGACGGCGACGAGGATGTAGTCGCGGGCACCGACGTGCAGCAGCAGCGCCCGGTACTCGGCGCTGACCCGCGCCGAGTACAGCCGGGTGTGGCCCTGGAGCTGTTTGAGCCGCAGGCCGCGCGCGTCGGGGTTCTTGCGGAAGTCGTGCTGGAACTCGTAGATCGCGCCTTTGACGACGCGCGGGAGTTTCTGGATCTCCTTGTCGGCCTTGTCGAGCAGCCGCAGCGTCGCCTCGCCCCGCGTGGTCATGCGTTCCTCGCCTTGATCCGTTCCGCCAGTTCGTCAACGTCCCACCAGGTCGCCCCCCGGGTCTCCCAACCGGCGTGGGCGTAGGCGTGGTAGCGCCCGGTGGCCTCGTCGTCGTTGCCCGCGAGGACGACGGCGACTTTGGCGTCCGGCCAGGCCAGCTCGGCCTGCCATGCCTGTTCGCCCAGCTCGTAGCCGACCTCGGGGACGGGGACGCCGCGCGCCATGAGGCCGCGCGCCAGGTCCGCGAGGCCGGGTTCGTCCGGGTCGAGCAGGTCGAGCGCCTCGGCCCAGCCACCGTCCGGCACGGGCACGTCGGCCACGGGCGCGTCAGGCACGGGCGGGTCGGCCGCCCGAGGCGGCTCCGGGCCGGTGGCCTCCGGTTCCGGTCGTGCCTCCGGGACGCTGCCGGGCGGGAGGTCGTCGGTGTCCAGCGGCAGCAGGCTCAGCGTCGACGTCAGCCCGGCGCCGCCGGTGACGGCGAGCGCGGCGGGGTCGAAGCCGTCGAGGGCGGTGAAGGCGAGCTGGACGCCGTCGCCCTCCCCGTTCGAGAGGAACTGGAGCAGGTTGCCCCAGTACAGCCAGGCGTGCCAGCGGCGGCGGTGCGCGTCCTCGTCGGCGTCGATGGCGGCGGTCCGGTCGTCGATGACCGCGAACGCCGTCCACGCCCGGGTGCGGCCGTTCACGACGGCGGTGAGCGGGCAGCCGCTCGCGTCGACGGTCCGGGCGAGCATCAGGTCGCCGGGTGGCGAGGTGGGCAGGGCGTCGCCGCGGACCGCCGCCGCCAGCAGGTCGGCGACCCCCTCGGGGGCGGCCCGCCGCGTCTCGGCACCGGGCATCACGAGGCCCGTCACGGCCGCCTCGGCACGGCGCCGCCAGCGGTCACCGTCCGGGTCGGCCAGGAACGCCAGCAACGTCTGGATCGGGTTGGCCCAGATCAGGTCGGCCAGTTCGGCCGGGTCGCCGCCGCCCTGGAGGTAGCCCTCGCGGGCCCGTCCCTGCGCGTTGCCCTGGTACGGAACCCAGGCGGGTGTCTCGGGGAACAGGCCGCTCTCCCACTGTTCGACGTCGTCCCAGGTGATCTGGAAGACGACACGGCCGTGGGCGCGCAGCCGCGCCCGTTTGGCGGCGTCGCCCGCGAGCCGGTTGGCGTGCGGCGCGGCGTGGTAGGCGTAGCCGTCGAGGTAGACGGCGACCTCCAGCGGCGCGCCGTCGAGCCGTTTGAAGTAGACGTCGGGCCGTGTGCCCTTGATGGTGTTCTGCAGGATGACCTGCCAGTGGACGACGTCGTCCCCGGCGGCGACGCGCAGGTCCGCGGTGCGGCGATCGTTGAGGCGGGGGCCGGACGCGATGGCGCGGCCGCTGCCCGGCGCGCGTCCCCACCGCATGAGCGCGTCCAGGAACCGGGCCTCCAGTTCGCTCTCGACCTGGTTGACGAGGGAGATGTCGTCGGTGCTGGCGACGGACGCGGTCTCCCAGCCGTCCAGCAGGTCGGTGAGCATCTCGACGGCGAGGCCCCGGTCGGCCTTGTCGAACTCCTCGCCCCGCACGTGGGACAGCAGGCAGCGGTGGCAGGCGGCCCTGCCCTCCTCGTTGGCGCACGGGCAGTGGAACGCGACCTCGTACGCCTCTTCGAGCACTTCGCGGAAGCCGCCCTCGGTGGACATGCGGTGCAGGTAGCCGGTGCCGCCGGGCAGCGTGTCGTGCAGGACGAGGAAGCGCCGCCGGTGCCCGCTGTGGTGCAGGTGGTCGGGCATGGTCGCGGTGACGATCCGCAGGTGGGCGGGGTCGCCGCCGTACCTGCGGGCGATCCCGGCAATCAGCGCGGCCTCGAATGTGACGGTCCGTTCGGGGATCATCGTGGTGGCGATGGGGACGAGGATCCGCAGCGCCTCGGTGCGCAGCTCGTGCGCGAGGATCAGCGGTTCGTGCTCGACGTCGCCGCCGCGCCGCTGCGGGCACCAGGGCCGGTGGTGGCTCCGGGACGCGTCGTACCCGGACGTGGTGGTGCCGGTGAGTCGCCCGTCCCCGCCCGGCGGGCCGTCCGCGGTGGCGCCGCCGCACGTCCGGCACACGTGGAACGGGTTCAGCCGCCGCAGGTCACCGGCGAACGGGTCACCGGCGGGACGGTCCATGCGCAGCGACCCGAGGTTGAACCGGCGGATCACGGCGCGCCGGGTGAAGTCGACGCCGAACACGCGGTTGGCGTGCCGCCACGCGCCGGGGGCGATCTCGTCGCGCGGGATGTCGACGGCGACGGCGGTCTCGTAGTAGCGGCGCTGCCGGTCGTCGTGGTCGTCGCGGATGCGGGCGTCGTCGCGCAGGTCGTGGGCGGTGACGCGGGTGGGGACGAGGACGGTGTGCAGGCCGCTGCTGTCGCCGATGCGCGGGTTGCCGCAGCGCGGGCACGGGCTGTGGTCCTCCTGGGCGGCGGTGGTGCGGACGAAGCCGCATTCCTGGCAGACGCGCCACTGCTGGTAGGCGGGACGCTGCGGGGTGCCGATGTCGAGTCCGGTGACCTCGTGCCGGTAGCCGCGGATGTAGAAGTGGTTGCCGGGGGCGAGTTCGGTGAGGGCGAGCGACGCGGACCGCTCGTACTCGCGGATCTCGCTGTGGAAGCGCCGGTCGCCGCGCGCCCGGTCGGCCCGCTGCCGGTCGGCGGGGGCGGGTGCCTCGCCCGTCTCGTCGCCGACGCGCTCCTCCCAGGTGAGGGTGGCTTCGAGCGCGGTGGCGGTGTCGATGAGCGAGTAGTTCGGCAGCAGCCCGAGTTCGACGAGGGTGCCGTGCGCGTCGCCGCGCCCGATCTCGCCGATGCGCGCCTGGACGGCCCGGCGCTCGGCGCGCAGTTCGGCGCGGCGGTCGCGCTGCTGCCGGTCGGAGTCGATCATCGCGTCGATCGCGGCGTCGATGACGTCCAGGCGGGCGCGCATGTCGGCGAGCCGCTCGTCCCAGACCCGCGCCGCGGCGGTGACGGTGTCCTTCAGCCCGGCGACGGCGAAGTCGCGAAGCCGCCGGGCGGCGTCCTCGGTGACGCCGGTCTCGGGGTCGCCCTGGGCGAACAGGGCGAGGAACCCGTCGGCGAGCGCGTCGCCCCGGCCGAGGACGGCGTCCTGGAACGCGGGCAGCCAGCCGGACTCGCCGAACAGCGCGGACGCGAGCCGCGGCATCGGCGGCAGGCCGTCGAAGTGGTCGCGGGCGGCGAGGTCGGCGAGGTGCGCGACGTACTGGCGTTGGAGGATCTCCACCGCGGACAGGTAGCAGCCGGGCGGGACGATGTCGCCCGCGATCATGTCCGTGGGGTCGGTCAGGTAGTACCGGTCGCGCGGGTTCCGTCCGATGAGCGTCAGCAGGAAGGCGTTGCCGGACCTGCGTCCGGCCCGTCCCGCCCGCTGGACGTAGCTGGCGGGCGAACGCGGCAGCGACGCGAGCACGACGGTGGACAGGTCGCCGATGTCGATGCCCAGTTCCAGTGTCGGCGTGCACGCCAGGACGTTCGGGTCGCTGTAGCGGGCGCCGTCGCGGAACCTCTGCTCGACGTCCTCGCGCTGTGGACGGGTGAGCGCACCGGTGTGCTCGGCGGTGATGACGCTGAACGGGCGCCTGCTGCGGTAGAGCAGGCGGTAGTAGTCCTTCTCGTACAGGTCGCTGCGCCGGGTGTCGGTGTCGAGACGTCCGGTGCAGCGGTAACGCGGGCAGGGCGACTCGACCCATTCCCGCAGGCGGTCCGGGTGGACGGTCTGCTGCCAGTTGCAGACGGGGCAGTACACCCCGGCGGCCTGCACCTGGTCGTCGTCGAGCGCGCGCACCAGGACGTGACCGGGGCGCAGCCCGTAGACGGGTGTGGCGCCGTCTCCGGCGGTGCGGCGCGCGATGACGTCCTCGTCGGTGAGGAGCGTCAGCAGCCGCGACAGGTAGGGGCCGGACGCGCCGGGTTCGATGCCGAGGCAGCGGGCCGTCCAGTCCTGGAACCAGGACTGCCGCCCGGTGATCCCGTCGAACTCGCTGCGGTCCTTCGGCGCGCCCAGGACGAAACGCGGCGCGGACAGCCCGCGCGGGAACGCGGGCATCCCGTCGGGACGCTTGCCCCAGATGGTCATGTAACGCTTGGTTCCGGCGCCGTCGATCCACGCGTCGAGCCAGTGGTGTTTGATGGCGCCGCGCATCCGCATGCGTTCGAGCAGCCCGCGCACGTACGCGACGTAGGTGTCGTGGCCGGGCAGCCCGGTCAGCGCGGCGGGCCCGGCGAGCTGGAGGTCGCGGGCGAGGTCGGCGACGCGGTCGATGTCGTCGACGGCGACCTCGGCGGCGACGGTCCGGGTGAGCTCCAGCGTGCGGCCCTGCCGGGAACGCAGCCCGAACTCCAGGACCGACGCGAACGCGAGCCGCTCCCCGATCAGGTTCCACGTCCGCGCGGACCCTTCGGTCTCGCCCGCGAGGAGCGCGTCCACGTCGTCGCGGTCGTGCAGGTCGGGCGGCACCACCGAGGGGAGGTACTCGGGGACGCTGGCCTCCTTGACGGTGTCGGAGATCAGCTCGTGCAGCGGTTTGGGCCCGTCGGCGTCGTCCAGTTGGGACGCCAGCAGGAGCCGCAGCGAAAACCCGTACGACCGGTTCGCGACGAACCCGGCGCGGTGCGCGGCGTCCTGTACGGAGTCGTTGAACAGGAGGGTCTTGCGTTCCTGCTTCTCGAGCTGGCCGCCGGTGAAGAGCTCCGTCACCGCGACGGACGCGAGCGCCGCCAGCCCGGAGCCGAGGAACCGCGTCCCCTGTTCCATGCCGCAGGCGGGGCAGCGGTCGTTCTCGGCGTCGCGGTTGCTCTCCTTGGTGTGGGAGAGGTCGGTGAGGACGAACACGTCCCGGAAGTCGGCCCTGGCGGAGTTCGCCAGGTCCTTCTCCGGGTCGAGCGGCCGGACGTGCTGCCCGTTCGCCGCCAGCACCAGGACCTTCGGGCCGCCCCGCTCCCCCGCCGCCTGCGCCTCCGCCTCACGCCGCGTCGCGGTGATCAGCGGCCGGACGAGACGTTTCTCCGCGATCCCGGACCGGTAGACGCGGGACGGGTCGGTGACCAGGTCGTGCGGGTCGCGTTCCGGGGAGATCGCCGCCCAGCCGGACCGTCCGCAGTGACGGCAGTACACGGTGGGCAGCATCTCCCGTCCGCCGCCGGTGACCGTGGTCTCCGTGTCGAGCGGCGGCGCCTCCCCGTACCAGCCGAACCCCGGCCGGGGCCCGACCGCGCGCAGCAGCCGCGTCACCGACCGCACCCACAGATGCGTCTCGATGTGCAGGAAGGGACGGTCGGCGTCGTCCGGATGCCGCGCCTCGGACAGCAGCGCGACGAACCGCGCCAGCGCCGCCGCGGCCTGCATCGGCGACAGGCGGATCGCCGTGCCCCAGCTGTAGGCGCCCTTGCGCGGGAGGAGTTCGAGGATCTCGCCGAGCGTGTGCGGCTTCCCGTCCAGCACTTCGAGGACGGCGCTGGTGAGGATGTGCTGCCGCAGCACCGTCCCGAGTTCGCGCGGGGTGAGCGAGTCGCTTCCGGTGACGGCCTGCATGATCTGCGCCATGGCGCCGTCGTCACCGTGCGGGTCGGGGATGGACGCGAGTTCCTGCGGGTCTGGCAGAGGCAGGTTGTAGTCGATCCCGGCCTCTTCGATGAACTCGTCGGTGCTCTGCCGGTCTTCCCCGATCACCGAATCGGGGCCGAAGGGAGTGCCGAACACCGTCTCGGCGACCCGCCGGATCTCGGCGCCGTCCCCGCTCTCCCCCAACGTCGCGCTCGTCGCGACCGGACAGATGCGTCCAAGTGGTCTGCCCGGCTCGCTGTGCCCGGCCGCCGCCGCGAGACGCCGGAGCAGCATCGCCACATCGGTGCCCTGCGCGCCGTCGTAGGTGTGGAACTCGTCCACGACGACATAAGCAAGGTCGGCGTCCTCCCAAAGAGGAAGGTCGTCGGCGCGCTGGAGGAGGAGGTCGAGCATCTTGTAGTTGGTGATGAGGATGTCCGGCCGCGACCGCCGGATCTCCGCCCGACGCGTGTACACGCGCGGGTAGCCGGTCTCGGGGGTGTCACCGATGTAGAGACCCGCCGTCACGTCACCCAGACCGGGTTGCCGGAGGTAGTCGTCGAGCCGCTGGGCCTGGTCGGTGGCCAAGGCGTTCATCGGGTAGAGCAGAACGGCCTTCACCCCGCCCTTCCCCTGCGCGCGCGCCCTGCGGCAGTGGTCGAGCACCGGGACCAGGAAGGACTCGGTCTTGCCGGACCCGGTCCCCGTCGTGATCAGCGTCGGCTCCGCCCGATGGTTGAACGTCGTGAGCCGCCGGAACGCGGCCGCCTGGTGCCGATACGGGACGAACCCGGCAGGCGCCCACTGGAGCAGCCCCCGCCACCCGTCACCCTCAACGCGGAACGGCGTGCGGATGCGCAGGTAGGGACCACGGAAGATGCCCTGCTCAGCATGGTTGAGGAACCGCTCCAGCCCGTCGCGCACCTGCTCGTCCGCCAACGCGAACGTGGTCGTGAGGTACTGCGTCAGATTCCGCCGAACCTCGTCCGCCGCCAGCGTCGGCCTCACCGTCTCGCCCCCTCATCGCGCACTCCGGCAGCCTATTGGGCGCTTCCGACAGGACGGCCCGGGATCGCGCCCAAGCCCTGACCACAATCGGCAGGCGGCACCGACCGCGCCGGGGCCGCGGCGACCCGGCACGATCATGATCGTGAACTGCCGCTCCCCGCTCCCCTCAGAAGCGTGCGGCTGCGCGCCTTGATGCTGGCATCGATGGCATCTTGGAGCCGCTGGTTACCGTTCAGGTGTGAAGCGCATCCGGGCCACTCGTCCCGTGTTCTCTCGATCACTTCGGCCACGCATTGCGGAAGGTCCGTCCCGACCGCTCCAAGACGGTCTTGAAGCTTCGAGAACGTGCGCAGCGTAACGTTGTGAAAGTGCCGGGTGCCGCCGAACTTGAGGCCGAGGTCCTCGGGTTCCTCACCCGTCCGGTAGGGAGCCGTCGAGACCAGGTCATAGGCCGGTGAAAGCGTCGGAACACGTGGGTCGCGGTAGAGAAGAGACCAGTTCTTCAAATGCGCGTCGCCGTTGGAGATCAGGACACAGAAGGCCAGTCTGCGAGTGAACTCCCGGAGCGCTTCGACGTCGTGCCGCCGGTAGATGAGGGATGCCACCGTCTCGAAGTTGCCAAGGTACTTCTTGTCCGGGTAGAGGTTCCGGACCTGCGCGAGATCTTCCATATGGACGAGCCGCCGCCCGCCCTCGCGGTCGAACCGCCGGATCACGTAGGCGACCTCTTCACCGTCCGGCCATATCTCCTCCGGCAGGTCATCGATCTGCGACCGATGCACCAGGCAGATCTCGGGCACGTCGATGCCGATCGCAGCGGCCAGGGACATCATGGCGAATTCGTTGCGCGGGACGTCCCGGTGAATCCGGTCCGGCAGCTTCATGATCCAGTCGCCGCCCTCGCCGTAGGCGGGCAGCGTCAGCCGGTCGTTCCGGCGCAGGACGGAGAACTTCAGCGCCACTCCCGCAAGGGAGAAGCGCCATCCGGCCGCCGGTTCATCATCGGCGCCGGATTGAGAGCTGCCCGGCAAAGAGTCGCCGTCCCACCAGTCGTCCGGGTCAACGGCTTCGGAGAAGACCCGCACGGCGCCGGGCAGGTCGTGTCCGACCTGAATGAGCAGTTCCATCTCACGTTGGGCGGAAACCCTGCGGTCCGCAGCGATCCAGTCGCGCAGCCTTCCTTCCGGAAGCAGGTTCGAGAACCACGGAGGCAACCGAACCGTCGCGGCGTGCACCGCCGACAGGTTCTGCTCGAAGCGCAGGCCGAGGACGGGCCGTTGCGGATCCTCACGGTATTCCGCGTCAAGGGTGAATCGGGTGCGGTCTCCTTGCTGCACGATAGTGCCGACCCGGCGCTCACCGAGCCAGACCCCGAAGCGCTTGTCAGGCGAGCTCATCGTCCTCTTCCAGGTCTTCGACGAGCAGTTGATCGAGGGGCGGCGTGTTCTCGAACCCCCATTCGCACCTGCTGCTGAGGAAGTCGGTGAGGCGCCGCTGAAGCGCCCCCTGACGCAGACGGAGGAACCCGACCGTGTCACCGCCGCGCAGTTGCTCCACCATCTCCGGGGTGATCTCGTGGGAGGCGAGAGCCTCCGGCCACACTGGGGGGTCGGCCCACTCATCCGGATCGGCGATCAAGGGGGCGCCGATGATCAGGTCCTCGACCGCACCGACGTCCTTGAACAGCACCGGCATGAGCACACGGTTCGCCGCCCACATCCGATACTCCGGCGGAACGAGGCGCCTCGGAACCACGTATCGGACGGCGTCGAGCGCCGTCTGCCGGTCCTGCAACGTGGCCGACAGGTCATCGATGTCGAACGGCTCACCGTCTTCGAGAGACCGGGGCCCCCTTTGCCACCAGGAGCAGAGCACCATCTTTGTGGCAGCCTCGTTACTGCGGAATCGACGCAGATCCGGAAGTGGCGAATCCGGCCTGTCCACGAGACTGAGCAGAGTTTCAAGCGATCCGGTGAGGTCATCCGGCTTCACCGCGAAACTGAGGAAGCGAATGGCCCCGGTGGTACTTCCCTTGAACGCCTCCGGCCCCACCACGGCCGCCCGCCAGAACCAACGGCGGAGCAGCCGAAGGTTCCGCTCGTCAGGCTTGGGATGGTGCGCGAACAACCGTGTCAACACGACAAGCAGGTGACGGTACGGCAGGAAGCTGTAGTGCGGAACCGAAGCCTCGTTCTGGAGGAACTGAACCGCCCTCCGCATCGCCTCCTCCGCCAGTCGGTACGCGGTTTCGCGGTCCTCGTCGGGAAACTCGATGATCGCGCGCGCGGAATGATACGACCGCTCGGGAGCCTCTCCCTCCCTGAACTCGTTGCGAATCTCGCGCTTCGTGTCCGGTCCCCGTCGCGCGAGTACCGATTGCAGAACGGTGTCGTTGTCGATCAGTCCGAAGCCGAGATCGTCGTCGATGTTCTGAGCGATCTTGTCGAACGTGAGGGCGACGTCCTTCTCATCCTCTTCACCGGCGAACAGAGCTGAGAATATCTCCGCACGGCTCAACCGCTTCCCATAGTTGTTCATCCGGTCGAAGATGTCCTGAAGCACCTTCGTATCGTCATGGACGACCTCGTAGGCCGGGATGGGAAACTGCCGCAGCCGTTGAGTTATCTCGTTGGCGTGCTCGACGTGTTCCACCGCTTCGGGGTGACTCCCGAACCAGCTCAGGACTTTGGTGAGATTGAACAGCACGGGAAGCGGGATGATCGTTGGTTCTTCGACCGGTGGCGTGGGCACGAACTGCCGGGCTCGCAGGTCGTACGCGAGGAGGAAGCGCGCATCGCTGACGTCCGGGTGCAGGGCGTTGGCCAGACTCGTGATGCGCTGCTGTCCATCGACCACCCAGAGCGCAGCCTGCGTCTGCGGAGCGTCGATGCGCAGATCGCCCAGCGTGAGTATCTTGGCGACCGCGGGCTTTCGCCAGAGCAGGAGCGATCCCACCGGATAGCCGCGCACGATGCTGTCGAAAAGCTTGCTGACATCGGACCTGTGCCACCGGAAATCCCGCTGGAAATGGGGAACGCGGATCATCCCGGCCCACGCCTGGTTCACCAGGGTCTCGACGTCGAACATCGTGGCGACGGGCCGCGTGTCAAGGCTCGCGTTCATCAGCTCTTCCTCCTCAGCCCGCCCTCTACGAGCCCCAGCTCCCGACCGGCACGAACGATCACCGCGTCAACATGATCTAGGCTCGCCCTCACCACCAGCGTCAAGCCGGTCTCCACCGTCCCGGAAAGCCTACCGACGACGGCGACGGTCCGGGCTCATTAAACGACCGCGTCGACCGCACAGCTTCGGCGGTGTCACCCGGTCGAACCGGTCGAACCGCACACCCTTGCGGCCGGGACCTTCCGATCAGCGCGGCCCTCACCGCCTCATGCGGCCGCACCCCCGCCCCATCGGCGAACACTCAAGCGAGTACGGCGACCACAGATCGAACGATGGTTTGCGTCACCTGGTCCGCGGAAGCACGATCAAGGCCAGAACCGGTCGTCCTTGACCACGACTTCGAGTAATTCAACCCGATCCACTCCACGACAATATCAACGTTCGCGACGCGGCACTCCAAATAACGACCCTTTTGCGTGTAGTAGTTACCGTTACCAGGAACAGCACTAATGAAATTTACGCGCGAAAGATCGAATGTGACGCACTCGTCGGCCACACCGGGAACACGCCGTGGAGGACCACTGTTGAAATCATTCAGCCGACGTCGGAGATTAACGTTGGCCATATCTTTTTCAGTAGACCGGATTTCCTTCCTCGCATCATCGACCGACGGGACGCGCAGAACAATCACTTTCAAATGTCTACTATGGGTCGAAGTATAAGCCGTCCATGAATAATCTTTCCTATCCGTCCCGTTCGAGAACCTGTCAAACCGCGCCCCTTTTAGCTCTTTTGGAATACTTCCAAAAATAGTAGATTCCAATTTTGGAAGCGAAATTATCAGACCGTCTGGTCGCTTGCTAACCACTACTGGACTCGGCGATCGAGAGGGCCGAGCATCTTGAGTAGAGCTATCACCGTCTCCGCAACCGCTCAGCGGCAGCAGCAACGAGAGCGCTCCTGCAACTAACCTGGTGAAGCGTGCAGGCCTGTGCACGAAGAGTGAGACAGTGATCACGCGATCATTCCTTCGGTGCTATTGAGTTCCCAGTCGAGCTACGCAGGTGAGGGGCCGCCTGGTGAGGCCGCGCACAGGACATCCACTGCGGTGAGTGGGTCGACGGGGATCACCACGGTGGTGAAGAGCAGGCACTCAGGCGAGTACAGCGGCTATGGATCGAACGACGGCTTGCGTTACCTGGTCCGCGGAAGCACGATCGAGGCCAGAGCCGATCGTCCTTGACCACGGCTTCGAATAATTCAACCCAATCCACTCCACAGAAATATCAACGTTCGCGACGCGACACTCCAGGTAGCGACCCCTTTGCGTATAGTAATTAACGTCACCGGCAACGCCGTTAACGCTATTTATGCTCGCCACATCAAAGGCGACACACTCGTCGGCCACGCCAGGAACGCGATGTGCCGGGCCACTGTCGAACGCATTCAGCGGACGTCGAAGGTGATCATTAGCAATTTCCGTTTCAGCGTACCGGACCTTCTTCCTCGCACTGGCAACTGTTGGATTACGCCTAACGGTGACCTCCAAACTTCTACTGTGGGTAGAGTCAAAAATATCCCAGGAGAAATTCTGGCGGTCCCTCGCGTCCGCGAACGTGTCACGATTGAATAGTGCCCCTTTCAGTTCTTTCGGAACACTTTTGTCAATAAGAGATTCCAATTTTGGCAGCGAAACTATTAGACCGTCTGGTTGTTTGTTGACCACTACCGGACTCTGAGCGTGCGAGGGGCGGCCACTCGAACCCCGAGTAGGGCCGTCACCGTCTCCGCAACCGCTCAGCGGCAATAACAACACCGACGTCGAGAGCGCACCCGCAACTGACCTAGTAAAATACCCGGGCCTACGCGCGAAACGCGAGATAGCGATCACGTCATCACGCCTTGTTATTTCTTCGGTCGCCGATCTGGCCGAGAACATTCACTACCCCACCGTCTGCGGCCACCGCTCCACCCGCAGGTGGATTGAACAACGCGATGACTCCGCCTGCGGTCGTGGCAGCGATTCCGATGAGTGAGTTGAGCACAGTTCGCGCTTTGAGGCCCCCCAGAGTTCTTGACTCACCGAGCGAACTCAGCTTCCGGTTCAGCATTTTCGCCGCATGCTTCAAAGCTTCACCGACGACCTCTACTTCAGACATGTCCACCACCGCGATCGCTACTTAAGACCGCCACCTGCGCTTACCATCCTTACGTCAGAAGTCTGCTGAAAGATTTCTATCAACTCGCGATCGTACTGATCAGTCGGAGAATGGTCAACACGTTGCATGAATCCGCACGGCACACCCCATCAACCTGCGACTACGCGGCGTAGATACGTAGTGGTATCGATACGATCGCCGTGGACCGATGCCAAATTTTGGCCAGGACAGAAACGGCGCGAGTCAATCGCGGCGCCTCGCTCGGGTGCGGATGGACGCTCGGTCCGATCCGGCACGCGCTGGAGTCCGCCGTGGGTGGGATCAGCTTGTGTTCCGGCAGGATTGGGATGTTCGTGGGTGGCCGACCGTGCCGGACCTGGTGGTTCTGGTTCGGACGAGTGCGGTCTCGGCGGCCTGCTCCCCTCCGCTCTGAGGTCGCGTGCGCCCGCACCTTCCGGATTACGCAGCCCCTACCTGCTCACTCCCCGACGCTCCTTCGCCGATCTCGGGGCGAGCATCGAAGCAAGCCGCTCACCCCGAGACCAGCGCAGGCACGACTAGGCCAGGTCGAGCGCGCCTTGCTTGATCCGTCCGACCAAGGCGGCGAACTCCGTGCTGCTCACATCCAGCAGCCCGCCGTTCGGGTCCTTGGAATCCCTGATACCAACACCACTGGCCAGCTCGCCAACTTCCACGCACATCTCGTCGGTGGAGTTACCGCTGTACGAGCTCTTACGCCAGTTAGTCGTCATGCGAACTCCTTCATGATCTTTTCGATCAGGGCACGGGATTCGCCTTCGGACGAGGCTTTCGCCCCGATCAGCTCGAAGTCTATGGCGATCTCACGAACCTCGGCGGCATCCTGGACCAACCGGCCACCATGGAACGCGCCGGTGTAGGCCACCTCCTTGCGCTCCAGGCTCATGACCTGGAATGGCCCGGCCAAGCCGACGTGCCAGCCGACCGATCGAGCGATGACGCGAATACTCACGTTTGGACGCTCACCCAACTCGAGCAGGCGCCGGAGCTGCGCCCTCATGACTTCGGGCCCTCCTACCGGACGATCCAGCGCGTCCTGATCGAGGAGAACCATCATCAGCGGGTGGTCTTCCCTGCCGATGATCAGTTCTTGCCGCGCCATACGGTTCGCGAGGGCCTTCCCTACGTCATCGACGCGGCCCATCGACAGCCCAGCGCGGGCGTAGTCCTCAGTCTGAAGAGGGGCTGGAATGTTCTGCCCTTGGTAGATGCGGAGGATATCCGCCGTCACCTCGTACTCGACGCTCTGACGAAACCAGTCCGGGGTGCCCAGCGACCGCGCGAATCCGAGCAGCCGCTCGAAGTGTCCTCCCGTGTCCCATGCCTGATCAAGGGACTTCGCCTGGGCCTTGTCGATGCAGGACCGCCCAGCCTCAATGTTCGCAACATGGGACCGGACACAGTGAATGATCTTGCCGACCTGAGTACCCGTGAGCCCACGCTTCTGACGGTAAAAGCGCAGGTCATAGGCCAGCCAGGCGTGGAGGGAAGAGGCGGGATCGATCTCATCGGCGGCGCTCATCGGCACCTCTCGGGGGTTTGTGTGTTTCTGAATACACCTCACTCTACTAACGGATCGTGATCCTGGAGGTACGAACCGTAAAACCTCCAGGAAGGAGCGGGCGACCGATGATCGCAACGCCGGACTGCCTGCTGATCCCCATGCTGGCATCCAAAGCAGCGCCGGGGCTGGCACGTACGCTCACACAAACACGTCTACACAAATGGGGCTACGCCCACATAACGGACGATGCGTTCCTCATCGCATCAGAACTGATCAGCAACGCCGTGGCGGCCACACCGGGCAAGGAGATCCGCTACCAGTGCAGTCGCGACGCGCACGGCGTCCTCATCGCCGTGTGGGACGCCAGCCCGGCCCGCCCGCGAATGCGCCCTCTGGAGCGCCTGACACTCGACACTCTCGACGTCTCCAAAGAGAACTGGGACAACAACGGCGGCCGGGGCCTACCGATAGTCGCGGCCCTCGCCACCTCATGCGGCCACACCCCCGAACCCTCCGGCGGAAAGTGGATATGGGCCCGTCTCAACCCATGACTCCCAGCCTGGTGAAACGCGGCGTGCTGGAGTTCCCGATGCTCAGAACCTCAGCACGCCGAACCACCTCGCACCACTACGCCCAAGGCGCCGGGCCGTGCCTGCGGACGTACAACACCCAGGCCGCGCGGTACGGGGAGCGCCCCCTCAGCCTTCCGCTACTTGGGTCACAGCCCCGGCCCGCCGAGCCGCAAGCCACTTCTCTGTTTGAGCCGTGGCGTCCTCGATGAACTGTTCCAACCCGGCCCGATCGTAGTCCGCTTCAACTACGAGAAACAGCAGCACGAAGACATGGGCGAGGACGACGTCTTCCACGTCGTTCCCGCCGTCGTCCTTAAGCTGGGGCGCGTTCAGGACCTCACGGATCAGGCTCTCGGCTACTAGCGCGTTAAGCGTTCCTCCGCTCTCCGCCAATGCGATACGCACCTCGGCGACGAGCTGGATGATGTCACTGCTCGTGTACGTCGGCGAAAACTTCCGCAGCACCGCCACGTGAAAGGCACCGACGATCAGCGACATGTAGCCCGCCGCCGTCTCGTCGTCCTCCTGAACCTGCTCGTGTATGGGAGTCCAAGCCGCTGGCCCCTCTAGGAGGAGAGCCCGCAACGCAAGGATGTTTTCCTCGCCAATCCTGACCGCCGAGTAGTCCATTAATTGGCAAGGTGACCGTCAGCAAGCTCACGCGCTTCGCGCAAGAAGGAGTCGAGCGCAGAGTCCGTGAACTCTCTCTCACTCACCATCACGGCAAGCAGAAATGCCTGATGGCCAAACATTCGATCTGGATCAGCATCAACCGCAGTACCCTTGCCAAGGATGTCGAGGATCATACTTTCAGCGATTTCTGGGCTAATTGTCTCTGCTATATCATCATCTTTTTGGCGCATCCGAGCAACGAAGTCAATCACCTCGGACTCCTCAGCAACCTTTCCATCCTTCCTGAAGTGGTCCTCGGTTGCCGCGATGAACGCGGCGGCGACCAGGGTGGTGTAACAGGTATTGGCTTCATCCGGGTCGAGCTGCCTCATCAGCTTGAGGTGCTCCTCACGGTTACCGACGAGTTGCGCCCGCAACACGGCGACCTGCTGATCCGTTATCTTCATGTCTCCTCCTCAAAAAGCCTTGCACGAAGTTAACACCCTGACGGATGGCTGTTACAGCAACTATAGCGAACCCCAGTCCACCAATCGTGGCGTCGCCCGCTTTAACGCTTTGATCGGTCGGGACGTTGGAGCCGTGATCAGGACGACTTCCAGAGTGTTGCCCCGTAGGCTCGACTCGTTTCATACCCTTATCGATAGGCTTGGAGAACTCGTCCAACACCTTATGCATATTTCCGACATTCTTCGTTAACCTGTCCAGAGTCTCAGACCTACGAGTTCTCTTTTCGGGGTCGCGGTCACGTAGATCACGGGCCATAGGATCGTCGTTGGGATCCCGTAGTTCCCCACGTTTAGGTTCGGCTTGTTCTCCGGCGGGGTCGAGTTGTTTGCGGGCGGGCAATCTCGCCGGGTCAGGCGTTTCGGTAAGGGCGGGTGCGGTTTCCGCGGGCCGTTCTCGTCCGTATCGGGGTTCTATGCGTACGCTGGCGTCGTCGCCGAGGCGCACGTCGGAAAGGATGGGGTTGGCGGGGGCCTCCGGGCTGGTGCCGTTGTCTTCGGCATTCCTATCACGGTCAGCATCGGACGTATCGCCATCCGTACGGGTGTCCGGTAATCCGCTGGTTTCGTTGTCGGGTGGGGACGGTTTGTCGGTGGACTCGTCCGGTATGGGCGTTGGCTGTTCAGCGTCCGATGTCGGCTGCGTCGCCCGGTCGGGCCGTGTTGGCCCTGCCTCGTTAATGGGGTCAGGGGCGTCCTGCGGCCGTCCCTCACCCTCGCTGGTGTCACGCGCTTCCCCGCCCTCGGCCTGAGGCTCGGTCGCGTCGGTCTGCCGCGTGGGTGAATCGAGCTGCGTGCCAGTCTGGCCGTCCTGCTCGGGGACGGGCTCACCGTCGCGGCCATCGCCCAGCTCCCCAGTGCCGCTGTCCTCGGCCTGCGGTCGGGCCGGGTCGGTTACGCGGGCAGGTGGTTCAGGTCGCTCGCCCGTCTCGGTCTCCGGCGTCGCGCTCTGCCCAGCAGTTTCGCGGGCACGGGCCCGACTCTCTAAGCGCGATGGCTGACCAGGCTGACCAGGCATATCCCGGTAGGGCCAACCGCTCGGCTCACCCCGTCCACCCTCACCCGATCGTCCACCGGCCTGGACGTCACGCCCTTCATCTGACGTGGTCTCGCCCGGCTGCCCCTGTTCCCGCGTGCGGGCAATGCTTTCCGGCCGGGACGGCTGGCCGGTAGACCCCGGCATGTCCTGGCCGGGCCGCTGACTCGTGGCTGGCTGCTCGGCTCGTCCCGCGCCAGCGGACATGCCTTCGCGTGGCTGGCCATTCACCGGTGTGGCAACTGGTTTGTCGTCGCGTTCCCGACTCGCCGGGGCACTGGTGTCCCCGGCCTCGCCCTGCGTCTGTGTCTCGCGAGCGCGGGCCCGACTCTCCAAGCGGGACGGCTGCCCGGGCGAACCCGGCATGTCGCGGTAGGGCTGGCTACGCGCGGCGGGCTGCTCAGACCGTCCGCCCTCGGTCCCGCCCTCACCGTTGCCGGCCTCGCGATCCTTACCGCTCTCCCGCGACCCGGCGGCGGCCTGCGGCTTGTCCTCCCTCGCCTCACCGGCCGGGTCCTTGCCCTCACCCTGCCCCTGTGCGTCACGGGCACGGGCCCGACTCTCCAACCGTGAAGGCTGCCCGGCGGAGCCCGGGTTGTCAGGCGGCGGAGCATACGACTTCTCGCCGGTCTCCGGGCGTGCGTCCGTCCCGCTGCCCTGTTCCACACCCACGCCCGCAGCCCTTTCCACCGGGAAAGGCGACCCGGCCCAGACCGAACCGTCCGCCAGGCATGCCCACAACGCGCGGGGCCCACATCCAGGACATGCTGTCCCCCATCAAATCGCGCATCACCAAAACGCGCACGGTCAAAAATCTCCTGATCAACCCTCCTCTTCCGACTCCACGGTTCCCCCGCCTGAGAACGATCACTTCGCCCACCCGCCACCACAAACAAGATGAAATCGCGCACAAAGCCGCACGATTCAACCGATGCACCCGCACACCATCCCGGAACCCACCCCAAGGGTCATCGTGCGAACGCAACGTCGCACAGACCTCACCAGGTAGAGGCCATCGCGTCCCACCAGAACGAGCCCTGACACCACCATCACGCGGCCGACTCTTCATCGTCCGGTCGCCGCGTCCCACATGCCCGATCGCACAGATACCCGCCACACCCGTCCCGCTAAAGCGCCCCGACAATGGGCTTCCCGATCAACGCTCACGCACGCCAACGGCCGCCCTGCGCTTGACGTCCCATCCCATACGAATCCACCAGTCGGGCAGACCCACCTCTCGCTCATCGCCGCAACCAGGGTCGCGCAGCACTCGACGTACCCCCGCCCACGACCCCGAACAAGCAGCCACCTAACGACTAGCACCGGCTCACGCGACACCGAACATGGCACCCGAAACACGACAAGCCCACCACGCGGACGCGCTCACGTCTCTGCCATCGCTCTTCCGGCTACAAGCCGTGCACGGACTTGCGCGTCCCCACCAAGAACACCAGAAACGCCAGCCCAACACTGGCCAACCAGCATTGCCCACGTACGCCATAGAACGCCATCAAGCGGCGGAACCCTCCACAGGGCGCACCGCTTAGCTTTCGCCCGCTCCAACCACTCCGAGAACACAGCACGAGACCCCCGACACGCCCACTCCTAATCCCCCTCGTAGAACACGGAACTCTATTGGGATCTCCAGATGCTGTATCCCCATACTGGTCAGCCAGCACCGGCCCACATTCGATTCCGTCAGACCTTCCGGAACACCCAAAACATCTCACGCGAAGGCCCCCTACCACCGGGCGTTCACCCTCAGCCTTCGCCCTCTCCAGCCGCTCCGAGAACACACCACGCGCCCAGGGAAATCACATCCCGATCCGCCTGGCGAACGGCGTCCCGTACCCCATCGGGAGGCGGCACGTTTTGGGGACCTCCCTAGACCCTACTGGTCAGCCAGCACCGGCCCACATTCCGCTCCGGTCAGACCTTCCGGAGCACGCCGAACCGCCTTACGCGGACGAGCCTCCACCACCGGGCGTCCAACCCTCGCCCTTCCCCCGCTCCAACCGCTCCGAGAACACAGCGTGTGCCTCCCGATACTCCGCCTCCCGGTCCGCTCGATAGAATGGGCCCTCGTAGCCCTCAGGGGGCAGGACACCTCCTGGATCGCGAAGATAGTTACGTAGTTGCTCGTAGTCTCCCTTTGTTTGGCTGGAACCAAATGAATTCCAGTTCGCTGCTATCTTTGCCCCATTTGCATCGAACCACATTTCTGATTCATAGCCGAAAAGCTGCGGAAAGCGAGCGCGATAGATCGCGCAGAGTTGCTCTGCCGATAGCCCCAACCAAACAGCCACCAACGCATCGATCTCCACAAGGGCTGCTCGCCGCTCACCTTCCGTACGCAACGGGGTGGCAGTATCCCAATCCGTTTTGACCGCGGCCAACGCCGAAATATTTGGCCAGCTTACCGCCCATTGCTCGCGAGACCATTCTGGTGAATAAAGTTCTCCCCACAAATCCGCGTATGCTTGCGTGAGACAATTGAGCCTTAGCGTACGTAGCAGAAGAGCAGTCTCAAGTGGATGCCCAGGCTCAGGAGTCGGCATACTCCTAGCCTTTGACACGCGGAGATCCGTGGTTCCTGTTATCCTCAGCAAATAGTCAATCGGTAGGCTAGACCAGAACCCACCTACGAGAACTGTCTCTTTAGTTCTCGCCATTGACAGGGAACTGACAGCGTCTACATGGGCCGGCCCAGGTGGATAGATTGCAGGAAAAAGACTTCGGTCAGTGTCATCGGGAATCATGCGGCGCCAGAAGACTCTAAAGAAGTCTGAGCATGGCCGCAAAGACTTATCCTTTAGGAAATCTTCAACCATACTGACAGGCACCTCTGAGGGTAGGCCCCCCTTTGCCTTTGCAAGCACTTCTCGCGCTCTTCTTTGTTCCTCGGGGGAGGACAAGTATTCGGCGTAGCGCTGACTGTCCATCCAAACCTCCTGTGCTCGACGGTATGTCTCACGGTCAGTGGCGCGCGCGTACTCCGACCGAGGCAAAGCCTCTTTATTCAGCTTGGTGAGATCTTGCGGACGACCTTTCGTTCCCGTATTGGGCGGTTGCTTGAAGAAAGGGGTGGCTACGCCGATTTGCGGACCCTTTAGAATTATCTCAGCCCAGTCATTTGGGTCATGAATATTCCATTTAATAAGACCATCGCTAACGGCGATGGTTTCGTTATATCCTTGAGTTATCCGCGACGCTCGCGCACTAAGACGATACGAAACCTCCCCCAGGATGCGTATCGCCTTCTGTTCCACTGCACTGACTGGGTAAAGAAGCCGTACTTCCTCAGAAGGAACTGGGTCTCCGGAAAGATTTCGCCACTCCGAAAGAACGTCAGAATCAACCATGATAACACGGGATTTGTGTGGTCGCTCATCCCATGTTCCACCATACTTAATCCCCGGCAACGCACCTGCACCTTGATGCTCGAAAGAATCAATTAGCGCGGATGGAGCGAAAAGCCAGCTCAGGTGAGCAAAACTGATACGCCTCGGGGTGCCATAGACATGCAGACCAAAATGCGAGCTTCGATTCACCGGCGGAGGGAAGAAACGATTCCCGGAATTAACGAAGTCTGCATGCACGCGCAGACGCGCGTATGCTGCCGCACGTAGTTTCTTTTCCTTCTCGCCAGTAAAATGCGTATCCGGGTGCAGCAAACCAGCCGTCCCACGCCAGCCAATATTACTCCACACTCGAATCATGAAGGCACGGTACAGATCAGGCCGCGTGCCCCGCAAAAGTTGATAGTTTGCGACCGAGCCAACAAAGTTGGACCCTCCTGCCTGCGCAGCCAACTCATCGACAACGAAGCCTGATGATGCCGTGTTACAGACCAAACGTGTCTTGCGTTGACGGCGCTCGTCCGCAGTCGCTTTTTCAATGAGCTTAAACCAGGGATCCAATTCAGCAAGAACGCCAGCTTCGTCCCACTCAGGACGAACCCATGGAGGATTACCCGCTTGCAGATCAAAGCCGCCCTTGTGGAAGATTTGGGCGAATTGGAGTTCCCAGTGGAAGAAGCCCTGTTGGGTTGCGATTCCGTCCTCGGGGTCGGTGATGGTTGGGAGCCAGGGGAAGCGGGCCAGGAGGCGGTCGGGTGAGTCCATGACCATCCAGCCGGGGATCTGCTCCTCGAACTCGCTGAGTTTGTCCAGCGTCAGCTCTTCCTCGGCGCCGAAGGTGCCTTCCGTGTTGTCAAGGCTGCCGAGGGTGGCCTCGGCGAAGTCGAGCCAGTCGTCCAGGTCGGCGAGCGGGATCACAGGGCGGCGGTCGACGCGGGTGGGTTTGCGGGGTGAAGTGGGGCGGGGCTTGGGCTGGGTGATCGACGTTTGGACAGGGGTGTCCCCGAAGAGCGACGCGGACTCCCAGGTTTGCGGGAATCCGGACGGCGCGGGGTCCGGTGTCTCGATTGGTGCGGGCGGGACGCTGTCGAGGACGTTGTCCTTCAGCCGGTCGTAGATGTCGTCTGAGCCGTCCAGGAGTGCGGCCTTGTCCAGGGGCCAGAACCAGAGGGCGCACCAGGTGTCTATCAAGGTTTTGAGGCGCCAGAAGGGCGTGCCGGGGTGCGTTAGGTCCTTGAGGATCTGTTCGCGGGAGACGACCTCGTCCGCTGGCTCGCGTAGGTCGTCGGCGCCCCAGACTCGGATGCGGCGGCTGATGTCCTTCTCGGATAGTTCCAAGCGCTTGCTGACCAAGTCCCATAGGTACTCGGCGCGGCGGGCCAAGCCCTGGAGGCGTTGGACCTGGGTGAGTTTCTGTCCCTGCTTCTTCTTGGTGGACGGGTCCTTGAGCATGCCCTTGCGCCAGTCGGCCAGGCGTTTGGCGTCCTCGGGGGCGAGGTTCTTGGCTTCCTTCTCGCTCGCTACCGCTCCCCAACCCTGGGCGGGCAGGAGGAAGTGGTGGATGTGGCCGTCGGGGATCGGGCCGTTGCGGAAGGGGTGGTCGTTGGGGGCTGTGGTCAGCCACGCCTTCTTTTTGAGGTGGTGCGCCTCGTAGAGGCGGCGGCCTGCGCCGATCAGGGAGTTGCCTCGGCGGAGGTGCAGGCCGAACCAGGGGGCTTGCAGGCCCTGGTGCATGACGTTCAGCCAGAGGGAGACCTCGGCCAGTTCGACGGCCGTCTCGTTGAGGTCTACTCCGTAGGAGTTGTGCAGGGCGATGTACGCCTTGACCTTTTGCAACTCTTCCGCGTAGCGGTCGGGTTCGAGGCTCTGGTTCTTTTCGGCCTGGCGTCGTTTCAGGTATTCGGCGGCAACTTGATTAATCGCCTCGTTGAGGAAGGCGCCGGAGCCCAGGGCGGGTTCGCAGATCGTCCAGTCGAGGATCTCGCGGGCCTGGGTGGTCGTGCCGTCCTGGTCCAGGCGTTCACGGAGGGCCAGTTGGACGGTGACCTGGGTCAGCGACTCGGGGGTGTAGTAGGACGCGCTGGTCTGGCGGTCGCGGCCTGCGAGCCGGTAGACGAACGCGCCGGGCTTGTAGCGGACGCGGTCTTCGGTTTTGATTCCGTGCTCGTCCACGCGGCGGACGAAGACGGCGTCCTCGTAGTCGTCGACCTTGGAGGCGGGGATCATCCAGGAGCCGTCCTTGGGGTCGCCGTTCTTGGCGACCTCGTACAACTCTTCTTGCGCGATGAATCCCGTGTACGACATCAGGCCCTCGTACACCGCGCCGAGCTGATTGATGCCGAGCTGCGCGTACGAGATGAAGCCGCCGCGTTCCTTGCGCTTGCCCTTGGCGAGCATGAGCAGGCGCAGCACCTTGTAGAGCGCCTCGTTGCGGAGGCGGGTGTCGATGGGCGGAGAGTCGGGGTCGTCCTCGTCCAGGTCGATGGCGTCCTTGCCGATGAATTCCGTCTTCTTCGGGTCGAACAGGTCCGACTTGAGGGGTTCGAAGCGGAGTCCTTCGCCGTCCGAGCCGAGCGTGAGGCCCGCGCCGCGCGGGTTGCGGCCGTCGTTGACCATGTGGAACAGCAGGTCGAGCGACTCGTACAGGTGGACGCTGCGACGCGATTCCTCCGAGACCAGGTCGCGGACGATCAGGTCGCCGAGGCGGGCCATGCTGTAGCCCTTGACGTACGCCTCGTCGTCGGTGGGGAGGATGCCGAGTTCGGGGCGGGCCTCGGCGTACAGGAGGAAGAGAATTCGGTAGAGGTAGCGGAGGGATTCGCGGCCGAGCTCCTTGGCGAAGGCCGCCGGTTCCATGACCTCTTCGGGGCGGACTCCCTGTTCACGCATTCGGTCGAGGACTTCGTTCGCGATGATCTCGACGGATTCGCGGAGTCCTTCGCGGAGTTCCTTGGACACGCCGACGGCGTGCTGGCGGGAGCCGGAGAGCAGTTCGGCGAGGGGTTCGGCTCCGCCTTCCTCGGGTGGGAGCAGCGAATCCGCGCTGAAGAGGGCGGCGATCGTTTCGATTTCGCTGGTCGCGGCGGTGCTGCGGCCGAGCGCCACGTCCAGGCTGACGGCGAGGTAGCGTCCCTCGCCCCACGTCAGCCGGTCGGCGAGGATCACGACGCCGCCCGCGAGAATCAGCACGTAGCGGGGCGGCTCGTCGGCGGCGAACAGCCAGGACGCGAGCTTGTCGCCGGTCCGGAGCATGTGCGGGTGGTCGAGTTCGACGGGGGTGAGGAGGCGTCCGGCCTCGCTGCTGTCGAGGGCGGCGTCGACGTCGGGGGCCCATCCGCATTCGATCGCAATGACGCTGGGTCGGTCGGCGGGCTCGGCGTGGGCGACGGCTACTTCGTATTGTTTGTCGGAGCGTTCGACTGTAAGGACGCGCGGCTCGGCCTTGAAGCCCAGGGCGCGAAGGATGTCGCCGTGCAGTTCGTGGAGGGACTTCTTCCATTCGTCGATCTTCGGGAGGTCCCTGCCCTCGCGGACCGTCTCCAGAGCGTCCGCGAAAGTGGGACGGTCCTTGAAGTAGCTGCGTTTGAGGCCGCGCAGGCCGGTGCGGGGGGTCGGCTGTCCGTCATTCTCAGCCTCGGTCCAGCGGGCGAGGAGTCCTTCCTTTTTCTTCAGGTCCTTGGGGAGGACCTCGGCCAGGTAGTGGGCCGAGAAGTAGTCGCCGCGGTTGACGATCGAGTCGTAGGTCACGAGTCCCCCTCAAGCACGGCGAGAATGCGCAGCAGCGGCTCACCCGTTGTTTCCAGGCTTCGGAGCAACCGTTTCTGGTCGGCGACGGTGTCGGTCACGTGTCCCCGTTTCTTCGCACCGTGCGAACTCCCGTCCAGGCTCTTCAAACTTTCGCGCTCCCACAGTTCGAGTTGGCCGTCGTACTCGCGGAGCGGGCGCGCTACCTCGTCGTCGTGGCGGTCGCGCTGCTCGTCCAGGTGGCGGCGAGCGGCCCGGATCGCGGGGACGATGAGCGGGGTGAGCCGGTCGATATCGGGTGTTCGGTTGGTGTTGATCATTTGGGGGCCGACTCCGGCCGCGGTGAGGACCTCGGTCATGTCCCGGACGACGGGGGTGTCGGGCAGGCCGCTGATCGCCATCCAGTCGACCACCGTGGGCTGTCCGAGCGCGTTGGAGTAGATGCCCTGGACGAGGAACGTCGGCTCGTCGACCGTCGCGGTGATGACGGGCGCCTGGCGGCGGACGAGTTGTACCTGCACCTTGTCCACCAGCCATTCGACCATCGGGTGCAGGTCGGACAGGTAGGCGATGTCCGGCCACATGGTCTTGGTGCGGCGCGCCTCGTCCAGCTTGCGCTGTGCGAGGTCGCGGTCGAAGGTGACCTTCATCCGCTCGGTGATCTTGTGGGTGCGCAGGTAGGACGTCGGCAGCGCGGAGAGACGCTGGACGAGGTCGCGGGGCGGTTCGAAGGCGAGCAGCCCGCCGTCGTCGTCGACGCGCAGGGTCGGGCAGACGGTGCGCAGTGCCTCGCGGACGAACTCCTCCGTCGACCCGAACAGTTTCGGGACGCGGGCGCGCCTGACCTCGGCGCGTGCTTCTTCCTGCTCCACCGCGCCGAACAGGTTCGCCAGGAAGTCGACGGGCGGCGCCTCGGCGAGGGACTCCTCCACCGACTTGCCCTTGAGCAGGTCCTTGATGAGGCGGTCTTCTTCCTTCTTCGCGGTGAACTCGCGGGTGACGGCCTCCGCCGTTCCGATGCTGCGGTGTGCTTCCTCTTCGCGTTTGAGCAGCTTTTCGGCGACGGTGGTGTCGTCCAGCGCGCCTTCGGTCTGCGAGGTCAGGACGATCGCGCGGAACTGCGGCTGGTGCTCCTGCCCGTACCGGTCGATGCGGCCGTTGCGCTGCTCGATCCGGATGAGGCTCCACGGCAGGTCGTAGTGGATCAGGTGGTGGCACTGCCGGTGCAGGTTCACGCCCTCGGACGCCACGTCCCCGGTGAACAAGAGGCGGACCTTGCTGTCGGCGAGGGAGAACGTCTCGACGATTTCCTGCTGCCGCTGGTCGGAGAAGCCGCCGTGCATGATCTGCACCTGGTCGGCGGCGAGGCCGAGTTCGGCGGGGACGGTCTGGGCGAGCCATTCCAGGGTCGGGATGCTCTCGGAGAACACGACGGCGCGCATTGTCCCCTTGGCCTTCACGCCGATGCGTTTCAGCTCGTCCACGAGGGCCTTGCGTTTGGCCGAGTCCGTGTCGTTCATCTGCTGGACGAGGAAGGCGAGGTCGTTGAGGGCCTCGATCTCGCGCTGCTCGCTGGCGTTCTTCAACCGTTTCGCGACGGTCGTGGCGAGCGCGACATGCGACGACAGGAACGCTTTCGCGAGCGTGTAGGGGAAAAGGCGGCGGTCATTGTCGACGACCGGGCGGCCGGTGCCGTCCGGTCCGGGCAGCCAGACCTCGGCCAGTTCGGTGAAGATCGCCTCTTCCTTGGGCGTGGCGGGGCTCCGCAGCGAGACGGACGGGCCCCGGTCGGGCCAGCGACCGCCGATCTGGTCGCGCACCTCGTCGCTGATCTTCGTCCGGCGGATGTAGAGGTGGTCGATGTCGGACGCCGAATACTCCTTCGGGTTCGCGATGGCGGCCGGGTCGAGCAGGCCGATCAGCTCGGCGAACGACGTGGCGTCGCCGTTGTGCGGGGTCGCGCTCGCCAGCAGCAGCGCGTCGGTGTGCCTGGCGAGGAGGCGGGCCAGCTTGTTTCGGAGGTTTCCCTCGTTGATGAGGTTGTGGGACTCGTCGATCACGACGGCGTCCCAGTGCATGTTCTCCAGATGCTGCCCGTACCGGCCCTGGTTCTTGAGGGTGTCGACGGAGATGATGACGCGCTTGTAGTACAGGAACGGGTTGCGTCCGGCGGGGATGTCGCGCTGGATCCGTTCGATGCCGACCGAGTCGAGCCGGACGAGCGGGATCGCGAACCGCGTCCACAGTTCGTGCTGGAACTGTTCGAGGACCTGCTGCGGTGTCACGACGAGGATGCGTTCGCCGCGTCCCCTTCGGATCAGTTCCGCCAGGATCAGTCCGACTTCGAGGGTCTTGCCGAGGCCGACGACGTCCGCGAGGAGGATGCGGGGGCGTAGGCCCCTGAGCGCCAGTTCCGCCGGGCGCTGCTGGTAGGTGAGCGGGTCGAGCAGGAACCGATCAGCCAGGGCCAAGCCGCGTTCCGACTGCGGCAGGGGCGTGCGGCGCAGCACCGACTCCAGGTAGAGGCGGCTGCGCGCGAACGCCGACGACGTGTCGGCGACGAGCCGGGTGTCCTCGGGACGCAGCGGGACGACGTCGTCGATCTTGGTGAAGAAGACCGCGTCCTCGTCCCGGACGAACTCCGAGACGCCCACAACGGTGACCTTGTTGCCGTCGCGGGGCGTGGGGGTGCAGGTGCGCACCATCCACTCCGCGTCGCGGACCTCGACGCGAGCGCCCGGCGCGAACGGGGTCTCGGTCTCTGCGGAGGAGGTCACTCGGCGGGCTCCTTACGGTCGTTCACTGGCGATCGGGTGGGACGAGCGGGGGCGGCGCCCGTCAGAGTCTGGTGCCGGGCCCGTAGGCGAGGGCCAGCCGGTCCGCGAGGGAGGCGACGACCGGACGGGGCGCCGAGCGCTCCCGATGCCGAGGCCGGACGGGACGGCGGGGCGGCTCGATGTCGGACGGCGGGTCGTCCGGCCGCTCGACGTAGGTGAGCGTCGCGAAGTGGACGCGGGCGTCCCACGGGGTCAGACCGTCGGCGGCGAGCACCCCGCGGAACTCGGCGGACGCCTCCGCCGGGGTCGGCCGGGCCTCCGGGTCATGGGCCGTCATCGCCTCGATCGCCGGTTCCAGCGACGCGGGGAGGCCCGACAGGTCGGGCTTCTTGTCGGGGTTCGCGATCGCGAAGTACAGCGCGTGCCCGTTCATCGGCCCGTACGGGAGATGCCTGGTCAGCGCGTAGAGCAGCGTGACGCCCGTCGAGTACACGTCCGTCGCCGGTGTCAGGTCCTTCGCCGACTCGACCTGCTCGGGCGACATGAAGACGGGCGTGCCGAGCCGCATGCCCGTCTGGGTGAGGCCGTCGTCCGCCTCCGCCAGGTCGACGAGGCCGAAGTCGATGACCTTCGGGCCGTCCGGGCCGAGCAGGATGTTGGCGGGCTTCATGTCGCGGTGCAGGATGTCGGCGGCGTGGATGTCGGCGAGCGCCTCGGCCAGTAGGAAGCCCAGTGCCGCGCCCATCTCGGCGGTGAGCGGCGGGTGGCCCTCGAGGTACTCCTTGAGCGTCTCGCCGCGCACGTGGTCCATCGCGAGCCACGGGCTGTCGGCGTCCGGCTCGGACGCCGCCACGAGACCGGCGACGTGCGGCCCCTGCACCATCCGCATGGCGCGGACCTCGCGGTCGAAACGCTCGCGGATGCCGACCTGGCTCGACAGGCCGTCCCGGATCACCTTGACCGCGACCCGTTCGGCATCGGGGGTGACACCGAAGTACACGACGCCCATCCCGCCCTCGCCGAGCCTGCCGTGCAGCTCGATGCCTCCGACCTCCCGCGGATCGGACGGTTCGAGCGGCTTCATCGGCGCCCGCCTTCCCAGGACGGCACTGACCAGGGTCGTCCGGCCAACACCCGGCTGGACAGCCAGGATAGGGCGGCGCGGGCGACCGTGGCGCCGTTCACAGAAGGGCGCGGCACGGTGACCGCCCGCGGTGCCCGGCCTGGGCGCCCCGAAAGGGTGGCTCAGGCGCCTGGAGTCGGAGGTGTCGTCCCAGGTCGGATGGGGTTTGGCTGCCTTGGGACGGCCGGATTCTCCGTCCGCGGGGAACGGCTGGCCGTAGTCGGACAGGCTCCCCGGTACGCCCGGACTTCGCCGGAGCGGCCGCTCGGCCGGCCGGGATCGGCCAGTGCGGGCGGCTGTCGTGGTAGGGCGGAGCAGAATATGCGCTTCGGAGTCCCGGTCGGTCGCCGTCAATTCGACAGGCGCGTGACGCGGCCACTTTTTCCGTGGAGAGTGAAGTGTCAAGAACGTCCCGGTCCCCGGCCAGGGCCTCGTTCGCGGGTCTGTCAGAAAGGTGGAGGCCATGGGGAACTCGACAAGGGACGAGCTGTCGCGCGCACTACTGCGGGACGTGCTGGGCAAATGGCGTGCTGATCTGATCGATCTCACCGGGCGGAACCGGCTGTTGAACTTTCGGCACACCAGGACGGCGACTCTCGCCGTCCGGTCGCCGCAGGCGGGGCCGTTGCTCGTCGGGCTCGACTCGGGGCTGCGATTCGCCGAGCTGCCCGAAGAGGGTGAGGCCGAAGGGCTGGTCACGCTGGACGACGTCGGCGGGATCGTCACGCAGAAGCAGACCCGGGCCGCGCTCGACGCCGCGCTGCGCAAGCTCTACCGGGACTCCAACCAGATCTTCAATGACACCGGGTTGTGGACGCTTCAGCTCGGCGCGGGGTTTCTCACGTGGCGCGAGCCCGGTGCGGAGGGCTTCTGGTCGTCGCCGTTGCTACTCGTCCCGGTGCGGCTCGATCGGCTCGGGCCCGGGGCATTCCAGTTGGTCACCGAGCAGAGCGAGGACGTCGTTCCCAATCCGGCGCTGGCCGTCAAGATGGCGCAGCTCGGGCTCGACTGGCCCGATCCCGACAGCATGAAGGATCTGCACGGGGCCCTGTCCGCCGTGCGCGGCGCGGTCGCGGGGCAGGTGGACTGGGAGGTCGGCGAGGACGTGGTGCTCGCCACGTTCCGGTCCCACAAGGAGGCGATGTACCGGGACCTGCTCGATCACGAGGACCAGGTTCTCGCCCATCCGCTGGTGCGGGCGATCGGGCTCGGTGAGGCCGCGCGGCTCCCCGCCGACGCGCTGTACTTCGAGCCGGTCGAGACCGACAGGATCGACGAGGTCCAGCCGCCCGAGGAGACGCCGCTGGTGCTGGACGCCGACTCCTCGCAGCGGCAGTGCGTCGCGGCGGCGCTCGACGGGCGGTCGTTCATCATGGACGGGCCGCCGGGCACCGGCAAGAGCCAGACCATCGCCAACATGATCGCGGCGCTCATGCACCAGGGCCGCAGCGTGCTGTTCGTCAGCGAGAAGGCCGCCGCGCTGGACGTGGTCCGCAACCGGCTGGACGCGGTCGGGCTCGGCGCGTTCGTGCTGGCGTTGCACAGCCATCACGCGAGCCGCAAGGAGGTCGCGAAAACGCTGGGGGACGCGCTGGCGCGGCGACCCCAGGCCGTCCGCACCGGGACGGAGGAGGACCGGCGGAGCCTGCTGCGCGCGCGCCGGGAACTCTCGGCGTACGCGACGGCGATGAACGAGACGCGGCCGCCGCTCGGGCTGACCCTTCATGACGTGATCGGACAGGTCAGCGCGCTCGCCGACGTCCCGCCGCTGCCGACGGCGGTGCCGGACGGGCTGACCGCCGCGGGGCTCCAGGACGTTCGCGCCGCCGCGGAACGGCTGGGCGGGGCGTGGCGGCCCGTCGCCGAAGGCGCCGACTTCGTGTGGCGGAGTCTCCGGGGCGCGCAGCCATTGGCGCGGCTCCAGCTGTTGCGGGAGCGCGGCGAGGCGTTGCGGCGCCGTCTCGACGAGTACGGCGGAATCTCCGGGCCGCTGGGGCTGACCAAGTTCGGCGCGACCGAACGGCTGCTGGGCTTGCTCGACGCCACCGCGTCGCGTCCGGACGTCCCGGAACGGTGGTTGACCGTCGCCGACCTTTCCGCGCTCAGGGCCGAGGTCGCCGGGTTCACCGCACGGCTCGGCGCGCTGCGGGCCTCGGTCGCGGCGGTCACCGGCGAGGTCGGTCCGGGGTGGGACGAACTGCCCGCCGGGATCGACACAGAGCCGCCCGCCGCGGAGACCGCGCTGGCCGGGCTCGCCACTGAGGGTCTGTCGCTGCCGAGGCTCACCGAGCGGGAGCTTCGCGGGCTCGGCGCCGACTTCGCGGACACGGCGGAGACGCTGCGCACCGTCCGGGCGTCCCTCGGCGACGTCGCCGCCGTCTACGGGATGCCCGCGCCGGAGACGTTCGAGCAGGCGTTCGCGGTGTGCCGGCTGGCCGAGTTCGCGCGGCGGCGGCACCACCCCGAGGCGGACTGGCTGACGCGGGACGGCCGGGCCGCCGCGGCGCACGCGACCGACGAACTCGAAGGACGGGTCGCCGCGCTCGCCGGGGCCAGGGCCGCGGGTGCGGAGGCGTTCACCGAGAGCATCCTCGCGATGCCGGAGTTTCCCGCTCTCGTGCGGCGGTTCGGCGAGGCCCACGGGTTCGGGAGGCTCTCCGGCGCCCACCGCGACGACAGGCGGGTGCTCGCCGGGCTGACCGTGGCGGGCGAGTGGACCAAGGAGGCCGCGCGGCGGCTGCCGCAGGCGCTCGCCTGGTACGAGGCCGCGGTGGCGCTGCACCAGGCCGCCGCCGCGCTGAGCGGGTTCCTCGGCCGGTACTGGCAGGGTGAGCGCACCGATTTCGGGCTCGTGCGGCAGTTGCTCGGCACCGCCGAGGAGATCGGCGGTCTCACCGGGGCGTTGCGGGTTCCGACCGCGCTGGCCGAGCAGGTCGCCGCGGGCGGGCGCCCCGACCTCAACGCCTGCGTCGCCGCCGAGCAGGCGGGCGAGCGGCTCGACCGGTGGCGGCGGACGCTCATCCCGGCGCCGCGACCGGGTGGACGGCCACGGCTCGCGGCCGGGACCCTCGCCGACGCCGCCGACTGGTACACGGCCCATCTCGGCCCCCTGGCCGCCGCCGCGGACCTCGTGGCCCGGGTGCGGCCGGCGGTCGCCGGGACCGAGGCGCTCACGCTCGGGCAGGCGCGGCGGGTCGCCGCGCGCGTGGCGGCGACCCGCGCCGAACGGGAGGACTTCCTTGCCCGGCGGGCTCAGGACGAGCGGATGCTGGGCGCCCTCTACGCGGGGCTGGACACCGATGTGACCGCGCTTCCGGCGGCGCTCGGCTGGGTCGGCGGGCTGCGGGCCCCGGACGAGCCGTTCCCCGAGGACGCCGCCCGCGCGCTGCTCGCGGCGCGTCCCGACGAGGAGCTGCGCGGCGCGTGGGCCGCCTTCCGCGAGGCCGTCACCGACTTCGTCCAGCTCTTCGACACCCGGCGGCAGCAGGAACTGCACGGCGGGCTCCTCGGGACCGCCACGGTGTTCGACGAGGTCACCGGCCGGTTCGCCGCTGACCGGTCGGGGCCCGACGAGTGGCGGTCCTGCCAGGGCGCCCGGGCGACCCTGCGCCGGTTCGGACTCGACGGGCTGATCGGCCGGGCCGCCGAGCGGGGGCTGGACGGCGCGCGGTTCCCCCGGGTCGTCGAACGGGCCGTGCTGGAGGCCTGGACCGAGCGGGTCATGGCCGCCGACCCACGGCTCACCCCGGTCCGGGCCGTCGAGCGGGACCGGCTAGCCGAACGGTTCCGCGAGCTCGACCGGGCCCTGGTCGCCGGCGCGCACGCGCAGGTGATCGAGGCGTGCAACGCGCGACGTCCCCGGCCCAACGTCGGGCAGGCGGCCGTCATCCAGCGGGAGGCCGAGAAACGCGGCAGGCACATGCCCGTGCGGACGCTCCTCGATCGGACCGCCGAGACCGTCCCGCTGGTCAAGCCCTGTTTCATGATGAGCCCGCTGACCGTCAGCCAGTTCCTGCCGCCCGGGTACCGCTTCGACGTCGTCATCTTCGACGAGGCGTCGCAGGTGCGGCCGCAGGACGCCGTCAACTGCGTCTACCGGGGCGACTCGCTCATCGTCGCGGGCGACCAGAAGCAGCTGCCGCCGACCGACTTCTTCGCCCAGGGCGACGACTCCGACGACGACGAGTACGACGAGGACGTCCCCGACTCCTTCGACTCTCTCCTGGACATGTGCAAGGGCAGCGGGCTCATCCGCAGCCTGCCGCTGTCCTGGCACTACCGCAGCCGCCACGAGGGACTGATCGCGTTCAGCAACCGGCGGTTCTACGGCGACGGGCTGGTGACCTTCCCGGGGGCGTTCGAGTCCGGCGACGACGTCGGCGTCACCTTCACCAAGGTGCCCGGCGTGTACGAGCGCGGCCGAAGCCGCCGCAACCCGATCGAGGCGGACGCCGTCGCCGCCCGCGTCCTGCACCACTACCGGACGCGGCCGGACCTGAGCCTCGGCGTCGTCGCGATGTCGGACGCGCAGGCGCACGCCATCGAGGAGGCGGTGGAGCGCGCCCGCGCCGACCATCCCGATCTCGAAACCTTCTTCGCGGAGGACCGGCTGCACGGGTTCTTCGTCAAGAACCTGGAGACCGTCCAGGGCGACGAACGCGACGTGATCATCTTGTCCGTCGGGTACGGGCCCGGCCCGGACGGACGGCTCACCATGGCGTTCGGGCCGCTCAACCGGGAGAACGGGTGGCGGCGGCTCAACGTGGCCGTGACCCGCGCCCGTCGCCGGGTGGAGGTCGTCTCGTCGATCTCCGGCTCCGACATCCGGGAGGGCGACAACAACAGCCGCAACCATTTCAAGAAATACCTCGACTACGCCGAGCACGGGCCCGCCGTCCTGGAACACGGGCCGCTCAGCGACGACGCCGAGCCCGAGAGCCCGTTCGAGGAGTCTGTGCTGGACGTCCTCACCGGGTGGGGGCTCGACGTACAGCCGCAGGTCGGTGTGGGCGGCTACCGGATCGACATGGCGGTGCGCCACCCGGGGATGCCGGGGCGGTTCGTGCTGGGCATCGAATGCGACGGCGCCATGTACCACTCGTCCAAGGCCGCACGGGACCGTGACCGCCTGCGGGAGGAGGTGCTGCGCGGCCTCGGCTGGGAGCTGTACCGGATCTGGGGCACCGACTGGTACCGCAACCGTCCCGAGGCGGAGTCCCGGCTGCGCGAGGCGGTCGACGCGGCCGTTATGCCGGCGGTACGGGAGCCCGAGCCGGTCGAGACACCGGACCTCCCCGCCGCCGAGCCGCCCCGGGTGACCATGGTGTTCACCGACGACGGCGAACGGCGCGACTGGGCCGCCCGCTACCGGCGGGCACGTCTCGAAGGCGACGCCTTCCACTACGACATGCACGTCCCCAAGTCACGCGGCCTGCTCCAGCGGTTGTTCCGCGTGACCCTCGAAATCGAGGCGCCGATCCAGTGTGAGGTGCTCTACCGCAGGGCGGCGTCGGTGTGGGGCATCGTCCGGATCGGCCCGCGCATCCGGGAGAACCTCGACCGGGCGCTCGACGACCTGGTGAGGACCGACCGGGAGGTCGAGCGGGACGGCGACACCATCGTCCTCCAGGGACGTCCGATCGTCCCCCGCGAGCCCGGCGACGAGATGCTCCGCAAGGTCGCCGAGGTGCCGCCGGTCGAACGCCGGACGGCCCTGTTGGAGATCATCGCCGAGTCGCCCGGGATCACCGAGGCCGAACTGACCGCGAACGCGGCCCGCTTCTTCGGCTGGACCCGCCGCGGCTCCGACATCGCACGCGCGTTCGGCGACGACCTCCGCCGGCTCCAGGAGGAGGCCAGGATCGACGGATTCCCCGACCGCATCGTCCTGCGCTGACGGCCCGGCCACCGGTCGTCCGGTGGCCGGGCCCCGGGCATCAGGCGGGTTGGGGGGCGCGGGCGGCCTTGACCGCCTCGCGGAGGTGCTCCTCCTGCTCGTTGGTCAGGGAGGTCCTGAGGATGCGGCCGCCCAGCGGCGCCATCTCCGGGACCACCTTCTCCGGGTTGCGCTTGTCCACCAGGACGAACAATGCCGCGTTCCCGGGGAGGAGTTGGTCGCCGAGGTCGCGCATGAAGTCGTCGTCGATGCCGATATCGGCGGCCTTGCCCATGGCGGCGCCGGTCGCGCCGCCGATGGCCATGCCGAGCAGGGGCATGAAGAAGATGAGCCCGATCAGGCCGCCCCAGGCGGCGCCGCCGAGGGCGCCACCGGCGACCAGGTTCCTGGACTGGTGCAGCTTGATCTTTCCGTCCTCGCGGTGTTCGACGACCGCGAGGTCCGCCAGCTCGATGACGTGCTCCTTCTGGAGCTGGACGAGTTTGTCACGGGCCCGCTCGGCGGCGGGCAGGTCGTCGTAGGCGATGGCGATCAGGTCGCTCATGCGAGTCCCCCAGTTGACTGCTGACCCGGCTGAAACAGCCGGTTTGGATGTACTCGTTACCTACCTCCTGAATAGTCAAAGCCACGGCGTCCCCGGTGATGCCTCGGCAAACTCTCCCCACCCCCCGAAGCACAGGGGATGCTTGACACACAACTTCAGGAGCAGGAGTTGACCGATCACAGGTCCACGCTCGCGGATGAGCAGCGGGCCGTTGACCACGCCTATACGTGCTACGAGCGCAGGTTCCAGACCAACCGGGAGACGTTCCGTCCCTCGCAGGCGGCGACGGTTGGCATCTGGAGGAGCTGACCGTCGGCTACCGCGTGCCCCGCGAGGTGATGGAGTTCGCCGAGGGGCTCGGCCGATCCATCTCCCCGCGGACCCCGTTTCCGAGGTCGATCCGGCCCGTCGGCCCGGACGCGATCACGATGGTTCCGGTGGAGCCCGCCACGCTGCGGGAGGTGGCGGTCGCGCGAGCGCGAGCGCTGGCCTCCCCCGGCGACGACCGGTCCATCGCCGTGATCGTCCCGAACGTGCTGCGCGACGACCTTCCCGCCCTCCGCGCGGCACTCCCGGCGGGCGAGCGCGCTGTCGCGATCACCGCTGCCGAGTCCAAGGGGCTGGAGTTCGACCACGTCGTGCTGGTCGAACCCGCCGAGATCGCGTCCCTCGCGCCCGGCGGAAACGGCCTGCTCTACGTGGCGATCACCCGGTGCACCCGGTCACTGACCATCGTGCACGCCGAGCCCGTCCCCCGCGTGTTGCGCCCGGCGACCGACGATCCAGAAGAAGGCGAAGCCGTGACCGACCACTCACCCGCGTCCTCCGCGGAAGCCGATGCCAAAGAGCCCGGCGGCGGCTTCGTGGGATTCATCGCCGACCTTGAGTCGGCGGTGTGTGAGGAGCGCCGGAACACCGTCCACGAAGGCCTTCGGTATGCGCTCATCTCCGAACTGTACGGCGCCGGTCTCATCCCTACGGTCGACTCCCCCACCGCCGATGTGATCTGCGACGCGCCGGACGGACGGATCCTGTACGAAGTGCTCGGCGAGGGGGGCCACACCTACCGGCGTATGCGGGACGCCGTCCTGCGCGTCCTGGAGGTCCAGCATGCCGAGGGCGAACCCGCGAAACATTGCTTCCTCGTCCTCCCCCAGGCTCCGGCCGAACCGTGGGCGGTCGATGTCCTCGCCGAGGCGTTCGGCATGTCCGCGATCTGGCGCGTCGACGGCCGATGGTCAGGCCACAACATAGGCGTCGCGCTTGGCCGACCTCGTGGGTAACAGCGTTACCGTGCGGTGCGGGAGGATTGGGGGATGTTGTTTGGCTTGTTGGGGCCGGTCGAGGTCCTTGTGGGTGGGACGGCCGTGTCGGTGGGCGGGCCTACCGTGCGGGCGTTGTTGGCGATGCTGCTTCTGGACGCTGGACGAGTCGTTTCCGTCGAGCGGCTCATTGACGGGCTGTACGGGGAGGAGCCGCCCAGTGGGGCGGCCAATGCTTTGCAGTCGCAGGTTTCGCGGTTGCGGCGGGGGCTTGGGGACGTCGCCGTCGTTGAGGGTGCGGCTGGGGGGTATCGGGTCGTCGTTGGTGTCGATGACGTTGATGTGCATCGGTTCGAGCGGCTTGCCGGGGAGGCGCGGCGGGCCGCCGGTGAGGGACGGTTCGAGGTGGCCGGGCGCGTGTACGAGGAGGCGCTCGGGTTGTGGCGGGGGGACGCGCTCGCCGATGTGAGCGCGCCGTTCGCGGCGGGGCAGGCGGCGCGGTTGGAGGAGGAGCGGGCGTCGGTCGTGGAGGCCTGGGCGGAGGCGAAGCTGGCGGTTGGGGATGGTTCGGCCGTTCTCGTGGGGTTGCGGGAGCTTGTGCACGCGCAGCCATTGCGGGAGCGGGCTCGGGCCCTGTTGATGCGGGCCCTGCACGGGAGCGGGCGGCAGACAGAGGCGCTGGCTGTCTTCGAGGACGGGCGCCGGGTGCTCGCGGAGGAGCTGGGGGCCGATCCGTCGCGGGAGCTGGCCGACGTGCATCTGGCGATCCTGCGAGGTGAGGAGGAGGGGTTCCGGGCGAACCTCCCCGCTCAGCTCACCAGTTTCGTCGGACGCGAGGAGGAGCTGCGCAGGGTCGGGAAGATGCTCGCGGACAGGCGGCTCGTCACCCTGCTCGGTCCCGGTGGGGCGGGGAAGACGCGGCTCGCGGTGGAGGCGGCGGAGCGGGAGGACGGTGACGTCTGTTTCGTCGATCTCGCGCCGGTGGGCGGCGGTGAGGTGGCGAAGGCGGTGCTCGGGGCGCTCGGGCTCAGGGAAGGGGCGATGCTGCCGGCGCCCGGTGGGCAGCCGGGCACGGTGGAGCGGTTGGTGACGGCGTTGGAGAGGCGGCGGCTGCTGCTCGTCCTGGACAACTGCGAGCACGTCGTGGCGGACATCGCGACGCTGGCGCACCGGCTGCTCAGCGCGTGTCCGCGGCTGCGGGTGCTGGCGACCAGCCGGGAGGCGCTGGGGATCACTGGTGAGGCGCTGCGGCCGTTGCCCCCGCTGGAACTGCCGCCGGACGGTGTGCAGGCGCGAGAGGCGGCGGTGTATCCGGCGGTTCGGCTGTTTCTCGACCGGGCCGAGGCCGTGCGGCCGGGGTTCGCGGTGGACGATGACAACGTCGCGACCGTGGTGGGGATCTGCCGGGCGCTGGACGGGTTGCCGCTGGCGATCGAGCTGGCGGCGGCGCGGCTGCGGTCCCTGCCGGTCGGCGAGGTCGCGACGCGGTTGAACGACCGGTTCCGGCTGCTCTCGCGCGGCGACCGGTCCGCCCCGCCGAGGCATAGGACGCTGCGCGCCGTCGTCGAATGGAGCTGGGACCTGCTGGACGACACCGAGCAGGCCCTGGCCCGGCGGCTCACCGTGTTCTCCGGCGGGTTCACGCTGGACGCGGCCGTCGGCATCAGCGGTCAGGACGCCGACGAGCTCGTCGCGGAGCTGGCCGACAAGTCGCTGGTGCAGAGCGACGGCGCCCGCTACCGGATGCTCGACACCGTGCGCGCGTTCTGTGCCGAGCGGCTCGCGGAGGCGGGCGAGGCCGAGCGGTTCGAGCGCAGGCACGCCGTGTACTTCCTCGACCTGGCGCGGCGCGCAGAGCCGCACCTGCGGGGTCCCGAGCAGCTCGAATGGTTGGAGCGGCTCGCGGCCGACCACGGGAACCTGCACGCGGCGCTGCGGCGGTCGGTGCGGGGCGACCGGGCGGTGGCGCTGAAGCTGACGGCGGCGCTGGCCTGGTACTGGTGGCTGCGCGGCCGTGTCGAGGGGGCGCCGCTGACGACGGAGCTGCTGGACGCGATCGGCGACGACCCCGTCGACGATCTCGAAGAGGAGTACGTCCTGTGCGTGACCAGCGCGATGGGCGGCGGCGTCACCGGTGAGCGGGCGGTGGCGTGGCTCGACCGGGCCGAGGCGATGCAGAGGCGGATCCGGCGGCCGCTGGCCCACCCGGTGGCCACCGTGCTGTGGGCCCTGACGGCGGGGCCCGACCGCACCGACATGGACGTGTTCGCGATGCAGATCGGGGACGACCCGTGGTCGCGGGCGCTGACGCGGATGAGCGACGTGTTCGTCGCGCAGGCGGAGGGCGACGTCGCGGAGGTGGAGCGGGCGGGCGCGGACGCGCTGGCCGGGTTCCGCGCGTGCGGCGACCGGTGGGGCATCGCCAACTCGCTCGACCCGCTCGCCCAGGTGGCGGCGCGGCGCGGCGACCGGGACCGGGCGCTGGAGCTGCTGGACGAGGCGCTGGCGCTGATGGAGCGGCTCGGCGCGCCCGAGGACACCGGCGACCTGCTGTTCCAGCGCGGGTTCGTGCACATTCTCGGCGGCGACCTGGACACGGCGCGCGCCGACTTCGAACGCGGCCTCGCCATGGCCCGCCGGGCCGGCACCCCGGACAAGATCGCCGGTGGCCATCAGGGGCTCGGCGAGGTGGCGCGGCGGCGCGGGGACGTCGCCGAGGCGCGGCGGCAGTACGAGATGGCGCTGACGGGCTTCGCGTCCGAGCGGTTCATCGCCGCGAGCGCGCGGGGGTCCGCGCTGGTCGGGCTCGGCTGGCTGGCGGTGGGCGAGGGCGAGCACGCCCGGGCGCGGGAGCTGTTCTTCCAGGCGCTCGACATGTCGATGGACCATCCGATCTTCATGTACCGGGCGCTCGCGGGCGTCGGGTTGGCGGGCGTGGCCGTCGCGGAGGGCGACGGGGCGCGGGCGGCGACGCTGCTCGGCGCGGCGGCGGCGCTCCAGGGCGTCCAGGTCGCCGGTGACGCCGACATGGCGAGGGTGTCGGACGCGGCCCGCGACCTGGTCGGGGACGCCGCGTACGAGGCGGCGTTCGCGGCGGGCGCCGACCTCTCCCGCGAGGACGCGCACGCCCTGCTCACCCACCACTGATCCACCCGCTGATCGCACCACCGTCCCGCCGCTGACCGCCACCGGCGCGGCCGTCAGCGGACGGTGCGGGGACGGTCAGCGCCGCCCGCGAACCTTGCGGACATGAACACCTCAGCCCGCAAGTGGGGCACGTTCACGGTCTGCCTCCTGGCCGCGCTCGTGCCGAACATCGACCTCACCGCGCTCAACCAGGCCGTCCCCCACCTGAGCGCCGACCTGGACCCCTCGGCCACCCAGATCCTGTGGATCGCGGACGCCTACGGGTTCGCGCTCGCCGGTCTGCTGATCACCATGGGCGCCATCGGCGACCGCATCGGGCACAAGAAGCTGCTGCTGATGGGCACCGCGCTGTTCGCGGGGGCGTCCGCCGTGACGGCCTACGCGCCGAGCGCGGAGCTGCTGATCGCGGCCCGCGCCGTGCTGGGCGTCGCGGGCGCGACGCTGATGCCGTCGTGCCTGTCGCTGATCCGCCGCGCGTTCACCGAGCCGAAGGAGCGGACGATGGCGGTCGGCGCGTTCAGCGGCGTCGCCGGGCTCGCCGTCGGGCTCGGGCCCGTCATCGGCGGCGCGCTGCTCGACCACTTCTGGTGGGGCTCGGTCTTCCTGATCAACGTGCCGATCATGCTGGTGACGCTTGTGGCGGGCGCGCTCGTGCTGCGCGAGTCGCGCAGCACGGCGCCCGGACGGATCGACCTGGTGAGCGTCCCGATGTCGATCGTCGGCGTCCTCGGCATCGTCTACGCGATCAAGGAGGCGGCCGCGCACGGCCTGGACGAGGCCCACATCTACGTGTCCGCGGCCGTGGGCCTGGTGGCGTTGGTGGCGTTCCTGGTCCGGCAGATGCGGGTGCGCGACCCGCTGATCGACGTCCGGCTGTTCCGGGACGCCGCGTTCAGCGGCTCCGTCGTCACCAACATGTTCGCGATGTTCGCCCTGGTCGCCCAGTCGCTGATCTTCTCCCTGTTCTTCCAGCTCGCCCTCGGCTGGTCGCCGCTGAAGGCGGGCCTCGCCGGGCTGCCCGGCGCGGTGGGCGCCATGGTCGGCGGCGCGGCGCTGGCCCCGCCGCTGATCAACGCGATCGGGCGGGCGCGCGTCGTCGCGCTCGGGCTGCTGCTGGCCGCCGGTGGTTTCGCGCTGTTCGTCCTGATCGAGCTGGACACCGCGTACTGGACGATGATCCCCGCGATGCTGCTGTCCGGGATCGGGATGGGCATGGGGCTCACCGTCACCGGCGACACCGTCCTCGCGTCCGTGCCGAAGGAGCGTTCCGGGGCCGCGTCGGCGATCTCGGAGACGGCGACCGAACTGGGCGCCGCGCTCGGCATGGCGGTCCTCGGCAGCGTGCTGAACGCCGTGTACCGCAACGTGCTGGACCTGCCCGCCGGGGTGCCCGCGCCCGCCGCGTCCGCCGCCCGGGACTCCATCGCCGGCGCGCTCCAGTCCGCCGCCGGGCTTCCCGGCGACCTCGCCGCCCAGGTGGCCGCCGCCGCGCGGGACGCCTTCGTGGACGGCATGCACGCCGCCCTCGTGTGCAGCGCCGTCCTCGCCGCCCTGGTCGGGGTCTTCGCGCTGGTCACGCTGCGCAACGTGCCGAAGGTGATCGCGGACGCCGAGGAGGCCGACCCGGTCGCCGTCCCCGCCGAGTGAGAAAAGTGATATCACTATGCTAGATTGGTGATAACGCACAGAGCGGAAGGAGACGGTGATGTCGGACGTGACGACCAAGGTCGAGATGCCCCGGCCGAAGATCGAGGAGCGGGCGGCGGCCGACCGCGGCGGATGGACGATGCTCGGAGTCGCGGTGGCGCTGCTCCTGCTGAGCGCCGTGGCGGTACTGGTCGGGGTGGCGGTCGGCGGGGACGCCGCCATCGCGGCCGGGATCGTCGTGGGGACGCTGCTCGCACTCGCCGGGCTCGTCGTCGCGGCCGGGCTGACCCCGGTGGCGCCCGGCGAGGCCCGGGTGCTGCAACTGCTCGGACGCTACGACGGCACGGTCCGCACCGACGGCCTGCGCTGGGTCAACCCCCTCACCGAGCGGCGGAAGGTCTCGACCCGGATCCGCAACCACGAGACGGGCCTCGCCAAGGTCAACGACCTGGACGGCAACCCGATCGAGATCTCGGCCGTGGTGGTGTGGCAGGTCGCCGACACCGCGCGGGCCGTGTTCGAGGTCGATGACTTCGTCGAGTTCGTGGCGTTCCAGACCGAGGCGGCCGTCCGGCACATCGCGGGCAGCTTCCCCTACGACTCCCACGACCGGACGTCGCTGCGCGACAACGCCGACGAGATCACCGCGCAGCTGTCGGAGGAGCTGGCGCAGCGCGTCGCGGCGGCGGGGGTCGACATCATCGAGTCGCGCATCACCCGGCTGGCGTACGCGCCGGAGATCGCGCAGGCGATGCTGCGGCGCCAGCAGGCGGGCGCGGTGGTCGCGGCGCGGCAGCGGATCGTCGAGGGCGCGGTCGGCATGGTGCAGCTCGCGCTGGACCGGCTGGACGAGGAGAACGTGGTGGACCTGGACGAGGAGCGCAAGGCGACCATGGTCAGCAACCTGCTGGTCGTGCTGTGCGCCGATCGCGACGCCCAACCCGTGGTGAACACCGGCAGCCTCTACCAGTGACCCGCTTACCCGTGACGGAACGCAAGAAGATCCTGCTGCGACTCGACCCCGCCGTCCACGACGCGCTCGCGCGCTGGGCCGGGGACGAGCTGCGCAGCACCAACGCGCAGATCGAGTTCCTGCTGCGGCGGGCGCTCGCCGACGCGGGCCGGATGCCCGGGTCGGCGGGACGGATGCGCGGGCGGGGCCGTCCGCGCAAGGACGAACCCGAACGCAAAGACGACCCCGAACGCCAGGACACCGAAACCGGCGCCACCGCCGGGAACGAGCAACCGCACGACCCGCCGGGGGGCGGGAGCAAGGACTGATCATGGTCGGGATTCCGGATTCGCTGCCGGCACGGATGTACCTGCTGGCCTACGACACCACCAAGCGGCGGATGACGCGGCGCGGCGCGCGGCTCGGGTACGTGCTGCGCGGCGCCGCCCTCACCGAGCTGTACCTCGACGGCAGGCTCGTCGAGGAGCGGCACGGGCCCGTCCCCGGGACGCCCGGCGACGACCCGTACGGAGTGCTGGCGCAGATCGCGGCGTCGCGGCCCCGGACGTGGCGGTACTGGGTGCGCAAGGACGGCAGGGCCATCGTCGGGACGGTCCAGGACGAACTGGTCCGCGACGGCTGGATCCGGGTCCGGACGCGCAAGGTCCTCGGGCTGTTCCCGAGGGACGAGATCGAGGTGAAGGACCCCCGCGTCGTGAAGGTGCTGTGGGGCGGGGTGTCGTCCGCGCTGCGCGGGCGTCCGGTCGCCCACGTGCACAGTTACGACGCGGCGGCGGTCGCGCTGGCGGCGGCGGGCGAGCTGCGGACCGTCCTGCCGAACACGGACCGGCGGCGACACCGGCGCCGCATCGAGGAGCTGACGGCGCGGACGGGCCCGGCGGCGCCCGCCGTCCGCCGGGTGATCCGCCAGCAGCGCGCCGCCGCGAGCGGCTGATCCGCGCCCCGGGGCGCGCCGACCGATGCCGCGTCCGGGCCGCCCGATGCCGAAAACGACCGACCGAGGCCGCACCCGCAATCGGCGATTCCTACAAGTTCCAGGGGATGGGCCTTGTATCGGGCGCGAGCGCGGCATGCCGCGCACCGGCCATAATCTCGGCTTTCATGGAACCCGACCGCCTTGTCTACCCGCTGCTGAAGCATGTCCTGATGGGGCCCGTGATGCGCGCCGCGTTCCTGCCCCGGGTGCGCGGGCTCGCGCACGTGCCGCGGATCGGACCGGTGATCCTGGCGGCCAACCACCTGGCGTTCCTGGACTCGTTCGTCCTGCCGCTGATGGTGCCGAGACGCGTCCACTTCCTCGGCAAGCACGAGTACTTCACCGGGACGGACATGAAGGGCCGGGCCGTGGCGACGCTGTTCCGCGGTCTCGGCGCGATAGCGGTCGACCGGTCCGGCGGGCGGGCGGCGCTGGACGCGCTCGACACGTCGGCGGCGGTGCTGGAGCGCGGCGGCGTGTTCGCGATCCACCCCGAGGGCACCCGGTCGCCGGACGGGCGCCTCTACCGGGGCCGGACGGGCGTCGCGCGGCTGGCCATGCGGACGGGCGCGCCCGTCGTGCCGGTGGCGATCGGCGGCACCGACCGGTTGCAGCCCCGGGGGCGGGCCGTCCCCCGGCCCGGGCGTATCGAGTTGACGATCGGCGCGCCGATGGACTTCCAGGGACGCGACGACGGCATCCCGCGCGGTAAGGCGGCGCGGGAGGTGACCGACGAGATCATGGACGCGATCCAGCGGCTGTCGGGCCAGGAGTACGTGGACGACTACGCGCCCCGTCCGGCCGAGGACTGAGCCCGCCGCGAGGCTGGGGGCCGTCTCGGGTTTGAGGGTGACCGGAAGGGCACGATCTACGGGGACGGAACACGGACGGAGTGGACGTGGAGATCAGCCTCGACCTCCTGCTCCCCCGGGACGCGGCGAGCGTCCCGGCGACGCGCAGGCTCCTGGACGCGGCGTTGACCGCCCTCGGGGTGGAGGACCAGATCCGTGGCGACATCGAGCTCATGCTCACCGAGGCGTGCACGAACGTGATCCGGCACGTCGAGGACGGCGCCGGGTACACGGTGCGGGCCACCATCCAGGACCGCCGCTGCGTGATCAAGGTGATCGACGCGGGGCACGGGTTCGAGCCGGGCGACGTCCCCGACCCCGGGCCCGCCGAGGAGCGGGGCCGCGGGCTGCTGATCATGAGGGCGCTGGCGGACGACATCCGTTTCCACGCCCTCCCCGACAACGGCGCGCTCGTCGCGCTGGAGAAGCACCTGCGGTACGGGGAGGACAGCCTCGGGGTGCTGCTCACGGCGGACAGCACCGTCCCGTTCCTCGGCACCGACCCGGAGACGGAGGAGTTCGCGGCCCGGCTGTTCGACCTGGCGCGCGCCGGGCGGACGGCGGAACTCGTCGAACACCTCGACGCGGGGGCGCCGCCGAACCTCGCCGACGACCGGGGCGACACGCTGCTGATGCTCGCCGCCCACCACGGGCACGGCGGGACGGTCCGGGCGCTCGCGGGGCGCGGCGCCGACCCGGAGCGGCCCAACGACCGGGGGCGGCGGCCCCTCGTGGGCGCGGTGTTCCGCAAGGAGCCGGAGGTGGTGCGGGCTCTGCTGGACGTGGGCGCCGACCCGTGGGCCGGGTCGCCGTCCGCCGTGGACACGGCGAGGAAGTTCGGCGCCGCCGAGTTCCTCGCGTGGTTCGACGAGACGACTCCCCCGACCCTCTGAGCCCCGCTGTCTCCCCGGTGGGGTGTCAGCGCTGGACGCGCAGCACCACCACCGCCAGCAGCAGGCCCGCCGCCGCGAACACGGCACCGGCCTGGAACACCGCGACCAGGCCGTCCACGGCCCCGCCCACGTCATGGGCGCCGGACGACGCCGACCCGTACACGGTGACCATGATGGCCGAGCCGACCGATCCGCCCGACCACAGCATGGTCTGCGCGACGCCGGACGCGGCCCCCGCGTGCTCGGGTCCGACGCTCCCGAGGACCGTCGCGTTCAACGGCATGACGGTGGTCCCCATGCCCACGCCCATGAGCAGGAACGGGCCGAGCAGCCCGGCCGCGTAGCCGTCGCCGGGCGAGAGCCGCGACAGCCACACCAGGGCCACGAGGGTGAGGAACAGGCCCGTGACGATGAGCGTCCTGGCGCCGAGCCTCGGCATCAGGCGGGGCGCGATCCGCACCGACCCGAACTGCATCGCGACCATGGGCAGGAACGCCAGGCCCGCCCGCAGCGGCCCGTAGCCGAGGGTCTGTTGCAGGTACTGGGTCAGGAAGAAGAACGCCCCGAACATCCCCGACGTCAGCATCAGCATGACGGCGTAGGACGCGGCGCGGTCGCGGCCGGTCAGCAGCCACAGCGGCATGACGGGTTCCCGGACGCGGTACTCGACGGCGACGAACCCGGCGAGCAGGACGACCGCCACCGCGAACGCGGCGACGGCGCGGCCGTCGCCCCACCCGTCCGACCCGACCCGGATCAGCGCGTAGACCAGCGCGGTCATGCCGCCGGTGGACAGGGCCGCGCCCGCGACGTCGAACCGTCCGGGACGCCGCTCGGGCTCGGTGAGGACGCGGGGCGCGACCAGCGCCAGCGCGACGCCCAGCGGGACGTTGACGAAGAACACCCACCGCCAGGACCCGGCCTCGGTCAGCACCCCGCCCGCGAGCATGCCGACGGCGGCGCCCGCGCCGGTCACGGCGGAGAAGACGCTCAGCGCGCGGACGCGGGCGGCGCCCTGGAAGTTGGTGGCGATCAGGGCCATCGCACTCGGCGCGGCGACGGCGGCGGCGACGCCCTGGACGGCGCGCGCGGCCAGCAGCCACCAGGCGTCGGTGGCGAACCCGCCGACCAGCGACGCGGCGGTGAACAGGACGACGCCAGCGGTGAAGACGCGGCGGCGTCCGAAGACGTCTCCGGCGCGGCCGCCGAGCAACAGGAGGCCGCCGAATGCGAGCATGTAGGAGTTCTGGATCCAGGCGAGGCCCCCGGTCGACATGTCGAGCCCCGTGCGGATCCGCGGGAGCGCGATGGTGACGATGGAGGTGTCCACGCCGATCATGAGCTGACAGGCGACGATGACGGCGAGGACGATTCCCGGGCGATGATGGAGCGGACCCCGATGGATTGGACGATCATGGAGTCGCGGCGCGACGGCCTCGGTGGGAGCGGTGAACTCCCCCGGTTCCGCCGTTCGCCGGTTCGATGCGGTCAAGGGCGACCTTTCGAGATTTAAGGAACGGCGACGTACACTATGTGGGGAACGTACCACCGATTCGCACCAGAAGGAACGATACCGTTCACTATTTTGGGAAGCGCGCCGTGACCCCGGCCACCCGACGCCGTGGCGGGGACCTGGAGGCGGCGATCTACGACGCCGTGTTCGAGCAGCTGGAGGCGGTCGGCTACCGGAAGCTGACCATGGAGGGCATCGCGGCGACCGCGCGGACCGGCAAGGCCGCCCTGTACCGGCGCTGGCAGTCCAAGGACGAGCTGATCACCGACGCGCTCAAGCACGTCCTGCCCGAACCGCCCGCGCTGCCCACGACCGGCGCGATCCGCGCCGACCTGCTGGCGGCCCTCACCTGCCTGCGCGACACGCTGACGGCCTGCCGCGGCGCGGCCTTCAAGGTGCTGAAGGAGGCGGGCTCCCCCGACGACGGCGGCGGCCTCCTGCACGACGTCATCCGGCAGCGCGTGAGCCTGCCCGTCCGGGAGTTCACCTACCGGTCGCTGGTGCTGGCCGCCGAGCGCGGCGAGATCCGTCCCGAGGCCGCGACCCGGCAGATCGCCGCCGTCGGCACCGCCGTGATCATCTACCACAACCTCACCGAGGGCGGCGTGATCACCGACGCCTATCTGGAGTCGGTGGTGGACGACGTGCTGATGCCGCTCGTCCGCCGCTGCGACGGGACGCGCTCAGAGGGCTAGTTCGTCCTTCCTGGACTGGTCCTCGACGGTGACGCGGTGGTGCCAGTACGGCGGCGCGATGCCCTCCTCGCGGAGCGTGCGGTGCAGCCGCTTCAGGAACTCGTGCTTGATGAGGAACTGGTCGCCGAACTCCGTCGAGCGCAGGATGACGTGGAAGCCGACGGTCGCGTCGTTGAAGTCGTCGAACCTGACCAGGACGCTCGCGTCCGCGACGCCGCCGTGCACGTCCTTCATCACCTCGTGACCGACGGCGGTGACGAGCTCCTCCACGTGGTCCAGGTCGACCTCGTAGGCCACCTTCGCGTAGATGAGGATCGACATGTCCTGCGCGGGACGGTGGTAGTTGGTGAGGATCGTGTCGGAGAACCGCTGGTTCGGGATGACCTCGATGTTGTCCGACAGCGTCCGGATGGAGGTGTTGCGCCAGTTGATGTCGACGACGTACCCCTCCTGTCCGGTGGACAGCTTGATGTAGTCGCCGGGCTCGATCGTCTTGGACGCCAGCACGTGCACGCCCGCGAACAGGTTCGCCAGGGTGTCCTGCAAGGCGAGCGCGACCGCGAGGCCGCCGACGCCCAGGGCGCCGAGCAGCGGGGAGATCGAGATCCCGAGGCTCTGCAACATCACCAGCACGCCGACGCCGATCACCACCACCCGGGTGATGTTGGCGAAGATCGTGACGTTGGCGGCGACGCCCTGCTTGGCCAGCGCGAACGAGCTGACCGACGCCGCGATCAGCCGGGCCAGCGCCAGCGACACCACCAGGATCGTCGCGGCGGTCAGCGCCCGGCCGGTCACGTCCAGGGTGCCGCGCGGCAGTTCGAGCACCTTCGCCGCGGCCCACACGCCGACGATCACCGACACCGGGACGGCCAGGTCCCTGATCAGCCGAGCGGCCAGGTCGTCCCACGTCCAGCGGGTGTCACCGGCGCGTTTGAAGAGCCGTCCCGTCAGCAACCGCAGGAGGACCGCGATCGCCAGGGCGGCCACCACCACGATCCCGGCGGCGATGATCCGCTCCCAGCTCAGGTCGTCCATGACGCGCGCGTCTCCCCTTCCGTCGGACGGGCCGCGACCCGTCCGTCACGTCCGATTTGCGGTGTTGCGCGTCCTCGATCGTATTGGAGACCGGGACCGCGCGACGCGCATCCGGGGCACCGGGGGCCCGGGGCGACCAGCGGGACGATTACGCTTGATCGCGTGGTAGGCGTGGGAATGATGCGCCGGCTCGGGGTCACGGCGCTCGGACTGCGGAACGGCCCCCACCGCGTCACGGTCGATCGCGACCTGGAGGTCGCCGCCGCCGACGGGATCACACTGCTGGCCGACCATTACGCGCCCGCGGACGTCGAGCGGGCGCCCACGGTGCTCGTCCGGTCCCCGTACGGGCGGCGCGGGCCGTTCGGGCTGATGTGCGGGCAGGGCTTCGCGTCGCACGGGTTCCAGGTCGTGGTGCAGAGCGTGCGCGGCGGCTTCGGGTCCGGCGGCGTGTTCGAGGCGCTGGACGAGCGTGAGGACGGCATCGCCACCGTCGAGTGGTTGAAGTCACAGCCCTGGTTCGGTGGAACGTTCGCCATGCACGGCCCGAGCTACCTCGGCTACGTGCAGTGGGCCGTCGCCGCCGACGCCGGGCCGGAGCTGAAGGCCCTCTCGATGCAGGTGACGGCGTCCACGTTCCGGGAGGCCGTGAACGTCGGCGGCGCGTTCGCGCTGGAGTCGGCCCTCATCTGGGTCGACATGACCGCGCGGATGAAGAACTCGCTGTCCGGCATCACGACGGCGGTGCTGTCGCCGCGCCGGGCCCGCCGCGCCACGCTGTCGGGGCGTCCCATCGGCGAACTCGACCGGCTCGCGACCGGCGGGCAGCAGCGCTTCTTCCAGGACCTCCTCGTCAACGGCCCCGACACCCCGTTCTGGGACAAACGCGACTTCAGCCCGACCGTGTCGCGGGTCACGGCGCCGGTGAACATGACGGGCGGCTGGTACGACATCTTCCTGCCCTGGCAGATCAAGGACTACGCCGCCCTGCGCGCCGCCGGGCGCCGCCCCCATCTGACGATCGGGCCGTGGTTCCACGCCGACCAGCGGATGATGCGCGGGTCGATCGGCGAGTCGATCGCCTGGTTCCGGGCGCACCTGCTGGACGACCCGTCCGAGCTGCGCGAGAACCCCGTCCGGCTGTACATCACGGGCGCGGACGAGTGGCGCGAGTTCCCCGACTGGCCCGTCCCCGGGATGCGGGAGGAGAGCTGGCACCTGCACCCCGGCGGCGGCCTGTCGACCGGCGCGCCGACCGAGTCGGAGCCCGACACCTACCGGTACGACCCGGAGCACCCGACCCCGTTCCTCGGCGGGCCCACGCTGCTCGGCGAGACGCACCCGTCCACCGACCAGCGGCGCCTGGAACGCCGCCGGGACGTGCTGACCTACACCTCCGACGTCCTGGACGAGGAACTGGAGATCATCGGCCCGGTCACCGCCGACCTGTACATCCGGTCGAACCGGGAGCACACCGACTTCGTCGTCCGGCTGTGCGACGTCGCCCCGGACGGCGAGTCGCTGAACCTGTGCGAGGGGATGCGGCGGCTCGTCCCCGGCACCCCGGGCCCCGACGCGACCGCCTCGCCGGGGGACGACCCCGCACACCCCCCGGACCCCGACGAGGACGGCGTCCGACACGTCGCGCTGGAGCTGTGGCCCGCCGGGCACCGGTTCCGGCGCGGGCACCGCGTCCGCGTGCAGGTCGCCAGCGGCGCCTACCCCCGTGTCGCCCGCAATCCCGGCACCGGCGCGCCCATCGGCGCGGCGACCGAGATGCTGACCGCCGACCAGGAGATCTTCCACGCCCCCGGCCGCGCCTCGGCCGTCCACCTTCCGGTCGTCTCCTAGCCGAGTCCAAATCACGGTCATTTCATCGTGGTCATTTTCCGCGGTCATTTCGCCGCGGCATCCGTGCTGGTAGGCGGTGCCGTGGGCGGCCCGATGGGGCGGGAGTTCCGATTCGTGAGGTTTGACGGAAGGTGCTCCCGGAAAAGAGACTGATCGAACAGGTGTCTACGACGCAGATACCTCCGTGCTTCCCCAGTGTTGTCCCGGAGGATCCGCATGTACCGCCCGTTGAACATCGCTCTCGTGTCCGCCTCCGACCTCGACGGCGAACACCTGGAGTCCATCCACGTCCGGGATCTCGCTCGTTCGCTCACCCGTCCGCTCACCGCCGACGGCGAACCGAACCAGGTCACGGTCTACACCCGGCGCCAGGACAGGGCCGCCCGTGCCCGCGTCAAGCTCGCCCCGGGCGCCGCGCTCGTCCAGCTCACCGCCGGACCGGCCCGCCCGCTCACCGACGACGAGCTGCTCAAGCACGTCCGTGACTTCGCCGACGGGCTGCGCCGCCGCTGGAGCGGGGCGGGACGTCCCGACATCGTGCACGCGCACGGCTGGGTCGGCGGGCTCGCCGCCTGCGCCGTCGCCCGCGAGCTGGGCATCCCGTTCGCGCAGAGCTACCACGGCGTCGCCGCCTCCGAACGGCGCGCCGGGAACGAGGTGCACCCGCACCGCGACCGGCTGGAGAAGGCCATCGCCCGCGACGCCGACGTCGTGCTCGCCGGGCACGCCGAGGAGGCCGGGGCGCTCGTCCGGATGGGCGTGCCGCGGCCGAGCGTGTCCGTCGTCCCCTACGGGGTGGACGGCGAGCAGTTCGCGCAGGTCGGCCCGGCCATGCCGCGCGGCGACCGGCGCCGTCTCGTGATGGTGTGCGGGGACCTGGAGTCCGGGGACATCGGCACCGCGCTGCGCGCCCTGGTGCACGTCCCGAACGCCGAGCTGGCCATCGCGGGCGGACCCGACCGCGAGGAGCTGGAGAACGACCCGACGGTGCACCGGCTGGTGCTGCTCGCCAAGGAGCTGCACGTCAACGACCGGGTCATCTTCCTCGGCCGGGTTCCGCGCAAGGCGCTGCCGAAGCTGCTGCGGACCGCGAGCCTCGCGCTGTGCCTCACCCCGCACCAGCCGTGCCCGGCGGTGCCGCTGGAGGCGATGGCCTGCGGCGTGCCCGTCGTCGCGACCCGGGCGGGCGGCAACGCCGACGAGGTGCTCGACCAGATCACCGGCGTGCACGTCCCGGCCGGACGGCCGGTGGTGATCGGCCGCACGATCCGGCACCTGCTGAGCGAGGAGACCACGCTGCACGGCTACTCGATCGCCGCCGCCGACCGGGCCCGGTCCCGGTACTCGCTGGAGCGCATCGCCGCCGAGACGCTGCGCGCCTACCAGCGCGTCCTGCCGGTTCCCGAGCCCGAACCCGAGGAACTGTCCGACACGGAGTCGTCGCCCGAGGCGGACGCCGAGGCGCCGCAGGACAGCGACACCGACCGCACCCCCGCGCTGACCGGCTGACCGTCCGCCACCACCGTTCCCGCAACCGTTCGACCCGGCACCCTCGCGAGCCCCGGATCCGCCCGGATCCGGGGCCCGTTCATGTCCGGGGCCCGCACGTCCACCAGGTGGAATACTGGGGCCGGATGATCGGAAGGGGCCGTTGGTGCTGATCGGCAGGACCGCCGAGCGGGCGGAGCTGGCCGCCGCGCTGGCGCGGGCCACCACGGGCCGCGCCGGGGTCGTGCTCGTCAGCGGGGACGCGGGCGTCGGCAAGACGCACCTGGTGTCCGAGCTGATCCACGCCGCCCGCGACGAGGGCTGCGCCGTGCTGGTCGGGCAGTGCGCCGAGCTGGGCGAGAGCATGCCGTACCTGCCGCTCGCCGACGCCCTGTGGACGGCCGCGCAACCCGGCGCGCCCGAGGCCGACGCGGTCCGTGCCGCGCTGGACGCCCGTCCCGTCCTCAGACAGCTGTTGCCGGACGGCGGCCCCGACCCGGGCGCCGCGGCTGAACTCGCGCAGCAGCAACTCTTCGGCGCCGTGCTGGGGCTGCTGGGCGAGCTGGGCCACGAGCGGCCCGTCCTTCTCGTCCTGGAAGACCTGCACTGGGCCGACCAGTCGACCCGGCACCTGCTGACGTTCCTGTGCCGCGTCCTGCAACGCGAGCGGGTCTGTCTCGTCGGCACGTACCGGTCCGACGACCTGCACCGGCGGCATCCGCTGCGGCCGGTGGTGGCGGAGCTGCTGCGGCTGCCGAACGTGACCGGCGTCATGGTCGCCCCGTTCGGGCCGGGCGAGACCGCCGCCTACCTCGCCGAGTTGTCCCGGGGCTCGGCGCCGATGACCGCGGCGGCCGTCGAGCGGGTGCACCGCCGTTCGGAGGGCAACCCGTTCTACGCGGCCGAGCTGTACTCGGCGCGGCTCGACGGCCCGGCCACGGGCGAGCCGACGGAGCTGCCGTCCGCGCTGGCCGACCTGCTGCTGTCACGGATGGAGCGGCTGTCGGACGCGGGGCAGCGGGTCGTGCGGGTCGCGGCCGTCGCCGGGCGCCGCATCGACGACGAGCTGGCCCGCCGCGTGTCGGGGCTGGACGAGGCGGCGGTCGGCGAGGCGCTGCGGGAGGTCGTGTCGCACCAGTTGCTCGTCCCGTCCGGGACGGGCTACACGTTCCGGCACGCCCTGCTGCGCGAGGCCGTGTACGCCGACCTGCTGCCGGGCGAGCGGACCCGGCTGCACGCCGACTTCGCCCGGCTGCTCGCCGCCCGTCCGGAGGGGACGCGCGGCGTCGCCGCCGAACTGGCCCACCACAGCCTCGCCGCGCACGACCTGCCCGCCGCGTTCGCCGCGTCCGTCCGGGCGGGCGACGAGGCGGGACGGCTCGGGGCGCCCGCCGAGGCCGTCGAGCACTACGAGCGGGCGCTGGAACTGTGGGACGCCGTCCCCGACCCCGAGGCCGCCGCCGGGACCGACCGCGTCCGGTTGTCGCTGACCGCCGGGAAGGAGTCGGCGCGGGCCGGGGAACCGCGCCGCGCCGTGCACCGGCTGCGGCGGCTGGCGGAGGTCGCCGACCCGGCCGACCGGCGGCTCGGCTCGCAGATCCGCGAGCATTTGGCGACGTACCTGGGCGACATCGACGAGGACGACGAGGCGCGGCGAACGGCGCGCGAGGCGGTCGCGATGCTCGCGGGCGAACCGCCGTCCGCCGAGCGCGCCTGGGGCATGGCCACCTACGCCCGGTCGCTGCTGTACCGCGACCCGGACCACGAGATGCCGGAGTACGCGGAGAAGGGCGTCACCGAGGCGCGCGCCGCCGGTGCCCTCGGGGCGGAGGCGGCGCTGCTGGTCACCCTCGGGATCTGGCGGGAGTCGCGGGAGGCCGACGCGGGCGGCGTGGAGCTGTTCGCGCGGGCCCGCGACCTCGCCGACACGGCCGGGGACAGCCCGATCGCCGCCGGCCGCGCCCGGTTCCACCACGCGCGCGCCAAGCTCGACCGGGGCGACCTCGTGGGCGCGGCGGTCGCCGCCGACGAGGGCGTCCGGTTCGTCTTGGCCGAGGGCCTGCGATGGAGCGCCTACGGGATCGTCATGCTGTCCCTGCGGTATCTGATCCACTACACGACCGGCGAGTGGGCGGAGGCGGCCCGGCTCGCGGACGAGCTTCCGGTCCGGGTCGTCCGGCCCGTCGAGGGCGAGAGCTCCGCGTACGCGCTGTTCGTCGAGGTGGCGTTGGGCAGTCCCCGCGCGGGCGAGCGGCTGCGGTGGATCGAGCCGCTGCGCGAGCAGGACCTGTTCCTCAACTACCTCGCCGGGGGCCTGGCCGCCGAACACGCGCTGTGGCGCGGCGACCTGGTGTCGGCCGCGAAGGACGTCGACAACGTGCTCGGCACGGCCTACGGCGAGACGGACGGCGCGATCCGCCTCGCGGCGACGGGCCTGTGGGCCCAGGCCGAGCTGGCGGCGCGGGCCCGGGTCGCCGGGGACGCCGCCGCCGAGCGCGCGGCCGTCGCCGCGGCCGACCAGTTGCTGGACCTCGCGCGGACGGTCGTCGCCGTCCACACCGACGGCCGTCCCCGCGCCTGGATCGGCCTTGAGGGGCACGCCTGGCTGGCCCGCGCCGAGGCCGAGCGGCTCCGCGTGGACGGCGTCCACGACGTCGAGCTGTGGCGCCGGGCCACCGACCTGTTCACCTATGGCGACCCGGCCGGGGATTCCGGCGGCGGGTTCGTGTACGAGGTGGCGCGGTCGCGGTGGCGGCTGGCGGAGGCCCTCGCGGAGACCGGCGACCGGGACGCCGCCGAGGCCGAGTGGCGCGCGGCGGTCGAGGTCGCCGAACGGCTCGGCGCCCGGCCGCTGCTCGACGCGCTGCGCGACCTCGGGGCCCGCGCCAGGATCGGCGCCGCCCCGGGCCTGCGGCGGAACGGTGACTCCGGTCCGCTCGGCGCGCTGACCGGGCGCGAACGCGAGGTGCTGCGGCTCGTCGCGGACGGCCTCGGCAACAAGGACATCGCGGCGGAGCTGTTCATCTCGCCGAAGACGGCGAGCGTCCACGTCTCCAACATCCTCGCCAAGCTGGGCGTCGCCACCCGCACGCAGGCCGCCGCCGTCGCTCACCGCGAGGGCCTCCGCTGACCCGTTCCCCCGGGTCGCGCTCACCTCTCCACCACGCCGTCGCCCGGTACGGTGACGGGCGCGTGTGACCGTTGGTAGATCTTCACGGGCCGATCGTTATTTCCGCCACTGGTCTTTTCGCAAATTGACTGCAAACCTTTCTTCTGTAGGGCGCCGAGGACGGCGCGCGCAGAAGGGAAATCCACAGTGGACAAGGGGTATGAGCTTTACTGCCTCGCGGATCAGTTCTTCTACGACGCGCCTCCCGTCACCCGCCGCACCGACTTCGAAATAACTCAGCGTGATCTCCCCGAGGGCTGGGAGCAGATTTTCGGAGAAGAATGGGTCGTTTATGACCCGCCGAAAAGACGGACTCCGCTTCAGGGTTGGAAAGTCCACGTTTCCGGGTGTGTGGAAAGTGCCGCCGAGATCCTCGCCGGGACCTGGGACTACTGCGTCGGTCGCGGCATCGAGTTCAAGCACCTGCGCGGCCCGGGGACGCTGCGGATGCGGAACGCCAAGTACGCGCCGCGCGGTGCGAGCGGGAAGCTCGTCACGATCTACCCCGCGGACGAGCGCGAACTGGAGCGGGTGCTGGCCGAGCTGGGCGCGCTGCTGGACGGCCTGCCCGGCCCCTACATCCTCAGTGACCTGCGCATCGGCGACGGGCCGTTGCACGTCCGGTACGGCGGCTTCGCGGAACGGCGGTGCCTGGACGAGACGGGCAAGCTCGTCCCCGCGCTGGAGAACGGCGACGGGGAACTGATTCCCGACCGCCGCGAGCCCGTTTTCTCCGTGCCCGAATGGGTGACGCTTCCCGGCTGTCTCGAACCGCATCTCAAAGCGCGCGGCGCCACGACGACAACGGATCTGCCGTACCAGATCACCAAGGCCCTGCATTTCTCCAACGGCGGCGGCGTCTATGAGGCGACCGACACCCGTTCCGGGCGGACGGTGGTCCTGAAAGAAGGGCGCCCTTACGCGGGCCTGGCTGCCGACGGCGCGGACGCGGTGACCCGAATCGAGCGGGAGCGCGACATTCTCCGGACGCTCGACGGAATCGACGGCGTTCCCGACGCGCTCGACTGGTTCACGCTCGGCGAGCACCATTTCCTCGTCCAGGAGTTCATCGAGGGACGCACCCTCAACACGTTCTTCGCCGAGCGGCATCCGATGCTCGACCCCGAGCCGGACGCGGAGAAGACCGCGGCGTACACGGCGTGGGCCCTGCACGTCCACGCGGGCGTCGAACGGGTCGTCGCCGCCCTGCACGAGCGCGGGGTGGCGTTCAACGACCTGCACATGTTCAACGTGATGGTCCGCCCCGACGACTCCGCCGCGCTCATCGACTTCGAGACGGCGGCGCCCGCGTCCGACGGCGGACGGCAGACCCTCGCGAACCCGGCGTTCCTCGCCCCGCCCGACCGGCGCGGCACCCAGGTCGACGACTACAGCCTGGCGTGCCTACGGCTCGCCCTGTTCGTCCCGCTGACCACGCTGTTCGTCATCGACCGCGGCAAGGCCCGGCAGCTCGCCGACCTGGTCGCCGCGAACTTCCCGGTGCCGCGCCCCTGGCTCGACGAGGCGGTGGAGGAGATCACGCGGGGCGCCGCGCCGGTGGCCGCGCCCGAGTTCGTCCCCGACACCGGCGGCTGGGAACGCGCGCGGACCGCCCTGACGCGCGCGATCCTCGCGAGCGCGACCCCGGACCGGGAGGACCGGCTGTTCCCCGGCGACCCCGAGCAGTTCGACGGCGCGTCCCTCGGGCTCGCGCACGGCGCGGCGGGCGTCCTGTACGCGCTGGACGCGGCGGGCGCGGGCCGCTACCCCGAGCACGAGGAGTGGCTGGCCGCGCGGGTCGCCGACCCGAGGCGCGGCACCGGCATCGGCCTGTACGACGGGCTGCTCGGCGCCGCGCACGTGCTGGCCCGCCTCGGACGCGGGGAGGACGCGCTCACCGCCGCCGAGCACTGCCTGAACGAGCGGTGGGAGCGGCTCGGCGACGACCTGTACGGCGGCCTGCCGGGCGTCGCGCTCGCCCTGGCCGACCTCGCCGACACGACCGGCGAACGGTCGCTGCTGACCAGCGCGGCCCGTGCCGCCGAGATCGTGGCCGGGCGCGGGCAGGACGTCCCGACGCCCCGGCCCGGTCTCCTGTACGGCGGCGCCGGGGTGGCGCTGATGTTCGTCCGGTTCTACGAGCGCACCGGGAACCCCGTGCTGCTCGACCTCGCCGCCGACGCGCTGCGCCGCGACCTCGCGGCCTGCGTCACCGACCACAACGGCGCCCTGCACGTCGACCAGGGCAGTCGCGTCCTGCCCTACCTCGGGCGCGGCAGCGTCGGGGTCGGGCTCGTCCTGGACGAGTACCTCGCGCTGCGCCCGGACGAGGAGTTCGAGACGGCCCGGCAGAAGATCCGCGTCGCCGCGATGTCCCGGTACTACGCGCAGCCGAGCCTGTTCGGTGGCCGCGCCGGAATGCTGCTCTATCTGGCCCGCCATGGCCGCGACGACGAGCGGGTCGCCGGACACGTCCGGGACCTCGCCTGGCACGCGCTCCCCTACGCGGACGGCCTGGCGTTCCCCGGCGAGCACATGTACCGGCTCTCGATGGACCTGGCGACCGGAACGGCCGGTGTGCTGCTGGCCCTGGGAGCGGCCCTGCACGACCAGGCCCCCCACCTGCCCTTCCTCAGCCCTGTGTCCCCGTGGGGGGACGACCCCCCACACCCCCCGCTTCGCTCCGCTCATCCTGGACTCCCCGTGGGAACCCCTACGGCGGTCACCTCTATCCAGCCCGAAAGGAGGTGAAGAAACATGGCGCTTCTCGACCTTCAAGGAATGGTGAGCGAGAACGGCGGTCACGGCGGCAACAGCAGCCTCTCCGTGCTCTGCCACAGCTCGCACAGTGTCACCATCTGCCTGTAGCGGTGCAGCGCGGCCATGGTCCTCCCAGCGGGGACCATGGCCGTCGCCGTGGGTCTGGGGGTCGCCCCCCAGAAACGAAGGTAGGACTCGATGACTCCCATTCCCGGCTCACACGGCGCAAACCGGCTTCTGCTGCGCGCCGCCGGGCGCGCCCGCGGCTGGACGGCGCTCGTCGCCGCCGCCGCGGTGGTGGACGCCGCCGCCGTCGTGCTGCTCCCCTACGCGCTGGCCAGGGCGATCGACGCCGTCCCGCCCGGCGGGGCCCCGGCGAGTGCGGCGGTGTGGCCGTGCGTCGCGCTCGTCACGCTGTCGGCCATGGCGGAGGTGCTGTCGGAACTCGCGACCGGGTGCGCGGCCGCGCGGGCGACGGCGTGGCTCCGGCACGGCCTCGTCCGGCACGTCCTGGCGGTCGGCCCGGCGTTGCGCGTCCCGCCCGGTGACGTCGCCGGACGGGTCGTCGGCGGCGCGGCCGAGGCCGGGGTGGCGCCCGCCGCCGGGCCGGAGGCCGCGGTCGGGGTGCTGCCCGCCGCCGGGGCGCTGGCCGCGCTGTTCCTGATCGACTGGCGGGTCGCCGCCGCCATCGCGGTGGCGCTGCCCGCGATCGCACTGCTGCTGCGCGCGTTCGTCCGCGACATCAGCGCGACCGCGCACCGTTACCTGAACGTCCAGGGCACCATCGCGGGACGGCTCGCCGAGGCCCTCGCCGGATGCCGGACGATCGCCGCCGCCGGAACCGTCGACCGCGAGACCGGCCGCATCCTGGAACCGCTGCCCGGGCTGCGCGCCGAGGGCGAGGCGCTGTGGCGCGTGCAGGGCGGCATCGCGGCGCGCGGGATGCTGACGCTGCTGCTCCTCCAGATCGCGGCCGTGGGAATCGCGGGCACGGAGCTGGCCGCGGGCCGGATCACGCCGGGCGAGCTGGTCGCGGTCGTCCAGTACGCGGGGCTCGCCGCCGGGTTCGGACCCGTCCTGACGCAGTTGCTACGGCTCGCCCGCGCCCGCGCGGGCGCCGCCCGCGCCGCCGAGATCCTCGCGCTGCCCGCACCCGCGCACGGCACCGAGCACGCGCCGCCCGGCCCGGGGAGCCTGGAGTTCCGCGACGTCACCGGCGGCACGTTCGACGGCCTGAACCTCACCGTCCCCGGCGGGATGGCCGTCGCCGTCACCGGGCGCTCGGGCGCGTCGGAGCTGGCCGCGCTCGCCGGGCGCCTCACCGACCCCGACGGCGGCGAGATCCTCCTCGACGGGACTCCGCTCCCCCGCCTCACCCACACGGCGCTGCGCCGCGAGATCGGGTACGCGTTCGCCCGGCCCGCGCTGTTCGGCGGCACCGTCGAGGACGCCCTCGCGTTCGGCCCCGCCCGGCCGCCGGACTCCCGGCTCCGGGACGCAGCGCGGGCCGCCCGCGCCGACGACTTCATCGGCCGCCTCCCGCACGGGTACGCGACCCCGCTCGCCGACGCGCCCATGTCGGGCGGTGAACTCCAGCGCATGGGGCTCGCGCGGGCGTTCGCGCACGCCGGACGGGTCCTCGTCCTGGACGACGCGACGTCCAGCCTCGACACCGTCACCGAACTCCAGATCACCGACGCGCTGCTGGACCGGCTCGCCGACCGCACCCGCCTGATCGTCACGCACCGGGCGTCCACGGCGGCCCGCGCCGACCTCGTCGCCTGGCTGGAGGACGGCCGCGTCCGCGCGCTCGCCCCGCACGCCGACCTGTGGGACGACCCCGACTACCGCGTCCTGTTCGGAGGCACCCGGTGAGGAGCAGACGTGAAGCCGCGCGGGTCCTGCGCGGCACGGTCGGTGACGCGATCCGGGCCCGGCCCCGCGCCGTCGCGCGGGCCGCCGCGTGGTCGCTGGTGGAGGCGGTGCCGACGGCGGTGTTCGGCCGCGCCGTCGGCGAGGCGGTCGACGCCTTCCGCACCGGAGACACGACCGGCGCGGTGACCTGGCTCGGGGTCCTCGCCGTCGCGGCCGCCGCCGGGGCGTTGGGAAGCCGCCGCCTGTATCCGGCGCTCGCCGCGATCGTGGAGCCGTTCCGCGACGACCTCGTCCGGCGGGTCGTGGACGGGGCGCTGCGCCGGTCCCTCGGCGGCAGGCCCGACCGGGGAGCCGTGGCGCGGCTCACGCACCAGGTGGAGATCGTCCGGGACACGTTCGGCGGCCTGCTCGTCATCGTGCGCGGCTTCCTGTTCGCCGCCGGTGCGGCGCTGCTCGGCCTGCTGACCCTGATGCCGGTGGTGGCGCTGCTGGTGCTGCCGCCGATGCTGCTCGGGCTGGTGCTGTTCGGCGCGGCGTTCGGCGCGGCGGCCGTCCGGCAGCGGGACCTGGTGGTCGGCGAGGAGGACATCGCCGAACGGACCACGGCGCTCGCCGAGGGGCTGCGGGACGCCGTCGCCTGCGGCGGCGAGGCGGCGCTGCGGGAAGAGCTGGGCGCCGCGGTGGAGGCGCAGGCGGCGGCGGGCCGGGCGGTGGCCCGGTTCGCGGCGTTCCGGGCCACGGCGCTCGCGGTGAGCGCCTGGCTGCCGCTGCTGCTCGTCCTCGCCGCGGCGCCCGCGCTGATGCGGCGCGGCGCCACCCCGGGGACGCTGATCGGAACGCTGACCTACGTCCTGCACGGCCTCCAGCCCGCGCTGCGAACGCTGATGCAGGGCATGGGCGGCAGCGGGCTGCGCCTGGTGGTGACCCTCGGCCGCATCCTGGAGACGAGCGCGCCCGATCGCGCCGCTCGACCCGTCCCGCCGGAGGAGGTGCGGGACGCCCCGGCCGTCGAGCTGCGCGGCGTCTCGTTCGCCTACGGGGAGGGCGCGCGACCGGTGATCGAGGACCTGGACCTCGTCGTCCCGGACGGCGACCACCTCGCCGTGGTGGGCCCGAGCGGCATCGGGAAGTCGACGCTCGCCGCCCTCATCGCGGGCGTCGTCGCGCCGACCGCCGGGCAGGTGCTGGTGGACGGCCTGCCCCCCGGCGACCCTGACCGGCGCGTCCTCATCCCGCAGGAGGCGTACGTGTTCACCGGCACCCTGCGCGAGAACCTGACCTACTACGCGCCCGACGCCGAGCCGGACGAGGTGGAGCTGGCCGTCGCGGAGGTGGGGCTGGAACGGCTCGTCGCCGACGTCGGCGGGTACGACGCGCGGGTCGTCCCGGCGGACCTGCCGGAGGCGGATCGGCAGCTGATCGCGCTGTGCCGCGCCTACCTCGCGCCGCAACCGCTCGTCATCCTGGACGAGGCCGCCTACCGGCTCGACGCGGCCGCCGAGGCACGCGCGGAGGGCGCGTTCGCGCGGCGCGCGTCCACCCGGCCGGGGAGCACGCTGATCGTCATCGCGCACCGGATCAGCTCGGCGGAGCGGGCGCGGCGCGTCCTGGTCCTGGACGGCACCCGAGCGCGGACCGGACGGCACGCCGACCTGCCCGCCGTGTCGCCCCTCTACCGCGACCTCATCGGACGCTGGGAGGGGGGATCACAGCCATCCGGCCTCCTCGGCGATCCGGATGGCGTGGATCCTGTTCTGCGCCCCGATCTTGCGGTTGATGCGGGACAGATGGTTGCGGACGGTTCCGATCGTCAGGAAGAGGTCCTCGGCGATCTGCGCCGCGGACGCACCCCGTGACGCGAGCGACAGGACCTCGGCCTCCCGGTCGGTGAGGGGGTTCTTGGCCGAGCACAACTCCATGAAGGCCATGTCGGGGTCGATGACGCGGGCGCCGTCCGCGGCCCGGCGGATGGCGTCGACGAGGTCGGTGGGCGAGGTGTCCTTCAGCACGAGCCCGGCGGCGCGCGCCGCCAGCGCCCGCCGCAGGTCGCCGTTGCGACACCGGCCCGCCATGAGAACGGTCCGACACTCGGGCACGGCTTCGCGGAGCGCGCACGAGGCGGAGAAGCCGTCCAGTCCCGGGAGCCCGACGTCGATCAGCGCGACGTCGGGACGTTGTCTGCGCGCCGTCCGCAACACCTGCTCCCCGGAGCCGATCGCGGCGACGACGTCGAAGTCCGTGTTTCCTTCTAACAGGGCGACGAGCCCGCCGCGAAGGAGAGGCGCCCCCTCGGCGAGCAAAATCCGAATCATTTTCGCCTCCTGGACGGCAACCGGCGGCGGGCCCGATGGGGCCACCCTGACGGCATGGGTCAGGCGGACGATCTACCGCCCGGAGTCAACACTATTCATGGCGTTATTGCAAAGGCCGGATCAAAACGACAATTCGGACGACCCATACCAGGAAATGCCCGGTCAGGGATCATCACGAAAGGAAGTCGAACTCGGTCCCGGCACCCGCCTCGCGGGCCGCCCGGTAGGCGACCCAGCCGACCGCGAGGTCCTGCCAGGGGAGGCCGACCGGCGCGTACACGGTGACCTCGCTGGTCCGCACCCGTCCCGGCACCTGGTTGCACAGCACGTCGCGCAGGGTCCCGGCGGCGTGCTTGACGTCCAGCCCCGCCTCGGCCAGCACCCCCATCTCGACGGCGAGGGGCACGTCGTCGACCACGACGCGGGCGTCCTCCAGCAGGTCGGCGCCCAGCTCGGCCTTGCCCGGCTCGTCCGCGCCGAGGGACGTGATGTGCGTGCCGGGCGCCACGTCCGCGGCGTGCAGGAGCGGGCGGCGCGCCCAGGTCGCCATGACGACGATGCCCGCGTCCGCGACGGCGGCGCGCGGGTCGGCCACGACGTCCGCGCGAACCCCGAGCCGGGACCCGTGCCGCTCGGCGAACCGGGCGGCGCGGCCCGCGTCCAGGTCGCAGACGGTGAGGCCGCGCGGCTCCCGCAGCTCGCCGAGTCCGCGCAGCACCAGCTCCGCCTGCGCCCCGGCGCCGATCACCGCGACGGTGTCCGCGCCGGGACGGGCCAGCGCGTGCGTGCCGAGCGCGGCGGCCAGGCCCGTCCGCCACGCGGTCACGGTGGCCGAGTCGAGCTGCGCGAGCAGCTCGCCGGTGCCGAGGTCGTGCAGGCACACGACGCCGCGCAGCGCGGGCCTGCTGCCGGGGAACTTGGCGTTGACCTTCACGGTGTAGGCGGGGATTCCCTCGACCAGGCCGGGCAGCAGCGCCGTCGCGGTGCCCTGGCCGGGGAGCCGTCCGATCACCCGGCGCGCGGTCGCCTCGCCCGGCTCGGCGGCGAAGCCCCGGCGCAGCGCGTCCAGGCAACCGGCCGCGTCGAGCAGCCCCTCAAGGTCGGAACGGGTCAAAAGTAGCGTCACCGGACTATTCTCCCGTCCCCGCGCCCCGCGGCGTCACTACCGGGGCGGAGCCATTGGGCTGCCCGTCCGGGCGAAACCGTTGAACATGTCATCCTTCCCCGATTCCGGGCCGCGTCCCGCACCCATGCTGACAAGCGACACCGATGTGATTAGTCACTTTCTTGTCTTACGTCGGTGTTCCGCCGTCTTTCAGCATGTCAGGTGACCTCCGACGCACCATCCGGGTGCGCCCGCTCCCCCTGGAGGCTCACCATGACCATCCGTCCCACCCGCCTGCGCGGCGCCGTCGCCGTTCTGGCCGCGTCCTGGCTGGTGGCAGCCGCCCTCGCCGCTCCCGCCGCGGCCGTGTCCCCCGCCGTGTCCCCCGCCGTCCGCGCCGAGCGCATTCATGAGCACGTGCCCGAGCGCGTCGCCGGGCCGTCCGCCCCGGTCGTCCTGGGCGGCGACCCCATCTACTCCAGCTCGGGCCGCTGCACGCTCGGCTTCAACCTCAGGAAGGGCGACACATACTTCTTCCTGTCCGCGGGTCACTGCGTGAAGTCGGCCACCTCCTGGTACGCCGACCGCGAGTTGACGCAGCTGCTCGGCCACAGCTCGGGCAGCAGCTTCCCCGGCGACGACTACGGCATCGTCAAGTACGTCTCCACCCCGGGCGACACACGCGGCGGCGTCCGCGTCGGCGGCGAGTTCCACGACATCACCGGCGCCATGAGTCCCACGGTCGGGCAGCAGGTGACCGGCCTCGGCGGCACCAGCGGCGCGACGACCGGCACGGTCACCGCGCTGAACGTGACCGTCAACAACCAGGAGGGCGCCGTCACCGGGCTGATCCGCACCACGCTGTGCGTCCAGCCGGGCGACAGCGGCGCGCCCGTGTTCGCCGGCTCCCGCGCGATCGGGATCATCGTCGGCGGCACCTGCTCCAGCGGCGGGACCGCCTACGTCCAGCCGATCGCCGAGCCGCTCCAGGCTTACGGATTGGAGATCTACTGACCCCACCGCGAATCCGTTCCAACGGTCCACGTGGCCAGTGCGGTTCCCGCTCTGACCACCGATCCGTCGTCAGGGTGACAAGCGCTCTGTCCTGAATTGGTCACCTTATGCGTCTTACGTCTCCCTTGACGGTTCCCACACCATGTGCAGGACCTCCGGCGCACCACCAGGGTGCGCCCAATCCCCCGTGGAGGCACCACAAAGTGAAGATCACCAAGAGGCGTGTGCTCGCCGTCACCGTCACCACCGCGTCCGCCGGGCTGGTGGCCGGCGCCCTCACCATCGCCCCCGCCAACTCCGCTCCGTCCGCCGCTCCCGTCGCCGCCACCGCTCCCGCGGGCCCCGGCGAGCTGTCGACCGCCCTCGCCAAGCAGCTGGGCGCCCGCACCGCGGGCTCCTACCTGAAGGGCGGTGAGCTGGTCGTCACCGTCACCGACGCCAAGGCCGCGCAGACCGTGCGCGACGCGGGCGCCGTGCCGAAGACGGTCGCGCGCAAGGGCTCGTACCTGACGAAGGTCATGAACGGGCTCAAGCAGGACGCGGCGGTCCCCGGCACCGCGTGGGCCGTCGACCCGGCGACCAACCAGGTGCTGCTGTCCATCGACAGCAGCGTCACCGGCGCGAAGCTGAAGAAGGTCCAGGCGCAGGCCGCCAAGTACGGGTCGGCCGTCCGCACCGAGCGCGTGTCCGGGACGTTCCGGAAGTTCACGCTCGGCGGCGAGGCCATCAAGACCGGCGGGTCCCGTTGCTCGCTCGGCTTCAACGCCAAGAAGGGGAACGAGTACTACTTCATCACCGCCGGGCACTGCACCAACATCGGCTCGACGTGGACCGACAGCTCCGGGCGGACGCTCGGCACCACCGCGGGAAGCAGCTTCCCCGGTAACGACTACGGCATCGTCAAGTACACGTCGACGCCGGCCGACACCCAGGGCGCCGTCAGCCTGTACGGCCAGGGCTCCCGGGACATCACCGGCGCGGGCAGCGCCACGGTCGGGCAGCAGGTCACGCGCAGCGGCAGCACCACCCAGGTGCACAGCGGCTCCGTCAACCAGCTCAACGCCACGGTGAACTACCAGGAGGGCTCCGTCACGGGCCTCATCCGCACCAACGTGTGCGCCGAGCCCGGCGACAGCGGCGGTTCGCTGTTCTCCGGCTCGACCGCGCTCGGCATGACCTCCGGCGGCAGCGGCAACTGCTCCTCCGGCGGGACGACGTACTTCCAGCCCGTCACCGAGCCCATGCAGGTGTACGGCCTGACCGTCTACTAGACCGACTGGTGCACCCAGAAGGGCCGCTCCCGCGACGACTCCCGCGGGGCGGCCCTTCGCCCGTCCTCGCGAAACTGCCCGTCTTCGGTGAGCTAGGGGACGGCTGGGACGTCCAGGGCGCGGACTATCTCCGCGATGACGTCCGCCCGCCGGTCCGCCAGGTAGAAGTGGCCGCCCGGCAACACGGTCAGGGCGAACGGCCCGTCGGTGACCTCCGCCCAGCGGGCCGCCTGCGCCTCGTTCACGTGCGGGTCGGCGTCGCCGATGATCGTGGTGACGGGGACGTCCAGGCGCGTCCCGTCCCGGTGGGCGTAGGTCTCGATGAGCGCGAAGTCGTTGCGCACGTACGGCAGGACCAGCTCCCGCAGCTCCGGGTCGCGCAGCGCGTCGGCGTCGGTGCCGCCGAGCTTCGTCAGCTCCGCGACGACGCCGTCGTCGTCGCGCTCGTGGACGCGGTCGTCACCGCGGTCGTGCGGCGGACGCGCGCCCGACGCGAACAGGTGCACCGGCGCGTCGCCCCGCGCCTGGAGCAGCCGCGCCACCTCGTACGCCAGGACGGCGCCCATGCTGTGCCCGAACAGCGCGACGGGACGGTCGACCAGCGGCGCCATCGCGTCGACGATCTGGTGGGCGAGGCTTCCCGCGTCGGTGACGAGCGCGTCCCCCATCCGGTCGGCGCGGCCCGGGTACTGGACGGCGTGCACCTCCACGGCCGGGCTGATCTCCTTCGCCCAGGTCCGGTAGAAGACCGCGGACCCGCCCGCGTGCGGAAGGCAGACCAACCGCGTCGGCGCCCCGGGGCGGGGATCGGCGCAGCGGAACCAGCTCACGTGACCAACTCCTCGTCCTGCTCTTCTCGCGCTGCTCTTTTCGCGGGGTCGCCCGCCGCCAGGCTACTGGGGCCGCGACGTCGCCGCGAGCGAACCGAGGAGCGTCAGGGCCGCCGCGCTGTCCGACCCGGGTTCCGCGTGGTAGACGACCAGTTCCTGCCCCGGAGACGACCGGACGTCGAACGTCTGCATCGTCAACGTGAGGTCGCCGACCTCGCGGTGCCGGAAACGTTTGCGCTCCAGCGCCTTGCCACGCGCGTCATGCCGGGCCCACAGTTCGGCGAACTCGGGGCTGCGTTCCAGCAGTTCGGTGAGCACGTGCCGGACGCGGGGGTCGTCGGGCGCCTCACCGAGGCCGAGCCGGAACCCCGCGACGCTGTTGCGCGCCACCTCGTGCCAGTCGCGGTAGAACCCGCGCGCCGCCGGGTCGGTGAACACGACGTGCATCAGGTTGCGGGAGTGCGCCCAGTCGTGGAACAGCGCGTCGGCCAGCACGTTGGACGCGAGCACGTCGTAGGCGCGGTTGTAGACGATCGCCGGGTTGTCGGGCCAGGCGTCCATGAGCTGGAGCAGGCTCGGGTCGACGCGGTCGGGCACGGCGGCGCCACGGCCGCGCGGGCTCAGCCCGGCCAGCCGGAACAGGTGGCCGCGGGCGTCGTCCTCCAGCCGCAGCGCGGCCGCCAGCGCCTCGATCACCTGCGCGGACGGGTTGCGCTCCCGGCCCTGTTCGAGCCGGACGTAGTAGTCGGCGCTGACCCCGGCGAGCATCGCCACCTCCTCGCGGCGCAGGCCGGGCACGCGACGCAGTCCCACGACGGGCAGCCCGGCGTCGGCCGGGGCGACCTGGTCGCGCCGCGCCCGCAGGTAGGCGCCGAGATCGGTGCGCGTCATGCTCGCCATGCTAGGCCGCGCCGCAAGGGCGTTCCTGGGTGCACCACTCCCAGGAACATCCCGGCCTGTCACCGCGCGGCCGGGTCGGCCATCGTCGAGGACATGACCGCGAAAGACCACAAGACGCAGAACCTCCCCACCGCCTGGGACCTGACCGGCCGCGTCGCCGTCGTCACCGGCGCCGCCCGCGGCATCGGCCGCGCCACCGCCGACCTGCTCCGGGCCCGGGGCGCCCGCCTCGTCGTCACCGACCGCTCCCCGGCGGTCGAGGACCTCGCCGGGGACGACGTGGCCGCGCTGGTCGGCGACGTCGCCGACGAGGACCTCGCCCGCGCCACCGCGCGCCTCGCCGTGGACCGCTTCGGGCGGCTCGACATCCTCGTCAACAACGCGGGCCGTACCCTGAACAAGCCGATCACCGAGACCACCGTCGACGACTTCGAGGGAATCCTGCGCGTCAACGCGCGAGGCAACTTCGTCCAGGCGCGCGAGGCGTTCCGCGTGATGGAGGCGGGCGGCGGCGGGGCGATCGTGTCGATCGCGTCCGTCTCGTCGGTGGTCGCGTTCGCGACGCAGACGGCCTACGCCGCGTCCAAGGGCGCGCTCGTCCAGATGACGAAGGTGCTGGCCATCGAGGGCGGACCGAAGGGGATCCGCTCCAACGCCGTCCTGCCGGGCGTGATCGACACCGACATCATGGAGGGCGTCGTCGAGAACGGCCGCGAGATGCTGGCGTCGTTCGGCCCGGCGCACCCGATCGGCCGCATCGGCGCCCCCGAGGAGGTCGCCGAGACGGTCGCGTTCCTCGCCAGCGACGCGGCCAGCTTCATCACCGGCGCCCTGGTCCCCGTGGACGGCGGCTGGACCGCGCAGTAGGCACGGCCCCGGGCGCACGAGGCACCCGGGGCCGCGACGGCGACGGCGACTAGTTCAAGCCGTGTCAGTTCAAGCCGTAGGCGCGGGTCACGGTCTGCTGCACCGCGAACCCGGAACTGTCGGAGGCCGTGAAGCGCAGGGCCACGTAGCCGTTGTTGACGGACGGGTGGGTGACGTTGGCCGTCCAGCGGTCGGTGCCGTTGGCGGTCAGCGGGACGGTGGTCCACGTGACGCCGTCGTTGAACGACGCCTTCAGCGAGACCGACGTGACGGCGCTCCCGTCGGCGGCGCGCTGGGCGACGACGTCCAGCGGGAAGGTGGTGCCGGACGGAGCGCGCCCGCTGCTGTCGAAGGCCCCTGTAATCCTCGGCTGCAGCAGGTCGCGCTGGTCGGCGAACGGGTCGCCGGGACGTTCCGCGGACGGGAACGTCCAGCTCGTGTTGATCTTCTTGGCGTACAGCGACCACGGGACCGTGCGCTGCACGGCCAGGTCGAGCCGGTAGTTCGCGGCAGCGGCGGGTACGGTCCAGTCACCGGCCAACGGGTTGGTGCTCTGACCGACCAGCGTGCCGTTGCGGTAGAGGGTGAGTGTGCCGGTGGTGCCGTCGCTGTAGTTGCCGGAGAAGTTCTCGTGGCCGAGCGTCCCCGTGTCGGCCAGCAGCGGGCGGGCGATGAGCGTCCCCTGCCCATGCCCGACCGGCATCGTGGGCCCGAACGCGGCCTTGTGCCACGTCTCGGATGTCGTGGTGCCAGCAGTGAACGTGCGCGGCCCGGTGTCCCGCTCGGCGACCTGGTAGCCGCCCACGACGTAGAAGTAGTCGCTCCGCCACTTCACGCCGTTCGCGGTGTAGTAGACCCGCTGGGTGCTCGGTGCCGACGCGGGGTTCGTGAGCCCCACCACGGAGCCGCCGATGCCGTCGTAGTCGACGATCGTGGCGTGCGGACCGACACCGTCGGACGCCACCCCCTGCGAGGCGTACGTGGTGTTCACCAGGGCCAGGCTGCTCTCCGGGGCGGTGAACGTCAGGTTGGTCGGGATCTGCCCGGTCGTCGGGAACGCCAGCTTGTAGACGCGCGGCGAGGGCAGCGTGGTCAGCGGCTCGGTCTTGCACTCCGAGTACGTGAAGTAGTAGGGCCGGGTGGTGCTCGCCGACGGCCAGGCGCGCAGCCCGGTGGTGGGCGTGCCGCTCACCGTCGTGGTGATCACCTGCCCGGCGATCGTCTGCACGAGCTGGGCGTGGCTCTGGTACTCCGTGGCCGTCGCGGACGGGCTGACCGAGCTGATCTCCGTCGCCGTCCTGGCGTCCATGGTGAGGTCGACGTCGCCGCCGACCGTGAGGGTCGGGTCGCCGTAGAGCGCCAGGTCGTCCGGCGCGTACGGGTTGCCCGTGAGGACGATCGCGGTGAGGCTGTAGTCGCCGTCCGGGACCGTTCCCGTGAGCGTCCCACCGGACTGGCTGAGGATGTACTCCGTGCCGGTGCCGAGGTCGATGAGACTCGCGAGCGGCGCGACCGGCTGGCCGTTGATGTCGACGCCGCGAAGGGTGATCGTGTGGTCGGCCAGCGCGCTGGCGCGGGCCTGGGTCTTCTTCTTGCCGTGACCGAGCTGGTACGACGGCCCGGGTTTCGCGTCTCGTTGCCGGGGTTCGCCGGGGCCGTCCGCGACGGCCGACTGTACGGGGACTAGTAATGCCGCGAGCGCGACAGCACTGATCAGGGCTGTTCTCCAGCGCCTCACCGAGTTTCCCTTCTGTGCGATGACAGAGGTCGTGAGTGGGCGCAGAACCGGACGGAGTGATCCTCGGAAGGACCGCACCTGCGGGGAGTTCCGTCCCGGAATGACAAGATCACCCTACTCAACCGCGACCGCCCGGTCATATGACTGAGATCACACCCCTGTCCGCCCGGCCGTCGATAACGACGGTTAGCCGAGGTGGAGTGGGAATGATTTGTCCATGGACGAGCGATTCGTACGGCGGGGGGACGTCCAGGAGCTCACGGACTTCGAGCTGATCGTGTACGAGACCGTGGCGGAACTCGACAAGGACGGCCGGGCCGCCGACTTCGAGACGGTCGGGCGGCTCGTGGACGGGCCCGAGGAGGACCTGTGGGCCGCGCTCGGGCACCTGGTGTCGATCAACCACCTGCATTCGACCAGCGACGGATACGTGCTGGGGCCGCACGACTGGGCGCCTTGACCTCGTTCCCCTCGGGCGGGCTCAGGGGTGCAGCCGCAGGCCCTTCAGCACCTTGTCCACGCCGTTGCGCGGGCCGTGCACGGCGAAGCCGACGAGGGGCATCGCGTCGGCGGTGACGGCGCGGACGGTCTCCCGGTTCGCCTCGTCGTGGCCCGTCTTGAACATGTCCTCGATGTAGACGGCGATGGGCAGCTCGCGGGCGAGGGCGCGGCCATGGGCCGTCAGGATCGCCCCGGCGTCGGCCTCGTAGACGAGGACGGGCTGCCGGAACATGGCCAGATAGGCGTTGCCGGACGCGTCCTCGTACGGCTCGCCGATCACGTCCGGGACGCCGCCCGCGACGGCGCCGGCCAGGAACGCGGTCACGTTGAGTCGCTGCCACGCGGCCAGGTCGTCCCGGACCACGATCCCGATCTTGGTGTCGAAGCGCATGCGTCCAGGGTCGCGCTCACCAGGACGGATCGTCTTGAACGCTCGTGCGCCACACTGGAAACGTGGACTGGAGCAGGTACTGGCGCTCGGCGGACCGTCCGCTGGAGGCGATGCACGCGCATTTCGAGCGGCACGCCTACCACCGGCACAGCCACGAGACGTACTCGTTCGGCGTCACCGAGGACGGATACCAGGCGTTCCGGTGCCGGGGCGGCGCGCACACCAGCGCGACAGGGATGGTGATCGCGTTCAACCCGGACGACCCGCACGACGGCCACGCCGCCGACGACCTGGGCTTCACGTACCGGATCGTGCACATCGGGCCGGAGCTGGTGTCCGGTGTGCTGGCCGACATCGCGGGCGGTACGGCCGCGCTTCCACTGTTCGACTCGCCCGTGGTGACCGATCCCGTCCTGGCGCGGAACCTGCGCGGGCTGCACGCGGCGCTGCTCGGCGGCGCGTCCGCCCTGCGGCGGGACGAGCTGCTCACCGCGACGGTCGGGGCGATGTCGGCGCGGGCCGCGACCCGGGGCGTGCGCGCCACGTCCGCGACGGGCCCTCTGACTGGCACTGTGGAGCGGGCGCGGCGGCGGCTCCAGGAGTCCTACCTGGACGACGTCGGGGCCGACGCGCTGGCCGAGGCGGCCGGGTGCAGCCGGTTCGCCCTCTACCGGGGGTTCCGGCGCGCGTACGGGATGGCGCCGAGCGACTACCAGCGGCAGCTCCGGCTGCGCGCCGCCCGCCGGATGCTCGCCCGGGGCGGCGCGATCGGCGACGTGGCGGCCGCGACGGGCTTCGCCGACCAGAGCCATCTGACGCGCTGGTTCGTCCGTTGTTATGGCATGACGCCCGGAAACTACCGGAGTGCCGCCACGGGCTGAGGAAGAATGCCGCCCATGACACGGGCGAGCGGCACCATGTTCGGGCTGGCGTACGGGGACGCTCTCGGCGCCCCCACCGAGTTCCTCACCATGAAGCAGATCCGCGAGCGGTTCGGCGAGGACGGGCCCGCCGGGCTCGACGGCGATCCCGCCCTGGTCACCGACGACACCCAGATGGCGATCGCGGTCGGCGTGGCCCTGCTGGACGCGCTGGAGAACCCTCCCTTCACCCCCGACCTCATCACCCCCATGTGGCGGCGCCGGTTCGTCGACTGGCTCAACAGCCCCGACAACAACCGCGCGCCCGGCAACACGTGCCTGCGCGCCTGCCATGGCCTGGCCGCTGGGAAGCCTTGGGTGGACGCCACCATCGCGGGTTCCAAGGGGTGCGGCGCGAACATGCGGGTCGCGCCGGTGGGCCTGGCCCCCGGGCTGACGGACGAGACCCGGGCGGGCGCGGCGCAACTCCAGGCGGCCCTCACGCACGGCCATCCGACGGGGCTCGCCGCCAGCGAGCTGACGGCGTTCGCGGTGCGGTGGCTGGCCGACGGAATGGACCCGTCCGACCTGTCCGACGCGCTCCGCGACCGCTGCTACGAGGAACGCACCACCTACCACGAGCGCTGGCTCGGCACCCTGTGGCAGCGGTCGAAGGCGTTCGACCCCATGACGTTCATGTCCCTCGGCTGGGAGGAGTGCCTGGACGCCCTCGACCGCCTGGACGTGGCCGTCGAACGCGGCGACCGCGCGTCCGACCCCTGCGAGATCACCGGCGCGGGCTGGGTCGCGGAGGAGGCGCTCGCCACCGGACTGCTGTGCTTCCTGCTCTTCCCGGACGAGCCGGTCAGGGCGATCCGGCGGGGCGCGGCCAGCTCCGGCGACTCCGACTCGATCGCCTGCCTGGCGGGCGCGTTCGCGGGCGCCCATCTCGGCATGGACGCCTGGCCGGACGGCTGGTCCGCCCGCATCGAGTACGCCGACGACCTCGCGAAGATCGGTCGGGCCTGGGACTGACCCGGCGTTACGACGCCGTCCAGCCGGTCCAGGCGTCGATCGTGATCACGATGACCGGGCCGCGCGGCGGCCGTTCGCGGTACTGGGCGTAGCGGTCGGCGAGCAGCCGGACGGGTTCGGCCGTCCGCGCCGGGTCGTCGACGACGGCGGCGCGGCCGTCCACGCGGACCCACCAGAGGCGGTCCCAGTCGTCCTCGTAGTGGTCGGCAAGCAGCGCGACGCGCGGGTTGGCGCGGATGTTGGCCAGCCTGCGCAGGTCCCGCGTGCTTTTCGGCTTGTGGTCGACGGCGGTGTAGACCGCTCCCCGGTGGACGGCGAACGTCACCGGGACGAGGTGCGGCCGCGCGTCCTCCCCCACGGTCGCGAGGCGCGCGACCGGGACCGTCGTGAGCAGGCGGCGCGCCTCGTCCGGCGGAAGCTTCGGCACCCGCTCAGCTTTCCATGCCCTCAGCCATTTAGAGGCGGAAGGTCGGACGGGGCCAGGCCGCGTTCGGTGACCTTCGCCAGCTCCTCGGCGGTCAGGATTCGCGGCTCGCCGATCGCCCTGGCCCGGACGTACACGCCGCACAGCCATTCCAGCAGGCGCGCGTTCTCGAACGCCTCGTCCAGGTCGCGGCCGATCGTGACGCCGCCGTGGTTGGCCAGCAGTGCGGCGCGCCGTCCGCCGGACATGGCGGCGCGGACGTTGTCGGCCAGCTCGGGCGTCCCGTAGGTGGCGTACTCGGCGACCCGCACGGTGCCGCCCAGAAGAAGGATGTTGTAGTGGATCGGCGGCAGCTCGGCCATGGTCGTCGCCACGACGGCGGCATAGGTGGAGTGGGTGTGGACGATCGCCCTCGCCGCCGTCGACTCGTACAGCGCGAGATGCATCGGCGTCTCCGAGGACGGCGCCCGCTCGCCCTCGGCGAGGGCGCCCGACAGGGTGACGACCGGGCAGTCGGCGGGTTCCATCCGGTCGAGCCTCATTCCGGCCGGGGTGACGGCGACGAGGTCGCCCGACCGGACGCTGAGGTTGCCCGATGTCCCCGGCACGAGACCGGTTTCGGCCAGCAGTCGACCGATCGCAGCTAGTTTGCGCCTTTCGTCCGACAACAGCATGCGAATACCTTTCATGTTTCCAGGTGCACACCGTTACGCTAACGGCCCTGACGATCTTTAAGGGGTCCGGTCATGGCCGTGGTAACACTGGGGGCGCACACCCTGGACGTGCTCGCCGGGCCCGTGCGGAACGTCCCGGAAGGGCCCGACCCCGTCGTCGTCGACGAGATCAGGGTGACCGCCGCCGGGGCCGCCGCGGGCACGGCCGTGGCGCTCGCGCGGCTCGGCAACGACGTGGTCTCGGTCGGCGCGATCGGCGACGACGACCTCGGCGACCTGCTCGTGGCGATCATGACCAGGAACGGCGTGGACGTGCGCGGGCTCGTCCGGCGGACCGCGACCCAGACCGCCGCGTCCATCCTGCCCGTCCGGCCGGACGGCGACCGCCCGGCCCTGCACGCCCCCGGCGCCAACCTGACCCTCACCGCGGGCGCGGTCGGCCCCGGGCTGCTCGGCGCCGCGACCGTGGTGCACCTCGGCGGGCCCGACGTCACGACCGGACTGAACGACCCGGCGTTCTTCACGATGCTCGCCGCCGCGCGCGAGTCCGGCACCGTCGTGACCATGGACCCGCTGTCCCCCCGGCCCGACCTGCTCGGCGACGCCGCCGCGTTCCTGCCCCACGTCGACCACGTCCTGCTGTCGGAAGGGCAGGCCGCCGCGATGACCGGCGAGGACGACCCGGAGAAGGCCGCCGGGGCGCTCCTCGCCCGAGGGCCCGCCACGGTGATCGTCACGCGCGGTGGGGACGACAGCGTCGTCGCGACCCGCCGGGACACGCGGCGACTGCCCGCACCGCCCGTCAAGGTCGTCGACACCACCGGCTGCGGCGCCGCCTACTGCGCCGGGTTCATCACCGGCCTCGCGCACGGGCGCGACGTCCTGGAGTCGGCGCGCTGGGGCAGCGCCACGTCCGCGACCGTCGCGCAGGGCCTCGGCTCCGACGCCTGCCTCACCGACCTGGACTCGGTGCTTCGCCTGCTGGGCTGAGTCGCTCGCCCGCCGGCCCGAGCCGCCGGGCGAGGACCGCGTCCGCCGCCCCGGCGAGTTGTTCGAGGCGGCACACCTCCGTCCGGTGGAACGGCGGCGCGCCGGTGCGGGCGACGACCAGCGCGAGCGCGCCGCCGGACAGCGGGCAGACCGCGAACCGCGTGCCGTCCGGCGCCGTGAACGCCCGTGGCCGCAGCGGCGCCAGGTCCGGCAGTCCGGCGCCCGGCGCGGCCCCGGCGCTGGCGTGCACCAGCACCGCGTCGCCGTCCGCCGTCTGCTCGGCGAGCCCCGCCCAGTCGGCGCTCAGGATCGCCGGGACGGCGTCGGCGAGGATCTCCGCGCCGCGCGTGCGCGCGACCCGTCCGAGTGATCCCGGACGGTCCGGCAGGCGGATGCGTATCCGCAGCATCATCGCCACCTCCTGTTCCCCCACATGTCCCCCCAGCCTCGACGAGGCTCGTTTCCCTGGTGTTACCTCGAGGTGACGACGCGAGAAAACGCCGCGGAGTGCGGTGCTGGAACGGCGGGTGCCGGTCAAACTAGAGTCCGGTGGAGGTCATCGGCGGACCTATCGCCTCCTGCCTCCCAGCATTAAGGTGACTGCACGTGTCGAGGGACGGGGAACCCACAGTCGACGAGGACTCCGCAACCGGGCCGGAGTCGACGTCCGACGCGCCCTGCGACGTCACGCCCGACGATGTCGAATCCGGTGATGTCGAATCCGGTGATGTCGGAACCGGTCGTGTCGAAACCGGCGAGGTCGGGACGAGCAAGGTCGAGCCCGGCGAGGTCGAATCCGACGAGGTCGGTCCCGGCGCGATCAGGGACGCGCTCGCCGGGCTCGCCGCGCGGCTCGACCGCGAGCATGAGCGCGCCGCGCACCGCGAGGCCGTCATCGACCGGCTGCACGAGGAGAACCAGCGGCTGCGGCGCGGTGAGCTGCGGGCCATGCTCGAACCCGTCAAGACCGCGCTGTACCGGCTGCACGACCAGACGCGCCGCGAGTCGGGCCGCCTCGCCTCGCCCGACCTCGCCGAACCGCCCGACGCGCGGCGGACGGCGCTGCTGCTGGCGGCGGTCGCCGACGACGTCGCGGACGCCCTAGCGCGGCTCGGCGTGGAGCGCTTCACCGTCGAGCCGGGCGCCCCCTACGACGCGGCGCGGCACCGTCCCGTCGCGGTCACGCCCGTCGACGACCCGTTGCGGGACAACACCGTCACCGCCGTCCAGGCCGACGGGTTCGAGCAGGACGGCAGAGTGCTGCGCAAGGCCGCGGTCAGCGTCGGGAGACTCGACGAGACCCAGCGCGCCGAAGCAGTGAACAACGGAGTGAACACCGGACTCGGCACCGATGGGTGAGTGGGACATGGCTGTCTACGGGATCGACCTCGGAACCACGTACTCCTGCATTGCCTCCATCGACGACGTGGGACGACCGGCGGTCCTGCGGAACCTTGAGGGCACCGACACCACCCCGTCCGTCGTCTACTTCGAGAGCGGCGAGAACGTCGTCGTCGGCGCCACCGCGAAGGACACCGCGGTGCTGGAGCCCGACAACGTCGTCAGCCTGATCAAGCGGGACATGGGCCGGGACGTGACCCGTCCCATCCACGGGATCGACTTCACGCCGGAGGAGCTGTCGGCGTTCATCCTGCTGAAGCTCGCGACGGACGCGCGGACCACGACCGGCGAGGAGGCCCGCGACGTCGTCATCACCGTCCCCGCGTACTTCGGCGCGGCCGAGCGCGACGCGACCCGCAAGGCGGGGCACATCGCCCGGCTGAACGTCATCGACATCGTGTCCGAGCCGATCGCCGCCGCGATCACCTACGGCGTGCTGAACCCCGAGCAGGACCGCACGATCCTCGTGTACGACCTCGGCGGCGGGACGTTCGACACCACCGTGATCGCGCTGCGCGACGGGCACATCGAGGTGGTGTGCACCGACGGCGACCACGAGCTGGGCGGCGCCGACTGGGACGCCCGTCTCGTCGAGCACCTCGCCGAACGGTTCCGCGCCGAGCACCCCGACGCCGCCGACCCGCTCGACGACAAGCAGACGGAGCAGCAGCTCCGCCGCGACGCCGAGGACGCCAAGAAGGCCCTCACGACCCGCACCGCGCACACCGTCCGCGTCATGCACGACGGCCGGGTCGCGACGGTCGAGGTCACGCGGGAGAAGCTCGAGGAGCTGACCAAGGACCTCCTGGACCGCACCGTGGAGATCACCGGCCGGACGCTGGCCGCCGCCGCGGACAAGGGCGTGGAGGACTACGACGACCTCGTCCTCGTCGGCGGGTCCACGAAGATGCCGGTCGTCGCCGCGCGGCTGGCGACCGAGCTGGGCCTCACGCCCCGCCTCCAGGATCCCGACCTCGCCGTCGCCAAGGGCGCGGCGCTGTTCGCGTTCGAGGAGACGTACCGGCGGCTCGTCCGGGAGGGCGCCGCCGAGCGGGCCGAGGAGCTGGCGAGCCGCGCGGGGCTGTCCGCCGAGCAGCGCGAGCGGATCGCGGCGCGGCAGATCACGACGGTCGCGTCGCACGCCTTCGGGATCGTGGTCGTCGACCGCGACACCGGCGCGGAGAGCGTCGCGCACCTGGTGCACGCCAACGAGGAGCTGCCCGCCGCCAAGACCGAGGACTTCTTCACCGTGTACGACGACCAGCCGTCCGCCGACATCCGGGTGATGGAGCAGGCGGGCGTGGTCGAGTCCACCGACCTGATCGACAACACCGAGATCGCGACCGGGGAGATCCGCGTCCCGCCGGGCAAGCAGGCGGGCTGGCCGATCCGGGTCACGTTCGCGCTCGACTCGTCCGGGCTGCTGAACGTGACGGCCATGGAGAAGGAGACCGGGGAGCGGCTGGAGCTGAAGGTGGACGTCGGCGGCATGTCCGAGGAGGAGGTCGAGCGCTCCCGGAAGGCCCTCTCCCGGGTCCGGGTGAGCTGATCGGGAGGCGCCCGTGGCGTTCGACGACGACTACCGGCGGGAGGTGCTGGAGCCCGCGCGGGCCGCGGGCGACCAGCCTCCCGAAGACCTGCGCGTCCGCTACGCGCTGCCCGAACTCCCGCCCGGCGAGCTGTCCGGCGAGGAGGTCGCGGCGCGGGTCAAGCAGGTCCGGCAGTGCTGGCGACGGGCCCGCGGGCAGCTGAAGTACCGCAAGCTGATCGACCGGCTGGAGGCCGAGCACCGCGAGCTGGCGCCGCTGTTCGCCGCCGCCGAGCGCGGCGACCCGCGTCCGCTGGAGGAGCGGCTGCGCGGCGGGCGGGCCCGCACCGAGCGGCGACGCGGCGACGCCCGCGCCCGGCTCGCCGACGCGGCCGGGACGTTGAAGATGGCGACGCCCGCCGAGGTGGAGGGCATCGCCCGCACCGGCGGCGTCACCCGCGCCGAGCTGGAGGGCGACGCCGCGACCGACGGCATCGAGATCCGCGAGCCCGACCCGCTGCCGTCCGCCGCGCCCTACCCGGCGTACCGGAAGGTGCGGGAGTCTCTGGACGTCCTCGGCTCCCGGCACCTCGCCGACTTCGTGTTCGGCGCGCGGCTCACGGGCCCGATCCGGCTGCTGGACGGGTTCGCCGTCGCGGGCGGCCCCCCGCGCCTCGATCGGGAGGCGGTCGAGACGGCGGCGGCGCAGTGGGCGCGGCGGGGCCGCGACACCAGCACCACGCACGCCGACACGATCCTGGCCGCGCTGCGGTCGGACGTGCCGCCGCGCGACCTGGTCTTGTTCGACGTGGTGGACCGGCTCCGCGAGCGGCTGCGGCAGCGGGCGTCCGAACGGGCCCTGCTGCGGTACGCGGTCGACGACCTCGGCATCGAGCGGGGCGACGCGCGCCGGATGGTGTTCGCGCTCGTCCGCGAGACGGGCCAGGGCGGCGGCGGTCTCGCGGGACGGCTGCGCGCCCTCCTGGACGCCGGTGAGGTGTTCGCGGCGGCGGAGCTGGCGGACGCCGCGAACGTGCCCCGTCCCTCCGGCGACGGGCCGTCCAATGCCGAGGCGCCCGAGGAGGAGGTGCTGGCCGCCGAGGCGCGGCACCGGCTCGACACGGCGCTGCGGCTGCGCGAGACGGCCACCGCCGATCCCGATCCCGACCGCGCGCACCTGCTGCTGGACGACGCGCTGCGGCTCGTCCGCGACCTGCCCGGCGCGGCGGCGCACCGGCACCGGCTGCCGCCGCGTCCCGTCCCCATGGTGCGCGCCGATCTCGACGCCCGCGCGGGCGTGGTGCGGCTGTCGTGGGAGCCGTCGCCGTCCACGGCGGGCGAGGTGCTCTACAAGATCGTGCGTCAGGTGGGCCGGGCGCCTCGCGACGCCCGCGACGGCACCGGGCTCGGCGGGCCGCTGGACGAGCGTCCGCCCATCAACGCGGCGGTGTACTACGGGGTGTTCGCGGTGCGGGGCGAGGCCGCCGCCGCGCCCGCCGTGGCGGGTCCGATCGTGGTGCGGCCCGAGCCCACGGAGGTGGAACTGCTCGCCGGGGACGGCGAGGTCACCGGACGGTGGCGCTGCCCCGCGGAGGCCGCGCGGGTCGTGGTCGTCCGGGACGGCGGACCCATCCCGGCAGGCCGCGACGGGTTCCGCGAGCGCGTCCACAACGGCCGGACGCACCACTACCTCGTCGCCGCCGTCTACCTCGACGGGTCCGGGCGGGAGGTCGTGACGGACGGGGTGCGCGCGTCGGTCACGCCGAGCGCGCCGCCCGAGCCGGTGTTCGAGCTGGCGGCGGAGGTCGACGAGTCCGACCCCGGCCTCGTCAGGGTCCGCTTCGCCCCGCCCCGCACCGGGACGGTCGAGCTGGTGCTGTCGCCGGGACCGCCGCCGTGGCCGCGCAGCGCGCTCGTCCCGCTGGAGGAGGTCCGGCGGGAGACCCGGCGGCTGGCGTGCACGCCGCTGGACGGCGGGCTCGCGGTCCGGCCGGGCGCGGGCGGCTGGCTGCTGGCGGTGACGGTGGCGGAGGGCGGCGCCGCGATCGGCGCCTACCACCGGCACGTGAACCTGCCGCCGCCGCGCCGTCTGGTCGCCGAGCGGCGCGGCGACCATGTGCACGTCGGCTTCGACTGGCCGCCGGACGTCGCGGAGGTCGAGGTCGCCTATCTGGTCGGCCGGGACGCCCTGCGCATCGCCGACCCGCCGTCGACCGAGATCGTGACCCGCGCCGCCTACGACACGCAGGGCGGGATCCGGCTGCCCGTCCCCGAGGACGAACCGGTCGAACTGACGGTCGCGGCGGCCGGAAACGTCGGCGGCTCCCGGGTGACGGGCCCGCCGGTCACCGCGCAGGTGGCGGCCCGCGCGATCGTCCGGTACGACGTGCTGCGATCGGGCCCGCCGTGGCGGCGGTACCTGACGATCCGGCTGACGTCGTCGCGGCCACTGCGGGTGGCGCGGCTGTCGCTGGTGCTGCGCGCCGGACGGGTCATGCCGCACCGCGCCGCCGACGGCGAGACGCTCGGCGCGTGGGAGCAGGTACCGGTGCCCGGCGAGCTGTCCCTCGCCGTACCGGAGGCGTCCGGGCCCTACTGGCTGCGCTGCTTCGCCGACGACGAGGTCGTCGAGCTGAGCGATCCCCCCGTCCGGCGGCTCCAGGTCGCGCGATGAACCCCATGACCGCGAGGACGCAGAGCGTCACCTGCCCGTACTGCTTCGGGGCGGTCGCGCCGCAACGGATCCTGTTCCGATGCCGGGGGCAGGCCGGGCGGCGGCAGGGCTGCGCGCCCGTCCTGGACACGGCGCTCGCCGAGTACACCGGGTCGACCGCGGGCGCGTCGCTGCCGCCGGTGTTCTCCGCGTCCGGGCGCGTGTCGTTCAAGCGCGGGGGTCGCGCCGACTGCCCCGACTGCGGGCTCCCGACCGGCAACCGCGCCTGCCCGGACTGCCACAACCCGCTGCCGTCGGCGTACTGCGACTCGCCCGGCCGGATCGTCGCGCTGGTCGGCGCGAAGAACGCGGGCAAGAGCACCTACATCGCCGTCCTGCTGCACGAGCTGATGAACCGCGTCGGGACCGAGCTGGACGCCTCCCTCGTCGCCTGCGACGACCGCACCATCGAACGGTACAAGCGCGACTTCGCGCGCCCGCTGCTGGAGGAACGGCGGCTACTGCCGACGACCACCAGCGCGACGACCGGCCCCCGCGAACCGCTCGTCTACCTGCTCACCCGCACGCGGCACGGCCGGTTCGCGCGGGGACGGTTCGCGCGTACCCGCAACGACTCGCTCGCGCTCGTGCTGTTCGACACGGCGGGCGAGGACCTGCGCAGCCGCGAGGTCACCGACCTGCACCTGCGGTACCTGGAGGCGGCCGACGCGATCATCTTCCTCGTCGACCCGCTGGAGCTGCCCGGGGCGCGGACGGGCGTGCGGGACGCCGTCCCGGCTCCGCACGGGGCGGGGGACGACCCCGACAGCGAGCCGCTGAACATCATCGCCCGCGTCACCGACACGTTGCGGCAGCGGCACGGCACCCGTCCCGGCGAGCCGCTGCCCGTGCCCGTCGCCGTCGCGCTCACCAAGATCGACGTGTTGCGGCCGGGGCTGCTGGACCAGTCGGCGCTGCACCGCTCCCGTTCCGGCGTGGGGGTCCTCGATCTGGACGACAGGGACGCGGTGAACGAGCAGGTCCGCGCGCTGCTGCACGACTGGCAGGCCGGGCAGCTCGACACGTATCTCGGGCAGCAGTACGCCGACCACGCGCTGTTCGGGCTGTCGGCGCTCGGCGGCGTCCCGGACGACGGCCGGGTCGGGGCGGGCGGCGTCCGTCCCTACCGTGCGGAGGATCCGCTGCTCTGGCTGCTGTACAGGTTCGGGATGCTGGACGGCGTCCGTCCCGGGGAGGGCTAGCCGTGGCGTGGCAGTTGCACTACACGTCCGCGCGGCGCGGTCCCACCGGCCGGGCCGGTTTCCAGTTCGTCGCCGAGACCCCCGGGTTGCCGGACGGGGTCAGGGCGGGCGTGACGCCGTACCTGTCGTACCGTCCGCCGCCCGACGCGCCGCTGTCCCCTGACGACGCCGAGCTGGCAGGGTTCCCCGTGTCGCTGCTCTACGACCGGGTCGACGGGCGGCCGCTGCTACTGCGTTGCCGCTATCTCGGCCGCGACTACTCGGGTCGCTACGGCAACTTCTTCGCACACGCAGTCGTGGCGGAGCCGGACGAGTTGGAGGGGCTGCGTCCCGCCGAGTTGTGGCACGCCCCGCACTGGACGCCCGACCCGGCGGCGGAGGCCGTCCTGGATCCGCTGGACGAGTTGACCCCGGGCACGGCGCTCGACCCGGACACCCTCGCGGCCTGGCTCCCCGAGTCGGGCCCCGCCGACCCGTACGCGCTGCTCGGCCACCTCGTGGACGCCGTCGCGGACGTCCTGCGCCGGGGCCACGGCCGGGTCGTCCTCGTCGCCGACGACGTCGACCTGATCGCCCGCTGGATCGCGATCGTGTCGTACTCGCTGCCCGTCGGGGCGGCGGCGCGGCTGTCGTTCGTCACCTACACCGGCGACCCGGAGGGCGCCGCGCAGCGCCTGGTCGGCACGACGCCCGCGATCTGGGCCGCCGAACGGCACCACGCCTCGCACGCCCGTGCGTTCGACCTGCGCGGCGGCCACCTGGACGGCGAGGCCAGCCGCTTCGCGCGGACCGTCGCCGGATGCTGGCGCGACGGTGACTTCGGCGGCCTGGACGCCCTCGGCGAGCTGGCCCCGCTGGACGACCCCGGGCAGGAGGGCGCCGCCGCGCTACTGGCGCTGTGCCGGGGCGACGTCACCGTCACGCCGGACGAGGAGGCCGCGGCCGCCGAACTGCTGACGAGGCGCGGGTCCGACATCCCCGAGTGGGTCTGGCGCGACCTCGTGCCGGGCGTCCCGTCCATGGGTCTCGGCCTGGCGCTCGCCGTGCACGAGCGGGCGCGGGCGGCGGGCGCGGACGAGGTGGCGCGGCAGTGCTCGATCCGCGTCACCGACCGGGTGGTGGACGCGATGGCGGAGGCGCCCGGTCTGGTCGCGGTCGCGGCGGCGGCCGGTGTCGCCGATCGCGCCGGAGCGCCGCCGGGCCCGGAGCAGGTCGCGGAATCGGCGGCGCGATGCGCGCGGCGCGGGGCCGCCGACCTGCGCGAGGCACTGTCCGACTGCCCCGTCGCGCTGCGGGACGCCCTCCTGGACGGCGTCCTCACCGGCCTCACCGAAGCCGCCGACCGAGAACGAGCGGCGGCGCTCACGCCCGCCGACTGCGACCTCCTCTACGAGCACGGCGACCGGCTGCGCGCCAAGCCCACCGTCGCGTCCGCCGTGCTCGCGTCGATCGGGCGCCGGACCCCGGGACGCCGGATCGCGATCACCGGCGAGCTGCTCCGGCTGGATGGCGCCGACCTCGACTCGGCCCTGCGCGAGGTCTGGGCCACTCCCCCGTCCGCCGCCGAATGCGCGGAGCTGCTGGACGAGCACGGCCCCGCGATGACAGACCATCCGGCGCTGGCCGGGCTGCCGTCCCGGACGTTCACCAGGCTCGCGTTCCCCGGCGGCGAGCGCCTCGCCGAACCGGCGACGCTGCGGCTCGCCGAACGGGTCCGCGACCTCATGCCGGACGGCCCGTCCGGCCGCGACGCCGCCGTCGTCCTGGCCTACGGGACGGCGATCACCGCAGGGCCACCGCGCGCCGCCCGCGCCCTGGAGGAGATCGCCCCCGCCGATGACGCCACGACGCAGCTCGCCGGGGAGGCGTTCGTCGGGGCGGCGCGGCAGTTGTCCGAGCGGCCCCCGGCGTTCCGGGCGGAGCTGCTGGCGGGCCTGTCGGAGGCCGCCCGCGCCCGGCTCGGCGCCCGCTGGACCGCCGACCTGCCCGCCCGCGCCCGCGCCGGACGGGTCCCGCTGCGCGGCGCCGACCTCGGGCGCCGCAACGACCTCGTCGAGGTGGTGCTGCGGCTGAAGGCGCGCGGCGCCGCCGAACCGGCCCTGGAGGCGTGGGCGCGGGCCGCCGCCGGACGCTGGCTCGCGGCCCGGCAGCTCGACGCCCGCCTGTCGCGCAGCCCCCGGCTGCGGGCCGCGCTGCGCGACCTCCTCGCCGCGGACGAGTCGGCCGGGGGGACGTGACCCGTGCATCCCATCATCGTGCTGCTGCTTCTCGCCGTGTGGGCCGCCGTCATGTGGCTCGGGTTCATGTACGTGTTCCCGGTGCTGTTCGCCGGGACGCTGATCGTCGCCGGGGTCGCCGGGATCGGCCTGTACTACCTGCACGCCTGCCGGACGCTCGCGCCGTCCACCCTGGAGGGGCCCTCGCCGGTCGCGGAACCGAAGATCGCCTACCGGCACTACCTGCTCGGGCAGGTGTGGCGCGACTGGTGGACGATCAGCCACACGGTCGTCCCGCAGGTGTACCAGCTGGCCAGGGGCATCGTCGTCCGGCTGACGCGGCTGCTGCTCGGCGGCTTCTGGGGGTTCTTCCTCTTCCCGACCTGGCTGGCGTTGTGCGCGGGGATCGTCGCGGCGGCCGTCCCGGCGGCCGGGTTCGTGGTGGCGTTGACCGTCCTGTACGGGGTCGCCGCCGCGATGGGGCTCGGGGTGTGGCTGCTCTGCGTGTTGGCCCTCGCCGCCGTTGAGCGGGGCTTCATGACGTTCGGGCGGATCCTCCAGACCTGCCCGCACCCGTTCTGTTACGACCGGATCGGCCTGCCCGAGTACGAATGCCCGGGATGCGGCGCGCGGCACCGGCATCTCGCCCCCGGGTCGGGCGGCGCGTTCCGGCACGTGTGCCGATGCGGGGCGCGGCTGCCCACGACCGTCCCGCTTGGGCGGTTCCGGCTGGCCGCGTACTGCCCGCACTGCGGCGGGCGGCTGCCCGAACGCATCGGACGGGTTCGGGTGGAGCCGCTGCCGTTCGTCGGCGGCCCGGCCGCGGGCAAGACGACGTTCATGGTCCTCGGCATCCGGGCGCTGCACGCGCGGGCGCGCGCCGTCCACGGGCGGCTCACGTTCGTCGAGCAGCGGCACGCGCAGGCGTACGCGGGCGCCATCCGCGAGTTCCAGCGCGGCGGGCGGCTCGCCAAGACCGGACCCGAGCTGCCCCTCGCCACCATGGTGGACGTGGAGCTGCCCGGACGGTCGCGCCGCATCCTCTACCTGTTCGACCCGGCGGGCGAGCACTACACGGGCGCCACCGAGGTCGAGTCGCTGCGGTATCTCGACCACGGCGAGGCGCTGCTGTTCGTCGTCGACCCGTTCGCCCTCCCCCAGCTGCGCAGGGCCCTGACCAGCGACGAGACGCGCTTCGTCGACCAGGCCGCCGTGTCGTCGGAGGAGGACCCGGCCGACACGCTCCAGCGGGTGCTGAACGAGCTGCGCTCCCGTCCCGACCAGGGACGCCAGAAGCGCGTGGCCGTCATCGTCACCAAGGTCGACCTGCTGACCCGCACCGAGATCGGCCGCTGCCTGGCCGAGGACGGCGACCTGCGCGACTGGCTCGCGCGGGTGGGGCTCGGCAACACCGTCCGGACGCTCGACCAGGTCGCCGGGCAGGTGCGGTACTTCGCCTCGGGCCTGGAGACCGAACCGGCGGACGTCGCCGAGCTGCTCGGCTGGGTGGTCGGGTTGACCGGGCCGGGCGCGTCCGAGGGCGACCGTCCGGCGGTTGAGGCGCCGTCCGAGCCGCCGGGGACGGCCCCGCTGCGGGCCCCGTGGCCGGTGCGTGGACGCGGCTCGACCCGTGTCCCGGTGGGGTACACGGTGGGGCGCTGGGCCGTCCTGTCGGGGCTGTCGGCACTCACCGCCGCGTCAGTGACCGGCGCGGTCGTCGCCGCCGCCGAACGCCTCCCGTTCTGAGTGTGACGCACCCCACTTCCTGACGCGGAAGATAACGGACCGTCATTGCGTCCTACTAGGCAGGCCCATGATCCCCCTTGGAGACCTCCCATGACGCAGACGGCCCCCTCGCCGTTTGACACCGCGCCGCCCCGCCCCGTGGACCGGCGACTCCTGATGATCTGCCTGCTCGGCGCGCTCACCGCCGTCGCGCCGCTGTCGATCGACATGTACCTGCCCGCGCTGCCCGCGCTGACCTCCGACCTGTCCACGGGCGCGATGCAGGCGCAGCTCACGCTGACCGCGTGCGTCGCCGGGCTCGCCATCGGCCAGGTCGTGGCGGGGCCGCTCAGCGACGCGTTCGGACGGCGCAGGCCCCTGCTGATCGGCGTCGCCGCCTACGCCGTCGCGTCCCTGCTGTGCGTCGCCGCGCCCTCCGTGGAGACCCTCATCGCGCTCCGGCTGGTGCAGGGCGCCGCGGGCGCCGCCGGGATCGTCGTCGCCCGCGCCATCGTCCAGGACCTCTACGACGGCGTCGCCGCCGCCAAGTTCTTCGCCGCGCTCATGCTGGTGACCGGCCTCGCGCCGATCCTCGCCCCCGTCATCGGCGGGCAACTGCTGAACGTCATGCCGTGGACGGGCATCTTCGCCGTCCTGACGGGGATCGGCGTGGCGCTGTTCCTCGGCGCGCTGCTCGGGCTGAAGGAGACGCTGCCGCCCGGCCAGCGCGAGACGGGCGGGACGCGGGCCACGCTGCGGACGTTCCGCGCGCTCGCCTCCGACCGCCCGTTCGCCGGATACGCGCTGACGCTCGGCCTGTCGTTCGCGACGCTGTTCACCTACATCTCCGGATCGCCGTTCGTGCTCCAGGACATCTACGACCTGTCCCCGCAGGCGTTCAGCGTCGTCTTCGGCGTCAACTCCATCGGCATCGTCGCGGTGGGCCAGGTCAGCGGCATGCTCGCGGGCCGCGTCCCGCTGCGCCTGCTGCTCGCGACGGGGCACGCCATCGTCGTCGCGGGCGCCGTCGCGCTGGTCGTCGTGGTGCTCACCGGAGGCGGCCTGTACGGGGTGCTGCCCGCGCTGTTCCTCGTCGCCGCCGGACAGGGGCTCATCGGCCCGAACACGACGGCGCTGGCCCTGTCGGGACGTCCACCGCGCGTCGCCGGGAGCGCGTCGGCCATGCTCGGCGTGACGCAGTTCGCCGTCGGCGGCGCCGCCGCGCCGCTCGCGGGGATCGCCGGTCCCGACACCGCCGTTCCGATGGCCCTGTCGATCGCGGGCGCGGCGATGCTCGCGGCCGTCGCCACCGCGTTCGCGCTCCGTTCGCGTCGCTCCGCCGCCCTCGTTTCCGACTAATACCCAGGAAGAGGGAATTAATGGTGGAAAGCGCTAGGAGGCCGAGTGAGCGACGACACCTCGCGTGCCACGCCCCGTGCCACGGGGCTTTCCGCCGTCCGCATCGCGATCCCGATGCTCCTGGTCGCGCTGCTGTCCCTGCTGCTCGTGCCCGGCTGCCGCGTGACCGAGAGCGAGGGCGCACGGGACGTCCCGCCGCCCGGCACGCCGACCGCCACCGCCCAGCACGCGCCGCCGAGCGGGCGGCGGCCCGGCGTCGTCAACATCGAGACCGAGCAGTCGCTCAGCGGCATCCGCGCCGCCGGGACGGGCATCGTGCTGCACCCGTCCGGGCTCGTCCTGACCAACAACCACGTGATCCAGGGCGCCACCGAGATCAGGGGCACCGACACCGACGACCGCCGCACCTACCCCGCGCGGGTCGTCGGCTATGACCGGGCGGGCGACATCGCGGTGATCCGGCTGGCGGGCGCGACCCGGCTCAAGGCCGCCGTGTTCGCGCCCGCGGCGGGCGTCGCCGTCGGCGCCCCCGTCACGGCCGTCGGCAACGCGGGCGGCAAGGGCGGCACGCCGACCGTCGTCACCGGCGCCGTCCTGGCGCTGGAGCAGACGGTCACCGCGCGTGACGACACGACCGGCACGTCCGAGCGGCTCACCGGGCTGATCGAGACCAACGCGCCGATCAAGCCGGGCGACTCCGGCGGCCCGCTGCTGAACACCGCCGGACGGGTCATCGGCGTCAACACGGCCGCCTCCACCGGGATCGCCCCGCCCGACAGTGGGTCCGCGCCGGGCGCGGACCACCGGGGGTACGCGATCCCGTCCGAGGACGCCCTGGCCGTCGCTCGGCGGATCCAGCGGGGCGAGTCGTCGCCGACCGTCCACATCGGCCCGACCGCCATGCTCGGCGTGAAGGTCCGCGCCAACGGCGACCGGCCCGGCGTCCTCGTCGCCGAGATCGTGCCCGGCGCCCCCGCCGAGACCGCGGGCGTCCCGGTGGGCGCCGCCATCGTCGCGCTCGGCGGGCAGGCCGTCGACTCCCCCGCCACCCTCACCGCGCTGATGCTCGCCCGCAGGCCGGGCGATATCGTCCGCATCGAATGGACCACCCCGCAGGGGATCCCGATGTCGACCGAGGTCCGGTTGGTGGAAGGCCCGCCCCAATAACCGCCTTTCACGTGCGAGAGTGGGACATCTCCGGCCGAGTAGTAAGGATGTGTGCGATGACGCGGAAGGCGCCCGCCGACGACTTCGACGACGCGGGTCTTGAGGTGTCGGAACCGAAGACGTGGGCGGCGGGCGTGCCGGGGGTCACGACCGCGCTGCGCCAGTCGTACGACCAGATGGGCGTGCGGCGCACCGCGTTGACGCTGCTGCGCGTCAACCAGAAGCGCGGCTTCGACTGCCCCGGCTGCGCCTGGCCCGAGGGCGACCACCGGCACATCGCCGAGTTCTGCGAGAACGGCGCCAAGGCCGTCGCCGAGGAGGCCACGACACGCCGCGTCACCCGCGAGTTCTTCGCCCGGCACACCGTGTCGGAGCTGGCGGGGCGCTCCGACCACTGGCTCGGCCAGCAGGGTCGGCTGACCGAGCCGATGGTGAAGCGCGCCGGGGCCGAGCACTACGAGCCGATCTCCTGGGACGAGGCGTTCGGCCTGCTGGCGTCGGAGCTGACCGCGCTCGGCTCGCCGGACGAGGCCGTCTTCTACACCTCGGGCCGCACCGGCAACGAGGCCGCGTTCGCCTACCAGCTGTTCGTCCGCGCGTTCGGCACCAACAACCTCCCCGATTGCAGCAACATGTGCCACGAGTCGTCGGGGTCGGCGCTGAGCGAGACGATCGGCGTCGGCAAGGGCTCGGTGCTGCTGGACGACCTCCACCAGGCCGACCTGATCTTCGTCGTCGGCCAGAACCCGGGCACGAACCATCCCCGGATGCTGTCGGCGTTGGAACGGGCCAAGAAGGCGGGGGCCCGGATCGTCGCGGTGAACCCGCTGCCCGAGGCGGGCCTGATGCGGTTCAAGAACCCGCAGCGCGCGTCCGGCATCACCGGGCGCGGCACGGCGCTCGCCGACCGTTTCCTCCAGATCCGCCTGAACGGCGACCTGGCCCTCTTCCAGGCACTCAACCGGATGCTCCTGGAGACCCCCGACGCCATCGACCGCGACTTCATCGACGCCCACACCCACGGCTTCGCGGCTTTCGAGAAGCACGCCCGCGCCCTGGACTGGGACGACGTCCTGACGGCGACCGGCCTGACCCGCGAAGAGATCGCGGCAGCGCTCACCGACGTCCTGGCCGCCAAGAAGATCATCGTCTGCTGGGCGATGGGGTTGACCCAGCACCGCAACTCCGTGCCCACCATCCGCGAGATCGTCAACTTCCTCCTCCTGCGCGGCAACATCGGCCGTCCCGGCGCGGGCGTCTGCCCGGTGCGCGGGCACTCCAACGTCCAGGGCGACCGGACGATGGGCATCTGGGAGAAGCCCAAGCCCGAGTTCCTGGACGCCCTGGCAGCCGAGTTCGACTTCGAACCCCCACGCGAACACGGCCTGGACACCGTCGACGCGATCCGCGCCATGCGCGACGGAAACGCCAAGGTGTTCCTCGGAATGGGCGGCAACTTCGTCCGCGCGACCCCCGACTCCGCCGTGACGGAGGCGGCCCTGCGCCGGTGCAGCCTGACCGCGCAGGTGTCGACCAAGCTCAACCGCTCGCACGCGGTCACCGGCGAGATCGGGCTGATCCTGCCGACGCTGGGCCGCACCGAACGCGACGCCCAGGAATCGGGGCCGCAGTTCGTCTCCGTAGAAGACTCGATGGGAATGGTGCACGCCTCCCGGGGCCGTCTCGCGCCCGCGTCCCCGGACCTGCTCTCCGAGGTGTCGATCGTCTGCCGCCTCGCGAACGCGACACTCCCCGACTCGGACATCGATTGGGACGCCATGCAACACGACTACGACGTGATCCGCGACCACGTCTCCCGCGTCGTGCCCGGCTTCGACGACTACAACGCCCGCGTCCGCGAACCCACCGGCTTCACCCTCCCCCACGCCCCACGCGACGAGCGCAAGTTCCCGACCGCGACCGGCAAGGCGAACCTGACGGTGAACGAGCTGGAGGTGCTCCAGATCCCGGAGGGACGCCTGCTGCTCCAGACCGTCCGCAGCCACGACCAGTACAACACCACGATCTACGGCCTGGACGACCGCTACCGGGGCGTCAAGTCCGGCCGCCGCGTCGTGTTCGTCAACCCCGCAGACCTGGAGGCCCTCGGCTTGGCCGACGGAACGATGGTCGACCTGGTGTCGGAATGGACCGACGGCGTGGAGCGCCGGGCACCGTCCTTCCGGATCATCTCCTACCCGACGGCACGGGGCTGCGCGGCGGCGTACTTCCCGGAGACGAACGTCCTCGTGCCGCTCGACAGCACCGCCGAGGTCAGCAACACGCCGACGTCCAAGTCCGTGATCGTCCGATTTGAACCGGTGAGGGCGGTCTAGGCTTTGTGTATGACGAACCTCCCCGAACCCACCGGATCGCCCGGCGCACCGGAGATGCGGGCCGGTGACGCCGACCGCGAGCGGGTCGCGCGGGTGCTTCAGGACGCGGCGGGCGACGGGCGGCTGACCCTGGCCGAACTCGACGAACGGCTGGACGCAGTGTACGCCGCCAAAACCTACGCCGAACTGGAGCCGATCACCCGCGACCTCCCGGCGCCGGGCACGTCGGCGGCGCCGTCCCCGGCCGCCGGGGTGGAGCGGCGCCCGGTCGAGGGCGCCCCGTCCTGGAAGACGGGGATCGGCATCATGAGCGGGTTCCGCCGGTCGGGCGTGTGGAACGTCCCCCGCCGTTTCCGCGCGTTCGCGTTCTGGGGCGGCGGCAAGATCGACCTACGCGAGGCCCGGTTCGAGGAGCCGACCACGACGATCCGGACGATCGCCATCATGGGCGGCTTCGAGATCATCGTCCCCGACGACCTCACCGTCCACGTCAAGGGCCTCGGCATCATGGGCGGCTTCGACAACAGCGCGAGCGGCCCCGGCGCCCCCGGCGCCCCCACGGTCGTCATCAAGGGCTTCGCCTTCTGGGGCGGCGTAGGCGTGAAACGCCGCAAGCCGAAGAAGCAGAAACAACGCACAAAGGAACTAGAACACCCCGAGGCCGGTTAAGGCCCCGGAACAGGACTACCCGGATTGCTGGGCAGGGAAAAGGCAAGGTCTTTCAGTTCTGTGTGAATGATGGTCTGCCGTCCCTGGGCGACGCGCATCCGAAAGGTCTGTGGACCGGGACGGCCAGCTCGGTCCCAGGCATCCCAGGTGGCTTCCACAGCGTCCCACAATCGTGCGGGTCCCGCCTGACGGACCATGTGGTCTGGGGTGAGGGTGGCGGCCGAACCAGTGGTGACGTCAACCAGGTGCAGCACAGGCCCATCGACGGTGTTCTCGGTGGCCAGTTGGACGTCGGGGACGGCCAACTGCGCGAGGAACCGACCGAAGAACCCCTCCTCGGTGGCTTCGTCCACGCGGCTGGGGGCGTGCCGTGCTGGACGCGGTGAGGCGTCGCGGGTGAGGGCGGCCCAGTGCGCGGGGTTCCCGGGTTCGGGACGGTTGTGGGTACGGGCCGCCATGAAGGAGATGGTGCCCGGCAGAAGCGGGCCCTCAGCGGTGGGTTCGCCGCCACTGTCACGGGTGACAGTGAGGAGAGCGCGGGCGTACCCGTACAGCCACCCCGACAACGTGGCAAGGATCTTCCCGCCCGACCGGGTCTGAGCAAGCCAGGGATGCGGCACGGTGCGGACCGAACACGCGGCGACGATCCGGTCGAACGGCGCTGAAGGCCAGTAGCCGTACAACCCGTCCGCCACGGCCAGGTCCGGGGAGTATCCGCCCCCGTACAGGGCGGCCGCGGCCTGTTCCAATCGGTGCGGGTCGATTTCGATCGACGTCACATCGCCTTGGCCCCCGAGCCGTTCACACGCCAGCGCGGTGGAGTACCCGGTTCCAGTACCGACCTCCAGGACATCCTGCCCATCGTCGAGGTCGGCATCCATCCACATCCGCAGCACAAGCGACGGCAGCGTGGAGGATGACGTCGGCGCCCCACCCGCACGGGTCACCGGGTGGCCCCAATCGGGTTCGCCGCCGTCGAACTGCGTGATGAGTGTGGTGTCGGTGTAAACGGCCTTCAACCATCGACGGGTGTCGGTCGCCGCCGTGACGGGTTCCCAGACGACCAGGCCGTGCTCGTCCCGGTGGTCAGTCTGGGCGTAGAAGCCAGGAACGAACCGGTGTCGGGAAACGGTCTCGACCGCGTGCCGCCACGCGGGGTCGGCCAAAAGTCCGGTCCTTGCGAGTTGGTCGGCCAGGGCCGCGCGCAGCGGCTCGGCCGCAGCGTCAATGGCCTGGGCGCTCATCGTTTCGGTTCCTACGGCGGTTTCGGGGCCAGTCTGGCCGGGAGTGCCGGTCATGGCGTCCATCCTGCCTGCAACAAGGCGGCAAACGCCTCAGCGATGGCATCGGAGTCAGGAAGAAATCCCCACTGCCCGTTCGGATTGCACTCGATCCAGATGATACGTCCGGAATCCCGTTCGACGGCGAGATCGAAACAGCCGAAGGCCAACCCGAAATGGTCCAGATAGGCGTGCAACAGTGGCACCAGACAGTCGGGGAGCTGGTATGGCTCGTAGTTCAACTGGTTCCAGTCAGCCGAGCGCCAGTCCAGCGAGTTGCCGGGGCCGGTAATCGCGGTGGCGAACACGCGGCGGCCGACGACGGTGACGCGCAGGTCGGCAACCTTGTCGATCTCTGCCTGGAACAGGTGGGCGGTGACCGCTATGGAGTCGTCCAAGTCGGTCGGAGCGATCCGCTGGGTCCAGATCGCTCCGGCTTGTCCGTCGGCGGGCGGGACGCCGCGGAACGTCTTGTAGACCACCGGAGCATGCTTGGCCGCGAAAGCTCGCGCTGCGGCCAGATCGTTGGTGATCAGAGTCTCCGGAACGCTGAAGCCGAGTTCGGCGGCGGCCTGCAACTGAGCGGGCTTGTAGTCAGCCCGGGCGGTCGCGGCCGGTGCGTTGCACTGCGGCACCGGTAGGTGCGCCAGTAACCCGGCCAGCCCGTGCTGTGCCTCCCGGACCGCGAACTCCCGTGCACGCGGTTCCAAGTGATCGAACCGCCAACGACCGGGCCGTCGATGGTAGATCGACCGGATCTGAGTCAGGTCAAGACGTCGGCTGCCGGTCCGCAGTAGCCCCTCCCACCGGTCACTTTCGCCGCCGATATCGGCGGCGAAGGCCAAGGCGTCCTTCTGCGAACCGATGTCGGCAGGGTCGACCCGAACGACCGGGACCTGACGATCATTCAGCGCGGCTATGACCAGGTCAGCAGTCACATCCTCCAGACCTGTGACCACCAGCACCGCTTCGCCGTGATTCCCTGTGCGGCCGATGTCGGCCCGCTGCCCCACCGGCTCAATCCTGCTCGTAATCGGTGGTGTTGTCGTCCTGTGTTTGCTGCTGGGGCCTGTCACCGTCGCCGCCGCCGGACATCGTCGCTGTGCCCTTGGTCTTGTTCGTGCCGTGTTTGCCCATCTCGACGATCTGGTCCGCGTCGTTGCAGAAGCGGCTGGTCTGTGTGATCGGGTCCAACTCCACCCTTGTGTACGGCACCGGGCCAATGGGAAGCCGTTCAGTCATCCTGCCCCAGCCCCACGGCACCCCTGCGGTATCGACATGATCGTTCACTGCTCATCCTCCTCCTAAAACGCGGGAACATAGCCCAATCTGAATACGAGATTGAAGGAAATCACGGTAACGGTCAACAGCCGCCACCTGTATCACCATTGCGCATCCCCCGTCCACCTTGACAAAGGCGCTTGGCACCCTCATGAACTATCCGGAGGAAGCGGCATTTCTGAAGATCTACTTTACTGTTCGACGGCCATCAATTCGTCATCGAGAATAGAATGTACCACCGAGTCCCGCCAAATCCCACCCACACGGATATGGCCGCGAATTGTACCCTCCTCGATCATTCCGAGCTTGGTCATCAGCTGCCCGGACACATGGTTGCCCGGGCTACGCGCACCCCACAGCCGGTGAAGCCCCAGTTCCCCGAAGCCGAGCCGCAGGAGTAGCCGGACTGTTTCCAGACCAAGGCCCTGGCCCCACCGATCAGCGCGCAGCGCGAACCCGAGCTGGCCACTGGACTGCCCGGGATGCTGGGCATCGACCGCGAGCCGGGCGAACCCGATCACCTCGCCGCCGACCACAACGGCAAGGGAGTACTCGCGCCGCGGGCTCTGCCTCGCCGCTTCGATCACGCTGGTCAGCGTCGCGGTCACCTGCTCGCGTGTACGAGGGTCGAACGACAGGTGCTCGACGACCAGCGGGTCCCCATATACCGCGAAGACCGCATCGACATCATCGGGTGTGAACTCGCGGAGGCTCACGCCTTCGCCGGTGATGAAAACCGGATACATGACCAGGAGGCTAACGGCCAGTCGGCAGTGCCGCAGCTGCCGGTGTTCGCGCGTAAGCTTCGATCTCCTGCTGAAGACTCCTCGCGGCGGGCCCTTGTAGGTGAGGCTCACGGAGGAGGCGATGTACTCGCCTTACGCTGGTGACGATCCCCTCGATCCTTTGATCGACTGGGAGATCCAGCACATCCGACAGCGCCTCCGCTGCACCCTCTACATCGCTCTGGGCAGCGCGCGCCAGCGCCAAGTCGGCGCGGGCCCCCGCCTCATCGCTGAATGACCGGTCAAGGTCAGCAGCCTCCGCATAGGCACCGATAGCGGCTTCCGCCTGCCGCGCAGCATCCTCCTCCGCTCCCGGTAGCCAGATCGACGCATCGGCGGCGTAGTACAGCTGTCGGGGTACGGGAAAGGTCATGATGCCACCGAACTCGTCCAGTTCATCGTGCTCGACGGTCTCGCGTGCTTCATTCGCGCGCTGAATCGTCGCACGACACTGGTCGGCGTCCCCGAGCAGCCCCCAACCGCGTGCCTCCTGCGCGATCAACCACACTGAGGCTGTTCCGTGGGTGGCCGCCGCCGCATCGGCGCCCTGCTGGGCGTACCGGACAGCGTCGTTCGGTCGGCTGGCCCAGTAGGAGATCATCGACCGCAGTCCCGCAGTCCAGGCTTTCAATCCGGCGTGGTCGATGTTGTCGGCGCAGATGAAGGCTGTCCTGGCCTGAGTCAGCGCTGAATGCGAATCGCCAAGGTCGTGACTGGCCTTGGCCAAGATCCCGGACAACACACCCGCGAGCAAGTACAGCTCGGCGGTGTGACGTGGGCGCTGCTGGCCTTCGAGTAGGCCGAACGTGACGTCTTGCAGCTCGGTGAGATCTCCGAGCAGCTCCGGCAATGGCCGCTGCGGGTAGGCCCTAGCCAACCGCGCGACATCATCACGGAGCTGATCAATACCCTCTGGGCCGATGTTGCCGCCCTCGGCGTTGGTGCCGAACCGCATGGCCCTACGCGCCGCCATCTGAACCTGCCTTTCCATACGGGGATTCGCCAGCGGCCAGTGCCGGGACGTTTCCGGTGCTGCGGGGTGAGCTGTGCCGGTGAGAGGGCGCAGAGGAGAAGTGACGTTGCATCTGATCAGCACATCCCGTTCATGCTGCTCCATCTGGTCCAAGGCGTCTGGAGCCAAGAGCCGTAGAGGGGACACCTCAAAAATCGAGGCCAACGTGATGATCTGCGTGGCCAGGGGCGCCCGGCTTCCAGGCCCCGGAAAACCCTCCAGCCGTGACAACAACGGCTGATCCATGAAGGCACCGGGTGCTGCCTCACAGAAGCGTTCCACCAGTACCGGCTGCGACAGCCCAGCGGCCATCCGATAGGCGGCCAGCATCGCCACCCCCGTACGCACCCGGATCTCGGACGCGATCTCGGTGGAGTCACGGCCCTGTCGGGTCATTTGCTCACGTAGCCGACCAATGTCGCGTCTGCTCCACGCGCCCACCAGGCTCCTCCCTTTCATGGTCTCCCGTTCCAGAGTCACCCGACGCGACCAGGTGCGGCAACCCCGCATTTCGGACGCGGCCCGTCCGCGTGACATAGGACGGCCTCTAGCATCGACAAATCCCCAGGTCAGAGAGCTGGATGCGTACATAAGAATTATGTCTCCAGCCCTAGTGACTGTCGGGGTGAAAGCGCGTTCACTAACTCCACATCAACCGGTTAGTGCATCTCGCCTCGAAAGGTAGCCATGAGTGGCACCGGAGCCCGAAACGCTGAGCTTGTCCTAACCAGACGTCCCCGTGTGCGGCTCGACGCTTCCGCTCCGGGGCCTCACTCGTTGTCTCGAAGACCGGGACTGGGCAGGTGCACCCGTTGACGACAAGACCGTGCTGCGGCGCCAGCCACCGAGCGCTCGCGCCGACTCGGCGCGGAGGGTCGACGTCGTGGTCGCACGCACGAACCCCATATTCGACACCAGGGAAATGATCATGACCGCAGAAGTTGCCGACCCCACCAAGGCCATGTTGGCGAAGGCGCACCCCAACTGGAGCATCGTGCACACCGACGTCGGCCGCTGGTGGGCCTTCCTAGACCCAAAGCTACGGCGAAGGGACTCGGACCCCACCCAGATCGTCGACGTGGACGCCGACTCCCCCGAGGAGTTGGACGCCAAGCTCGCGGCGGCCGGGTCATGACACCTCTCGGCCTCGACTACTCTTCCGCCTCCCGGGCCCGGGTCTACGCTTACCTCCTCGGCAGCCGAGACTGCGGAGAGGTCGACAGGAAGACCGCCGAAGCCATCATCGCGGCCTCACCGGACGCGCCGACGGTCGCGAAGGAGAACCTGCTCTTCGCCGGACGCGCGGCACAGTGGGCCGTCGAGCAGTTCGGCATCCGGCAGGTTTTCGACCTTGGTGTCGGCATCGTCGATGACGTCCCGCTCCCCTCGGTCGAGACCTGCGTTCACCAGGCCGACCCGAACGCCACGGTGGTCGCCGTCGATAATGACGAGGTCGTGCTCGCGCATGCGCGAGCACTGCGCCGCGGATACCAAGAGGTACTCAAGGGCGACGTCACCGATCTCGACGGCATCTTCGACCGCCCGGAGCTGGTCGGCCGCGTCGACCTGGCCGTGCCGACGCTGATCGTCTTAGCGGCCGTCCTGCATTTCGTGGACGACCCGGTCGCCGTGATGGCGGGACTTCGGGAACGGCTGGCGCCCGGCAGCGTCGTCATCGTGTCGCACGCGACCAAGACACGCACCAGCGCGGACCGCGTCCACGGGATGACCAAGGCGTACGAACGGGGCAGCAGTTCGATCACCTTCCGCGACGAGGAGGAGATCGGCGCGCTCGCGGAAGGCTGGACCCTCGTTGACCCGCCTGGCCTGGTCGACGTTCAGCTCTGGTCGGCCGACGGAACCTACCGGCGCGCGTCGTATGAGACGGTCCGCGTCGTCGGCATGGCTCTCGTCCTCCCACAGCCGACCGCGATGGAGGAACCGCATGCCCAGACTCGATGACCTCCATGCCAAGCCCGCCTACAGGGACGAGGTGGTCCTTAACACCGAGGTTCCGCAATCGGCCCGTGTCTGGGATCGCTGGCTGAACGGCAAGGATCACTATCCCATCGACCGGCGAGCCGCCGATCGGGTCGCGACGATCTTGCCTGAGATCGTGGACGCCGCCCGCCACGACCGAGCGTTCCTCAGCCGAGTGGTCCGATATCTGGCGGGCGAGGCGGGGGTCCGTCAGTTCCTCGACATCGGCGCCGGGCTACCCACGGTTGACAACACCCACGAGGTCGCCCAGCGGGTCGTGCCCGATGCCCGGATCGTGTACGTCGACGAAGATCCGCTGGTCGTTGCTTATGCCCGTGCGCTGCTCTACAGCAGCCATGAAGGGACCTGCGACACCATTGGCGCTGACGCCCGCGATGTCGACACCATCCTGAACCAGGCCGCCATCACGCTCGATTTCACCCGGCCGATCGGGCTACTGCTGCTGGGCATCCTGGACCACCTGGTCGACGACACCGAGGCGCTCGCCACCGTCGAAAGGCTGGTCGCAGCGCTGGCGCCGGGCAGCCACGTGGCCATCGCCCACCCGACCGCCGCGCTGCACGGCGAGCGGTTTCACCAGGCCATGCGGCTGGTGATGGACATGGGCGGTCCCCCGACCGTCACCCGCACGCCCGAGCAGCTCGCGCGCTTCCTCGACGGCCTGGAACTGCTGAACCCCGGCGTCGTGTCCTGCTCGCGCTGGCGCCCCGACCACTCCCCCTTCGGAACTCCGCCCGAGGTCCTCCAGTTCTGCGGCGTCGCCCGCAAGACCTAGCACGACCCCGGGCGGGCAGCGGTATATCACCCTGCTCCGCCCACGACCTCCCGATACCGCCGACAACGAAACGAAACGATGACCAAGACAACGCGGTCCACGTCCGCCCACACCCGCCAAACCGACACAAAGCCGCTGGCCGACTTCGAGGATTTCATGCGCACCGGGCAGCCAGGCCGCGGACGGCGCGGCGCGCTGATACCGACAGCGCCGCTGGTGCTCTTGCCCGTCGGAGTCGGGATCGCCGACCTGCTCAATGCACTGCCCTACTCGATGGGTACGGTGCTGAGCGGCGTCTTGGCCGTTTTCGTCGTCGGCGGCATCGTGCTGGCCGAGAGGAACGCACACCGGTCTGGCCCTCCAGGCGTGGACTGGGCAAGCGCCGACGCCTACCGCCACCGGCTCATGGCCGATCAGTCGCCCGAGATCCGCGCCGTCCTGAGTTCTGTTCAACGCACTATCCGCAACCGGTTCCGTGCGGCCGACGTCGTGCACCTGTACGCGATGCGGCCCGAGCCCCAGCACGAACAAACGTGCACCATCGACACCGGTGGCTGCCAGTGCGCGCCACTGCGACTCTCGGCAGCGCTGATCCCCTACCGGCGGCACCCGATACTCATGTTCGGTGAACGGCTACTGGCCGAGCCCAAAGCAGCTGCGTTCGTCCTGGCCCACGAGGCGCACCACGCTCGCCGCGGGTCACGGACCCCGCATCGACTGCTGGGCGCGCCACTCCTGGCCGGATGGCTGGCGCTGGGCCTGACTATGCCCCCGCACCTGCTGATCCTGGTCGCCCCCGCCGTGTGGGTAGTCGTCACTGCGACGCAGTGGGCTGATGAACTCGTCGCCGATGTCGTCGCCGCCCGAGCGGTCGGCCCCGACGTCGCCCGCTGCTATTGGGCTCTGGTGCGCAGCGCCCGCCCACGTCCACGCGGCGTGTCCGGGGCGCTGACCGCGGTCGGGTGGTTGTTCTCACCCCATCCGCCCTTCTCCGTACGAGCGGCGCTGACCACCCGCATTCCCAGCCGGACCCCCGGGTCGTCTGGTTCCCCGCGCACCTGATCCTCGCCCGGCCGGAGACACCGGACCGCGACCCAAGCCCGGCCCGTAAAGCGGTCTCTATCCTCTGGTCTCCGGCCGGGCGAACCCGGTTCAACCCCGACAACCGCATGCAAGACACGCGACCCGTTCCCCAGATCGAGAGGCGACACCCATGAGCAAGGTCCGTCGCGGCCCGATTACCCACGTCGCCGTCGACTACGGCCTCACCCTGACCAGCAGCGCCGACGACGTAGACCCGGAGCTGGGCATGCGGCCGGTCAGCAGCGCCGCACAGGTCGTCATCCGGCAGTTGGACGCCGCCGGAATCATCCTGGCGCTGGTGTCCAACACCCTGGCCTGCCAGGACCGGCGCCCGGCTCTCAAAGCCGCCGGGGTCGACGGGCTGTTCTGCGACCGGGTCTACCTCAGCCACGAGATGGCCCTCAACAAGGCCAGCCCTCGTTTCTACAGGCGCGTCCTGGATGACCTCGGGATCGGCCCCTGTGAGCTGGTCGTTTGCGGAAACAACATCGACACCGACGTCTGCGTGCCAGCGGCACTTGGCATCCGGGCCGTATTGCTCGGACCGATCGCAGTCAGCACCCAGCTGCCTCCACGAACCGCCGTGATCAGACACATCGGAGACCTGCCCGTCCTTCTCACCGGAGAGCAGATCACACATGCCTGACAGGCCGATCACCATCCGTGTCGCCACCTACAACCTGCGTGAGGGTGGCCTTGACGGCGGCGGTCCCGACCGTGGGCATGGGGCCGACTCCCGCCTCCGGGACCAGGTCGCCTTGCTCGCGTCCCTCGACCTTGACCTGATCGGCTTACAGGAAGCCCGCTGGGGCCAGGGCAAGCACGAACGCGCGCGACAGATCGCGCGGGAACTCGGGACGTCCTACCACTTCGTCGGTCGCTCGAACTTCTACCGGCTCGACCTCGCCGTGTTCGTGCGGGAAAACGACGATCTCACCGTCGAACGGACCGAGCACCTGCACGGGCCGCCCTGGGTCCATGGACTCACCAACACCCGGCTACGAGTCGCCGGACGCCCCCGGCCCCTGCACTTCCTGGTTGGCCATTCAGCGCCCAGCAGCCCGGCCACGCGCCTCGCCGAAGCCGAGATGGCCACCGTCCACCGACACCTGGACGCCATCTACGTCGCCGACTTCAACGCCGTGGCGATCAACGACGCCCCCGACACCACGGGACTCGACCCGTACAAGGTCGCCAAAAAGCTCGACACATTGCCCGCCGGGGAACTCGCCGCCGCCGGGTTCCACGACGTCGGCGCGCACTGGGGCGACCCCACCCCGACCGTCGGACACGGCGACCACAAAATCGCCTACCGCGCCGATCGGATCCATACGACCGTTCCCGACGAGTGGATCACCGGGTACGGCGTCGAGTGCGGCGCGGACGACCTGTCCGACCACCGGCCCGCGTGGGCCGAGTTCACCATCCCGACCGCGGCCGGGCGGAGCACGCCGAGGCCGCCCGCCCACACCACCCCCACAACCCCCGGAGGATTCCATGCAGGTACCCGAAGCGTTCAGCCCGGCTGAGCGGCTGCACGCCGCCATCCGGGAACGCGCCCCCCAGTTCGCCCTGTCCATCGTCCGCGACGGGGAGACCGGCCTGTCGCACGTGCATGTCACCTGTGGGTACGCCGGGCCATGGACCGCGACGTGGAACGGTGCGAACTACCAGCTGCGAGACCGCGAGACGGACCCGTGGACACAGCTTCCCGCCGACCCGGACGAGGCCGCCGACGCGATCGTCGATGCTCTGCGGTCGATCGACGCTGGCCAGCGGCACTGAGATCCCGCTGCCCGGTGTTGACGGCGGACACCCGGGCTGCGGCACCACACCTGTCGCGTCCCGCTGGACTCACCATGTTTCGTTGGAGGGTCACCATGACCGGCGAGAGCTGCTGCCCTCCGGAGCTGTGCGGCTGACCGACTGAGAAGGCGCCCCGAGTCTGGCCAGGCTGCTCAGGACGCGGCGCCCGCGACGCGGTCGAGCCATTCGCCGAGTAGTGCCGCTTCCGTGGGGGTCAGGCCGGGTGGGGGGTCGGCGCGGAGGGCGGCGCGTAGGGCTACGGCGCGGGCGGCCGGTGAAGGCGTGCCGTTCTGCGCCTCCTTGTGGGGGACGGTGATGGCAGTGATGACGGCCTCGCGGGTTCTGGTCGACAGGTCGTCGTTCGTGCCGGAGATCAGGGCGAGGGTGACGCCCACTCCGGCGGCGCCGACCATCTGGACGGCGGTGTCGGCGGGGACGCGGAGGCGTCCGGCGCGGGCGATGGCGTCGATCAGCTCGACCAGGATGGCGTGGGCCTCCTCGGCGGCCGGGGACGTCTTGCCGGGCTGCCCGTACATGAGGGAGTAGAACTCGGGGTTGGTACGGCCGTACTCGACGTGGACGTCCCAGCCCCGGCGCAGGTCGTCGACCGGGTCGCCGGTGCCGACCTGGGCGCGCTTGGCCGCCACGTAGCGCTCGAACCCGTACGCGGCGACGGCGTCGAACAGCCCCTTCTTGTCGCCGAAGTGGTGGTACAGGGTCGGCGCGCCGATCCCGGCGGCGGCGCAGACGGCGCGGGTCGAGACGGGTTCGCCGCCCGCCTCGGAGAGCAGCCTGGCCGCCGTGCGGATGATCCGCTCGCGGGTGTCGCGGTCCTTCTGAGCAGTCACGACATCAATGTTACAGACCTTCGTTGAGCACCGCTTGCGGTCTGGCTTATCGTTGCTATAGTTACTCATATATCAACGCTATCGCCCTAACGGAGGGGGAAACCGGCATGCGCAGCGCTGTTCTGAACGCGCCTGGAAAGCCGCTGGAGGTCGTCGAGCGGGAACTGCCCGAACCGGGGCCGGGCGAGATCCTCGTCAAGGTGACCGCGTGTGGGATGTGCTTCTCGGAGGTCAACCATCTGCGCGGGCACTATCCGTTCGCGTCGTTCCCGACCGTGCCCGGGCACGAGATCAGCGGCGTCGTCGTCGCGCTCGGGGACGGCGTGCACTGGCCGCAGATCGGGACGCCGGTCGGCGCGCTGTGGCTGTACGGGTCGTGCGGGCACTGCGACCAGTGCGCCCGGGGCGACCAGGTGTTGTGCACCGGGTCGCCCACGCAGGCCACGGGCGTCAACGTCGACGGCGGATACGCCGAGTACTTCGTGGCCCGCGCGGGGTTCGTCGTGCCGTTGCCCGCCGGTCTCGACCCGGTCGCGGCGGCGCCGCTGATGTGCGCCGGGCTCACCGCGTTCAACGGGATGCGGCGGGCCGGGGCCGTCGCCGGGTCCAGGGTCGCGGTGCTCGGCACCGGCGGGGTCGGGGCGATGGCCGTCCGGTTCGCCGCCGCCATGGGCGCGCGGGTCGCCGTCGTGTCCCGGTCCCGCCGGGCCGAGACCGAGATGATCTCCGAGGGCGCCGAGCTGTTCGTGGCGTCCGGCGAGCGGGACCCGGCCGAGGCGCTGCGGGCCTGGGGCGGCGCCGACCTCATCGTCAACGCCGCGCCGGACACCGGTACGGGGCTCGCAGCCTTCGACGGCCTGCGCCCGGACGGCACGCTTCTCTACCTCGGGTTCGGCGGTGAGGGCGTGGCCGTCTCACCGCTGCCGCTGGTGCTGCGGCGGCAGCGGGTGATGGGCACGCCGTGCGGCTCGCCGCACGACCTGCGCGACACGCTCGACTTCGCCGTGGCGCACGGGATCGTCCCCGAGATCACGCCCGTCACGTTGGACGACGCGCCCCGGATTCTGGCCGAGATGGACGAGGGCGTCCATCAGGGCCGAGCGGTCATCACCTTCCCGTGAGGCGCTGCCAGGGACGGATCCGTTCGTAGGCGGCGCAGGCGGCCATCACCAGGGCGTCGGCGTGGCGGGCGCCGACGACCTGGAGGCCGATGGGCAGCCCGCCGGACGTGAGCCCGCACGGGACGCTCGCGGCGGGCTGCTGCGTCATGTTGAACGGGTAGGTGAACGGGGTCCAGCTCGTCCAGCGGCGGGACGGCCACCCCGGCGGGACCTCGTGCCCCGCCTCGAACGCGGCGATCGGCATCGTCGGGGTGAGCAGCAGGTCGTAACGCTCGTGGAACAGGCCCATCAGGCGGCCCAGCTCCATCCGGCGGGCGGTGGCGGTCAGATACTCGACGGCCGAGTACCGCGCGCCCTGCTCGCAGATCTCCGCCAGGCCCGGGTCGAGCAATCCTCGGGCCCGCGGGGTCAGCTTCTCGACGACCTTGGCGGCGCCCGCGAACCACAGGACCTCGAAGTCCTCGACGGGGTCGTCGAAGCCGGGGTCGACCTGCTCGACCTTCGCGCCGAGTTCGGTGAACGCCTCGGCGGCGGCCGCGACGGACGCCGCGATCTCCGGGTCGACCTGGGCGAACCCGAGGTCGGGGCTGAACGCGACGCGCAGGCCGGTCAGGTCGTCCGGGCCCGCCTCGCTGAACGCGAAGTCCGGCGGGGGCAGCGCGGACCAGTCGCGGCCGTCGGCGCCGCAGACGGCGTCGAGCAGCAGCGCGGCGTCCGCGACCGTGTTGGTCATGGGGCCGGTGTGGGCGAGCGTCCCGAAGGCGCTCGCCGGGTAGTGCGGGATCCGGCCGTAGGTCGGCTTGATCGTGAAGATGCCGGTGAACGCGGCGGGGATGCGGACCGAGCCGCCGCCGTCGGTGCCGAGCGCGAGCGGCGCCATGCCCGCCGCGACGGCCGCCGCCGCGCCGCCGCTCGACCCGCCGGGCGTGCGGGAGACGTCCCACGGGTTGCGGGTGACGCCGTCGATCGGGTTGTCCGTCACGGCCTTCCACGCGAACTCGGGCGTGGTCGTCTTGCCGACGAACACCGCGCCCTGCTCGCGGAGGCGGGCGACGGCCGGGGAGTCCTCGTCCCAGGGGCCGGAGCGGTCGGCGGTCGCGGAGCCGCGCAGCGTCGGCCAGCCCCGGGTGAGCAGGATGTCCTTGATCGAGACGGGCACGCCGTCGAGGGGCCCGAGGGTCGCGCCGCGCGCGCGGCGGTCGGTCGCGGCGCGGGCCATGTCGAGCGTGGTCTCCTCGTCGACGACGCAGAACGCGTTGAGCCGGGGGCCGTCGCGCCCGATCCTGGCGAGGACGGCCTCGGCGGCCTCGACCGGGGAGAGCGCCCCGGACCCGTACTCGTCCACGAGCTCGGTCGCGGTCAGGTCGGCCGCGTCGGACATGGCTACCCCCTCTGGTGAGAACCGGCGTGTGAGTCGGTGCCGACATAGCCGAGGCGTTTGTCGACGACGTTGCGCAGCGGGCGGCCGGACAGGTGGCGTTCGAGGTTGTCGGCGAACAGCCGGACCAGTTCGTTCCGCCAGCCGACCACGTCGCCGGACATGTGCGGGGACACGATGACGTTCGGCATGTCCCACAGCGGCGAGGTCCGCGGGAGCGGCTCGTCCTCGAACACGTCGAGCGCCGCGCCCGCGATCCGGCCCGCGCGCAGCGCCGTGACCAGGTCGTCCTGGACGACCAGCGCGCCCCGTCCGACGTTGACCAGCCGGGTGGACGGCCGCATCCGCGCCAGCGCGGTCGCGTCGATCATGCCCCGGGTCTGGTCGGTGAGCGGCGCCGCGAGCACGACATAGTCGGCCCCGGCGAACGCCTCGTCCAGCCGGTCCATCGGATGGATGGTGCCGAGGTCGGGATCGCCGTCGCGGCCGGTGCGCCCGACACCCGCCACGGCGAGGCCCGCGGCCGACAGGCGGCGCGCGATGGCCCGCCCGATCGGGCCGGTGCCGACGACCAGGGCGCGGGCCCCGGTGATCCGTTCGGTCTCGCGGTGCCGCCAGCGGCGCTCGCCCTGGAGCCGGACCGTCGCGGGTAGATCTTTGGCGAAGGCGAGCACCAGCCCGAGGACGTACTCGGCGATCGGCTCGTCGAAGACCCCCCGCGAGTTGGTGACGATCGTGTCACCCTCGACGAGGGCGGGGAACAGCAGCCGGTCGACTCCGGCGCTCGCGATGTGCACCCAGCCGGGGCCCCCGGACGACGGCCACGCGGCGGCCAGCGCGTCGGACAGGAAGTCCCACACGAACAGGACGTCGGCGCCCGGAAGTGCCTCCGCCAGGCCGGATTCGCGGACGAGCCGGACGCGCGCGAGCCGCTCCACCGCGGCGATGCCGGGCGGCGGGACGTCCCCGGTCAGCACCACCACGTCGGGCGGGCCGCCGGGTGCGGGCTGGACGTGCTCCATCGGCGCCACTTCCAGAGGAGTGCGGAGTTTAAAGGGAATACGGGGAGGCATTGACACGCTAGGAAGCGTTCGTAGGATTGTCAACAATCAGCGCGATGCACCACGGCCCCGGTGATCGCACTGAGAACGTGTGCTGCAAGACCGTCGCAACCGCTGCCCAGCAAGGCCAGGACGGATCCCAGAGCGCTCTAACGAACCCCTCTCGGGGGGCGTGGGGGGGTGTTCCCCCCCACAAACATGGAGAGTCCTTCGGGTGGCGACGCTTTCGCCCACCCCTGTTCATGGGGAGGTCCAGCATGCCCAAGCTCATGACCATCACCCTGGAGCGTCGCGGCGTCTCGTGCGTCGCGGAGCTGCTGGAAAAGGACGCGCCCCGCACGTGTGAAGCGGTCTGGCGAGCCCTGCCCCTCGGTGGCGAGGCATACCACGCCAAGTACGCCCGCAACGAGGTGTACACCATGGTCGAGCGGTTCTCCGAGGAGGAGGTCGGCCAGGAGAACCCCACCGTCACCCCCATCCCCGGCGACGTCGTCTACTTCTCGTTCCCCGGCGGCATGCTGGACCGGAAGTTCAAAGAGGAGAAGAACATCCACGCGCTGCCGGGCGTGATCGACCTAGCGATCTTCTACGGCCGCAACAACCTGCTGCTCAACGGGGACGTCGGCTGGGTCCCCGGCAACGTGTACGCGACGATCGTCGACGGTCTCGACCGGATGGCCGAGGCGTGCAACGACGTCTGGCGGTCCGGCGGAATCGGCGAGCGTCTCGTCTACAGCCGTGCCGAGTCCTAGAGCGGTGGCAGCGCAGATGACATTCGACCCCACGCTGGTCGTCGGCCCCGAGCTGCTCGCCCAGCACGGCATCGGGGTGGTCGCGCCGTTCGACTTCGCCCTCGACCGTGAGCTGTGGCGGTGGACGCCCGACGACGTGTCGCTGTACATGACCCGGCTCCCCTACGTCCCGGTGCCGGTCACGGTCGAGATGGCGTCCGCGCTGTCGGACCAGTCGATCGTCCGGCAGGCCACCCGCGACGTGCTGGCCCCCGAGCCCCTCGCCGTCGCGTACGCCTGCGCGTCGGGCAGCTTCATCCGCGGCAAGGAGGGCGAGCAGGAGCTGCACCGGTCGATGCTGTCGGCGGGCGCGCCGGTGTCGACGACGACGTCCGGGGCGCTGGTGGAGTCGCTGGGGTTGCTCGGCGTCAAGCGCATCGCGGTCGTCACCCCCTACATCGACGCGGTCACCGAGCGGCTGGTGTCGTTCCTCCGCGAGTACGGCATCGAGGTCGTCTCGTCCGTCGGGATGGGGCTGCTCAGCCACATCTGGAAGGTCGGGTACGGCGAGATCGTGTCGGCGGTGTCGTCGGTGGACGGCCCCGAGGCCGAGGCGGTGTTCATCAGCTGCACCAACGTGCCGACCTACGACATCATCGCGCCGCTGGAACAGATGATCGGCAAGCCGGTCCTCACCGCGAACCAGGTCACGATGTGCACGGCGCTGCGCACGATGGGCCGCTCGGCGGCCGGTCCCGGGCAGTCGCTGGTGGCACTGGCCCCGTACACGGCGGCGTGACCGCCACGAGCGTTAGGATTGTCGACTCCATGCATCAGAACGGGTTGAGCGCCGGTTTCCTGTACCCCGGTTACAGCGCCGAGGACGACTACCCGGCCATCGAGAGCGCCATCGGCGGGGTCCGCCTGCCCGTCGTGCACACGCTGATGCGCGAGGACGCCCATCGCGTCGACGCGCTGCTCGACATCGGCGGCCCCGACGTCCTGGCCGACGGCGCCCGCGCGCTGCGCGAGCAGGGCGTCCAGTCGGCCGTGTGGGCCTGCACCAGCGGCAGCTTCGTGTTCGGCTGGGACGGCGCCGAGCAGCAGGTCGCGGGCGTCGCCGAGGCGGCGGGCGTCCCGTCGTCCAGCACGTCGTTCGCGTTCGTGCACGCCGTGCGCGCCCTCGGGCTGACCAGGGTCGCGGTCGCCGCGACCTACCCGACCGACGTCGCCGACCGGTTCGCCGCGTTCCTCGGCCACGCGGGCATCGAGGTCGTGGCGCTGTCGTGCCGCGGCATCGTGACCGCCGCCGAGGTCGGCACCCTCGGCCGCGACGAGGTGCTGGCGTTCGTCGCGGCCAACGACCATCCGGACGCCGAGGCGGTGCTCGTCCCCGACACCGCGCTGCACACCGTGTCCTGGCTCGACGAGCTGGAGACGCGGGTCGGCAAGCCGGTCCTGACCGCCAACCAGGTGAGCGTGTGGGAGGGTCTGCGGCTCGCGTCCGGTCAGCGGGGTCTCACGCCGCGCACCGGGCTGGGTCGGCTGTTCGCCGTCTCCCCGGAGCAGGCACGACATATCGAATAGCGATGAAGGAAAGGGGCCCCCGGCATGGGCCAGTTGGGTGAACTGGAACCTGTCCCCCGCAAGTCGACCGTCGAGATCGTCTCGGACGAGCTGCGTTCGGCGATCATGTACGGGTCGTTGGAGCCCGGCGCGCAGCTCGGCGAGGCCGAGCTGGCCGCCCGGCTCGGCATCAGCCGGGGGCCGCTGCGCGAGGCGATGCAGCGACTCGTCCAGGAGGGGCTGCTCGTCAGCGAGCCGCACCGCGGCCTGTTCGTGATCACGCTGGACGCGGGCGACGTCGAGGACGTCTACCTGGCCCGGCTCGCGATCGAGCGGGAGGCCTGCCGCCTGATCATGAACCGGAACCGGGGTGAGGCGGTCGCCCGGCTCACCGACGCGCTCGACGCGCTGGTCGAGGCGGCCGACGAACGCGACCGGATCGCGATGAGCGACGCCGACCAGGCGTTCCACGAGGTGCTGGTCAGCTCGTCGGGCAGCCCCCGCCTGGAGCGGATGGCGCACACCCTGCTGGTGGAGACCCGGATGTGCCTGAACGCGCTCCAGGGCACCTATCCGGAGCCGTGCGAGCTGGTCGAGGAGCACCGGCGGCTCGTCGACGCGATCGGCGACGGCGAGGAGGAGCGGCTGCTCAAGCTCATCGAGGAGCACATGACCGACTCCATCGACCGCCTGCGCGTTTCCTAGCTCCCGCGTCGGACATTCAGCTCGCGCGTTGGACATCTAGCTCGCGCGTTGGACATCGCCCCACGGGGCACCTACATTGCAGATTGTCGACAATCTACCGGAGGGACGCATGGCCACCCTGTCACCCCTGCTCAAGCAGGCGACTCCCGTCCTGGCCGAGCGCGGCGAGGGCGTCTACCTCTACGACAAGGAAGGACGCCGCTACCTGGACTTCACCGCGGGCATCGGCGTCACCGGCACCGGGCACTGCCATCCGCGCGTGGTCGAGGCGGCGCGGAAACAGGTCGGCACGCTGATCCACGGGCAGTACACGACGGTCATGCACGAGCCGCTGCTGCGGCTCACCGACGCGCTCGGCGAGGTGCTCCCCGACGGCCTGGACTCGCTGTTCTACCTCAACAGCGGCAGCGAGGCCGTCGAGGCGGCCATCCGGCTGGCCCGGCAGGCGACCGGGCGGCAGGGCATCGTCGTCTTCCACGGCTCCTTCCACGGCCGGACGATGGGCGCCGCCGCGCTGACCACGGCGGGACCGAAGTTCCGCGCCGGGATCGGCCCGCTGATGCCGGGCGCCGCCATCGCGCCGTTCCCGCAGGCGTACCGGTACGGCTGGTCGGAGGAGGAGGCGACCCGGTTCGCGCTGCGCGAACTGGACTACCTGCTCGCCACGGCGAGCCCCGTCTCCGACACCGCCGCGTTCATCGTCGAGCCCGTGCTCGGCGAGGGCGGCTACATCCCCGCGCCGCCCGCGTTCCTGGAGGGGCTGCGCGAGCGCGCCGACCGGCACGGCATCCTGCTGATCATGGACGAGGTGCAGACCGGGTTCGGCCGGACGGGCCGGTTCTGGGGCCACCAGCACGCCGCCGTCCGTCCCGACATCCTCATCACCGCCAAGGGCCTGGCCAGCGGGTTCCCGCTGTCGGCCATCGCCGCGCCGACCGAGCTGATGGAGAAGGCGTGGCCGGGGTCGCAGGGCGGCACCTACGGCGGCAACGCGGTGTCCTGCGCGGCGGCGCTCGCGACGCTGGAGGTCATCCGGGACGAGGACCTCGTCGGCAACTCCGCCCGGCAGGGCGCCCGGCTGAACGACGGACTCCGCAAGGTCGCCGCCGACCATCCGGGTATCGGGGACGTGCGCGGCCTCGGGCTGATGCAGGCCGCCGAGTTCACCGGCCCGGACGGCGAGCCCGACCCGGGGACGGCGCAGCGCGCGCACAAGGCCGCCGCCGACCGGGGGCTGCTGCTGCTGACCTGCGGCGCGTACGGCAACGTCGTCCGGATGATCCCGCCGCTGATCGTCACCGCGGACCAGCTCGACGAGGCGCTCACCCTCTGGACGGCGGCCGTCTCCGACGCCACGTCCTGACCCCGCGACCGTCTGACCGAAACACCGGACGCGCGCCCGATCGACGCGAGACCCTCACCCGCGGCCCGGCCGGGAATCCTCAGCCGCGGGTGAGGCCGTCGACGAGGGCGCGCAGGCCGTCCTGGTACGTGTCCCGCGCGGTCAGCTCGGTCCACCGCCCGGCCAGCGAGGCGAGGGTGGGCAGCTCGCCGGGGTCGAGTTCGGTGAAGACGCGGTCGCGGTAGGTGGGCCGGTCGTCGCGCTCGCGCCTGCGGGCCGACGCGGTCCGCACGGTCAGCTCCCCGACCGTGTAGTACCAGATCGCCCGATAGGCGTGGACGGCCCGCTCGGTCGTGAGGCCGCACTCCACGAGGGCGCCGACGATGCGCTCGCTGTACCAGAGCGCCGACACCGACATCAGGTCGTCGGCGGCCGGCAACTCCACCGCCCACGGCCGCTCGACGAGTGACGCGCGGATCGCGGTCGCCAGCACGATGACGCGCTCGCGTGGGTCGGCGGGCAGCTCCGGCCTGCGTTGCGCCTCCTCGGCGACGGCGTCCATCAGCAGGACGAGCAGCTCCTCCTTGTCGCGCACGTGGTGGTAGAGCGCCATCGGCGTGCTGCCCACCTCCCCGGCCAGCCGCCGCATCGTCAGCCGGTCGACGCCCTCGTCCTCCTCGACGATCCGGCGCGCGGCCTCGATGATCTCCGCGCGGGAGATGCGGGGCGGCCTGCCCCGCCTGGCGGATGGCTGTGGCATGGGTCCCATCATTCCCGGCTCGACATCCGGCGGTGTCGCCGAGTGGGTGTGGCCTCCCTTGCCACGCTGGCCGCGCACCAGACCGGCGGTGCTGTGGATCCGTCCGCTCTGAAATCCGGTTACGCGCTGAGCATCAGCGTGTCCGCCGGGCTGTTCGTCGTGGCGGCGGCCGTGGCGCTGGCCCTCCCCAGCCGCCTTCCCGCCGCGTCCTCTGCCGCGACGGCGGAGGAACGGCTGGAGGTCAGGCCTGGCTGACGGCGCCTTCCTTGAGGAGGGTCTCGACGTCGTCGAAGCCGAGGTCCGCCAGGATGACGCGGGTCTGGCCGCCGGGTTGGGCGGGGACGCCGTCGGTCGTGGTCGGGGTGCGGGAGAAGCGGGGGGCCGGGGCGGGTTGGCGGTGCCCGGCGAGGGCGGGGAACACGTCGCGGGACGTGTTGTAAGGGTGTTCCGCCGCCTCCGTCATCGACAGGACGGGCGCCACGCAGGCGTCGCTCGGGACGAAGACCGCCGTCCATTCGTCGCGGGTCCGCGTGCGGAAGACGGCGGCGAACCGGTCGCGGAGCACCGGCCACCCCGCGCGGTCGTGCTGGGCGGGAAGGTCTTCGCCGTCGAGGCCGAGGAGGCGGAGGAACTCGGCGTAGAACTGCGGTTCGAGCGCGCCGACGGCCATGTGGCGGCCGTCGGCGGTCTCGTACACGTCGTACCAGGGGGCGCCGGTGTCGAGGAAGTTGACGCCGCGCCGGTCCTCCCAGAGGCCGCCCGCGAGGAGCCCGTGCAGGAACGTCGACAGGTGCGCGGCGCCGTCCACGATGGCGGCGTCGACGACCTGGCCGCGTCCGCTCGCCCCGGCTTCCAGCAGCGCGGACAGGACGCCGACGACCAGGTACAGGCTGCCGCCCGCGAAGTCGCCGAGCAGGTTCGCCGGGACCTGCGGCGGGCCGTCCGCGCGGCCGACGGCGTGCAGCGCGCCGGTGATCGCGAGGTAGCCGATGTCGTGCCCGGCGGTCGGCGCGAGGGGCCCGTCCTGCCCCCAGCCGGTCATCCGGCCGTAGACGAGCCGGGGGTTGCGGGTGAGGCAGTCGTCCGGGCCGAGGCCGAGCCGCTCGGTGACGCCGGGCCGGAACCCTTCGAGGAGGACGTCGGCCTTCTCGACCAGGCGCAGGACGACCCGCCTGCCGCGCTCGTTCTTGAGGTCGATCGCGATGGACCGCTTGCCCCGGTTGGTGAAGTCGGTGCCGCCGGTGGACTCGCCGTCCCGGACGGCCGACGCGCGGTCGACGCGGATGACGTCGGCGCCGAGGTCGGCGAGCAGCATCGCGGCGAACGGCGCGGGGCCGATCCCGGCCAGCTCGATCACCCGTACTCCGGAGAGGGGCCCGGTGCCCATCGGCGACTCCCTGAATCTCGTGGCGGACCGTCCAGTGTGCCCGATCCCGGTCAGCGGGCGGTGACCGTGACCGGCGCGGACCGGGCGCCGGGCGCGACGAGGAGACGGTCGCTCGTGGTGGACCGGCGGACGCCCTCCGCGTGCGGGACGAGCCCGCGTCCGGCGGCGGCCAGGTAGTACCAGCGGCCGGACGGCGCGCGCCACCGGGTGCCGCTGGCCGGGCGGCGGGCGTCGCAGGGCCCGGTGGCCCGGTCCTTGTCGGTGAGGAGCGTCGCGCGGGCGGTGGCGGCGCCGGTGGGGTGTGTGAGGCGGGTGCAGACCCAGTCGGCGTGGTCGCCGCCGTGCGGGAGCCGCCCCGACCAGAAGTTCCACGCCAGCGCGGCGGACACCGGACGGGACGGGCGTGTCAGGCACGCCAGCCGGTTCCAGAACTTCTGGCCTTCCGCGCCGAGACGGGCGGGCGGGTCCGTCCGGGCCGGGCGGTAGGCGGGCGAGTGGTAGGTGAGGACGGCGGCGCGCGGGCCGCCGAGGTCGCCGACCGTCCGCGCGCCGAGGTGGAACAGCGGGCCACGGCCGCAGCCGGTGGCGGCCCGGGCCGGGGCGGTGACGCCGTCCGACGTCGCGAGCGGGGCACCGGCGAGGGTCTCGGGCCGCGCGTCCCAGGGGGCGAGGAGGTAGCGTCCGCCCCCGAGGGCGATGGGGGCGGACGGGTCGGTGCCCGCGACGGTGACGTCGAGCCCGCCGGGCGTGTACCGGGCGAGCCGGTCGCCGCGCCGCATCAGGGTGACGGGCACCCCGTCGAGACGGCCCGCGTACAGGAGCCGGACCGTGCCGCCGGGACGTTGGCTCCCGTCGGGGCCGGTGGTCCAGGCGGACGCGGCGCGCGTGGTGAACGTCCGGTCGTGGGCGAGGTCGCCGCGCGCGGGCCAGGCGTCGAGGGTGCGGGCGCGCGTCCAGGCGTCCGGGGCAGCGGACACCAGCGGCGGGGCGGCGATCGGGGGCTCGTCGCGCCCGGTCAGCACCAGCGCGACGCCCAGCACACCGGTGAGGGCGGTGGCGGTGACGAGCGGCAGCACCGACCGGGGCCGGACGGGACGCATCAGCGCGGGCTCGAACCGCTCGGGACGCCGGGCCGAGGGCGGCGGCACGGTGTCGGCGGCGCGGATCACCGGCCACGGGTCGCGGACGCGCAGCTCGATCAGCTGGTCGCGGACGGCGTACCGGGGCAGGCCCTCCATGTGGCGCAGGACGTAGGCGACGCGGACGTCCGGGTCCAGCTTGGCGAGCGCGGCGGTGAGCACGGGGTCGGGCATCTGCGCGGGCAGCGCGCGCAGCCACGGCCCGAGCCCGATCCGGAGCCTGCGGGACGGGCTCATCGCGCGGCGCAGCACGCGGGTGCGGCGGCGCGCGTACCCGGCGGGCGAGCGGTCCCGCGCGCCGCGCGCGGTGCCGTCCACGATCCGGCGCGCGATCGCCAGCCGGTAGACGCGCCGTCCCTTCCCCGGAAGAACGAAATACGCCATCCGGACAAGGTCGCCATAAGCCATTTTCGTCATCGGCGTGTCCGTTCCCGGATTCGCCAGGACATCGTCCGTCATGCCGGGCCACCCCCTCCGGGCCAGTTCCGTCGTCGTGAGGCTTGAGGCTAGGACGCGCGAGAATGCCCACGGGACGGAATTGGGACAACGATTGTCGGACGTTGAGAACGCCGGTCCCATTTCTTCGCGATCCGGGCTCCGGAACGGAAGGACGCACGGAAGGCGACACGAAGGCGGCGCGGAAGGGCGCGCGCCCGTTTCGTCCAAGTACTACGCTGTTGACCGCCGGGGAACCGTCCCGGGCAGCGGAACATCGAAAGATCGCGCCCCCGCCGCGACCCGGACGAGCGACAGAGAAGGACTCCCCCACCGATGAGGCCCCAGCCATGAGCCCGCACGCATGAGCGAGGACGTCCCGGGCTACCGGGTGCTGGAGCAGGTCGGCGAGGGCGGCTTCAGCGTCGTGTACCGCGCGCACCAGGAGCACCTCGACCGGATGGTCGCGCTGAAGGTCCTGTCCATCGGGTCCGTCGACGACGCGGCGATGCGGCGCTTCCAGCGGGAGAGCAAGATCACCGGACGGCTGTCCGGCCATCCGAACATCGTGACGGTGCTGGACACCGGCACCACCCGCTCCGGGCGCCCCTACATCGCGATGGAGTACTTCGAGCACGGCGCGCTCACCGACCGGCTCGCGCGGGAGGGGCCGCTGCCCGTCGCGGACGTGCTGCGCATCGGGGTGAAGATGGCGGGCGCGCTCGCCGCCACGCACGAGACCGACGTCCTGCACCGCGACGTCAAACCGCAGAACGTGCTGCTGTCCCGGTACGGGGAGCCCGCGCTCGCCGACTTCGGCATCGCGCGCCTGGTCGACAGCTTCGACGCCACGCACACGCAGGCGTTCACACCGCACCACGCCGCCCCCGAGGTACTGGAGGGGCGCTCGCCGGGCGTCGGCGCCGACATCTACTCGCTGGGCTCGACCCTGTACCAGCTGCTCGCGGGCCGTCCGGCGTTCAAGGGCCCGCCCGGTGAGGGCATCGCGCTGCTGATGCTGCGAATTCTGAACGACGCGCCGCCGCCGATCCCGCGTCCGGACGTCCCGCCGCAGGTCGCGGACGTCATCGGCCGCGCGATGGCGAAGACGCCCGAGCAGCGGTTCGCGACGGCCGTCGAGTTCGCGCGGGCGCTCCAGCGGGTGCAGGGCGAGCTGGGACTGCCGGTCACGGACGTGGCGTACGGCGGCGAGTCCGTGCCGCCCGCTCCCCGGACGGACGGCTCCGAGACCGGGCCGTCGTCGCTGAGCCGTCCCCCGACCGGTCCCCCGGCGACGCCACGGCTCTCGTTTCCCGACGCCTCCGGGCCGCCGCTCGTCCCGGAGTGGGCGCCGACCGCGCAGGGGCCGTCCGCGCGTGCCGCCACGCCCATGCCCGCGCCCGTTCCGGCTCCCGTGCCCGCGCCGCCGTCTCCGTGGCATCCCGACGCCACGCCGTCGCACACGCCCAACACCACGCCGAACACGACGCCGCACGCGCATCCGCAGCAGTTCCCCCAGGACCACCCGGACGACGGTCCGCGCCGCGGCCTGATCGTCGCGGCGGGCGTCGCGCTCGTCGGCGGGCTGGCCCTCGGCATCGGCGCCCTCGCACTGACCCGGGGCGGCGGCGATGACGGGACGGGCCCGACGGCGGGGTCTCCGTCACCGTCCGCACCGGCCACGACGGGAGCGACGAACACGGGCGCCCCGGTCGAGCCGATCACGCCCGCACAGCTCGCGGCGACACGGCCGCGCAAGCTGATCGCCAGGCCGGTTGGGCGCACTGCCGCACTGTTGTGGACGCTCCCGCCCGGGGCGCGGGGCCTGCCGCTGCTCGTCCAGCAACAGCCCGCGGGCTCGGCCCCGATCGTGCCGGTCAAGCACGACTCCCGCTCGGCGACCGTGCCGGGGCTGCGGCCGACGACCGCCTACTGCTTCCGGGTCGGCTCCGTGCTCCGCCTCAACGAGGGCAAGGCGCCGGACGTGTCATGGTCGGCGCCCGCGTGCATCAACAAGGCGAAGAAGAGGCCGAGTTAGTTGGCGGGCTAGTTGGCGGGCCCGAAATAACCGGCGGGCTCGCATTTCCACAAAGGCAGCCCGGCGAAACTCTTCCAGTCGCCCGGCGTGTTCACCAAATACCCGATGAGGTAGCCGGTCTTACCATTGTAAGTCACATTGGCGTACATATCGCCCTTGAGAGTGGCGTTCCTCTCGTAGAGGACGCCCTTTTCCTGGCAGTTGACGACGATCTTCTCGCCGTTGTTGTCCTGCATCGTGGTGATGGTCTTGGCAGTGTTAGCGTCCGGAATGTCATAGACCCTTCCGGTGGAGTTCTCGTTGCGCTCCACCGGATACCGGATCGCGGGGCCCGTCAGCTTCGTGTCGCGGGTGGCGGCCGGGCCCGTTCCGGCGCCGTTCACGGCGGCGACCTTGAACGTGTAGGGGCCGTTCGTCCCGATCGAGGCGAGGGTCGTGGACGTGCCCGTCACCGTCGCGGAGCCCTTGACGGGACCGTCCCAGGTGAGCTTGTAGCTGGCGGCCGTCGCGCCGGGCGGGGCCGTCCAGGAGACCTTCGCCCCGGAAGCGACGGCCGTCGCCGTCAGCGCGGTCGGCGCGCCCAGGGTCACGCACGGCCGGACGGGGTCGCTGGCCGCCGACAGCGCCTCGCGCGTGCGGCCATGGTCGTCCTTGTAGCGGACGGCGACGCGGAACCGGTACTCGCTGCCGCAGTCGCCGCCGCTCACCGTGAACGTGTACGGGCCCGCACCCGGCACCCCCGCCGGGGCGGCGGACAGCCCGGACGCGACGTCCTTCAGGACGTATCCGACGATCCCGTCGCCCTGGGAGGGCTGGAAGTCGACGCGCATCGTCCCGGAGCCGGGCGTGACCGTCACGTTGGACGGCGCGGACGGCGGCTCCCCCGAACGCGGCGGGCTCGGCGGCGTCGACGGCGGCGGCCCGCCCCGGGGCGGCGGCGCGTTCCCGTCGCCGGGCAGCGGGATCGTGGTGCGCTTCGGACCGCCCGCGACCCTGTCCTTGTACTTGTCGATGCCCTTGTGCGCGCCCTGCCGGTCGACGACCACGGCGTGGGGGCCGGACGGGTCGTTCGCCCACAGCAGCCCGTCGCGGACGAACACGTCCAGCGGCGCCGGGCGTCCCGTCACCGGGATCGGCTGCTGGAACCGGTTGGCCGCCGCGTCGTACACGATCAGCGCACCGGCCGTCTCGTCCGGGATGTACACCTTCGCCCCGAGCATCTGCGGCGGCCGGTAACGGTGCCTCGGCATCGCGAGGCGCGTGCTCGAGTACCGCCCGGTGTCGGTGTCGAGCGTCAGGAGCGACCCGGTGCCCGGCACGAGCAGCGGGACGGTCTTGCCCTCGGTGTGCGCGGGCGCCAGCACGCCGCCGCGCCCGCCCTGCCGCACCGTCGTCGGCAGGCCGACCGTGAGCCGCGCCCCGGTCGACTTGATCACGGTGGCGGTGGCGGCGGTGGAGTCGGTCACGACGGGATCGCCCGCCGCGATGGTCAGCGCCAGGTCGTCACCGGAGGCGCCGACCTTCACGGGCGCCTGGAGCCGTCCGCCGGTGAACGCGGACACCTCGCCGTTCTTCGACACCGGCACCCACAGCGTGCCCTTCGCGTCGATCCCGGCCTGGCCGAGGATCGGCGGCAGCGCGGCGGACGGTCCGACCGGGCCGAGCGCGACCGGGTCGATCTCCTGCACGACGCCCTTGACGGAGTCGACCGTGTACGCCTTGCCCGCACCGGCGAGGATCTGGATCCCCTTGCCGAGGGGGCGGCTCTGGCCGATGTTCAGCTGGGACGGGTCGAGCCGGCTGACCACGCCCGTGTCCAGGTCGATGATCAGTACGGTGGAGCCGTCCTGGACGATCTTGATGTTGTGGCCGCGCATCGGCGCGACGACGCCGGTCTTGCCGTCCACCTTGCCCGCCAGGCCGTTGGCGTGCACGACGATGCCCTTGCTCCGCGCGGACAGCCAGGCGCCGACGTCGGACACGCGGTACGTGGCGCTGGCGACGCCGACCCCGTACACGGCGGCGGCGATACCGAGCACGCCGACAAGGCCGACCGCGACCTGCCCGGTGATCCGGTCGCGCCGAAACAGCGCCCGGAGGCCCCCCACCCGCACGTTTCCGATCACCTTCTCCCCGTTATGACGGGACAAGGTAGTGGATCTCGCCCTCTTATGCGGGTGTTTGCGCAGATGGCGGGCGCGGGTCAGGGCTCACGGAGCGCGTCGCGGTAGGTCTCGACGGTTATGTTGCGTCCGGAAATGACGGTGACGAGGCGGCCCGTGACCTCGATCTTTCCGGCGAGGACGGCGGCGACGCCCGCCGCGCCCGCGCCCTCCGCGACGAGGCCGTGTTCGTGGAACAGCCACCGGACGGCCGTCCGGATCTGGTCATCGGTGACGGACGTCATCGCGGCGTCCGGGCCGATCACGGCGGGGGTGACGCTGCCGGGTTCGAGGTTGCCGGGCAGCCCGTCGGCGAACGTGTCGCCGACGTCGACGGCGACGACCCGTCCGGCGGCCAGCGACGCGGACACGCCGAGCGACACGGCCGACTCGACGCCGACGAGCCGCACGTTCCCGCGTTCGCGCGCCCACAGGCTGAGCCCGGCGAGGAGCCCGCCGCCGCCGACCGGCGCGACGACCGTGAGCGGCCCGTCCGCCTGCCCGTCGAGTTCGCGTCCGATGGTGCCCTGGCCCGCGATGACCGCCGGGTCGTTGTAGGGCGAGACGTAGTGGCCGGGCAGGCTCATCGCGTGCGCCTCGGCCTCGTCGTAGGACGTCCCGTGCTGGACGAGCCGTACCGGATACCCGGCGATCCGCTCGACCTTCACCGGCGACGCGAGCGTCGACACGACGACGGTGACGTCGGCGCCGGACCGGGCGGCCGCGTAGCCCATGCCGAGGCCGTGGTTGCCCGCGCTCGCCGTGACGGCCGGGACGCCGTCCGGCAGCGCCGCGACGGCCGCGAGCGCGCCCCTGACCTTGAACGCGCCGACCGGCTGGAACGACTCCAGCTTCAACGCCGCGCCGGGCCCGAGGCCCGGTGACGGCAGCAGCGGTGTCGGCGCCAGCACGGCGGACACGGCCCGCCAGGCGCGGTCAAGGTCATCGGGCCCGGGCGGACGGACGTCGCGAACGATCACGGACATGCGGCCACGATAACGGCGGGGCCCCGTCAGGCGCGCCGGGCCGGGCGGGCCCCGTCAGGCCAGGCGGGTCAGGCGGGGCGGGCCCGGCAGGCGGGGTGAGTTAGTCCGTCCGCGCCCCGCGGTCCTCGCGGTCCCGGTGGTCTCGCAGTGACCTCGGGTGGAGGCGGCGGCGGAGGCGGCGCAGACGTCCGGCCCTGGCGGTGACGAGGCGGCCCAGCTCGTCGGTGTGCCGCCAGGCGCGGTCGGCGGCGTCCGGGTCCGGGTGGGACGCGGCGAAGCGGCTGCGGTTGACCAGGTCGGCGAGCGGCCCCAGCTGCCCGTGCGCGTCGTCGCCGACGTTGGACGCGCCGAACCGCGCGACCTCGTGCGCCGTCAGCGTCCGCGCCGTGGACAACCCGACGTCGGCGAGGTGGTCGAGGGCCTGGTGCCAGGCCCCGGTGATGCGGGCGGACGGCGGCCCGGCCCTGCGGCGCCGCTTCCGCAAGACGGGAGCGAGCAGGACGGCGAACACGTAGCCGATGAGCAGCACGACCACCGCGATCGACGCGAACACCCACCACGGCGTGGGTTCGTCACTGTCGGCGGCGGCCGGTTTCTTGGGTTCCTTCTGCGGCGTGTTGCCCGGCCCTTGCCCGCGTTGCTGGGACGCTGCGTTCTTCTGCGCCTGTTCGAGCTTCTGCTCCGTCTCCCCCGCAGCGACCGAGTCGTTCTTCTTGGAACGGCGTGCGCTGTCGGGGAGCGGGTTGAAGCGGATCCAGCCGAGACCGTCGAACTTGACCTCGGGCCACACCATCACGTCCCCGGAACGGACCTGGACGGTGTCGCCCACACGGTTCCCACCGTCGAAACCCACCACGACACGGGACGGCAGGCCGAGCGTGCGGGCGAGCAGCGCGTACGCGGTCGCGAAGTGTTCGGGCGTGCCGCGCCTGCCCTCACCGAGGAAGTAGTCGAGTTGCCGGTAGCTGTGGCCGGGCGGAGCGGTCACGTCGTATTTCGCGTATCCCTTGAGGTATTCGGCGAGCATCGCGGCCTTCTGGATCGGCGAGGTCGCGCCCTGCGTGGCCGCCCGCGCGAACTGGCCGAACTCGCCGACCTGGACGGGCGGTCTCGTCGCGCCCGGCCCCCACGGCAGCTCCCGCGCTGCCCGCGCCTCGGCGTCGGTCGCGACCCGCGCCGCCGCCAGGTCGTCCGCCGTCCATTCCGGCACGACGGATTCGACCCGGTAGGTCTGGCCAGCACGCAGCGGCTGCGCGGACGCCAGCGCGCCACTGTCCGGGTCGACGACGACGGGCAGCCCGTCGACCTGGCGAGGACGGTCGGCGGCGGGCACCCACACCCCGGGCAGGTCACGGATGGTGATCCGCTGCGCGACCTCGTGCTTCTTGTCCGGGCGCGGCCCCTCCGGCACGCGCCTGCCCGTCGGGACGAACCGGGCGGTGGACGACCAGGTCACGCCGTCGAACTTGTCCAGGACGGCGAGTCGCTCGATCTCGTTCCGCTTCGCCTGGACGGTGAACATGACCTGGTCCGGGCTCAGCAGCCAGCCACCGACCCGGTCGAGCGGGCTGACGCTGTCGCGGCGCTGCGGCGGCGGTGCCTGCACCTGCTCGCGCGGGTTGTACGGTTCCGCGCTCACCGGCACGACCGGCGCTGCGGCGAACGCCAGCCCGCCGAGGACGGCCGCGACGGGCACCCCGATGACGAACGGACGCCAGGAAATGCGCACGGCGCCGTCTCTGGTGTCCGAGATGTTCGAGATGTCGGAGCGGACGAGGATCAGCACGCCGATCAGGACGACGGTCGCGGCGGCGAGCGGAGTGTTGGAGCCGGGGCCGTCCACGCCCAGCAGCAGCGCGACCGCCCACGCGGCGAGGGCGGGCAGGCACGGAGCGGCGCGCAGCGACGTCCGCAGCGCCAGTTCGGCGGACGCGAACGCCGCCAGCCACACGACCACGTTGACCAGCAGGAGCAGCTCCGGCTCCGCCGATGCGGGCAGCAGCGTCGTCAGGATCGACTTCCACGAGCTGAGCACGCCTTCGCGGAGCGCGTCCGGCAACGTCCCGGACCCGAGCGCCGGACGCAGCACGGTCACCGCCGCCGTCCCCGCCCACGCGGCGACGGTCAGCACCAGCGAGATCCACAGCGGCCACGGACGCTTGTCCTTGCGCGGGCCCGACAACAGCGCGCACAACACCGTCGGCACGGACGCGGCGACGGCGGCGACCGGCAGCACGGGCCCGAGCCCGAACACCCGCTGGAACGACAGCCCGGCCACGGCGGCCAGGCACGCGGTCACGACGACCGAGACGTACCGTGTCACCGGACGCTCCCCAGCCGCCGCCACGACTCCACCAGCCCGTCCAGGTCGGCGACGTCGAGCAACTGCACGCCGGGCGGCGCGGACGCGGGCTCCGCCGGGCGGACCCGCAGCACCACGACCCGGTCGAAACGGCTCCGCACGGCCGCGATCCGTCCCAGCTCCGCGACTCCGGACGTGACGACCACGAGAGAGCCGCCCGCGCGGACGCGGCGCAGGGCGTCGACCGCCGAGCGCGGGCCGTCCTGCACGATGACGGTGGTGAGCCGGTCGAGCAGGACCTCCAGGTCGTCGGGCCCGCCTCGGGTGTCGGCGAGCGGCCCGTCGCCGGTGAGGATCCGGACCGGGAAGTTCGCCGCCGCCGCGCCCGCCGCGACCGACGCCGCCACGTCCACGGCCAGCTCGAAGTCGTCGGGGTCGGGCCACGCGTCAGGCCGCGCCTCCAGGACGACCGTCGTCGTCGGCAGGCTCGCGTCCACGAGCTGGCGGACCATGAGCGTGCCGGTCCTGGCCGACGACTTCCAGTGGATGTGACGCAGTTCGTCGCCGATCACGTACTCGCGCAGCGCGTGGAACGTCGCCGTCCCGGCCGGGGACCGGTCGCTCGTCGGGCCCTCCAGATGGTGGGCGCGCCCGGACGGCAGCAGCGGCAGCCGCACCGTCCTCGGCCTGACCAGCAGCAGTTGCGGCGCCCCGTACTCGCGGACCCGGCGCGCCAGCCGCAGCGGGTCGGCCCGCTCCAGCCGCAGCGGACCCACGGGGATCTCGCCGCGCCGTCCGGTCGGCAGCCGGTACGTCACCGACCGCGTCCCGCCCGCGCGCAGCCTCGGCACCCGCACCGCCACCGGCTCCGAGCCCGCCGCGTCGTAGGCGCTGAGCCCGCGCGCGCCGCGACCCTTGTTCGTCACGTGCAGGACGCCCACGGCCGGTTCGCCGCGTGCCACCTTCGTCGGCGCGATCTCCCGGCGGACGTCCAGGTTCGGGCGCGGCAGCGTCCACAGCGCGGCGGCCACCACCGCGACCAGCCCGGCGACCGCGAGCATCGCGGGCTCCGGATAGCCGAGCCACCAGCCCGCCGCGTACAGCGGCACCGACACGGCCGCCGTCCCCCATCCCAGCGGTGTCAGCACCCCAGACCCCGCTTTCACACTCCGGCCGCCTGCGGCGTCGGCACGTTCCGCAACGCCTCGTCGACGACGTCCGCGCCGGTCCGGCCGCGCAGCTCAGCCTCCGGCGTGACGATCAGCCGGTGCGCGATCACCGGGACGGCGAGCGCCTTCACGTCCTCCGGGACGATGTACGCGCGTCCGGCCGCCGCCGCCCGCACCCGCGCGGCGCGCAGCAGCGCGATGCTGGCCCGGGGGCTCGCGCCGAGCCGCAGGTCGGGATTCTCGCGGGTCGCCGCGACGACCCGCACCACGTAGTCGTACAGCGGCGGCGCGACATGCAGCCGCTGCGCGAACTCGATCATCCGGGCGAGGTCCTCGCGGGCCATCACCGGCGGCATCTGGTCGAGCATCGCGCCGGTCGGCGCGCCCGCGAGCAGCGCCACCTCCGCCTGGTGGTCGGGGTAGCCCATGGAGATCCGCATCAGGAACCGGTCGAGCTGCGCTTCCGGCAGCGGGTACGTGCCGTCCATGTCGACCGGGTTCTGCGTCGCGATCACCATGAAGGGGCGCGGCACCGGATGCGGCGTGCCCTCGACGGTGACGCGGCGTTCCTCCATGACCTCGAGCAGCGCCGACTGCGTCTTCGGCGAACCCCGGTTGATCTCGTCGGCGACGACGAGGTTCGCGAAGATCGGCCCGGCGTGGAACTCGAACGCGCTCGTCCCCTGGTTGAAGATCGACACGCCGGTGATGTCGCTGGGCAGCAGGTCGGGCGTGAACTGGATCCGCGCCCACTTCGCCTCCACCGACGCCGACATCGCCCGCGCCAGCGTCGTCTTGCCGACGCCCGGGACGTCCTCGACGAGCAGATGCCCCTCGGAGAGCAGGCAGATCAGCGCCAGCTCCACCTTGTCCCGCTTGCCGCGCACGACCCGTTCGACGTTGCCCGCCAGCGCCGCGAACATCTGCGCGAACCGCGCCACCAGCGCGTCGGCGTCCATTCCCGCGTTCTCCGTCATCAGGAGCACCCCCAGAGCGTCGAGGAGAAGGTCCCGGAGGCGGAACCGGGTGTCCGCACGTAGATGTCACTGACCCACTGGGTCTTGCCGCCGAAGTCGATCTTGTCCCAGACCGTGCTCTTCAGGCTGGTGTCGTCGGTGTCGGTGACCTCGTCCCCCGTCTGCTGACAGATCACGGTCACCGAGCCCGTGAAACCCTTGGTGAACTTGCCGGTCTGCGAGTACCTGGTCCCGGGGCCGGAGTGGAGATTCGTGTTCGTGCTGGTGTTGTGCCAACCGTTGTAGGTGGCCGGGACCGGGGTGAGGGTCGCCGCCGCGCTCACGGCGGTGGACGACCCGGCCCCGTTGCGCGCGGTCACCTGGAACGTGTACGACCGCCCGTTGGTGAGCGACCTGACCTGCTTCGACGTGCCCGCCGCCTGGCCCGATCCGCCGTTCCAGGCGATGTCGTAGGTGACGTCGTAGCCGGACGACCGGCCCCAGGTCAGGTTCGCGCCGTGGTTGACGGCGCTCGCCTGCGGTGACGTCGGCGGGCCGGGCGCCGTGCAGGCGGTGGCGCCGACCTCGCCGGACTCGCTGTAGGCGGCCTTGCCGTCCTTGCCCTTGTACTCGGCGGCCACCGTGAAGATGTGGGTCGTCGTGTCGCAGGTGAGGCCGCCGACCTTGAACGTCCCGCCCGGGGAGTTCGCGGGGAACCGCGCCGGGCTCGCGCCGGACACCGGCCTGCCCGACCGGTCGAGCAGGACGAACCCGGTCACCGGGTAGACGCCGGGCGGCTGCGCGGCGGGCGTGAAGCGCACGTTGACCGAGCCGTTGTCGCCCGACGCGGCGGGCGTCGGCGGGTCGGGCGCGGACGGGTCCTTCTTCACCGGCGGCCTGCCCTGCGGCGGGACGGGGTTCTCGCCCCCGTGTCCGCCGCCGGAACCGTTCCGGTTGCCCTGCCCTCCCCCGGGCCTGGCCTGGACGGGGATCGGCCGCCGCGCGCTGCCGGGGATCTTGTCCTCGTACTTCTTGATCCGCCTGACGGCGCCGTTCGGGTCGAACGCGAACGCGACCGCGCCGTTCGGGTCGTTCACCCACAGCATGTGGTCGCGGACGATGACCTCCATCGTCCCGCCGGGCCGGGTGGCCGTGATCGGCTTCTCCCAGGCGTCGCGGTCGGTGTTGAAGACCAGCAGGCGTCCGGACGTCCGGTCGGGCAGGTAGACGCGGGGCCCCAGCGCGTGGGGAGGCTCGAAAGCGTGGTCGGGCACGCGCAGCGCCACGGACTCGACGCGTCCGACGCCGGTGTCGAGCAGGTACAGCGAGCCGCCCGCGCCGAGCATCGGGACGATCTGCCCGTCCGTGACCGCCGGGACCTTCACCCCGGACGCGGTCTTCGCCACGGGCGCGGGCAGCGTGATCCGCTGCGTGCCCTCGGGCCGGACGACCAGCGCCGACGCGGACGTGCTGTCGACGATCACGGGTCGTCCGGCGGCGATGGTCAGCGCGAGCCGGTCACCCGGCTTCCCCGCCGCGACGGGCGCGCCCTGGCCGCCGCCGTGGAACGGCACGACCTGCCCGGTCTGCGGGACGGGCACCCACAGCGCGCCGTCGGCGTCCATGCCCGCCTGCCCGAGCGGCGCGGTGAGGGTCGTGGACGCGCCGATCGGCGTGAGCCGCAGCGGGTCGATCCGCTGCACGACGCCCTTGACCAGGTCGATCGTGTACGCGGCCCCGGCGCCCGCGAGCACCTGGAGCCCCGGCCCGCCGACCGGGCGGCTGCCGGTGATGGTGAGCTGGGACGGGTCGATCCGGCTGACGACGCCGGTGTCCTCGTCGACCAGCAGCACCGTCGTGCCGTCCTGGACGATCTTGATGTGGTGGCCGCGCATCTGCGACACGACCGACGCCTTGCCGTCCACCTTGCCCGCGAGCCCGTTGGCGTGCACGACCATGCCCTTGGCGCCCGCGTTGAGCCAGGCGCCCACGTCGGACAGCTTGTACCGCGCGCTCGCCGTGCCCACCCCGTACACGAGCGCGCTGACGCAGAGCACGCCGACGAATCCCGCCGCGATCTGCCCGGTCAGCCGGTCGCGCCGGAAATACCTGAAGAAACCGCGCGCGCTCGATGCCCGCGCGGCGGATCGGTCCCCGTTCAATCCCCGTCACCCTCTCGTGCGCCGGGCTCGAGCCCCCGAACCGCGGCGCGAAGGCACCATAACGGTTCATGCGGGACGTCGTACCGTGATTCACGAAGATCGCCCCAGGTGATCCGCCGTGACGTGGCGGGTTACGGGCGAACCGGCATGACATTGATCACATCTCGGGACCTCACCGGGACTGTCCTGGACCGAACCACGGTGAACCGAACGCGGACGTTACTCCCGACGTCCTACTGTTTGGGCATCGCGACGACGACTCCGAGGTGGACGTGGACGACATCAGCATCGGCGACCTGTGGGACCGCGTGACGGGAACGCAGCCCGACCCCCCGCTGTGGCTGGTCGCGCTCGTCGGCCTCGTCGCGCTCGGCGCGGTCGTCCACGGACCCACCTGGCGGATCGCGCGCAACACGGTGACGATCGCGCACGAGGGCGGGCACGCGCTGATCGCGCTGCTCACGGGCCGCAAGCTGGACGGCATCAAGCTGCACTCCGACACCTCGGGCGTGACGGTCTCGCGCGGCAAGCCGCACGGCCCCGGCATGATCTTCACGGCGATGGCCGGGTACCTCACTCCCCCGCTGCTCGGCCTGTTCTTCGCGCTGCTGCTGGCGGGCGGACGCATCACGCTGATGCTGTGGTTCTCGCTCGCCCTGCTGGCGGCCATGCTCATCATGATCAGGAACGCCTACGGCGCGCTCTCGGTGATCGTGACGGGCGCGATCATCTTCGGGGTGTCGTGGCTCGGCAGCGCCGACGTGCAGGCCGGGTTCGCCTATCTGGCCGCCTGTTTCCTGCTGCTGGCCGCGACCCGTCCGGTCATCGAGTTGCAGCGGATGCGGGCCCGCCGGATGGCGCCGAGCTCCGACGCCGACCAGCTCGCGCACCTCACCGGTGTCCCCGGCCTGGCATGGGTGAGCCTGTTCGGCGCCACGGCCCTGCTCGCGCTGGTGATCGGCGTCGCGCTGCTGATCCCGGACGGCGTCTCCGCTTCGGACCTGTCGAGCACGCCCACTCCCTGACCTGGGCGACCGCGTCGGGCCACGGATTGTCCCAGGGCGCCGATAGTTTCGATGGTGTGAGCGAGAGATGGGATCGGGAGCAGGTCCTCGGCCTCGCGCCCGACGCGGCGTCGGCCAAGGCGGCGGGCAAGGTCGCCAAGCTTGGCACCTGGGCCGGGACGGGCTTCGACGGCGAGGCGGTGTGGGGCGAGTGCCAGGGCAGCGGTAATTCCGCCTACCGGGCGTGCGCCGATCTGACCGAGCCCGCGTTCCGGTGCTCGTGCCCCAGCCGCAAGTTCCCGTGCAAGCACGCCCTCGGGCTGCTGCTCCTATGGGCGGACGGCCTGGTGGACGGCGGGCCGCGTCCGGGCTGGGCGGCCGAGTGGATGGACGAGCGCCGGGCCCGCGCCGACAAGGCGGCGGAGAAGCGGGCCGTGTCGGCGGCCAGGTCGCGCGATCCGAAGACGGTGGAGCGGCGGGAGCGGCGCGTCGACGACGGGCTCGCCGACCTCGACCAGTGGCTGCGCGACCAGGTCGCGCACGGGCTCGCGCAGGCGGAGAAGGCCCCCTACGGCCTGTGGGACGACGCGGCCCGGCGCCTCGTCGACGCGCAGGCCGGTGCGCTCGCCGGGCAGGTCAAGGCGCTCGCCGCGATCCCCCGGCGGCCCGGCTGGCCGGGGCGCCTCCTGGAGGAGTACGCGCTGCTGCGACTGCTGGTGCGGGCGTACCAGCGGCGCGACGAACTGCCTGCGGGGTTGCGTGACACCGTCCGGTCCCGGGTCGGGTTCACCGTCCCGCAGGAGGAGGTGCTGTCGGACGGGGAGCGCGTCCGCGACCACTGGTGGGTGATCGGGCTGCGTGACACCGCGCAGGAGCAGCTGACGACGCGGCGCGTGTGGCTGCGGGGTCGGCGGACGGGGCGCCCCGCGCTGGTGCTCTCGTTCGCGGCGCCGGGCACCTCCCTGGACGCATCGTTCGTCGTCGGCACGGAGGTCGACGTCGAGATGGCCTTCTATCCGGGTTCGCCGCCGCTGCGGGCCCTGGCCGCCGAGCGGCACGGCCCACCGGAGCCGAGCGGCCCCGCCGGGACGTCCGTCCAGGGCTTCCTGGACGAGCACGCCGCCGCCCTCGCGCAGGACCCGTGGCTCGACCGCTGGCCCGCGACGCTCGCGAACGTGCGCCTCGCCCGCGCCGACGACGGCGCGCTGTTCGTGATCGACGGCGCCGGTGACGCCCTGCCGCTGCGTCCCGGCGACCCGTGGCGGCTGCTGGCGCTGTCGGGCGGCGGGCCGGTGACGCTGGCGGGCGAGTGGAGCCCGCGCGGCCTGCGCCCCCTGGCCGCCTGGCACGACGACGAGGGAACGGTGGTCCTGTGACCGCGTGGAACGAGCATGTCAGCGCCGCGCTGCTCGGCACCGAGCGGCGCGATCCGCCGGTCCTGGCGGAGGCGCCCGCCGAGACCGGCGACCGGGCGAGCAGGCTGCTCGACCAGGCCGCCGTGCTCACGGTCCGGCGCCGCGCCGGGCAACTCCCGGCGAGCGGCGCGCCCGAGCCCATCGCGCTCGCGCCCGTCGAGGACGCGCCGGTCGTGCCGGGCCCGGCGGCGGCGCGGCTGCGGCGGATCCTGTCCGGCGAGCAGATCCGGGTCCTGCCCGAATGGCTGGACGCGGCCGCCCGGCACGGCTACCGCGTCCCCCCGCAATCACTGCCCGACCTGCTGGAACGGGGGCGCGGCGACAGGTCGCTGCGGCCGCTGATCGCGCGGGCGGCCGGACGGCGCGGCGTGTGGCTCGCGCTGCGCAACACCGACTGGGCGTACCTGGTCGGCTCCGGAGACGACCCCGGCGGCGGCCCCGAGGTGTGGGAGACGGGGACGCGCAACCGGCGCGTGGCCTATCTGACGCAGGTCCGTGGCACCGATCCCGGCGGCGCGCGTGCTCTCCTCCAGGCGACGTGGGCGGGCGAGCCCGCACCGGACCGGGCGGCGTTCCTCGCGACGCTCGGGCACGGGCTGTCGCTGGACGACGAGGAGTTCCTCGAAGCCGCCCTGGAAGATCGGGGCAAGGACGTCCGACAGATCGCGTCCGACCTGCTGGCCCGTGTGCCCGGCTCCGCCTACGGAGAGCGGATGGCCGCGCGCGCCCGCGCCTGCCTCACGCCCGAGACCCGCACCGCGCGGGGGCGGCGGCGGACCTGGATCCGCGTCGAGCCGCCGCGCGCCCACGACGAGGACATGGCGCGCGACGGCGTCCCGTTCCACCCGAGCGGGTCGTTCGCGCCGAGGAGCGGCGGCGCGCCGGTCGGGACGCGGGCGGCGTGGCTGCGCGAGATCCTGGCCCGCACCCCCCTGTCCACCTGGACGGAGTTGTTCCAGCTGCCGCCCATGGAGATCGTGTGTCTCCCGATCTCCGAGGCGGACGGCCGCGATGTCCACATCGGGTGGTCGCGCGCCGCACTCGCCCAGCACGACACCGGCTGGGCCAGGGCGCTGCTCAAGGGCGGCGTCATGGTGGACGAGCCCGAAGCCCTCGGCGACCTGCTGTCGATCCTGCCGGAGGCGGAACGCGACACGGCCGCCGCCGACCTGATCCGGTGGGTGGAGGGGCGGGCCGACCTGCTGCGGGTGCTGGAGCGCGTCCCCGGCCCGTGGACGGGCGCGCTCGCGGCGGCGGTCGTCGCGGCGCTCACCCTGGCCCCGCGCGACCGGCCCGACCGGCTCACCCGCCAGGACGAACACCAGATCACCCAGCTGTGCCGGTTGGCCGATCTGCGGCTCGACCCGGCCGCCGCGTCCCGCCTCGAAGGGCTGGAGGCGGCCGTCCAGGACGCCGTCACCGAACTGATCGCCACCCTGCGTTTCCGCGCTGAGATGTCCAAGGAGCTGATTTGACAGAGAACGCTGTGCTGCGGCCGCATGCCGAGCAGGAGCACGCCGGGGAGCTGGCGCGGCTGGCCGAGCACGACGACCGGGTCCGGCCGCCCGGCTGGCGGCTGTCGCCGTGGGCGGTCACCACGTACCTGCTCGGCGGCGAGCTGCCCGACGGCACGACGATCAGCCCGAAGTACGTGGGGCCGCGCCGGTTGATGGAGGTCGCGGTCGCGACGCTCGCGACCGACCGGGCGCTGCTGCTGCTCGGCGTGCCGGGGACGGCGAAGACCTGGGTGTCGGAGCATCTCGCGGCGGCGGTCAGCGGCGACTCGACGCTGCTCGTCCAGGGGACGGCGGGCACGGCGGAGGAGGCGATCCGCTACGGGTGGAACTACGCGCGGCTCCTCGCCGAGGGCCCGTCGGAGCGGGCGCTGGTCGAGAGCCCGATGATGCGGGCGATGCGCGGCGGCATGGTCGCCCGCATCGAGGAGCTGACCCGGATGCCGTCCGACGTCCAGGACACGCTGATCACCGTCCTGTCGGAGAAGACGCTGCCGGTCCCCGAGCTGAACACCGAGGTGCAGGCGCGCAGGGGCTTCACGGTCATCGCGACCGCCAACGACCGCGACCGGGGCGTGAACGAACTGTCCAGCGCGCTGCGCCGCCGGTTCAACACCGTCGTGCTGCCGCTGCCCGAGTCCGTCGAGGACGAGGTCGACATCGTGGCCCGCCGCGTCGACCAGATCGGCGCCGGGCTGGAGTTGCCCGAGTCGCCCGCCGGGCTGGAGGAGATCCGCCGGGTCGTCACCGTGTTCCGGGAGCTGCGCGCCGGGGTGACGGGCGACGGGCGGACCAAGCTCAAGTCGCCGTCCGGGACGCTCAGCACCGCCGAGGCCATCTCGGTGATCACCAGCGGGCTGGCGCTGGCCGCGCACTTCGGCGACGGGGTGCTGCGGGCCGCGGACGTGGCGGGCGGGATCGTCGGCGCCGTCGTCCAGGACCCGGTGTCCGACCGGGTGGTGTGGCAGGAGTACCTGGAGGCCGTCGTCCGGGACCGCCCGGAGTGGCGTGACTTCTACCGCGCCTGCCGGGAGGTGTCTTGAGCCACGTCCCCTCGAACCATGTCCCCTTGAATCGTGTCGAGGTCTACGGGATCCGGCACCACGGGCCCGGCTCGGCGCGGGCGCTGCGCGGCGCCCTGGAGGAGTTCAAGCCGGACGCGGTGCTGGTCGAGGGCCCGCCCGAGGCCGACCCGATCGTGGAGTTGGCCGGGGACGCGGACATGGTGCCGCCGGTGGCGCTGCTCGCCTACTCCCCCGCCGCCGACCCCGACTCCGGCGACGAACGCAAGGCCGCGTTCTGGCCGTTCGCCGAGTTCAGCCCCGAGTGGCAGGCGATCCGGTACGCGCACGGCGCGGGCGTCCCCGTCCGGTTCTGCGACCTTCCGGCGGCGCACCAGCTCGTCCCCACCGACGACACGGAAGAGGACAGGCAGGAAGATCGGGAGGTCGGCGAGGAGGCTCCGGAGAGCATCCGGCTCGACCCGCTGGGCTGGCTGGCGAAGGCCGCCGGATACGACGACGCCGAACGATGGTGGGACGACGTCGTCGAGCACCGTGGCGCGTCCGAGGAGGCGCCGTTCGCCGCCATCGCCGAGGCCATGGCCGAGCTGCGCGAACAGCTCGCCGCGCTGCCGGAGGAGACGGCGTCGGCGGGGCTGCCGCCCGGGCACCGGCGGCGCGAGGAGCAGCGCGAGGCCCACATGCGGCGGACGCTGCGCCGCACCCTCAGGGACGGGTACGAGCGGGTCGCGGTGGTCTGCGGGGCGTGGCACGTCCCGGCGATCCAGGCGAAGGTCCCGGCGGCGCACGACGACCGGACGCTGCGCGGCCTGCCGAAGATCAAGGTCGCGATGACCTGGGTGCCGTGGACGCACGGGCGGCTCGCGGGCCGGTCGGGCTACGGCGCTGGCGTCCGCTCGCCCGGCTGGTACCACCATCTGTTCACGGCGAAGGACCGTCCGATCGAACGGTGGCTGACCATCGCCGCCCGCGTCCTGCGCGACGAGGATCTGCACGTCTCGTCCGCGCACGTCATCGAGGCGGTGCGGCTCGCCGAGGCGCTCGCCGCGCTGCGCGGCCGTCCCCTCGCCGGGCTGGACGAGGTGACCGAGGCGACCCGGGCGGTGCTGTGCGAGGGCGCCGACCTGCCCGTCCAGCTGATCCAGGAGCGGCTGGTCGTCGGCGAGCGGCTCGGCGCCGTCCCGGAGCGGACGCCGATGGTCCCGCTCCAACGCGACCTCCAGGCCGAGCAGCGGCGGTTGCGGCTCAAGCCGTCCGCGCTCGACAAGGAGCAGGACCTCGACCTGCGCAAACCCACCGACCTCGAACGCAGCCGCCTGCTGCACCGGCTCCGCCTGCTGGACGTGCACTGGGGCGTCCCGGCCGACGCGGGCCGCTCGAAGGGCACGTTCCGCGAGACGTGGACGCTGTGCTGGCGTCCCGAGTTCGACGTCGAGCTGATCGAGGCGAGCGCGTGGGGCACCACCGTGCGCGGCGCGTCCACGGCCCGCGCGCGGGCCCTCGCCGAGGGCGCCACGGCGCTCGCCGACCTGACGTCCGTCGCGGAGCGCTGCCTGCTCGCCGACCTCGGCGACGCGCTGCCCACCGTGATGCGGGCGCTCGCCGACCGGGCCGCCGTCGACACCGACGTCGCGCACCTGATGGCGGCGATGCCCGCGCTGGTCAGGGCGCTGCGGTACGGCGACGTGCGCGGGACGTCCACGGGGCCGCTGCGCACGGTCGTCGACGGCCTGGTCGTCCGCGTCTGCGTCGGCCTGCCGCCCGCACTCACCGGCCTGGACGACGACGCGGCCCGCACGTTCCTCGGGCATGTCGACGCCGTCCACGGCGCGCTGTCCCTGCTCGCCGACGACGACCACCTCGAACGGTGGCGCCGCGCCCTGGAGAACCTCGTCGCACGCCCCGACACGCTGCACGGCCTCATCGACGGCCGCATCACCCGCCTCCTCCTGGACGCGGGGCGTCTCGACGACGTCCCCGACCGGATGGCACGCGCGGTGTCCACGGGCACTCCGCCCGCCCGAGCCGCCGCCTGGGTCGAGGGCTTCCTGTCCGGCGGCGCGCTGCTGCTCACCCACGACGACGCGCTGCTCCGCCTCGTCGACGGCTGGATCTCCGGCCTGCCCGGCGAGTCGTTCACCGACGTCCTGCCGCTGCTGCGCCGCACCTTCGGCGCCTACGCCTCCGCCGAACGCCGCGCCATCGGCGAACGGCTACGCCGCCCCGACACCACCGCCGCGCCGTCACATCGCCCCGAACAGGACATAGACGAGAAACGCGCGGCCCCCGCGACGGCCACGACCCTGCGAATCCTCGGATGGGACCAATGAGCGTGGAAGACACGGCGCGACCGGACGCCGCGACCGAACGGCTGCGGCGCTGGCGGCTGGTCCTCGGCGGCGACCGCGCCGACGGCACCGGCGTGTCGCTCACCGGCGACGACGCCCGCATGGACATGGCGCTGGAGAGGCTCTACGGCGGCGACGGCTCCCAGGACGGCGGGTCCCGGCCGGGACGGCGCGGCGCCGGGCTCGGCGACTCCGCGCCCTCGGTGGCGCGGTGGCTCGGCGACATCCGGTCCTACTTCCCGTCCAGCGTCGTGCAGGTCATGCAGAAGGACGCGATCGAGCGTCTCGACCTCACCCGGCTGCTCCTCGAACCGGAGATGCTGGACGCCGTCGAACCCGACGTCCACCTCGTCGGGACGCTGCTGTCCCTGAACCGGGTGCTGCCGGACCGGGCCCGCGAGTCCGCCCGAGCCGTCGTCCGGAAGGTCGTGCACGATCTGGAACAGCGCCTCGGGCAGCGCACCCGGTCGGCGGTCGGCGGCGCCCTGGACCGCTCCGCCCGGGTGCTTCGCCCACGGCGCCTCGCCGACGTCGACTGGGAGCGGACGATCCGCGCGAACCTGCGGCACTACCTGCCCGAACACGGCACCCTCGTCCCGGAGCGGCTGATCGGCTACGGACGCCGCCAGCAGGCCGTCAAACGCGACGTCGTCCTCGCCATCGACCAGAGCGGCTCGATGGCGGCGTCGGTGGTGTACGCGAGCGTGTTCGGCGCGGTACTCGCGTCCATGCGATCTCTGCGCACGTCACTCGTCGTGTTCGACACCAACGTCGTCGACCTGACCGACCAGCTGCACGACCCGGTGGAGGTGCTGTTCGGCACGCAGCTCGGCGGCGGCACCGACATCAACCGCGCGGTCGCGTACTGCCAGGGCCTCGTGACCCGCCCGAACGACACGATTCTCATACTGATCAGCGACCTCTACGAGGGCGGAATCCGCGACGAACTCCTCCGCCGCGTGGCGGCACTGACAGCGTCAGGCGTGCAGGTCGTCGTGCTCCTGGCCCTGTCGGACGAGGGCGCACCCGCCTACGACCACGAGAACGCGGCGGCGCTGGCCGCACTGGACGTCCCCGCGTTCGCGTGCACACCCGACGCCTTCCCCGACCTGATGGCCGCCGCGATCGAACGCCGCGACCTGCGCGAATGGGCCGAACGCGACGCCGCCTCAACGGGGTGACCGCACCAACCCGACCGCCAGCAACAGCACGACAACACCGGTCAACGCCGCGTGCCCCGCGAGCGCGACCACGTCCACGTCCACCAGCGCCCCCCAGGCCCCCCACATCGCGACCCGAACGACCCGCGCCCCCATCACCGTCCACGTGGCGGCCCGCCCACCCCGCCAGGCAAGAATCGCCGCGACCAACGTGACCACCGCCACCACGGCGAACGACGAAGCCACCACAGGCAGCAACGCGCCCCCATCGCCCTCGGTGAGCGACGGCACCGCGATCAACACGGCGAGCGCGACAACATCGAGCGCCGCCAGCAACCCGGCAAGCACCAGCCCAAACCCAAACGCGACTCCCCGCCCCACCACCCGAGGCCTCGGCCGCGCCTCCGGCCCCTCCCCCGCCCAGCCCACCCCCGCACCGCCGCCGAACGGCGTCGCTTCGGGGAGCAGTTCACGGACCGTCCCCGGGTCTGCTTCCCCGTAGCCTCCTGCGCCCGGCGGGGACGGCGTGCTTGTGCCCGGCGTTGGCCAGGCGGCGTTCGGGGTGAACGGTTGCGGAGACAGCTCGCGGAACGTCCCGGGGTCGGCTCCGCTGGGGTCGCCGCCGATGGGCGGTGGGGGCGTCGTGTCTGCGCGGGCCGGTGCGGGGGCGCGGTTGAACGGCGTTGTTCTTGGATCGAGTTCGCGGAACGTGCCAGGGTCCGCTTCGGCGGCGGTGCGTGGGAGGGGCGGTGTGGTGGTGGCCGTCTCGGACTGGGCGAACGGCGGGGGGTACCGGGCCGTGGTGGAGTCTCGGCGCTCAGAGGGGTTGAGCGGGTGTGGGGTGTGGTCGCCGAGGAGCCAGAGGAGGACGTCTTCGGTGGTCGGGCGGTCCTTTGGGTTCTTGGCCAGGCAGGCGGCGGCCACGTCGGCGAGAGGGGGCGGCAGGACGCGGAGGTCGGGGGTCTCGTGCATGATGCGGTACATCACGGCGGGGAGCGGGCCGCCCGCGAAGGGGTGGCGGCCGGTGGCGGCGAACAGCATGGTGGTCGCCCAGGCGAACAGGTCGGTGGACGGTCTGACGCGGCCGGTGAACTGTTCGGGCGCCATGTAGGCGGGGGTGCCCACGACCTGGCTGGTCAGGGTGGCGCCGGTGTCGAAGGCGCGGGCGACGCCGAAGTCGATGACGCGGGGGCCGTCCGGGCCCATCAGGACGTTCTGCGGCTTGAAGTCGCGGTGCACGATGCCCGCGCGGTGGATCGCCGACAGCGCGGTGACGGAGCTGATCGCGAGGCGGTCGAGGTCGGCGCCGGTGCGCGGGCCCTCCTCCTCGACGAGGTGGCGCAGTGAGCGGCCCGGCACGTACTCGCTGACGATGTAGGGCCGGTCGCCCGCCATGTCGGCGTCGAGCATCTGCGCGGTGCAGAACCCGGCGACCCGTTGGAGGAGGGCCAGCTCGCGGACGAACCGCTCCCGCGCGCCGGTGTTGCCGAGCAGCTGCGCGTGCAGCAACTTGACGGCCACACGGTCGGGGCTGTCGCGGGGCGCGGGGACCGGACGCGCGGTGGGGCGGCCGAGGTAGACGACGCCCTGGCCGCCGGTGCCGATCCGGCCGAGCAGCTCCCAGCCGCCGAGCCGGGTGGGGTCGGCGGCGGTGAGCGGAATCGGGTGCGCCATTCACAACCCCCGTCGGATCCCCGATACCGGCTTGGCGGTCGGCGGAAAGTTTGCGGTTTCCGCCGGGCACAAAACCGCTCCGCCCGGCATCCAAGAGTATAGGTTCGGCGAGCCCGAAGCGGGAGAGGAATCATGCCTGACATCCATTCGCTATTTCGCCGGCGCGGGGTTTCCCCCGGGCCGGGCGGCGCTTCCGCGTGGGGCGGGTTCGTGGTGGCGGCGGCCCTCGCGCTGGTGGCGGGCGCGCTGACCGGCTGCGGGAACACGGCCGCGAACATCACCAGGCTGACGGTCGGCACCCCCGGCCCCGACCCGTACGCGCGGGCGGCGGACACCGACCAGTTGAAGATCAAGGAGCGGCCGGTCGTGGGCGGGACGCAGGACGGCGACGCGCCCGGCCTGTACGGCGGTACACGCCAGGCGTCCACCTGTGACCAGCGTAAACTCATCGCGTTCCTGCGGGCGAACCCGGACAAGGCGCGGGCGTGGGCGGACGTGCACGGCATCGCCGTCAGCGATATCGAGCGGTTCGTGTCGCAGCTGACGCCGGTGCTGCTGCGCTTCGACACGCTGGTCACCAACCACGGGTTCCGGGACGGGAAGGCGACGAGCGGGCCCGCCGTCCTTCAGGCCGGAATGGGCGTTTTGATCAATGGTTACGGAGTGCCCGTGGTTAAGTGCAATTGTGGCAATCCTTTGACGCGACCGGAGGAAGGGTTGTCGGTTCGGGCCTCGTCCTACAGTGGCCGATCCTGGCCGGGATTCGCGAAGGGAAAAGTGACCGAGGTCCTGCCGAGGGATTCCAGGAAGGGGCCGATCGTCACGTTCGTCCTCGTCGATCCGGAGGCCACGATGGGGTTCGAGCGTCCCCGCGCGAGCGAGGGAGAGTCCGACGGGCCGCCGACCGAGTTGCCGCCCACGGAGACGGAGGGCCTGACCAGCGACTCACCGTCACCGTCCGACTCCGGCCTGGACTCGCCGGGGCCGGAGTCGCCGGGCACCGAGCCGCCGAGCACGGAGACGCCCGATCCCGGTGTCTCCCCCGCCTCGCCGGGCATGCCGTCGGACGGGCCGAGCACGGGCGACCCCGTGACCGGGGGCGACGGAGGGACGCCGACGCGCGGTGTCGCGCCGGAGGGCCCGGTCTCGCCGCGTCCGGCCAGGGAGCCGATGGCCGCGTTCGCCTGACGGGGACCGGAACCGGCCACGAAACGACCTACGGTATGTTTGCTCATATGAGCAGTCAGTCAGATGTCGTGCCGGTGGCGGCCGAGCCCGAGACCTGTGCCGTCCGGGTGGTCGATCCCGCGAAGGTCGCCCTCGTCTCGGCGTCCCTGCCCGAGGCGGAGACGATCGTGGAGCTGGCACAGGTCTTCGGGCTGCTCGCCGACCCGGGACGGCTGCGGGTGATCACCGCGCTGCTGGAGGGCGGCGAGATGTGCGTGTGCGACATCGCCGCCGCCTGCGGGAACTCGGAGTCGGCGGTCTCGCACGCGCTGCGGCTGCTGCGCGCCAACCGCGTCGTCCGGGTCCGCCGGGCCGGGCGGATGGCCTACTACCGGCTGGACGACTCGCACGTCCGGATGCTGCTCGACCTCGCCCTCACCCACGTCGGCCACGGGACGGAGGGCACATGATCGGCCACCGGGAGTCCGCCGCGAAAGGGCACGGCCACGGGCACGGGCACACGGTCTCGCCGGGGGCCGACCGCCGTCTCCTCGGTGGCGCGCTCGTCCTGATCGTCCTCTACATGGCGGTCGAGGTCACGATCGGGCTGCTCGCCGGGTCGCTCGCGCTGATCACCGACGCCGCGCACATGATGACCGACGCCTTCGCGATCGCGCTGGCGCTGGTCGCGATGCGCATCGCCGCGCGTCCGCCGAAGGCCGGGTTCACCTATGGGCTGCGCCGCGCCGAGATCCTGTCGGCACAGCTGAACGGGCTGACGCTGATCCTGCTCACGGTCTACTTCCTGTACGAGGGCGTCCGGCGGCTGGTCGACCCGCACGACGTCGAGGGCCAGTTCGTGTTCTGGACGGCCCTCGCGGGCATCGCCGTCAACGTCGCCGCGACCATGCTGATCAGCCGGGCCGACCGGCGCAGCCTGAACGTCGAGGGCGCGTTCCAGCACATCCTGAACGACCTGTTCGCGTTCATCTCCACCGCCGTCGCCGGGCTCGTGGTGTGGACGACCGGCTTCGCCCGCGCCGACGCGATCGCGTCGCTGGTGGTGGCCGCGTTGATGCTGAAGGCCGGGTACGGGCTGCTGCGCGACGCGGGCCGCGTGCTGATGGAGGCCGCGCCGACCGGCATCGACCCGGCCGAACTGGGCACCAGGCTGGCCGGGCGGCCCTGCGTCCAGGAGGTCCACGACCTGCATGTCTGGGAGGTCAGCTCCGGCTATCCGGCGCTGTCGGCGCATGTGCTCGTCGACGCCGGGGGCGACTGCCACGCCGTCCGCCGCGATCTCCAGGAACTCCTGCGCGGCGCGTACGGGATCACGCACACGACGCTGGAGGTCGACCATGTGGGCGACCCGACCGGCGGCGCCCACGGCCACTGTTCCGACTCGCACGGCCCCCGGCACGTGTCGGACGACGACGACACGCACGAGCACGCGGGCAACACGTCCTGCGATCACTGACCCGGGCTCAGCTGATCTCCTCCAGCAGGCCGGGCAGCGCGGCGCGGAGCTCGCGGCGCCAGTACGGCCAGGTGTGGGTGCCCTTGTAGAAGCGGGTCGTGACGGGGATGCCGAGCTTGCCGAGCTTGGCCGCGAACTCCCGCGAGACGGTGGAGACCAGGCTCTCGACGACGTCCCTGTCAGTGGCGGACGGACGCGGGTCGTACGGGCCGGGCTCGCCGTCCCCCGCGCTCAGGTGCAGCCGGACGCCCGAGAGCCGTCCGGCCAGGTCGTACGGATTGTGCTGCCGCCACACGGTCTGCTGCTCGGCGGGGTCGCCCCACACGTCCGTCCAGTCGAGGGACGACGCGCCGATCGCGACGCCCAGTTCGACGAGGTCGGCGACGTCCAGGCCGTCCGGGTCACGGTGCAGCGTGTGGACGGGCCCGCTGAACGAGGCCGCCGCCCGGAACATCCCGCGGTGCCGCGCCGCGTACGCCATCGCGCCGAGGCCGCCCATCGCGTTCCCGGCGACGGCGCGGTCGGACCCGGCCCGGTAACCGCGTTCCAGGATCTGCCGCAGCTCCGCAAGGTGGAACGTCTCCCATTTCGGGGCGCCGCCGTCGCCGCGGTTCCACCAGTCGGTGTAGTTGCCGCAGGGGCCTCCGTCCGGCATGACGACGATGACGTCGGCGTCCTCGGTGAGCTCCTCGATGTCGGTGTGGTCGCTCCACGCGGTGTGGCGGTCGGCTCCGACGCCCGCGCCGTGCAGCAGCCACAGGACGGGCCAGCGCCGCGCCGCGTCCCGTGCCCAGTGGCGGGGCAGCAGCAGCCGGGCGTGCACGGTGTCGTCGAGGACCGGTGACCGGACGGCGAGGTCGAGGACGCGGCGGCGCGGACGCTGCTCCGCGACCACGGCCGCGCCGTCGTCGGCCCCCTGGATGGAACGTTCTCCCGCCGACTCGCGCAGCCCCATGTTCACGCCCCGTCATTCAGATGTGTCTCTCCTTCAATGGTTCCCACTTGGGACGGTGTTTCAACTGCGCGCCATCGGTTGACAAAACTTCCATCGAAGTTCGGTTCCTGCCGGGCCGGGTAGGGTGACGCGACGAGGAGGGGGTCCGGGGCCGAGATGCGGAGCGTCGAGATGCGGAGCAAGGCGGAGCTGGAGTCGGCCATCCGCGGCGGCGGACGGGCCGCGCTGGTGATCAACGCCAGGTCGCGGCGGGGCCGCAGGCTCTATGGCCGGGCCCGCGGGATGCTGCGCGAGGCCGGTGTCGACTTCGTCCACGTGTTCCCGGTGACGGACCCGACCCGGCTGCGGGAGCTGTTCTCCGACGTCCTCGCGCTGGAACCCGACCTCGTGGTCGTCGGCGGCGGGGACGGCACGGTCGCCGAGGCGGTCGGGCATCTGGCGCACCGCGACATCGCGCTCGGGGTGCTGCCGCTCGGCACCACCAACAACTTCGCGCGCAGCCTGGAGCTGCCCATGGACCTGCCGGGCGCGGTCCGGACGCTCGCCGTCGACGGGCCCGGCGGCGGCAAGGTCGCCGACGTGGACGTCGGCTGGTTCGCGAGCACCGGCGACCCGCAGGGCGAGGGACCGGCGGGCGACCGCGAGCACATCTTCGCGAACATGGTGAGCCTCGGCATTTCGGTACAGGTCGCCGAGAACGTCCCGCACGCGCTGAAGCGGTTCCTCGGCCGTCCGGCGTACGCGCTGACGGCGGCGCGGCTGCTGCCCCGGCACCGGGCGTTCACCGCGCGGATCACCGTCGACGGCGAGACCACGGAGCTGGTCACGCACCAGCTGAACGTCGCGAACGGCGCGCACCACAGCGGGCGCCGCATCGCCCGCGACGCCAGCCCCGACGACCGGCTGCTGGCGGTCTACCGGCTGGGCGACGAGCGGCGGCTGCGGCTGGCGTCGGCGACGGCCCGGCACATCCTGACCGGGCAGTGGCGGACGCTGGACGAGGACGCCTTCACCACCACCGCGCACGTCGAGATCGAGACCGATCCGCCGATGCGGGTGGACGTCGACGGCGAGATCCGCGGGAGCACACCCGTGTCGATCCGGCTGCGCGGCAACGCGCTGCGCGTGATCGTCCCGCGGACCTTCGTCGACACGTAGCCGCTAGAGGACGCCGCGGGCGGTGAGCAGGTCGCGCAGGCGGTCGTGCGGCAGGCCCGGGGAGCGGTTGCCGTCCCGCCCGATCATGGTGCGGGAGGCGAGCAGCACGTTCAGCACCGCCTCCTCGACGGCCTCCACGACGGCCTCGTAGAACGGGTCGATCCGGTTCCACTGGACGAACCGCATCGTGTCGTAGCCGGGTTCGCCCACCTCGAAGCCGCCGGTGATCGCGCCCGGGTTGGCGGTGGAGAAGGCGAGGAAGATGTCGCCCGACCCGTGCTGCCCGTAGGTGCCGGTCCTGGCGAGGCCCAGCGGTACGCGCCGGGCGAGGGCCGTGCACTGGCCGGGCAGGAACGGCGCGTCGGTGCCGACGACGACGATGACCGACCCGGTGCCGGGCCGCGCGAGCCAGTCGTCGTCCTCCATCGGGTTGTCGTCGCCGAGGTCGGCGCCGACGGGCGCCCCGCACACGGTGAGCTGCGGGCGGGAGCCGAAGTTGGCCTGGAGGAGGACGCCGACCGTGAAGGAGTCGTCCCCGTACCGCACGACCCGCGAGGCCGTGCCGGTGCCGCCCTTGAACCCGTAGCAGTTCATGCCCGTCCCGCCGCCGACGGAGCCCTCCGCGACGGGGCCGGGCGCGGCCGCGTCGATCGCGGCGACGGCGTGCTCGGGCCGGACGTGGTCGCCGTTGATGTCGCTGAGGTAGCCGTCCCAGGTCTCGGCGACGACGGGCAGCATCCACTCCTCGAAGCCGGGGTTCTCGCGCACCGCCCAGTCGATCGCGCCGCGATGGCACGCGCCGACCGCGTGCGTGTTGGTGATCATGACCGGCAGGGCCAACGCGCCGGTCTCGGCGATCCAGTGCGACCCGGTCATCTCGCCGTTGCCGTTCAGGGAGTAGATCCCGGCGGCGCACGGGTCGAGGAACCCGGTCCGTTCCGGGGGCTGCGGGGGGTCGTCCCCCCGCAGGAGACCGGTCCGGCCGCGCGGGAGGATCGCGGTGACGCCGGTGCGGACGGGGCCCTCGCCCCGGCGGAGCGGCCCGTCCCCGGAGAGCAGCGTCGTGTAGCCGACCTCGATGCCGGGGACGTCGGTGATCGCGTTGTGCGGGCCTGGCGTGCCGGGCAACGGCAGGCCGAAGGCGCGGGCTCGGGTCATCGGTCACCTTCCTGATCCGGGAGTGTGCTGAGGTCACGGCCGGTTGCGTCGGACGCGGCGGCCAGCAGGAGGGCCTCGGCCCGCGCGGTGTCGACGGTGGGCACGGCCATCGTGATGTGCAGGCCGTAGCCGTCCTCCAGCGCGACGAGGTTGCGCGCGATGGTTCCGGCGTCGCGGGTCAGGGTGAACGCGCCGGTGGCGGCGCCGGTGTCCAGGATTCCGGCGTAGATGCCGACCTGCCGTTCGTACAGCCGGATGTGCTCGGCGGCGTAGGACGCCTCCCGGCGCGCCACGGTGCCGAGTTCGTACAGCAGCACGCACAGCTCGTCGTCCGGGCCCGACGGCAGGCCACTGCGGATCATGGCGATGAGCCGGTCGCGCGGGTCGGGCACGGCCCGGACGGCCTCCTCGCGGGCGGCGCAGAACCGGTCGACGGCCTCCCGCTGCACCTCGCGCAGCAGGTCGGTCAGCGTCGGGAAGTAGTACAGGACGGACCCCGACGAGAGCCCCGCCTCCTCGGCCACGTCGCGCAGCCGCAGGTCGAGCATGCCGCGGTCGAGCACCGCGCGGCGGGCGGCGGCGACGAGGTCGGCGCGCCGTTCGTGGGCTCTGCTGGGTCGGGCCATGGGCTCATTCTCCGAAGATCCTTCAGACAATGCAAGTCAGATTTCCCCAGCGTGAGTCAGGTTCCCGACCATAAAAGCCGAGACCAAGATGTTATGTCCTCGATGCTTGACCGGGTGACGGGTCGTTCTTTGATACTCGTTCGAAGAATTCGAGTCGAGGAGGTGCCCGTTGTGGCCGCACCCGAGATCGGTCCACCCCCAGCCACCGACCACCGGCCCGCGCTGCATCGCGGACTGAAGACGGTCGGCGCGCTGCTCATCGTGCTGTCGGCGATCACGCCCGCGTCCTCCGTCTTCATCATCGCGCCGGGAGTGATCTCGCAGGCGGGCACCGGCGCGTTCTGGAGCTACGCCGCCGCGGGCGTCGTCGGCATCTTCATGGCGTTCGTGTACGCCGAGCTGTCGTCGGCGTATCCGCTCACCGGCGGCGAGTACGCGATCGTCGGCCGCACCCTCGGCCGGATGCCCGGCTTCGTCGTGCTCGGCCTGATCCTGATCACCCAGCTGCTGATCCTCGCGGTGATCGCGCTCGGCGTCGGCACCTACCTCGGCGTCCTGATCGACGGCCTGAACGCCCCGGTCGTCGCGGCGATCACCGTCGCCGTCGCCACCGTCATCGCGATCTTCGACATCAAGGTCAACGCGGTGGTCACCGGCGTCTTCCTGGCGATCGAGATGATCGCCCTCATCGTGCTGTCGGCGCTCGGCTTCCTCAACGTGGAGCGGCCGTTCACCGACCTGATCACGAATCCGGTCGTCGCGGGGGACGGCGGGGGCCTCACCGCGGCGTCGGCGGGACTGATCGCGGCGGCCACCGCCGTCGCGATCTTCTCCTACAACGGGTACGGCTCGGCCGTGTACTTCGGCGAGGAGACCCACGACGCGCACCGGGCGGTGGCCCGGACCGTCCTGTGGGCCCTCGGCATCACGGTCGCGGCGGAGCTGATCCCGATCACCGCGGTGCTGCTCGGCGCGCCCGACGTCAACGAGCTGCTGCACTCCGACAACATGATGGAGTACTTCATCACGGCGCAGGGCGGGGACACCCTCAACACCGTGATCAGCCTGGCCATCGCGCTCGCCATCCTGAACGCGGTGATCGCCATCATGCTGCTGACCGCCCGGCTGATCTTCAGCTCGGGCCGGGACCGCACCTGGACGCCGAAGATCGACAGCGCGCTGTCGTCGATCCACCCGCGCTTCGGCACCCCGTGGATCGCGACGATCCTGACCGGGATCCTCAGCGCCGCCGCGTGCTTCCTGGACGAGAAGTTCCTGCTCGTGGTCACCGGGACGTCCCTGGTCGCCGTGTACGGGGCGCTGTGCCTGGCGGTGATCGTGGGCCGCCGCAACGGGACCACCGCGCACGCCAGGTACAAGATGCCGTGGTTCCCGGTCGCGCCCGTCGCCGCGCTCTGCGCCCTCGTCTACGTCATCTACCAGAGCGCCAAGGACCCGGAGATCGGACGCCCGAGCCTGTACGTGACCATCGGCGTCATCGCCGTAACGGTCGTCTACTTCGTGCTCGTCCTGCGCCGCCGGGGCGGCTGGAACCTGACGGGCGCGGCCGACGAGCCGGGCGACGGGCCCGAACCCGAGGTGGGCGAGGAGTCGTCGGCCATGACGTAGGCGCCCGACTCCAGGCGGCTGATCAGGCCGCGCGTCCAGTCCGCGGCGTAGTCGGCGGAGTGGACCCACCAGCCGAACAGTTCGCGCAGGTGGTCGTCCGGGTCCCGCGCCTCGCGGTGCGGGGCCACGGACGAGCGCCGCACCGCCAGGCCGTCCAGCCGCTCGCGCAGCAGCCGGACGGCCTCGGCGCGCGGCAGCTCGGTCAGGAACCCGAGCCCCGCCGTCAGCATCTCCGGGTGCCGGACGTCGACGGCGGCGAGGGCGCAGCGCAGCAGCCGCAGGAACTCGGCGCGGCCCGCGTCGGTGATCTCGTAGTCGGTGTGCGGCGGGCCCGCGTCGCTCTCCTCCACCTCGTGCTCGCGCAGCAGGCCCTCCTTGGCGAGCTGGCGGAGCGCGTGGTAGATCGAACCGGGGTTGACGTGGGCCCACTCGTCCGAGCCCCACGAGATCAGCTCGCGGCGGATCTCGTAGCCGTGGGCCCGTCCGAACCGCCGCACGCCGCCGAGCACCAGCAGCCGCGTCGCCGACATCGCGCTCCCCCTTGATCCGCAGGCGCGTAACAGGGTAGGCCCCGGCGGCGGCCACCGGCGACCGGCGGCTAGCGTCCGCGCACCACGGGCCCTTCCGGGGGGTACGGGGCGTCGTCCCGCCGCGAGAGAACGGCCAGGTCGTCCGGGGTGAGGGCGATTCCGGCGGCGGCCATGTTCTCCTCCAGATGGGCCGGGGAGCCGGTGCCGGGAATCGCCAGCATCACCGGGGAGAGCGCGAGGAGGCCCGCGAGCAGCACCTGCGCGGGGGTGGCGCCGTGCCGGGCCGCGATCGTGTTGACACGGTCGTCGTCGGGGACGCCGAACCCGCCGAGCGGGAAGTACGGCGCGTAGGCGATGCCCTCGCGTTCGCAGAGGGCCAGCAGCTCGGTGTCCTCCGGCTGCGTGATGTCGAACCGGTTCTGGATGGCCGTGACCGGCGCGATCTCCCGGGCCTCGGCGAACTGCGCCATGCTGACGTGGCTGACCCCGAGGTGCCGGATGATCCCCTCCTCGCGGAGGGCGGCCAGGACGGCGAAGCGCTCCCCGATCGGCGCGTCCGTCGGCTCCTCCATACCGCCCGGCCGCAGGTAGACGAGGTCGAGGTGGTCGCGGCCCAGCTCCCGCAGGTTCCGCTCCACCTCGGCCCGCAGCCCGGACGCGGGGATCTCCCCGGACGGGTGCCGCTCGTCCGGCCCCCGGTACGGGCCGACCTTAGTGGCGATCACCAGCCCGTCCGGGTAGGGGGCGAGCGCCGCGCGGATCATCTCGTTGGCGGCGGGACCGTCCTGGACGTAGTAGAACGCGGCGGTGTCGATATGGTCCACGCCCAGCTCGACGGCCCCGCGCACGACCTTCAGGCCGGTGTCGCGGTCATTGGGCGGACCGTCGAGTCCGCTGATGGCCAGGCGCATCGCGCCGAACCCCATCCGGGCGACCCGCAGGTCCCCGCCGATGTCGAAATGCCCACCTGGAGTGGTCTGTGTCGTCGTCATGCGTCCCACTGTGCTGCGGGCACCCGGCGACGCCGAACCGCTGGCAGGTTGCTGCCACCGGCGGCGTGGCACACTGGGAGGCGATGAGCGTGGATCTGGAGCGCAACGTCGTGCTGCGCGGCGAGGCCGAGCTGGGCGAACGCGCCGGACGGCTGTTCCTGGCGTGCGAGGAGTTCGCCTGCGCCGCCACGGACCTGACGACCTGGGCGATGCCCGGCCACCGGGAACGGTTCGTCGCCGAACGGTGCCGGAAGGGCCCGAAGCCCGTCACCCACAAGCTGTACAACCCGGCGGCCCTCGCGGACGAGGAGTCCGAACGGCATCTCGTGGAGCTGGCGCGGGCCGGGGCCCACGTGCGGATCTGCACGGCCGCCCTCCCGCACGAGACCATCCTCATCGACCGGCGGATCGCGATCCTCGCGGGACCGCCCGAGCGGGGCGTGCGCGAGTACACGGTGGTGCGGTCGCCGGGCGTCGTCAAGGGCGTCGTCTCGCTGTTCCAGGCCACCTGGGACACCTCGATCGACCTGGCCGACTACCGCCGCGACCGGCCGCCCGCGCTGTCGGACGAGAGCCTGCACATCCTGCGGCTGCTCGCTGGCGGGCTGAAGGACGAGGCCGCCGCCCGCCGCCTCGGCATGGCGCTGCGCACCTACCGCCGCCGCGTCGCCGAGATCCTCACGCTGCTGGACGCCGACTCGCGCTTCCAGGCGGGCCTGCGCGCCCACGAGTACGGCCTGATCAGCTGACGGGCCCGATCAGCTGACGGCCGGGCCGGGCTCAACTCACGGCGGGGCTCAGCCGCGGCCTGATCTGGCGCAGGACGGTCTCGTCGGTGATCCGGTGGTCGGCGGCCAGCAGGAACGCGGTGCCGACGATCCGGGTGAGGTGCTCGTCCTCGAACGGCACGAACAGGCCCCGCATCCCGAGCTTCCGGGACGGTTCGACCCGCAGGCTGGCCTCGCCCGGCTCCATCAGCACGCCCCCCGACCCGAGGTGGATCTTGTAGTCGCGCAGCTCGCCGCGGACGACGAGGAACCGGCCGTCGATCGCGCAGCGGTCCGCGATCCTCGTGTGCGGCAGGACGCGGCGCAGCGCGTCCCCGCGGATCTCGGCCGTCGCCGACAACTCGCCGAACGGGGACTCGTCCGCGATCGACGCGACCCGGATGAACAGGTCCGACTCCCGGGTGCCCTCGCTGAACACCAGCGGCGGCACGTCCGCCGGGGCCGTCTCCCGCCACCGTCCGGCGACCCGGCGGTCGAACCGCACCTCGCCGCGCCCGTGCCCGGCGTCATGGTGGCAGCGCACCCGCCACCGGCCCTCGGCGAACACGCGGCTGACCTCCCCGTCGAAGCACCCGCAGGCGAGGCTCCCCGACGACTCGGCCGGGGCGTGCCGGTAGGTCTCGCGGAACGCCTGCCGGAACGGCTGCGTCATCCGGTTGTCGGCGACGAACGCCCGCCAGGCCCGCACCGCGCCCGGGACCGCCCGCGCCGGATGCCACAGCCGGACCCGCGCGTCGCCCGCCGGGACGGGATGGGCGCGGCCGTCCACCGTCACCAGGACGTCCTCGCAGGGCGTGGCGGCGTGCCAGCTCCCGTCCGGCCCCTCGAACTCCCAGATCAGCCCGGACGCCACCACCCCGGTGACCGGGTGGTCGCGGTAGTGCCGGCACCACTCCCCGTACGTCCAGACGCGCTCGACCGCCATCAGCGCCTCGACCCGGACCCGCTCGGCGGCCAGGGTCGCGCGGACCCGCTTCACCAGGATCTTCAGCTCCTTGATCCGCTCGGCGAACGGGACCTTGAGCGCGCCGGGCACGGTCCGCATGGGGCGACCGTCCGCGCCGGTGAAGGTGAGCCGGACGGTCAGCGGGTCCTCGATGACGAGCACCGCCTGGTAGGCGCCGATGTCCAGGGCCAGCGAGCCGTCCCGGCACAGGCCGTGTCTCGGGACGCCGCGCTCCACGAGCTGCGCGGGCGTGATGCCGCGCCGGGCCGCCGCCGTCTCGACGGCCGTCCCGATCTGGGCGCCGAGCCCCGGGTAGCGGACGTCGCGCCGCAGCCCGCGCAGCACGTCGAGCGCGTGCGGGTCGCTGAACTCGGCGAGCGCGTTGACCGCCGCGCCCGCCAGCCGGGCGGACGGCTCGAAGTCGCGGGTCACCCCGGCTGCGCGGCGCACGATCACGTCCAGCAGCGGGATCGTTCCAGGGTCGCCGAGGAGCGCGGCGGCCCAGACCCGGCCGCGGGCGCCCGGGTCGTTCCGCAGCGAGGCGTCGGAGAACGGCCGCCCGCCGACGGGGTTCGGGTCCTTCGTCGCGTACCGGCGGACCCGGTGCAGCACCTCGTCGCGGGCGGCGGGGTCGTCCAGCAGTTCCAACGTGCGGCGACGCCATGCGCGCGTCGGCCGAGGCGCCTTCAGCGCGTCCAGATGGGCCTGGAGATCGTCGGACATGTGGTGATCCTTCCAGAAGGTCCCATCAGTCCGCCGGGGACTCCCGAGTTAGGGTCGAGGCCATGCCGACCGCCTTCATCACCGGCGCGACCGCGGGGCTCGGCGCCGCCTTCGCCCGCCGCCTCGCCTCCGACGGATTCGACCTGGTCCTGCTGGCCCGCGACGCCGAGCGGCTCGACCGGACCGCCGCCAACCTGCACGACCGGTACGCGGTGCGCGCCGAAGCCCTGCCCGCCGACCTGTCCACCGACGACGGCCTGGCCACGGCGGAGGGGCGCGTCCGCGACGTCGACCTGCTCGTCAACAACGCCGGGTTCGGCAACAGGGGCGTGTTCCTGGACGTCCCGGTGTCGGACGAGATCACGATGCTGAAGGTGCACTGCGAGGCCGTGCTGCGACTCACCCACACCGCCCTGCCCGGAATGCTGGAGCGGGAACGCGGCGGCATCATCAACGTGGCGTCGGCGGCGGCGTTCACGGCGCGCGGCACGTACGGGGCGTCCAAGGCGTGGGTGGTGAGCTTCAGCCAGGGCGTCGCGGCCGACATCGCCCGGCGCTCCCAGGGCCGCGTCCGCGTGATGGCACTGTGCCCGGGTTTCGTGCACACCGAGTTCCACGACCGCGCCAACATGGACATGTCAGACCTGCCCGACTTCATGTGGCTGGACAAGGACGACGTCGTCGCCGCCGGGCTCCGCGACCTGCGGCGGGGCGTCCAGGTCAGCATCCCCGGCGCGCAGTACAAGGCGCTCATCGCCGCGACCCGCCTCATACCCCGCGGACTGCTCACCCGCCTGTCGTCCAATACCGGCCGCAAGTACAAGTAGCCCGCCCGCACAGGGTTACCTGTGTACGGAGCGACCTGGGTACAGAGCGACAGGAGCGTCGAATGCGGGTGTTGGTGACCGGAGCGGCGGGTTACGTCGGATACGCGGTCGCGCGGCGGCTGGTCGCGGCCGGTTACGAGGTCGACGGGCTGGTGCGGCGGGACGCCGCCGTGCCGGACGGAGTTCGCCCCGTCCACGGCGACCTCCTCGACCCCGGCGGGCTGCCGAAGGGTCCCTACGACGGGGTGTGCCACCTCGCGGCGCTCACCCGCGTCCGCGAGTCGTTCGACGCCCCCCTCCGGTACTTCACCGCCAACGTGCAGGGCACCGTGAACCTGCTGGAGGCCGTCGGCGAGACGCGACTGGTGTTCGGCTCGACCGCCGCCGTGTACGGGACGCCGGAGCGGCAGCCGATCCCGGAGGACGAGGGCACCGCGCCCGCCAGCCCGTACGGCGCGTCGAAGCTGGCCGCCGAGCAGACCGTGCGGTTCCACGCCCGGACGGGCGCGATCGGCGCCGTCGTCCTCCGCACGTTCAACGTCGCCGGTTCGGTGGACGGCCGCGTCGACCCCGACCAGACCCGGCTGATCCCGAAGGCGCTCGCCGTGGCCGCCGGACGCGCACCGCACCTGGAGATCAACGGCGACGGCCTGGCGGTCCGCGAGTACCTCCACGTGGACGACCTGGCCGCCGCCTATCTCAAGGCCCTGGAGTCCGTCCGCTTCGGCGAGAACAGGGTCTACAACGTCGGGACCGGCGCGGGCGCGGCCGTCCACGAGGTCATCGCGGCCGTCGAGGAGGCGACGGGCCGCCCCGTGCCCACCCTGCGCCGCCCGCCGCGACCCGAAGCCTCCATCCTGGTGTGCGATCCGGGCGCCGCCCAGTCCGACCTCGGCTGGCACCCGGAGCGCTCCTCGCTGCCGGAGATCATCACAAGCTCGTGGAACGCCCTGATCGGCGCGGGCGGATAAACTCCCCAGCGTGTCCGAGCCGAAGTTCGAAGTCCAGATGCTCCACGACCGGGTCATGATCAAGGTTGAGAAGGACAGCGGGGAGCGCCGCAGCACCAGCGGCATCGTGATCCCCGCGACGGCGGAGCAGGGCAACCGCCTGGTGTGGGGCGAGGTGTGCGGGGTCGGCCACCACGCCCGCGTCGTCAAGGTCGGCGACCGCGTCCTGTTCCACCCCGGCGACCAGTTCGAGGTCGAGATCCAGGGCGAGAACTACCTGGTCATGCGCGAACGCGACGTCCACGCCATAGCCAGCGAACGCCCCGAACACGGCACCGGCCTCTACCTCTGACTCCCCCGTTCCCCCGTTCGGCGGCTCCCGAATCTTCCACGTTCACTGGCTTGCTCGGGTCGCCTGGTCGGTCAGAAGTTGTGGACGGCGGCGATGGTGAAGGGGATTTGGGGCGTGCCGTCGCCCATGGGGCCGCCCTTGTCGAACTGGGAGCGCACTACGTAGAGGGTTCCCGAGCGGCGGACGAGGGTCGTCGGGATTTGGAGCGACGGGTCGGACAGAATGCGTTCGCGGCGGGCCCACGTGCCGTCGCGGGCGACCCGCCAGCGGCTGATGGCGTTGTCGATGTTGTGGACGATCCACAGGCGTCCGTGCTGGAGTTCCAGGCCGTCGGCGTTGCGTGCGTCGCCGCCGTGTAGGGCGACCTTCTGGGCAGCCCCCGTGATGGTGTCCAGACGGTACAGGTCGGCGCCGTGTGAGTCGGTGGTGATGAGGAAGCGGCCGGTGGGGTCGGCCACGATGCCGTTCAGAGTGAAGTCACCGGTCTTGTGCGGGTCGACGATGTCGTCCAGGTCGAAGCGCGGGACCAGGGTGGCCCTGCCTCCGCGTGCCCGTGCCAGGTCGCGTGGGGTGACGCGGTAGACGACGGACCGGGCGCTGTCGGTGATGTAGGCGGTGCCGTCCGGGGCGACGGCCAGGTCGTTGACGAACCGGGCGTCCTCGCCTGGGACGTCGAACTGGGCCAGCAGGCGGCGGCTTCGTGTGTCGTACACCGAGACGCCTGTCGTGGAGTCGGTCACCCACAGCCGTCCGGCGCGGTCGACCTTCAGTCCGTTGACGGTGTGGCGGTCGTCGGTGCCCGCCGGGAGGAACACCTCGGCCACGCGGTGGCCCGGCCGCATTCGGTAGACGGTGCCGTCCTGGTACGAACCCGCGTACAGGGCGCCGCCTCGGGGGTCGGCTGCGATGCCCTCGGGGTACACGTGGTCGCCCGGCAGCACGTAGGCCGGGGAGATCCGCGCGTGGGAGGTCTGGGCGTGGACGGCCGCGACCGCCGTCGGGGCCGAGGCTACGGACAGCGGCAGGACGGCCGCTCCGATCGCGATGGCCATCGGAGTGGTGAAGCGGTGGAGCAGGGACATGCGTCTCCGTTCGAGTTGATGCATTAGCAAGCGTTCGTATATTAGTTAGGACCCTAATATACGTCAAGGGTCTTCTGTTCGATGGGCTCGATAGCATGCGGAAATGACCTCGATGCCCACGTCAGAGCGGATCGGCTCCTACCTCAAGCGCGCCGAGCAGGCACTGCACGGGGCCAAGAACGCGGCGCTCAGACCCAGCGGGCTGACGGTGCCGCAGTACGCGGCGCTCCTCCACCTCGGCGAGAACCCCGGCATGTCCGCCGCCGCGCTCGCGCGGGCCTGTTCGGTCACCCCGCCGACGATGAGCACGATCCTGAAGAACCTCCAGGAGCGTGGGCTGATCGAGCGCACGCCGCACGAGTGGCATCGCAACATCCTGGAGACCCGGCTCACCGCCGACGGCGAGGCGGCGCTGGCGAACGCCGACGCCCACGCGGTGCGGGTCGAGCGGGGCCTCGCCGCCGAGTTCAGCGGTGAGGAGCTCGCGACGTTGAAGGATCTCCTCGGTCGCTGCGTCGGCCATCTGGAGGCCGCGCGGATCGAGCACGACGACTGAGTCGGTCAGGCGACGATGGTGACCGTGGAGCCGGTGCGTTGCTTGGTGACGCGGAGCTGGGCGGGGACGCGGGCGCGCAGTTCGGCGACGTGACTGACGATGCCGACGGCCCGGCCGCCGTCGCGCAGGCCGTCCAGGACGTCCATGACCTCGTCGAGCGTCTCCTCGTCGAGGGTGCCGAAGCCCTCGTCGACGAACAGGGTGCCGATTTCGGCGCCGCCCGCCTCGGCGGTGACGACGTCGGCGAGGCCGAGCGCCAGGGCCAGCGAGGTGATGAACGACTCGCCGCCCGACAGCGTCACCGGGTCGCGATCGAGGCCCGTCCAGGCGTCGACGACGCGTAGGCCGAGACCCCCGGAACCCTTCGTGCGGTCGCCCGCGGACTTCCCGGTGGTGTGGACGAGGGCGTAGCGGTCGCCGGACATCCGCGACAGCCGTTCGTTCGCGGCGGCGACGACCTGTTCGAGGCGGGCCGCCAGCACGTACGCCGACAGGGACATGGCGTGCCGGTTCGCGGCGTGCTTGCCGGACGCGAGGCCCGCGAGCCGCTCGGCGACCTCGTGGGCCTCGGCGGCGGGCCGCCACGCGCGGACGGCGGCGGTCAGTTCACGGCGCAGCTCGGTGAGGCGGTCGCAGCGGTGCCGGGCGCGGTCGGCGGCGGACGCGGCGCGGGTGTGCGCGTCGTCCGCGGCTCGTCGCGCCGTCTCCAGGGCGGGTAGGTCGGGTGCGGGCTCGGCGGCGGCAGAGGTGAGCGCCGGGTCGGCGAGGAGGTCGCGGACGGCGGCCTCCTCGTCGTCGAAGCGGCGGAGCTTGTCGCGCAGGTCGCCCTGGTCTTCGTCGGGCAGCGCGGCCTCGGCGGCCTCGTCGGGTGTGCGGAACCCTTGTTCGGTGGCCTCCCGCTCGGCCTTCGCGCGGGAGGCGGCCAGCTCCTGGGCGGCGCGGGCGGACGCGCGCAGGGCCTCGGCCGCGGCGCCGAGCGCGTCGGCCTCGCGGCCGAGCCGGGTGATGCGCGCCTCCAGGGTCGGGTCGTCGCCGCGCGCCTCGTCCAGTTCGGACGAGAGTCTGGCCTGCTCGTCCGCGCGGTTCGCGTCTTCGGCGCGGTTTCCGGCGAGGGTCTCGGCGACCTTGTCGCGCTCGTCGCGGGCGTGGGCGAGGTCCTGTTCGTGGCGGTGGAGCGCGGCCTCCAGCCGGTCGACCTCGGCCGCACGGCTCTCCAGGTCGCGGACGGCGCGTTCGGCTTCGGCCACCTCTCCGACCAGCGAGTCGGCGGTGACCTCACCGGCGGTTTCGAGGAGGCCGTCGCGTTCGGTGCGGAGTGACTCCACCCTGCGGGCGCTGATCTCGCGGTCGTCTTGTGCCTTGTCCAAGGCGGCCCGCGCTTCGTCCACCTGCTCCTCGGTCGGGATCTCGCCCAGAGAGTCGACCGGGGCGGGGTGTTCGGTGGAGCCGCAGACCCGGCAGGGTTCGCCGTCCTTCAGTTCTGCGGCCAAGGCCGCGGCCATGCCGTCGAGACGTGCCTGGCGGAGGTCGAGTTCGTGGTCGCGCGCGGCTTGGGCCGCGTCGACGCGGAGCCGGTGTGCGGCTTCGGCCTCGGCGAGGTGCTGTTCGACCCGGTCGCGGCGCTGCGCCGCGTCGAGCCGGTGCCGGACGGCGTCGGCGGCGGCCACGGCGCTGGGCAGCCCGGCGGCGGCGACGCGGGCGTCGTCCAGTTCGGTCTGCCGCGCCGTGACGAGGCCCGGCAGGTCGGCGAGCAGGGAGCCGAGCCGGGCCTCCTCGGGTTCGAGTCGGGTCAGCTCGCGGGCCAGCTCCGCCCGTTCGTCGCCGATCTGTTCGAGCCTGGTGGCGGCGCCGCGCCGTCCCTCAAGGGAGGCGGCCTCGTCGCGGCGGTCGCGTTCGGCCTTGGCGATGACGTCGTCCGGCGCCTTCGGCGGCAGCAGCTCGGCGACCGCGGACCGGGTCTCCTCGGCCCAGCGGCGGGCCCGGACCGCCTCGTCGTGCCGGGCCCGGACGTCCCTGATGAGCGCGAGGACACGGTCGGCGCGGGCGGCGGCGTCCACCCGGGACGCCAGGCGCGACCTTTCCTCGGCGCGTTCGCGCAGCGCGTCCCGCCGGGCGACGGCGTCGGCGTGGCGGCGCCGCCGGTCGGCGAGGTCTTTGGCATGGTCCAGCGCGGTGCGGGCCTTCTCCAGGCTGGCCGCCGCCTCCGCGCGAAGTGTGGTGGCGGCGGCGCGGACGTCCTCGTGCCCGGCGGCCAGTTCGGCGGCCCAGGCGAGCAGCGCCGCCACGTCCGCGAACGGCTCCACCGGCGGCTCCGCGCGGCGCGGCGCGGGCACGGCGGCCCGGTCTCCGCGTGGCGGCGCGGCGCCCGTCGTCTCGGCGACGCGGTCGGCGATCGAGGACGCCGTCGCGCCCAGCTCGGCGGCCCGGCGTCCGGTGGCGGCGCGGCGATCGGCGAGCCACTTCTCGACCTGCGTGAACACCTCGGCGGCGAACAGCCGTTCCAGCACCTTGCGGCGCTCGTCCGCCCCGGCGCGCAGGAACCCGGCGAACTCGCCCTGGGGAAGCAGCGCGACCTGGCAGAACTGGACGGCGGTCATCCCGAGCAGCCGGGACACCAGGTCGCCCGCCTCGTCCAGCCGGGTGGTGAGGCCCGTCCACGCGCCGTGCTCGAACTCCTCCAGGATGACCTTGGCGTGCTCGGTCGTCGTCCCGGAGCCGCGTAGCTTCGGCCGCTCCCACGCGGGTGAGCGCGAGATCCGCAGGCGGCGGCCCCGGACGGTCGTCTCCAGCACGACGCGGGGCCCGGCAGCGGGCTCGGCGTGGTCGCTGCGCAGGCCCTTCACGGCGTTCCGAACGCCGGGGACCTGTCCGTACAGGGCGAAGCACACCGCGTCGAGAATGCTGGTCTTGCCCGCGCCCGTCCGGCCCTGGATGAGGAACAGCCCGGCGTCGGACAGCGCGTCGAAGTCGATGACCTCGGTCCCGGAGAAGGGCCCGAACGCGCTGACCTCCAGCCGGTGCAGCCTCACGCCATGGCCTCCTTGCGGCGGCAGTCCTCGAACGCCTCGTGCAGCAGTGCCCGTTCGGCGGGGGTCGCGGGGCCGTCGGTGACCTCGGCGACGAAGTCGCCCGCGAGGTCGAGCGGCGAGCGTTCGCGGACGCGGTCGGTCCAGGTGCGGGTGCCGTCCGCCGCGCCGCCGTCGGGGTCGAAGCCGAGGACGAGCGTGTGCGGGAAGCGGCGGCGCAGCCGTTCCATCGCCGCGGACGGGCGGCGCGGGTCGGTGAGCGTGACCTGGAGCCAGCGGTCTTCCAGCCGGTCATACGACGGGTCGGAGAGCAGGTCGTCGATGCGGCCGCGGACGCGGGCGAGGCGGCGCGGCACCGGCGCCTCGACGAACTCCGCGCCGACGCCGCCGTCACGCAGGTCGATCAGCCAGGACCCCTTGACGTGCGCGGCCTCCGAGAACGAGTACGCGATCGGCGAGCCGGAGTAGCGGACGCGGTCGTTGATGGCCCACCTGCCGTGCAGATGGCCGAGCGCCGCGTAGTCGACGCCGTCGAACACCGACGCGGCGACCTGCGACGACCCGCCGACCGAGATGTCGCGTTCACTCTCGCTGGACTCGCCGCCCGTCACGAACGTGTGTGCCAGCACCACCGAGCGCAGGTCGCGACGTTGGGCGGCGTCGGCGCGGACGCGGCGCATGGCCTCGGTCAGCGCGGCGGCGTGGCTGCGTTCGTCCAGTTCCCACGGGTGCCTGACGAGTTCGGGTTCCAGGTAGGGGATGCCGTAGATGGCGGCGTCGCCGATGACGACGGGCTCGCCGACGGCGGAGAAGTCGGCGCGGACGTGCACACCGGAGGCGTCCATCAGCGCGGAGCCGAACCCGAGGCGGCGGGCCGAGTCGTGGTTGCCCGCGATCAGGACGACCCGGGTCATGGCCGCGAGCCGTCGCAGCGCCTCGTCGCACAGCCGGACGGCGTCGACGGCGGGCAGCGCCCGGTCGTAGACGTCGCCGGAGACCAGCACGCAGTCGACCCGCTCCGCCTCGACGGTCGCGACCAGATGGTCGACGAACGCCGCCTGCGCGGACAGCAGGTCCTCCCGGTGAAAGGATCTCCCGAGATGCCAGTCGGAGGTGTGCAGGAGTCGCATGTCGCAGCAACCATAGGCGTCCCGTCCGACACATCCCGCGCAGAAACGCCGGAGCGGATCGAAACAATCTTCGAGTGGTGTCCGCCTCCCGTTAGGGTGACGGCGTGAGCGACCGCCCCTACGTGCTACTGAGCTGCGCGATGTCCGCCGACGGGTACATCGACGACGCGTCCCCGGAGCGGCTGCGGCTGTCCAGCGCCGCCGACTGGGACCGCGTCGACTCGGTGCGCGCGAGCTGCGACGCCATCCTGGTCGGCGCCGGGACGGTCCGCGCCGACGACCCGAGGCTGCTGGTGAAGTCCGAGCGGCGGCGCGAGCGGCGGGCCGAGCGGGGCCTGCCGCCCGACCTGACGAAGGTGACGCTGACCTGGAGCGGCGACCTTGATCCCGGGTCGCGGTTCTTCACGACGGGCGAGTCGCCGAAGCTGGTGTACGCGCCGTCCGGCACGGCCGCCGAGCTGGCGCCCCGGTTGGACGGCGTCGCCGAGGTCGTCGACGCCGGTGACCCGTTCACGCTCGCGGCGATGCTCGGCGACCTGGCGGGACGGGGCGTCCGGCGGCTGATGGTCGAGGGCGGCGGAGGCGTCCACACGCTGTTCCTGACGGACGGGGCCGTGGACGAGCTGCACCTGGTCGTCGCGCCGTTCTTCATCGGTGACCCGTCCGCGCCGCGCTTCGTCCAGTCGGGGGTGTTCCCGCAGTCGCCGGAACGTCCCATGCGTCTCGCGGAGGTCACCCGCATCGGCGACCTCGCGTTGCTGCGCTACCTCGTCGGGGGCGCGCGTGGATGACTTCGGCTGGCTGGCGCTGGCCTGCGATCTCGCGGCGTTGTGCCCGCCGTCCCGGACGGCGTTCTCGGTCGGCGCGGTCATCGTCGGCGCGGACGGCCACGAGATCGCCCGTGGCCACTCCCGGGAACGCACCCCGCACGACCACGCCGAGGAGGCCGCGCTCGCCAAGACGGAGTCCGACCTGTCGGGCGCGACCGTGTACAGCTCGTTGGAGCCGTGCGGAAAGCGGGCGTCGCGTCCCCACCCGTGCGCGGAGCTGATCGTCAGGTCGGGTGCCGGCCGCGTCGTGTTCGCGTGGCGGGAGCCGCCGCTGTTCGCCGAGGGGACGGGCGCCGAGATCCTCGTGGCGGCGGGCGTCGAGATCGTCGAACTGCCCGACCTGGCCGTTCGCGCCCGCAAACCGAACGCGCACCTGCTCTGACGACCGATTCCACGTTGGGGCGTGGCGGCCGTACGTAGGGCGCCGCGTCCGAGCCGACCGGGGAAGAAACCGGGTGAAAACGTCTGGCTGATCGGGCAGGATGGCGCGCCATGCGCGTCGAGGAACTACTGACCGAGATCGAGCCGCTGCCCTACCGCGAACGCTGCCTGCGCCTGGCCGCCCTCCGCCGTCACACCGGCGGACCGGAGATCGCCGCCCTGCTGAACGACCTGTCCCGAGGCGCGTACTACGAACGTTCCGTCGCGCTGTTCGTCGCGGCGGCGGTGCGGGACGAGGCGTCACTCGCGCACCTCGGCGCGGCGGTTCAGGATCCCGACGCCGGGCTGGCCTGCGAGGCGATCCGGCTGGGCGTCCGGTTCGGCGTCGACGCGACGCCGTTCCTGGACGGTCTCGCCGACGCGCCCGCCGCCGCCCGCTCCGCGCTGTACGACGCCGTCCGCCGGTACCGGCGCGCCGACCTGGCCGACGCGCTCGTCGACGCGGCCGCCGAACGGTGGGGCGACGCCGAGGCCGCCGCGCTGCTGCCCGCCTGCAACCGAGACGTCGCGGCGGGCCGGGTCGACGGGCTCGCGCACGCCGTCCCGAACTGGGCACCGCTGGGCCGGTCGCACCCGGACGTCGTCCTCGACTACGCCGAGCGGCGGCTCGCCGAACTGCCGGAGAGCGTCCACGCGGCCTGGTGGTTCGTGCACGCGCCCGGCGTCGCCGCGACCGTGGGCCACGCGCCCGGACGGGTGATCGCGCTGCTCGAACGGTACGTCCGCACCGGGCCGCTGCCGAGCGCGCTGGAGGCCGTCACGGGCAGGCTGATCGCCGCCGAACCGGCCCGCGTGCTCCGCCTGCTGCTGTCCGACGGCTACCGCACCCACCTGCGGGGACTGCTCAACCGGCGGTCGGTGCGGGACCGCTTGGCCCGGCTCGACGACGCCGCCGTCGCCGCCGTCGCCCGGCAGGGCGCCGTCCGCGACGAGCTCGACCTGCTGCTGTTCGCGCTTGACCTGTCCGACCGGCTGATCGGGCATTCCGGAAGCATCCACCTCGGCGATCTCGGCCGGACGCTGCGGCGCGGCGACGAGCACCGGCTCGGCGCGTCCCTCGCCCCGCGTCTGGAGGCCGCCGCTCGTCGGGACGACGTACGCCGCGACCCGCGCGGCCCGGTTCGCGCCGCCGTCCGCGCTGGCGGCGACGCTCGGACCCGTGCTGACCGACGGGAAGATCACCGCGCGGAAGGAGGCGCTGCGGATCCTGCTGCACAACCACGTCCCGGACGCGCTGGCCCTCATCGCCGCCGCCTGGGACGACCCGGACCAGCACCGCGACGTCCGCGCCGCGATCGTGTCGGCCGTCCGCCCGCGCCTGGCCGACCCCGTCGCGTGCCGGATCCTGCGGGAGGCGGCGGACGGGCCGCGCGACCTGGCCCGCCAGGTGATCGGCGCCGCGCCCCTCCACGTCGAGGAGCGGCACCGCGAGGACTACGCGGCGCTCGTGCTGCGGGTGGCCCGGTCCACCGACGCCGAGGCCCGCGACGCGGCGCTGCCCGCCGTCGCCGTGTGGGCGCCGTGGGCCCCGGGCGCGCCCAACCTCCTCGCCGCGATCGTCACCGACCTGTTCCGACACCCGGAGCTGGCGGCGTGCGCTCGTCGCGCTCGTCGGCTGCGCGACGCGCGGCCTCGGCACCGCCGAACTGGCGGCGGCGACCGCCGAGCTGGCCGCCGCCCCCGACGCGCCGGACGCCCAGGCCGAACGCGACCTGCCCGCCGCGCAACGGCTGGAGGCGCTCGTGGACGAGGTCCGCGAGGCCGCGGACACCGACCCCGACGCCGCCGCGGAGACCGTCCGCGCCGTGACCGACCGCCTGCCCGATCAGCTCGCCCGCGAGCTGACGGCGGCCACCCTCCGCTGGGACTCCCCCAGCGCGGCGGCGACTGTGGACGCCCTCGCGGACAGCCTCGGAAATGGCGTTCTGGCCACCCTGCGCGTCGCGCAGGCGCTCGTCGGCGAAGAGGTCGACTCGTACTTCGCGACAGACGTCACCGATCCCGCCGACGTGCTGCCGCACGCGGTCCGGCTCGCGGCGCGCGGCGACCTGCCCGGCGGCCTGCTCGCCTGCGTGCTCACCGACCACCACGCCTCCCGCGTCGGCTGGCCGGACGAGTGGCGGGCGCTCCTGCGCACCCTGCGCGCCCACCCCCAGCCGGACGCCGCGTTCGCCGCGCGCCACGTCCACACCGCCGAGGAGTAGGCCGGGCTTTCGGTGACGGATCAGGTGTCGGTGACGCCCAGGTCCTTGGCCTCGTCCGTCAGCCGTCTCGCGGTGGCGGACGAGCCCGCGGCGTCGAGTTCGTGGGCGAGTTCCTCCAGCTCGGCGCCGCCCGCCATGAGCGCGGTCAGCTCGTCGCGGGTGATCTCGTCCTTGGTGTGGTAGCCGATGCTCCGGCCCCGGTTGAGGATGAGGAACCGGTCGCCGACCGGATAGGCGTGGTGCGGGTTGTGGGTGATGAACACGACGGCGAGCCCACGTTCACGCGCCTGGACGATGTACCGCAGCACCACCCCGGCCTGTTTGACGCCGAGGGCGGCGGTGGGCTCGTCCAGCACCAGGGCCTTGGCGCCGAAGTAGACGGCGCGGGCGATCGCCACGCACTGCCGTTCGCCGCCGGACAGGGTGCCGATGGGCTGCTCGACGTCGCGCAGGTCGATGCCCATCGCGGCCAGTTCGGCGTGGGAGGTCGCCCGCATGAACCCGACGTCCAGGCGCCCGAAGCCCTTCCGCCTCTCCGAGCCGAGGAAGAAGTTCCGCCAGACCGGCATCAGCGGGACGACCGCGAGGTCCTGGTAGACGGTCGCGATGCCCCGGTCGAGGGCCTCGCGCGGCGACCCGAACGCGACCCGCTCGCCCCGCACCTCGTAGGTGCCCGAGTCGTGCCGGTGCAGCCCGGCGACGATCTTGATGAGGGTGGACTTGCCCGCGCCGTTGTCGCCGAGCACGCAGGTCACCTCACCGGCGGCCGCCTCCAGGCTCACGTCCCGCAGCGCGACGATCGTGCCATAGTTCTTGCCGACCCCGGTCAGCCTGATCAGTGGCGTGTCCGTCATGGCGTCCGCTCCACTCTGCGCCGGACGACGAGGTTCACCACGGTCGCGATGAGCAGCATCGCGCCGAGGAAGAAGCGGAACCAGTCCGGGTTCCACTCCGCGTACACGATGCCCTTGTTCGTCATCCCGAAGATGAACGCGCCGATCGCGGCGCCGATCGCCGACCCGTAGCCGCCGGTCAGCAGGCACCCGCCGATGACGGCGCAGATGATGTACAGGAACTCGTTGCCGACGCCCTCGCCCGACTGGACGGTCGCGAACGCGAACACCAGGTGCATCCCGGAGAACCAGGCGCAGAACGCGACGCCCATGAACAGCCCGATCTTGACGCGGTCGACGGGGACGCCGACCGCGCGGGCGCTGGCGGCCGACCCGCCGACCGCGAAGATCCAGTTCCCGAGCCGGGTGCGCAGCAGGATCCAGGTCGCGATCGCTGTGAACAGCAGCCACCAGAACACCGTGACCCGGACGTTCACGCCGAGGATGTCCACGTCGGACGCGAACACCTGCCGGGCGCTGTCGAAGCCGTCCATGTCGCGGACGGAGTCGCTCGCGACGTTGCCGGTAAGCGCCTTCGTCACGCCGAGGTTGAGCCCGGCGAGCATGAAGAACGTGGCGAGCGTGATGATGAAGCTCGGCAGCTTCGTCCGGACGTAGAGCAGGCCGTTCACCGCGCCGAGCGCCAGCGTCAGGACGAGCGAGATCGCCACGCCCGCCCACACGTTCAGCGTGAGCTGGTACGCGGTCAGCGCGGCGATCAGCGCGGCCGACGTCACCATCACCCCGGCGGACAGGTCGAACTCCCCGCCGATCATCAACAGCGACACCCCGACCGCCATGATCCCGAACGTGGAGCTGGCGTACAGGACGGTCGAGAACGACGCCGTCTCCAGGAAGGCGTCCGCGACGAGCGAGAAGAACACGAACAGCGCGACGGCCCCGAGCAGCGCGCCCAGTTCCGGACGGCCCAGCAGCCTCCGCACCGGCGGCGCGGCGCGTGACAGGGAGATCGTCACCGCGTGCCCCGCTCGGCGAACGCCTCCAGCGCCCCGGCGTTCTCCCTGGTGACGATGGCCGGGCCGGTGAGCACGGGACGTCCCCCGCCCAGGACGTTGCCGTTGCGCTTCAGCAACCACACCTGGTCGACGGCCTCGTAGCCCTGGAGATAAGGCTGCTGGTCGACCGCGAACTGGACCGCCCCCGACCTGATCGAGGCGATGAGGTCCTTGTTCAGGTCGAACGTGCCGATCTTCGCCTTGCTCCCGGTCTCCTTGACCGCGTCCACGGCGGTCGCGGCGAACGGGGCGCCGAGCGTCAGGATGCCGTCGACGCCCTCGTCGGCCTGGAGCTTGGCGGAGATGGACGACTTGACGTCCGGCATGTTCGAGCCCTGCACGTAGAGGTTCTCCATGTGGCCGCCGAACGTCTTCTTGGCGCCCGCGCAGCGGTTCTCCAAGCCGACGTTGCCCTGTTCGTGGACGACGCACAGCGCCCTCTTCGCGCCGATCTTCGCCAGCTGCGCACCGGCCGCCTCTCCGGCGACCGACTCGTCCTGCCCGAAGTGGGCGACCGCGCCGAGCCCCGCCGACGCGCCCTCCCCCGAGTTGATCGAGACGACCGGGATCTTCGCGGCGGCGGCGCGGGCGAGGACGTCCTTCAGCGCGTCCGGCTTGGCGAGTGTGACGATGATCCCGTCGACCTTCTTGTCGATCTGCGCCTGGACCAACTCGGCCTGCTTGCCGCCGTCGGGGTTCGCCGCGTACAGGAACTCGACGTCGTCCTTCGCGGCGGCGGCCTGCGCGCCTTTCTGGACGATGTCCCAGAAGGTGTCGCCGGGGGCGGAGTGGGTGACCATCGCGACCTTCAGCCGGGGCCCGGCGCCCTCCCGTTCCTCCTCGGCCTTCTTGCCCCCCTCGCTGCTACAGGCGGCGAGCGTCAGCAGAGCGGCGGCGCCCAGGACCGCGAGGCCCCTGGACGCTCCGCGCGCGAACAAGCCTCTCATCGGGTCGCTCTCCTTCTCCCCGAACGGTCGGTGAGAGGAGTTGATCACACATCGCGGCGGCGTCGCGACCCCCGCCGCCGCCACATCACGGCACCGGGATTCACCGCCGGACCTCGTCGGTGCCGACGGTCCGCCCCTCCCGCAGCGACAGCTCGCACGCCTCGGCCAGGTAGAACGCCTCCAGGGCCTCCTCGGGCGGGCACGGGTTGCCGCGCCGCCCGGCGACGACGTCCAGGAAGGCGCGCAGCTCGGCGTCGTAGGCGTCGGCGAAGCGCTCCAGGAACCCGCCGTACGCGCGCCTCGGCTCCTGCGCCCGCTCGGGCAGCGGGGTCGCGGGCGTGCGGTCGTCCAGGCCGGTGACGATGCTGTCCTTGGACCCGAACAGTTCCAGCCGCGCGTCGTACCCGGCGGCGTTGTAGCGGGTGGCGGACACGACCGCGAGCGTGCCGTCGTCCAGCACGAGCAGCGCCGACCCGGTGTCGACGTCGCCGCACGCGCGGAAGAAGTCGTCGCCCCGGTTGGCGCCCGCCGCCATCACCCGCACGACCTCGCGCCCGGTCACGAAGCGGATCAGGTCGAGGTCGTGGATGACGCAGTCGCGGAACAACCCGCCCGACGACGGGACGTACTCGGCGGGCGGCGGCGCGGGATCGAAGCTGCACGAGCGCACGGAGTGCAGCCAGCCGAGCCGCCCCGACAGCACGGCCTCGCGCGCCGCCGCGTTGCCCGCGTCGAACCGGCGCTGGAACCCCACCTGGACGGGCGTCTCCGCGCTCGCGGCGGCCGAAATAATATGGAACGTTCCATCAAGGTCGGAGGCGAGTGGTTTCTCGCAGAAAACGGGGACATGGGCGGCCATCGCGCGCTCGACCAGATTGGCGTGCGCATCCGTGGCGGCCGCGACGATCAGCCCGTCCAACCCTGAACGGAACAGCTCGTCGACCGCGTCCAGCGCCGTCGCGCGGGGCAGCCGGACGGCGAGGTCACGGGCGCGGGCGGGCTCCGCGTCGGCGATGACCAGGGCGTCCACCTCCGGCAGCGCGCCCAGGGCGGCGGCGTGGCGCTCCCCGATGCGCCCCGCGCCGGCCAGTCCGATCCTCATGGCGATCCCTCCCGGTCGGCGGTCAGGTGCCCACGAGTGTGCTGCCGCGCGCCGGCACCGTCAACGCTCGACGACGAGCGTTACCGGAGATGGAGGTGTCCGAAAACTCGGCGATTACTCGCGCGAACGCCCGCGCCGGGCACGGGGCCCCGGCACGGGCGTTCGGCTCGATCAGGCCGCGACGACCGTCGTGGCGGGCTCCAGAGCCAGGTCGAGCACCTCGCGGACGTCGCTGACGGCGAACACCGTCAGGTTCTCCAGCACCTCGGCCGGGACGTCCTCAAGGTCGGGCTCGTTGCGCTTCGGCACGATCGCGGTGGTGATGCCGAGCCGGGACGCGGCCAGCAGCTTCTGCTTCAGGCCGCCGATCGGCAGCACCCGACCGGTCAGCGACACCTCGCCGGTCATCGCCACGTCCGAACGGACGGGCCGTCCCGACAGCAGCGACGCCAGCGCCGCCGTCATCGTGATGCCCGCGCTCGGACCGTCCTTCGGGATCGCCCCGGCAGGCACGTGGACGTGCACGCCCCGGTCCTTCAGGTCGCCGACGGGCAGCTCCAGCTCCGCGCCCCGCGACCGCAGGTAGCTGAGCGCGATCCGCGCCGACTCCTTCATGACGTCGCCGAGCTGCCCGGTGAGCGTCACGCCGGTGTCGCCCGTCTCCCGGTCGGCAAGCGACGCCTCGATGTACAGCACGTCGCCGCCCGCGCCGGTGACCGCCAGGCCCGTCGCGACGCCGGGCACGCCCGTCCGCCGCTCGTTCCTGCTCAGCTCCACCTCCGGCGTGTAGCGGGGCCGCCCCAGGTAGTCCCGGAGATTATCCGCGCCGATCGAGACGGGCAGTTCCGCCTTCTCCAGCGCCACGTTCGCGGCGACCTTCCGCAGGACCCGCGCGATCGACCGGTCCAGCGACCGGACGCCCGCCTCCCGCGTGTACTCGGCCGCCAGCAGCCGCAGCGCGTCGTCGCCGAACGCCACCTCCGCCGCCTCCAGGCCCGCCTTGTCGAGCTGGCGCGGCAGCAGGTGGTCACGCGCGATCGTGACCTTCTCGTGCTCGGTGTAGCCGTCCAGCTGGACGAGCTCCATCCGGTCGAGCAGCGGCCCGGGGATCGCCTCCACCACGTTGGCCGTGGCGAGGAACAGCACGTCGCTCAGGTCGAGCTCGACCTCCAGGTAGTGGTCGCGGAACGTGTGGTTCTGCTCGGGGTCGAGCACCTCCAGCAGCGCCGCCGTCGGGTCACCCCGATAGTCGGCGCCGACCTTGTCGACCTCGTCCAGCAGCACGACGGGGTTCATCGACCCGGCCTCCCGCACGGCCCGGACGATCCGTCCGGGAAGCGCACCAACATACGTCCGCCGGTGCCCCCGGATCTCGGCCTCGTCCCTGACACCGCCCAGGGCGACTCGCACGAACTTACGCCCCATGGCCCGAGCGACCGACTCACCCAGCGAGGTCTTACCAACCCCAGGAGGCCCGGTGAGAGCAAGCACGGCCCCGCTCCTGCGTCCGCCGACAACGCCCAGCCCGCGCTCCTCACGCCGCTTCCGGACGGCCAGGTACTCGACGATGCGCTCCTTCACATCATCAAGCCCGGCGTGATCAGCATCGAGGATCTCCCGAGCGCCCGCGATGTCGTAGGCGTCCTCAGTCCGCGTGTTCCACGGGATATCAAGAACCGTGTCGAGCCACGTCCGGATCCAGCCGCCCTCCGGCGAAGCGTCGGACGACCGCTCCAGCTTGTCGACCTCCTTCAAGGCCGCCTCGCGCACCTTCTCGGGCAGGTTCGCGGCCTCGATCCGGGCCCGGTAGTCGTCCTCCTCGTCGGCGGGGTCGCCGTTCAGGTCGGCCAGCTCCTTGCGGATGGCCTCCTGCTGCTGCCGCAGCAGGAACTCCCGCTGCGTCTTCTCCATGCCCTCCTGGACGTCCTTGCGGATCGTCTCGGCCACGTCCAGCTCGGCGAGATGGTCACGGGCCCACCCGATCACCAGCGTCAGCCGCTCCACCACGTCCGGGGTCTCCAGGACCTCGATCTTCTGCTCGTCCGACAGGTACGGCGCGTACCCGGCGTTGTCCGCCAGGGTGGACGGGTCGTCGATCTGCTGCACCACGTCCACGACCTGCCAGGCACCCCGCTTCTGGAGGATCGCGCTGACCAGGCTCTTGTACTCCTTCGCCAGCTCCTGCGCGCGTCCGGACGCGGGCGGCGTCTCGATCAGGACGCCCTCCACCCACAGCGCCGCGCCGGGCCCGGTCGTCCCGGTCCCGATCCGCACCCGCTGCACACCGCGAACAACGGCCCCGGGCTCCCCACCGGGCAGCCGCCCCTCCTGCTCGACCACACCAAGCGTGCCGACACCGGCGTACTGCCCGTTCAACCGGGGCACCAACAGCACCCGCGGCTTGCTCGCCGACCGGACACCCGGCCCCTGCCCCCGGGCCACCGCCCGAGCGGCCTCGATCGCGGCCCGCACCTCGCCGCTCTCCGAAAGATCCAGCGGCACCACCATGCCGGGCAGAACGGCCCCGTCGTCCAGGGGCAGCACCGGCAGCGTCAGGGTCTCGCTCATGCTCAGCTCCAATCCGAGAACCCAACTCCAAGTTGAGTCATTCACACTCAAGAAACCGGAGCAGCTTTTTGTTTCCCCAACAACGTTCGCTCTCAGCGATCACCAACCCCCCACCCACCCCGACATCGGCGAAGCCCCCCACTTCCAGCACCCGGACGACCTTCTGACCGCACGACGCCGCCGAATCAGGCCGCCAGCGTCACAAGCCGCATGGCCGAGTCCAGACCGAACGTTGGAGGCCAACCATCGGCGGCGTCGCGCCGGACAACGGGTCGGCACCAGAGGCTCGGGCGCCCGTTCGCGAAACTGTGGGCGGCGAGCACATTGTCCGGACTGGGCGACGGCACCACCCAGATCGCCGCGGCCCTGCTGGCCGCCGCCCTCACCCACGACCCGATCCAGATCGCCGGGCTCATGATCGCCCAACAGCTTCCCCTGATGCTGTTCGCCCTGCCCGGCGGAGCGCTGGTCGACCGGCTGGACCGCCGTCGCGTCATGGTCACGGCCTGCGTGGTCCGTGCTGCCGCGCTGGGCCTGGTGGCCACGGCGACCGCTGCCGGGCACGCCTCACTGCCGCTGCTCTACGCGACGTTCTTCATGGTCGGCTGCATTGGCCTGCTGTTCGAGAACGCGTCCATCGCGCTGCTGCCCTCCATCATCGACACCACCCAACTGGAACGCGCGAACGGCAGACTCCAGGCAGCGACGGTGCTCAGCCAGCAACTCCTTGCCAAACCGATCGGCGGAATGCTGTTCGCCGTGGCGGCATGGGCGCCCTTCACCCTCGACACCCTCGCCCTTCTGTTCACGGCCATCCTGATCATCACTCTGCCCGCCAGCGGCCACCAAGGTCGCTCAACGCTTCAACCAGGGCTTCCCACCCGACCTTCCATGATTCGATCCGCGAAGGCCTGGACTGGCTGGCACGCCACCGGCTGCTGCGCACCATGTCGGTCACCGTCGGGCTGTCCAACCTGGGTCTGGGCGCGGCGTTCTCCGTCGCCGTCCTCATCGCCCGCGAACGGCTCGGCGTCGGTCCGGCCGGGTACGGATTCCTCCTCACCGCCGGAGCCGTGGGCGGGGTCGTCGGCGGCCTGGCCGCCGGTCGAATCATCGCCCTGCTCGGCACCGGCACGACGCTGCGCGCCGGCCTGGTCATCGAGACGCTGATCCACCCCGGGCTGGCCTTGACCCGCAGCGCGATCACCGCCGGTGGGCTGTTCGCGCTGCTCAGCTTCCACCTCGTCGTCCTCTCCACCATCGGAGCCTCGCTGCGCCAACAGATCGTCCCCGCCCGCCTGCTCGGACGCGTCCACAGCGCCTACCGGTTGGTCACCAACAGCGGCATGTGCCTCGGCTCCATCCTCGGCGGCGTCCTCGCACACTATTTCGGGCTGACCGCTCCCTTCTGGCTGGGCCTCGCCCGCGCGGCCGCCCTCACCGCATGCGCCTGGCGAATCCTGAGCGACCGCTCAACCCACGCAGCCCGCGAGAACGCCCGCTGATCGCCGAGCCCGTTTGGGGCGGCCGTCGAAAATGCGTTGACGGGTGGGGTGCCGGGACGATCATGTGAACCGGTGACCAAGATGCACGCGGATGAGGCCGATGTCAGTGCCGACCTTGTCCGGCGGCTGGTGCGCGGGCAGTTTCCCGAGTGGGTGGAGCTACCGGTCGAGCGGCTCGCTTCGGGCGGGACGGTCAACGCGGTCTTCCGGCTTGGTGACGCGCTGACGGTGCGGCTTCCCCTGACCAGGAGCGGCGTCAAGCAGCTGGAATGGGAGCGGCGGTGGCTGCCCCTGCTCGCGCCCGCGTTGCCCGTCGCGATTCCCACGGTGGTAGCGCGGGGTGAGCCCGGCGAGGGGTATCCGTGGGTCTGGTCGGTGCATCGGTGGATCGAGGGCGAGAACCCCGTGGAAGGCGTCCTCGCTGAGGCCGATGGTCTTGCTCGGGATTTGGGGGCATTCGTCCGGGCCATGTGGGGGCTGAGGGTGGAGGACGGGCCGCGCGCCTATCGTGGGGCGCCGCTGGAGACCGTCGACGCCTACACGCGGGAGGCGATCGAGGAGCTGCGCCGGACCGACGAGCCGTTCGACGCGGACGCCGCCACGGCCGCCTGGGAGGAGTCCCTGGCCGCGCCCGCGTGGGCCGGGGCGCCGCGCTGGGTACATTCCGACCTCATGCCCAGCAATCTGCTCGTCGCCGGGGGCAGGCTCGCCGCCGTCCTCGACTTCCCCACGGCGGGCGTCGGCGACCCGGCCTGCGATCTGATCCCGGCCTGGAACCTGTTGACGGCGTCGTCCAGGGACACGTTCATGGAGAGCGTGGGCGCGGACGACGCGACCTGGTTGCGCGGTCGTGGCTGGGCCCTGTCGATGGCCGTGATCCAGTTGCCCTACTACCGCGCCACCAACCCGGTCATCTCCACCAACGCCCGCTATGTGATCGCTCAGGTCGTGTGACGTGGACGTGGTCTTTCCGCGCAAGCTGTCCGCCGGGGACGTCGTGCGGGTGGTGGCGCCCGCCAGGTCGCGGGCGGTGGTGTTGGAGCACGACCACACGGCCGTCATCGCGGCGCGGTTCGCCGAGTTGGGGCTCGAACTGACCTATGGGCGGCATGTCGATGAGCGGGACGCCTTCGACTCGTCCAGCGTCGCCTCGCGCGTGGCGGACCTGCATGAGGCGTTCGCGGATCCGTCGGTGGTGGCGGTCATGACGGTTCTCGGCGGGTTCAACTGCAATGAGCTACTCCCCCATCTGGACTGGGATCTGATCCGCGCCAACCCCAAGATCCTCTGCGGGTACTCCGATATCACGGCGCTTCAGAACGCCATCTTCGCCCGGACGGGCCTGGTCACGTACTCGGGGCCGCACTGGTCGACGTTCGGGATGCGCGACCATTTCGAGGACACCCTGCGCTGGTTCACCTCGGTCACGTTCGGCACCGCGCCGGTCGCCCTGACCCCGGCCTCCCACTGGACCGACGACCTGTGGTTCCTCGACCAGGACGCGCGCGAGCCCGTCGTCAACGACGGGTGGTGGACGATCCGGCCCGGCGCTGGCGAGGGACGGATCGTCGGGGGCAACCTGTGCACGCTGAACCTGTTGCAGGGGACGCCGTTCATGCCGTCCCTCGATGGTGCATTGCTGGTCGTTGAGGACGACTTCGAGTCACACCCCGCGACCTTCGCGCGCGACCTGACGTCCCTGCTGCAACTCCCCGACGCGACCGGTGTCCAAGGGCTCGCCATCGGACGGTTCCAGAAGGCCAGCCGCATGACCCGGCCGCTGCTGGAACAGATCGTCGGCACCCAGCCCGCGCTGGACGGCGTCCCCGTTCTGGCCAACATCGACGTCGGTCACACCCACCCCGTGGCGACGTTCCCGATCGGCGGCCGGGCACGGCTGAACGTCGGCGAGCGCGCGACTGATCTGACGCTGCTGCGGCACTGAGACCACCGGCCCGCGGGCCACGCGGGCAATGGGCAGGCAAAGTCGGCTTCTTGATCACGATTCTTTGCGACGGGCTCGGTTTACGCGCGCATGACGTGAGGGTACCTACCGCAACGAGATCGTGACAATGAGTGAACGAAACAGCCTCGGGGCGGCAAAGCCTCAGGTCGGCACACGGGGGGTCCGGATGCACCGTACAGAGCGCGACACCCTCCCGCGACTCTCCCCGCACGGCCCGGTCCGTACGGCCGAGGGCGTCCACGGCGCGTCCCACCCCGGCAGGCACCGTCCCCCAACGGGCGCCGTGGCCGGGACGCGCGGCGGCACACCTCGGGTCCTCGGCCGTACCGGACCGACCGGGTTCCCCGCCGACCGCATCCGGGTCCCGGCGCCGCACACCCCCGCGGCGTCGGCGTCCCCCATCGGCCGGGCCCACGGCATCGTCCAGTCGTGCCGTCGGCCCGGCCCCGGGCATCATCCGGGCGCCATTCCGGCGCCCGCTCCCGATCGCCGGACGGGTCTTCCCTCCGGCCCGGTGCGGGAGGGGGGTGGGAATCAGTTCCGAGTCGAACCGGCGTCACGCCGGTGAGAAGCGGCGGCCGGTACTCCGTCCGACCCCCGTCCCGGCCGCCGGTGCAGCAAGGGATCGCTGCGGAAGCCGGGCCCGTGGAGGCACAGCGCCACCACGGGCCCGGTTCACAGCTTCTTGCGCCAGACCAGTCCGTGGACGGTGTCGCCGAAGCGTTCGACCGGGGGCTCCTTCTCGTCCAGGACGAAACCGGCGCGCTCGTAGATCCGGTGTGCCGGGCGTTGCAGCACCGTCGTCCACAGCATGATCTCCGCGTAGCCGGCCTCGGTGGCGAAGCGGACGCACTCGTCGACCAGGGCCGACCCGACGCCCATGCCGCGCGCCTCGGGCTCGACGTGCAGCAGCCGTAGCTGGGCCACGTCGTCGTCGCGGCGGACGCAGAAGATGCCGCCGACCCGCGCGCCGCCCGACTCGGCGATCCAGGCGTTCTCCCACTCGGGGTCGTGGTCCCGCACGTAGTCGGCGACGATCTCGGCGATGAGCGCCTCGTAGGTGCGGTCCCAGCCGCATTCCTGGTTGTAGAGGGCGCCGTTGCGGTCCACGATCCAGCCGAGGTCGCCGGGACGCAGCGAGCGCAGCGTCACGTCGCGGTCCCGGTTCGGGCGGTCGCCGAGGACGCCGTGGACGGTCCGCATGGCGGCGAGCAACCGCCGCCGGTCACCCGTCGGCAGGCCCTCCAGCAGGTCGCGGATCTCGGTCACGGACCGCGCGTCCAGCATCGCGAAGACCTCCCGGCCGCGCGCCGTGAGCCGGACGGACTGGCGGCGGGCGTCACCGGCCAGGCGCTCCCGCGCGACCAGGCCGTCACTCTCGAACCGCGCGAGCATCCGGCTGAGGTAGCCGGCGTCCAGGGCGAGGGTACGGCGCAGGTTGAGGACCTCCGTGTCCTCCCGCTGGGCCAGCTCGAAGATCACCCGCGCCTCGGTGAGCGAGTAGGGGGACCGCACGAGCCCCTCGCCGAGCACGCCGATGACGCCGGTGTAGAACCGGTTGAACGCCCGGACCGTGCCGATGTCGTCGTCGGCCACCTCCATGGGACCCCTCCCAAACGTTTGACTCAGTCAAACGTTACCTTGCGAAAGATCGGGTTCGCCAGCTCTGGAAACATCGACCGGGAAACGGTCAGGCGTTCGCCTCGGCCTTCGCCGCCGGGAGCACCCGCGCGTCGCGCACGATCCGGCGCTCGACGAAGAAGGTCATCAGCGGCACGACGCCGCCGAGCACGATCATCACCATCCGGCCGAGCGGCCAGCCCGTCCGGCGCCACAGGTCGTAGGCGACCACCAGGTAGACCATGTAGAAGAAGCCGTGGACGGGCGCCACGACGCCCGCCATGGCGGGCTCGTCGATCGGCGTGTACTTCAGGATCATCCCGATCGTCAGCAGCACCAGCAGGGTGCCGACCACCAGCGCCAGGATCCGGTACCTGGTCACCGCGCCTTCCACAGAGCACACCTTTCGTCGATGCCCGCACGCCGCCGGAGGTTCCCCGCCCGGACGGCCCGTGCGGCGGGGTCAGCCGCGTCCGCCGCCCTCGGCGTTGAGCCGCGCGAGGTAGCGGTTGTAGGCCGCGAGCGCCGGGTCCTCTTCCTCGTGCCGCCGGATGATCTCCCGTTTGACCGCGGCCTCGGCGGGCTCCTCGATCACCTTCGGGGCCGGCGCCGTGCCCGCCCGCTCGTCCCGGATCATCTTGATCCACATGACGACCACGAACAGCGCGAAGATCGGCCATTCGAAGGTGTAGGCCCAGCTGCGGTCGTTGCCCTGTTGCGCGCGGTCGTACTGCCACCAGCCGAAGCCGATGAACGCGCCGCACAGCGCGAGGGCGATCGCGTGCAGCCCGATCCAGCCTGGTGTGAGGAACCGTCGCACGGCACCGAGCCTACCCCCGGCCCCGCGCGCCCCGACCTCACCCCCTGACATGGGCGCGAAGGCCCGGTGACGAGGGCACGGAGGCTCGATGCGCAGGGTCCGCGGAAGCCCGGCGGCGAGGGCGCGGAGGCTCGGTCCGCGAAATGTCGGCGGCCCGCTCTACGGTCGCCGCATGACGACCAGCACCGTGGCCGCAGGGGCCGCCCAGTCGTACTCGTACACGCGGCCGTCCGGGCTCGACGAGGGGCTCCTGGGCCTGTCCACGTCCGGCGGGACGACGAGCGACGGGCCGCGCGCCCATCCGCACTTCTTCAGCGGAGTCCTCACGCAGGCGGCCCCGGCGGCGGCGGCGCTGCTGGGCCTCGCCGACGTCGCGCAGACCCGGTACCACCAGCCGCGCCCCACCTCGTTCCGCGACCCGGTCGTCACGTGCGGCGGCGACCGGCTGCGGATGGAGTCGTTCTCCGCGTGCGGCGGCGTCTACGCGCGGCTGGACGTGCTGGAGCCCGCGCTGGACGGCGACGTCCACGAGCGCGGCACGACCAACGTCGACGTGAACGGCCCCCTGCGCGAGGCCCTGGCCCGGGTCGGCGGCTCCGATCCGCTGCACCTGGCGGTCGGCGCCGAGGAACTGGCCGTGACGACCCTGGACGGCGCCGTCGTCGAGAAGAAGGTCCCCCTCCCCGACCGGTGGCTGCGCGGGTTCGCCGAGGTGCAGGTCATCACGGCCGGGTTCGATCCGCGCGGCGAGCTGGCGGGGCCTGACGCCGTCCGGTTCCTGCGGTCCCTGCCCAAGCGCGCGCGGGAGGCCCTCTGGGTGGTGCCCGCCGGGCGGACGCTGCGGGTCTCGCCGCGTCCGGCGCCCGGCGCGGTGTGCCTGGCGGGGCCCGACCGGCTGCGGACGCTGCTGCCCCTGCTCCGCTTCGCGCGTGCCCTGCGCGTCTACGGGCCGCCCGTCACGGCCGGGAGCGGGCCGGTGTCCAGCGTGTGGGAGCTGGAGCTGCCCGGGATGCGGTACGTCCTGACCTTGTCTCCCCGGCATTCGCGCGGCTTCTCCGGCGAGGGCGCCGTGCTCGACGCCCTCACGACCGACGAGGCCGCCGGGGACGCCGACCTCGTCGGCGCGCTGCTGTCGTTCGAGCCCCGCGTCGACCCCGACCTGCTGTCCGAGCGGTCCGGGCTCACCCTGGAGCGGACGAGGGCCGCCCTGACCCAGCTCGGGACGTCCGGCCGCGTCGGGTTCGACACGGCCGAGGCCGCGTTCTTCCACCGCGAGCTGCCCTACGACTCCACCCGGGTCGCGGCGCTCAACCCCCGGTTGCGGTCGGCTCAGGCGCTGGTCGAGGGCGACGCGGTGCGGTTCGTCGGCGACAGCACCGCGATCGTGCGGACCGACGGCGGCGACCGCGAGGTCCGCTTCGACGGCGACCGCGTCACCTGCACGTGCCCCTGGTGGTACGACCATCGCGGGGAGCGCGGGCCGTGCAAGCACGTCCTGGCCGCCCGCATGGTCCGCCGCGCCGCCGACGCGACCGCCGAGACGACCGCCGAGGCCGTCCGATGAGCGCGCGGGACGACCTCTGGAAGGCCGTCGCCGTCGGGAACCTGCCAGAGACCGTGCGGCTCGTGGCGGCGCTCGACGACTCCGAACGCCGCGCCGCGGCCAAGGAACTGCGGGGCGAGCTGAAGAGGCTGCGCGCCGCGTACCGGTACGGGTTCCTCGACCGGACGGTCATCAACGCGCTCCTCCTGGCCGGTGCGGGCACGATCGGCGGCCCGGCCGCCGCCGCGACCTGGCTGTGCCGGTCGGACCTGCGTCCCTGGTGGCCCGGCGACGCGACCGGGAGACTGTGCGAGGCGCTGTGCGACGTCACGTCCTTCCGCCCGGCCGAGTGGCGCGCCGAGGTCGCCCACCGCGTCGCCGCCCGCCTTCGGACCACCGACGACGACCTGGTTCGCTGGCACATCGCCGCCGCGCTCGCCAGGTCCGCCGGTGGCGCTCCCCCGGTGTCGGACGGTTTCGTCGTCGGCTGGGCCACCGACGGCGTCAGCCCGGGGGAACTCGCCGACGACCCGTTCCTGGAGACCCTCGTCCCGAAGCTGTTCGAGGTGGACGGGGTGGGCGCCGTCCTCTCCCGGCCGAGCTTCCGCAACGGCTGGGACACCGCCGGCGGCCAGTCCTGGGCCACAGCGCTCACCGGCCTCGCCCGCGCCGGACGGCTCGACCGCGCCGCCCTTCTGGACGGCTGCGTCAGCCGTTTCCTGCGGGGCGGCACACCACACGACCTCCGCTGGTTCGTCCAGTTGCACGAGGCCCTCGAACCCACCGACGACGAGGCGACGGCGCGGGTCCGCGACTATGTGCGGTTGCTTCCGGCGGCGCCGCCGACCGTCGCCGATCTCGCCTTGGGCCAGGTGCGCCGGGTGGACGACCTGGAGCACCTCGACACGGCGCTGTTCGACGAGGCGGCGGGCGCCGTGCTGTTCCGCACCGAGAAGAAGCTCGTCCGCGCCACGCTGACCTGGCTCGACCGGACGGCCCGCAAACGCGACCGCGTCGACGCCACCCTGCGCGCCGTCCTCGTCGTGCTCGGGTCCGACGACCTTGACCTGCGGGAACGCGCCGTCAAGATCCTGGTGAGGCATGCCGCCAAGGCGGGCGACACCGCCCGCGAGGAGGTCCGGGAAGCCGCCGTCGGCCTTCCGACCGACCTGCGCGCCACCGTGGCCGCCGCGTTCGGCGAGGTCGAGGCCGCCGCCGGGCCCGCGCCGCTCGCGGCCCCGCCGCCCTTCACACCGCGCGAGTGGCCCACCCCGATCGGGTCGCTCACCGAACTCGCCGACGAGTTCGCCGACCTCGTCCACGCGGAAGAGCAGTGGGTCCGCGCCGAACGCTTCCTGGGCGCGCTCGTCGAGTTCGCCCACCGCGACCTCGACGCGACCAGGGCGGCCCTCCGCAAGGCCACGCCGTGGCTCATCGACCACGACGGCGCCTCGTCCTGGCACGGGACCAACTGGGGCGTGTCCGGGATCACCCTCCGGGGCCTGACCCACCCGAGATCCCGGCACGAGCTGATCAACAGGGTCACCGGGTTCGTCCGGGAGCAGACGACGAGGATCAGCCAATGGGCCGAGCCGCCGATGTCGCGGCTCCTCGGCTGGCGGGCGCGGGAGCTCGCGTCCGCGGTCGGGCGGACGCCCTTCCTGCTCGCGACCCCGACGCGGGGCAGCGGCCACATCGACCCGGACGTCCTCGTCGGCCGCCTCGAACGCCTGGAGGCCGCCGGGCTCGAACCGGGGGCGGCCGACGTCCTGCTGGCCAAGCTCCGGGTGCCCCGCGAGATCGACCCCGCCACGGTGGCGCGGGCCAGGACCCTGACGTCCCCCGTCGGCAGGGAGATGGCATCGTGGCTGGCGGGCGGCGGGCTCCTCGACCCCGTCGTCGAGTGCCGGTTCCTCGACGAGCCGATCGTGGTCGCCGGCGGTCTCGGCATACTTCTCCAGGTTCTGGCCTCGGCGGACGTCCCGGGCGACTCCGACATCGCGCGCTTCTGCGCCCTCGCGTCCGACCGGCCGGAGCGATGCCAGCAGTACGGCGGGCGCACCTCATCCTGGCCGTCCGTGCTGCCGTCCCACCGCGAGTTGGCCGCCGCCCATCTCCTCCCCCATGTGGCGGGCACCGAGGACCACGGGTGGGGGCAGGGCGGCCTCGTGCTCGACCTCGCCGAGGCCGACGGGCCCGCCGGGGCGGCCACCGGGACGCTGCTCGCCTGCGCGCTCGTGAACCGGGCCCCGCAGGAGCGGGCGAACGCCGTCGAGGCGTTCCTCGCCTTCGGCGGGCGCGGGCAGCTCCCCGCCGCCGAGACGGGTGCGGCCCTCGGCCATCTCACCGCCCTCGGGCGCATCACCTTCTCCCGCGCCGTGCGGAGCCTCACGTCCGCCGCCGACGCGGGGGCCCACGCCGACGTGTGGGCGACGGCCGCCGCCGCCCTCCCGCACGTCCTGCCCGCGCCGGGGGAACGCGCGGCGGCGGGCGTCCCCGACCTGCTGGGCCTCGCCACCCGCGTCGCCGAGAGCACGGGCGTCAGGGGCGCGATCCCCGCCGTCGCGGACGTCGCCGCACGCGGCGGGTCCAGCCGCCTCGTCAAGGAGTCGGCCCGCCTGCACCGCACCCTCGCAACGTGACGGCCTCCCGCGGTGTTGACTGAAGGAGAGCCGAGATATGCGACGCTGGACACGCTGGAAGGAGCGCCGAACGATGAGCGAGACCCTCGCCTTCGGCACGGTCGACACCGTGCTCGGACGCATGCTCGTCGCCGAGACCGAGACGGGCGTCGTGTCGCTGCACTTCCGCGACACCCCGGCGGCCCGCGCCCGTGTCGCCAAGGGGACCGGCCTGTCCGTCGTGGACGCGCCCGACCGCCTGGCCCCGGTGCTGTCGGCCGTCCGCGACTACTTCACCGGCGACCTGAAGCACTTCGAGGTCCCGATCGACTGGCGGCTCACGTCCGACGTGCAGCGGCAGGTTCTGACGACGCTGTACGAGTCCGTCCCGTACGGGAAGACGATCACCTACGGCGGTCTCGGCGACCGCAGTCGCACCGAGGTCCACGCGCAGGTCATCGGCCAGGTGATGGGCAGCAACCCGATCCCGCTGATCGTGCCGTGCCACCGCGTGGTCGCGTCCAACGGGCTCGGCGGCTACAGCGGCGGCTCAGGCGTGGAGGTCAAGCGCTGGCTCCTCACCCTGGAGGGCGCCCTGCCCGCCACCCTCGACTGGGACCTCACCCGCGCCCCCTGACCTCACCCGACCCGACCTCACCGGGCACCGCCCGGTGAGGAGGGCGCGGACGGTCAGGCCGGGAGGGTCTTGTCGATGGCGGTGACGACCTCGGCCGACTCCGGCTCGGTCTGAGGGGAGAAGCGGGCCGCCACCGTGCCGTCGGGGGCGACGAGGAACTTCTCGAAGTTCCAGCGGATGTCGCCGGTGTGGCCCTCCGCGTCGGGCGTGTCCACCAAGCCCTGGTAGAGGGCGTGGCGGCCGTCGCCGTTGACCTCGATCTTCTCGGTCAGCGGGAACGTGACGCCGTAGGTCGTCGAACAGAACTCCGCGATCTCGTCGGCGGAGCCGGGCTCCTGGCCCATGAACTGGTTGCAGGGCACTCCGAGGACGGTGAAACCGCGCCCGGCGTACCGCTCCTGCAACCGCTCAAGGCCGGAGTACTGCGGGGTGAGGCCGCATTTGGAGGCCACGTTGACCACGAGGACGGCCTTGCCCCGGTACTGGTCGAGGTCTGCGGAGCCGCCGCGCAGACCCTCGATCTCTACGTCGAAGACAGACATGAGGCCGATCTTAGGAGATCACTCCCTGAGACCGGTCGTGCCCTCGATGATGTCCCTGTCACTCTCGGACGGTGTCGAACCTGGACGAAGCCGAGGCCCCGGCGATGGTCGAGGCCCGGCGTCGCACCGGGTGGACTCAGCCGGGAGTGCCCAGGGCGTTCACGAAAGAGGCGAGCTGGTTGCCCGCCTTGCCCAACTGGCTGAACGCGTTGTTCACCACTCCTGCCGCATCGTTCGGTGAACTCAGCAAGTAGAAGATGACGAAGGCGATCGCCACATAGCGGAGGTTCTTCTTCATCCGTACGCCGTCCCTGGTTGTAGCGCGGTGACACAACTGACCCGATCCAATTGTGCCCAGGCGCGTCTGCCCGCAAAGCGCGATTTTACTGTGACGTGGGGGCAACCGCTTGCTGACCGCGCCACCAAACAGCCCCGTACCGCCGGGGTACGGGGCCGCGAAGCGCTCGGTCAGCTCGGGATGGCGCCCACGAACTGCGAAAACGACTCGGCGGCCGTGCCGAGCCCGCCGAGCGCGCTGTTGACGAGACTGGCCGCCCCCTCGGGCCTGCTGATGATGTACCACACGGTGAAGGCGATGGCGGCGATCTTCATGTGCTTCTTGTTCACTTCAACCACCCTCTGCGCTTGACTGTCTACGCAGAGTGATTCCCTGGGGCGGCCGGACGGAGATCAAGGCCGGTCAAAGAGAACGTCAGCCGTCCTTGGTGCCCGAGCCCTCGTCGCGGGAGCCTCTGGTGCCCGAGCCCTGGGCGCGCGAGTCTCCGGCGTGCGCGGTGAGGTACTCGACGTAGAGGGGACGCAGCGCGTCGGCCATCTCGCCCTCACCCGCGTGCGTGAACTCCTCGAGCAGCGACAGCCCGTGGAACAGGTCGAACTCGGCGCGGCCGACCTCCCCGGTGGCCGCCGCGGCGGCGGGGATGGCGCGCAGCAGGTCCCACAGGAAGCCGACGTCGCGGCGTTCCCTGGCGAGGCCCACCGCGCGGTCGTGCAGCTCCTTGGACGACAGCCCGTCGAGGTCGGCGGCGCCGTCCGGCGGCAGATCGGACATGCTCCGACTCTAGCCGCCGGTCCGGCCGACCTCGCGGGTCACTTGGTGATGACGTCCGCGGGGAGCTTCTGGTCCTGCTGGAGCGCCTCGAACATCTTCGACGCCTTGGCCCTGTCCCAGGTGATGTACGACCCGGCGCTCGGCGAGCTGCCGGAGCCGCCGATCGGGACGGTGGTCGTCACGCCGTCGCCCCCGCTCACGCCCTTCATCGCCCACATCATCCGGACGAGGTTGTGCAGGTGGTCGCCGTCGTCCACGAGGAAGTTGCTGGTGGCGTTCATCGCCAGCGGGACGCTCCGGAACGGGTTGAGCATCGTCCCCGGGCTCGTCGACTTCTTCATCAGGGCGCCGAAGAACTGGCGCTGGTGCTCGACCCGTTCGAGGTCGGCGCGGGCGAACTTGCGGGTGCGGACGTAGCCGAGCGCCTGCCCGCCGTCCAGCGTCTGGCAGCCCGCCTTGAGGTCGAGGCCCGCCTTGGGGTCCTTGATGTCGTCCTTGACGCAGATGTCGACGCCGCCGACGGCGTCCACCACCCCGACGAAGCCGTTGAAGCCGATCTCGGCGTAGTGGTCGATGTGGACGCCGGTGGCCTTCTCCACGGTCCGGACGAGCAGCTTGGGACCGCCGAACGCGAACGCCGCGTTCAGCTTGTTGGACCCGTGCCCCTGGATCGGGAGGTAGGAATCGCGCGGGAGGCTGATCAGCGACGTGCCGCCGGAGCCGTAGTGCAGCAGCATCATCGAGTCGGTGCGGCGGCCGCCCGCGAAGCCCGTCCTGAGCCGTTTCTGGTCGGCCTTGGACAAGCCCTCGCGGCTGTCGGAGCCGACGATCAGCCAGTTCGTCCCCGGCGTGTCACCGATCCGGCCGGGATAGTCCTCCAGCACGGACTCCCGCTTCAGCCGCGAGTCGAGGTAGAAGTAGCCGCCGACCATGACCACCAGCAGGACGACCACGAGACCGCCGACCACGCGCGGCCAGCGGCGCCGCCGTCGCCGCATGGGCGGGGCCCCGCCGTACTGGCCGCCACCGGCGTTCCCTCGTCCGGCGAGCTGGTCACCGGCGTACGGGTCGTCATAGGGATCGCCGTAGGCCTCCCGCCCATAGGCGGCGTGCTGGTGCTCCGCGCGTGCGGAGTGTTCCCTACTGCGCCCCACGTGGCCGTCCTCCCTGCGTGTCCAGCCCTCGGGCCGGGCGTCGGTCATGCCGTAGACCCTAGACAACCGAGGGTGGTCGGCGCGTCAATCCGGCGCATGATTGTCCACTGCTACAAATCGCCACACTGTGTGACACACGCGACGGACACCGTCCTCCGGAAGGCGCACACTGCTCTGTGTCGGGCAGGTCGGGCGAAGGGCGGCGCATGGGTCCACGACGGCTTTTATCACAACGTTCACGTCCACGACAGGGGGGCGGACGCCGCCGTCGTCGGGAGGCGCCGCCCGATCCCGGCCTTCCGGAGGTGATGACCAACTGGCACGCGCGGGACAAAGAACTCACCGAGACGGGGATGTCCACGATCGCGCGGCGGCTGCCGGCGGTGATCCTCCAGGCGGCGGGCCTGGCCTGGCGGGCGAGCCGGAGGGACGCCCTCGTGACGGTCTGCCTGAACCTGGCCGCCGGGGTCTTCACCGCGTTCTGGCTGCTGGCCACGACCGGCGTGCTCAGCGCGCTGTTCAGCTCCGCGCCGACGCCGTCCCGGGTCCGCGACGCCCTGCCCGCCCTGGCGCTCGTGGCGGGCGCGGTGGCGCTGCGGGCCGGGTTGCAGGCGGGCGCGGGCTGGGCGCAGGCGCGGCTGGAACCCCAGGTCGAGCGGCTGGTCGAGCTGCGGCTGTACGAGGCGACGACCGCGGTGGACCTGACCGCGCTGGACGACTCCGACTTCCTGGACGACCTGAAACGCGCCGAGGGCCGGGGCCTGATGTCGGCGCCGCTGGTCGTCCAGCACGCCGTGGACGTCCTCACCGGGACCATCGGCATGGTCGCGGCGGCCGGGACGCTCGGCGTCCTGCACCCGCTGCTGCTCCCCCTGCTCCTGTTCACGGCCGTGCCGGAGGGGTGGGCGTCCGTCCGCAGCGCGCGGATGCGATACCTGATGATGCTGTCGCTCGTCGGGGTGACGCGCCGCAAATGGATCCTGTCCGACCTGATGGTCGAGCGGAGCCACGCGGCGGAGGTCCGCTCGTTCACGATGCGGGACTTCCTGCTGCGCCAGTACGACGGCGCGGCGTCCTACCAGCGGCGCGTCGAGCTGGACGTGGCGCGCCGCCAGGCCATCGTGAAGGTCACCGGCGACATGCTGAAGGGCGTCGCGACGGCGGGCGTCTACGTCGCGCTGGGCGTCATGCTGTGGAAGGGCGCGATGCCGTTGGCGGTGGCGGGCACGGCGGTGCTGGCGATCCGGACGGGCCAGACGTCCCTGGCCACGCTGGTGTACGCCGTCAACCGGTGCTACGAGGAGGGCCTGTACTTCGGCGACTACGTGAGCTTCTGCGTCGCCGCGGAGGAGCGGGTCCCGCCGCGGGCGCTGCCGTCCGCGAAGGAACGGGGGCGGCTGCCGGACGACTTCGCCCGCATCGACGTCGAGGACGTCACGTTCACCTACCCGGGCTCGGAGGAGCCGTCCCTCAACGGCGTCTCGCTGCACGTGCGCCAGGGCGAGGTGATCGCGCTGGTCGGCGAGAACGGCTCCGGCAAGACGACCCTCGCCAAGATCATGGCCGGGCTGTACGACCCGGACTCCGGCCTGGTCAGCTGGGGCGGCGTGCCGCTGACGGAGGTGCCGCCGCAGGACGTGTGGGCGAACGTCGCCGTCATCGCGCAGGAGTACACGCACTGGCCGATGACCGCCCGGCAGAACGTCACGATGGGCCATGACCGCGACCGGGCCGCCGGGCAGGAGGACCCGGCGATGCTCGCCGCCGCCCGCGCGTCCGGGGCGGACGAGGTCGTCGACGGCCTGTCCCGCGGCTACGACACGCTGCTGGACCGCCGGTTCAAGGGTGGCGCCGAGCTGTCGGGGGGCCAGTGGCAGCGGCTCGCCGTCGCCCGCGGCTTCTTCCGGGACGCGCCGCTGCTGATCTGCGACGAGCCCACCGCCGCGCTCGACGCGCGGGCCGAGCACCACCTGTTCGAACGGATCCGCACGCACGCCGACGCCCGGGCCGTTCCGGGGGGCGTGGGGGGTCGTCCCCCCACAGGAGGCCGGACCGTCCTGCTGATCACGCACCGGCTCGCCAGCGTCCGCTACGCCGACCGGATCTACGTCCTGGAGCACGGGAAGGTGATCGAGGAGGGCGACCACACCGCGCTGATGGCGTGCGGCGGCCTGTACGCCGACCTCTACTCGCTCCAGGCCGCCGCCTACGGGGCCACCTAGATGTAGAGCCCTTAGATGAAGGGGCCCTTTAGATATAGGGGCCCAGCACGGGTTCGGGCGGTGGGGCGTCCGGGAGGTCCTCGGGGCGGAGCAGGCCGACCTCGGCGGGGGCGACGCCGTCCCGCGCCGCGTCGTCGGCGGCGGTGATGCGGCGCGCCTGCCGGGAGATCGCCGCCTCCAGCAGGTTCCGGACGAGCCGCGCGTTGCCGAACGACGCGTCGCGCGGGTGGGCGGCGACGAGGCGGCGCAGCGCGGGCAGCACGCCGTCGGCGAGCGCGAACCCGGCCTCCGCCGCCATCGACTCGAAGATCGTGACGAGCTCGTCGGCGGTGTAGTCGGGGAACCGCAGCACCTTCGGGAACCGGGACTTCAGGCCGGGGTTGACGTCCAGGAACCGGCCCATCTCGCCGTCGTAGCCCGCGACGATGACCACCAGGTCGCCCCGGTGCTCCTCCATCAGCCGCAGCAGTTCGGCGATGGCCTCGTGGCCGAAGTCGCGGGGGTCGCCGCCCATCGAGGACAGCGCGTACGCCTCGTCCACGAACAGGACGCCGCCGAGGGCGCGTTCGACCGCGCCCCGCACGCGCGGCGCGGTCTGCCCGACGAACTCGGCGACGAGGTCGGCGCGGGTGACCTCCACCAGGTGCCCGGACGACAGCAGCCCGAGCCGCGCGTACACGGCCGCGACCAGCCGGGCCATCGTCGTCTTGGCGGTGCCGGGGTTGCCCATGAACACCATGTGCCGGGACGGCGTCGACGGCGCCAGCTTGGCGTCGCGGCGCAGCTGCTCGGCGCGGACCTCGGCGACCAGGGAGGCGACCTCCCGCTTGATGTCGGCCAGGCCGATCAGCCGCTCGATCTCGGCGAGCGGGTCGCCGGGCACGTCGTCGCGGCCGCGGCTGAGCGCGCCGGGGACGTCCTGCGGGAGGATCTCGTCGAGCGACTCGGTCTCGTCGACGATGCCGTCGGCCAAGACGCGGCGGCCCTGCATCGCCACCGCCCGGTCCAGCAGGTTGATCATGGCGCGGGCGTTGCCGAACCCGCGTTCGCGCGGCGCGGACTCGGCCAGCTCGCGGACCTTGTCCAGCACGCCGGGGGTCAGCGCGAAGCCGGAGTCGGCGGCCTTGGCGGCGAACACGTCGACCAGCTCGCCCTCGGTGAGGTCGGGGAACCGGACGGTGCGCGGGAAGTGCGCGGCCAGGTCGGGATGCGACTTCAGCAGCCCGTTCAGCTCCGCCTCCGGCCCGGTGAGGACGACGACGAGGTCCTCGCTGTGGGCCTGGACGCCGGTGAGCAGCACGTCCAGCACCTCGCGTCCGCGCGCGGCGTCCGTGGCGGCCGACACCAGCGCGTGCGCGTCGCGGACGACCAGCACGCCGCCGTGGGCCTGCTCCACCGCGCGGCGGACCCGCAGCACGCTCTCGCTGGCGTACTCGCCGAGCAGGTCGGCGCGCTCCACCTGGACGAGGTGCCCGGACGACAGCGCGCCGAGGTCGGCGTAGACGCGGCCGAGGATGCCCGCGACCTTGCTCTTGCCGGTGCCGGGGTTGCCGGTGAACACGAGGTGGCGGGTCCGGGTCCGGTTGGTCATCCCGGCCTCGCGGCGCAGCCGGGCTGCCATGGCCTCGGCGACCAGCGCCTCCACCTCGCGCTTGGCGGGTTCGATGCCCGCGCAGGCGGCCAGCTCGGCGAGCGGGTCGGTGTCGGCGGGACGGCCGGGGATGAGGCGCTGCGGCAGGTCCTCCGCCGTGACCTCGGGGGCCCTGGCGTCCGCCGCGCCCTCCTCGCCGTGGGTGCGCAGCTCGGCCGCGGCGACGGCCTCCCCCGCCATGTGCTCGGCCAGCCGCGCGCCGCGCAGGTTCAGCAGCGGCGGCGTGCGGCGCAGCATTCCGCCCGCCGTCGCGGCGACCTCGGGGGCGACGCGCGCGCCGCGCCGGGCGACGGCCAGGGTGAACAGCTCGACGAAGTCGGCCTCGGCGAAGTCGCTGGTGCGGGCCGCGTCGAACGCCCGCACGAGCGCCGGGTTCGCGTCGAACAGTCGCCGGTCGCCGCCGGGACGGCACAGCGCGACGACGTCCAGGGACGGCGAGCGGGCCATCAACCGGCGCAGCTCCTCGGCGGCGGCGGCGCCGCACCGCTCGTGCGCGGCGAGCTTCTCCAGGTCGTCCACGACGAGGAGCAACCTGCCCTCAAGGCAGTCGTGGACGCGGGCCTGCAACCACAGCACGGCGTCGCTGACCCCGAGCGAGGCGAACACCTGGTCGGAGATCCACAGCGCCTCGCGGATCGCGCCCCGCTCGGCGAGCCGGTTCTCGACGGCCTCGGCGGCGGTGCCCTTGCCGGTGCCCTCCGGGCCCGCGACCAGCAGCCGGACGGGACGCTCCCCCGCCAGCCGCGCCGCGACCGCGTCCCGCAGCGCGCGGGACAGTTCGGGCTGGCCGATCAGGGCGTCCCCGGCGGCCCGGGCCGCGTCGTCGGCGCGCTCGGCGTCCTCGGAGCCGCTCCGCCCAGGGCGGCCCTGCTCGGGACGGTCTCCGTTCGGGCTGAGCCCGAGCGTCGCGCCGAGCGGGTTGACGACCCGGCGCAGGGTGAACAGCTGCCGCAGGTCGGCCTGGAACTGGCGGACGGGCACCCGGCAGCGCGGGCTGATCGCCGCGTCCGGCAGGCCCTGGACGGCGCCGGTGACGCGCACGGCCATGTCCAGCCAGGCGCGGGCGGCGTCGGCCTCCCCGGCGACCAGGCCCCGGGCGAGCCAGGCGCGCACGTCCTGCTGCCACGCCTCCACGGCGAACCCCTCGCGGGCCGCGCGGAGCCGCTCCCCGACGTTCTCGTACCGCTCCGTGCCGAGCGCCACCGCCAGCTCCGCCGGGACGACCGTGGCCTCGGCCGCCAGCAGCAGCCGGGCGAGCGCGGCGTCGGGTTCGTCGCCGTCCGCGACGGTCCCGGCCAGGCGCGCGTGCGCGGCGTCCAGGCCCGAGCACGCCCATTCGAGGTAGGCGGCGGGCCCCGCCAGCTCGGGCAGGTCGCTCAGCTCCTCGTCGGTGAGCGCGGCGGTCCAGGTCTCCTCCAGGCGCCGGTTGGGGACGCTCAGGTCCGCGGCCCGCAGCTCCGGGTCGGCGGCGCGCCGGTCGAACAGGCCGATCAGGGCCTGCCTGCGGCGCTCCACCGGCGCCAGACCGTCGAAGACGTCGAGCCCGGCACGGGCCAGCTCGAACATCACGGCGCGGCGCTCGGGGTCGTTCCCGGCGGGCTCGGGCAGCCACAGGCCCGGCGGACGCCACCGGCCGCCCTGCGTGAACCAGGCGGCGGGCTCGCGGACGGCGGGCTCCGGCGTCGCGAGGAACGCCGACAGCAGCTCGTAGTCGACATCGCCGCGCGATCCGCCGCGCACCGCCGACGCGCCGAGCAGGAACGTCAGCAGCGACCACTGCTCGGCCCCGGCGGCGCTCGTCCCCTCCCCGTAGAAGTCGCTGAGCTGTCGCGTCAGCACCACGGCGCGAGGGTCCCTGTTGTATTCGACGGCGCGTTCGCGCATCTCCTCGTACAGGCCGTCCGGCACCCGCCAGGGCCCGTGCGAATAGACGTCGAGCACGGGCTCCTCGGTGAGCAGCACTTCGAGATGGTCCGGCAACCGGGGGGAACTCACCTAAAGGGTCCTTCTTCTGCACGACGGGTCGGGGGATGACTTCGCACAGCACCCTACGACCTCGACGGCGTCGCGCACCGCCACGACACTAGAGCGGGCGCGCGGTGGGACGTTTCGGCGCGCGTCCGTCGCCCGACGAACGGCGGGTGGCGCGGCGCCCGATCCACGGCAGCAGGTAGGTGCGCGCCCAGCGGACGTCCTCACGGCGCATCGTCAGCCAGTCGGCACGGTCCAGCGGCGGCCAGGGTTCGCGCCAGTCGCCGGTGACCGGCAGGCCGAGCGCGCCCGCGACGAACAGCGCCATGCGGCGGTGACCCTCGGGCGACAGGTGGATACGGTCCTCGTACCAGGCGCGCGGGTCGTCGAACACTCGCACCGACCACAGGTCGACGACCGTGCAACCGCGCCGGTCGGCGATGGCGCGCAGGTGCATGTTGTACGTGGCGGCCTTGCCACGGATGCGTCCGCCGGTGCGCAGGCCCCGGGTGTCGAAGCCGGTGAAGACGACCACGCGGGCGCCGGTGGCGCGCAGCCGCCGGACGGCGTCGTCGTACACGACCGCGAGCGCGTCGGGGTCGGCCCCGGGACGGAGCATGTCGTTGCCGCCCGCGCAGAACGTCACGAGGTCGGGAGCCAGCTCGATGGCGCACGGCACCTGGTCGTCCACGATCTGCCGGACGAGCTTCCCCCGGACGGCGAGGTTGGCGTAGCACAGCTCGGGACTGTGCGCGGCCAGGTGCTCCGCGAGCCGGTCCGCCCAGCCCCGGAACCGGTCGCCCCCGCCCGGGTAGGGATCGTTCAGGCCCTCGGTGAAGCTGTCACCGAGGGCCACGAAGGTCCGGACCCGCTCCATCTCACCCATCGCGACCCCCATCCACCGATTCATGATCGATCACGTAGAAGAATCATGCATCGTGCGGATGCTCCGCGCGACCGTCCGGGGTGTGACCAGGGCTACACGAGATCGGTTGGATCAGGTCCAGCTCGGCGAGGTGGTGCCGGGCTGGAGACCGCCGGGCGCCGCGGGCGGCGCGGACGCGCCCGCCGGAGTCGTCGAGTGCACCGTCATCGCGTGCTGCACGAGCGTGATCAGCACCTGCTTGGTGGACTCCCGGCTCCGCGCGTCGCACTGGACGATCGGCACGTGCGCGCTGATCGACAGGGCCTCGCGGATGTCCTCCACGGCGTACTGGAACTCGCCGTGGAACCCGTTGACCCCGACCACGAACGCCAGGCCGAGCTCCTCGAAGTAGTCGACCGCGGCGAAGCAGTCCTCCAGCCGGCGGGTGTCGACGAGGACGACGGCGCCGATCGCGCCGCGGACCAGGTCGTCCCACATGAACCAGAAGCGGTGCTGTCCCGGCGTGCCGAACAGATAGAGGATCAGCTCGCTGTCGAGCGACACGCGGCCGAAGTCCATCGCGACCGTCGTGGTCGTCTTGTCGGGCACGGCCGACAGGTCGTCCACGTCGGCGCTCGCCGCGGTCATCACCGCCTCGGTGGTGAGCGGCATGATCTCCGAGACCGACCCGACGAAGGTGGTCTTGCCGACGCCGAAGCCGCCGCCGACGACGATCTTGACCGAGGTCAGCTCGGCCTCTCCGCCGCGCGACCCCGGGACCGGAACCTGGTCAGAGCTTCCGAAGGCCACTGAGCACCCTTTCTAGCAAGCGGAGGTCCGGCTGTCCGCCGGCGGTGGTGGCGGGCTGCGACTGGTGCAACCGGAGCAGCCCTTCGACGGCCATGTCGGCGACGAGCACCCGCGCGACGCCGAGCGGCAGGCGCAGCAGCGCCGAGACCTCGGCGACCGAGCGGGCCGACCGGCACAGGTCCATGATCGCCCGGTACTCGGGGGTGAGCACGGTGACGTCGCGCGGCGGGTACGGCGCCGCGGTGACCAGGGCCTCGATGGCCAGGTCGTAGCGCGGCTTGGTCCGTCCCCCGGTCACGGCGTACGGGCGCACCAGCGAGCTGGAGTCGCCCTCATCGGCCTCGGGGGGCCGTCCCTGCGCCGGTGCGCGTCCGCCCTCCGGGCGAACAGGCTCACCGGGCCAGCGCCCCGGTCCCCCGGGGCCGCCTCCGTAGGGACTGCCTCGATCCATGTCGCCGACCTCCGTCAGTCAGTCACGATCAATAACGGGCGGGCCCGGCGCCCATCTCGGTCACGGACGGTCCCGAGAACGGCGGCTGCTGCTGGTCCTGGCCGCGCAGCGCGGGCGTGAGCACCCGGCCGACGCGCTCCACCAGCAGGGTCATCTCGTACGCGACGAGACCGAGGTCGCAGTCGGGCGCGGCCAGCACCGCGAACACCGATCCGTTGGTGATGGACATGACGAACAGCAGTCCGCGGTCCATCTCCACGACCGTCTGGTTCACCCCCCCGGCGTCGAAGATCTTCGCCGCGCCCTGGGTCAGGCTCATCAGCCCCGAGGCGATCGCCGACAGCTGGTCCGCGCGCTCGGGCGGGAATCCCGACGAGTACGCCATCGGCAACCCGTCCGAGGAGACCACCACGGCGTGCGCGACCTTCGCGACACGGTCCGCGAAGTTCGTCACCAACCAGTTGAGATCCTGCCCGCTCACCGGGTGCCTCCTGTCTCGTCGTCACGCTGTGACGGCGTCTCACCTGACGTGCCGTCGCCGCGGGTCTCGTGGCGTCCCCGATGGACGCCCCGCTGGAGACTCGCGAAGCGGCTGCGGACGGCGTCGGCCGTCTGGCCGTGCGCCTCCGCTTGCTGTGCCTGTTGTCCCTGCTGGCCTTGCACAGCCTGCCCTTCCGTGGTGCCTCCCGGCAATGCCCCGTCCTGAGCCGGACCCGCGGGCTGCTGGTCGGCGGCCGCGGGGACGTTCGCCGCCGGGGCGTTCGCCGGTGACGTGGTCGCGCGGCCGACCGCTCCCGGTATGCGGTTCTTGCCGGGCACCCGCTTGGGCAGCCCGACGTCGGTCCTGCTGGCCGTGACGGGTTCGCGGATCGCCTCGGCGGCGCGGAACCCGGCGTCGGCGGGCGACTCCCAACCCCGCACCGGGTCCTCGCCCGAGCCCTCCGCCCGGCGCAGGAACCACTCCGACTGCATCGCGTCGAAGATCGGCGAGCGCTCGGGGAGCCGCGGCGGTGCCTTCGGCTCGGGCGGGGGTGGCGGCGTCGGCGGTGGGGCCTGCGGCGCGGCCCGCATGCGCGGGTCGCGGGCGCGCGGTTCCGGTACGGCCTCCTCCGGCGGGGTCGGCGCGGACACGTGCTCCTCCGTCCAGCGAACCTCGTGCGGCCCGGTCCGCGAGCCGCCGGCGTAGAAGTCGGACTCCCCGCCCACCTGCTCCAGCGGCCCGGTCTCCCACGGGATCTGCCGGGACGACCCGGACTCGGGCACGATCGGCTGAGCCTCGGGGACCACGGACTGCGGTCCGGTGGCCGGACGGCGCTCCGGCCGCGGCTCCGGACGGTTCTCCGGACGCCGCTCGGGCGGGTGGGCACCGTTGTGGCCGCCGTCCCGCATCCGTTCGCTGTGCGGCTGGAACAGCCCGTTGGGGCCGTCGTCGACGGGACGTCCCGGCAGCTGCGCGCCGGGACGGCGGACGGGCAGCTCACCCGGCCTGCGCTGCGGCCGCTGGTCACTCGGCGGGCCCTGCGCACCGGCCGGGTCGACCGGCGGGACGGCGGGCATCGCGCCGGTCGGGTACTCGGACGGCGGGCCCGAGTACTCCGACTGCGGCCCGGAGTACTCGGACTGGGGCCCGGAGTACTCGGACTGGGGCCCGGAGTACTCGGACTGGGGCCCGTTGGAGAACGTGGGCTGGGGCCCGGTGGCGCCGCGGACGGGACGCAGCGGCCCCGTGCCTCCCACCATCGGATGCGACCCCGTGTTGCCGACCATCGGGTGCGAGCCGGTGTTGCCGCCCACACCGCCGCCCACGCCACCGACCGTGGGGAACGCTCCGGTGCCGTCGCCCATCGGCGCGGGCGCCGGACGACCGGGGCCGTGCCCGTCCTGCTGGAACGCGCCGCCGACGCCGAGGGCGGGCGGCTCGGGCGTGCTGCCGAGCGCGGCGAGCTGCCCGTCGTTCTCGCGCGAGCCGAGCGGGCGGTTGCCGACCCCGGACTCGCCGGGCGTGATCATCGCGTCGGGCAGCACCACGAACGCGGTGAGCCCGCCGCCCTGCGCGGCCCGCAGCTCCACCCGGATGCCGTGCCGGACGGCCAGGCGGCCGACCACGAACAGGCCCATGCGGCGGGCGGCGGAGAAGTCGATGACGGGCGGGTTCGCCAGCCGCCAGTTGGCCTGCTCCAGGTCCTCGGGCGACATCCCGACGCCGTTGTCGGTGATCTGCAGCATGGAGCCGCCGCCGCTGAGCATCTGGCCGGACACGGTCACCTTGGTGTGCTCGGAGGAGAACACCGTCGCGTTCTCCACCAGCTCGGCCAGCAGGTGGACGAGGTCGTTGACGACGGGACCGGCGACCGTCATGTCGCCCTGCACGCGCAGCGCGACCCGCTCGTACTGCTCGACCTCCGACAGCGAGGCGCGGATGACGTCGATCAGCGGGACGGGCCGGTTCCACCGGCGCACCTGCTCCTGGCCGCCGAGGACGAGGAGGTTCTCACAGTTGCGGCGCATGCGGGTGGCGAGGTGGTCCAGCCGGAACAGGTTGCCGAGCTGCTCCTCGTCGCGCTCGCTCTGCTCCAGCGTCTCGATCAGGCGCAGCTGCCGTTCGATCAGGGACTGGCTGCGGCGGGAGAGGTTGACGAACATCGCGTTGATGTTGCCTCGCAGGACCGCCTCGTCGGCCGCCAGCCGGACCGCCTCGCGGTGGACCTCGTCGAAGGCCCGGGCGACCTGCCCGATCTCGTCGGTGGAGTCGACGTCGATCGGTTCGACCTCGATGCCGCCCGCCGCGGCTTCCGGATCTCGCAGCCGGTCGACCAGGCCGGGCAGCCGGGTGCCGGCGACGTCCAGCGCGCCGGACTGGAGGCGGCGCAGCGGCCGCACCAGCGACCGGGCCATCACGATGGTGATCAGCAGGACGATGGCCAGCAGCAGCGCCACGATGATCGAGTCGATGATCGTGGACTTCCGGGCGTCCGCCTTGCGCGCGTCGCTCAGATCCAGGATGTCCTGGGTCAGGTCCAGCTCCGTCAGGCGCATCTTGTTGATCAGGTCGGACATCGCGTTCTTCATCGCCTCGGCGGCGGCCGGGGTGCTGAGCGCGCGGGGCAGCCGGCCGCCGGTGGCGGCGACGGCCGTGATCACCCGCTGCCGCACCTCCTTGGCCTGGTCGACCTGGCCGCCGATCACGGTGTCGTCCAGCACCTGGGCCTGTTCCAGGCTCACCGAGTTGCGGAACGTCTTGATCTCGTTGTCCTCCTGAGCGCGCGCGGCGTTCAGGGCACTCATCTCGTCGGTGGTGAGGCGGTGCTGCCGCGCGCCGAGCAGGAGCAGCGCGCGCTGGCGGGAGACGGCCTCCTTGGCGCGCAGCAGCGCGCCGAGCGCGCGGCTCGACTGGGTGAGGCGGGTGTCGACCACGTTCGTGGAGATGCTGTCGAGGACGGCGATGAGGTCCTCGATGGACGAGGTGTACTTCTGCATGACGGTGAACGCCTGCACCTTGCCGCCGATGACCAGCCCGCGCAGCGCCTTGACCCCGTTGACGCGGTTCAGCACGGAGCGCGCGCCGCGGACGGCGTCGGTGCCGTAGGACGAGTCGATGACGACCGCTGCCTGCTGCATCAGCTGGGTCTGGGCGTCGGTGCTGAACTGTGAGGACTGCACCTGGGGCAGCAGTCCCTCGGGGCGTCCCGCCGCGATGTAGTCGACGGCGAGGTCGCGCTCGGAGGTGAACTCCGTGACGAACTGCGTGATGCCCGCGCTCAGTTCCGTCATCCGCTGGACGCGCGTGTACGTCTGCGACTCGCTGACGGAGTTGTCGATGCGCACCCCGGCCAGCACCACGGCGGCGACCGTCGGAACCAGGATGAGGACGATGAGCCGCTGCGGCACGCGCCAGTTCCGCAGGCTCAGTCTGCTGCCCGCACGTCTCGCACGGTCCGACTGCACCTCGACGTTGCCGGGTCGAGGACGGTCGCGACCTTCGTCGCTAGGTTGCATCCGCCGTTAACACCCTCTCCACACGATGTCGCACGCTCCGTGGCCTCACCGGCGCAAAGGGTTAAAGCGACATCACCTCCACCCTCGGCGCACGACATTGCAGCACATCCACGGATAGGCCGCAAAGGACCATAGGCCACTCGATATAGACCAATGCCGCGATCGTTACTTCATGCCCGTATGTCCGATTTATTGAGCACGGGTGGTCACTAACCGTGATCGGACATTCCGTACTCGAAGGACTACGAACGGCAACAGAACGCTGCTCGCCTCATCGCCGTGGCCCACGCGTCGTCCGCCGGGGCGTGCGTGTCCGTCTCGGCAGGGCACGATCGATCACTCTCCGATTTGCTGTGCGGGCCCAGGGCGATGACCCGGACGAACCAGGACACAAGAGAGTCACGCATTTTGGAGCGAACCACTCAAGTCGCCGCAGTTCACGATACTGTCAGGTCGCACGCGGTCAGGCCAGTGCTGGTGGTCGGAGTCGTCCCCCCTGGCTCACAGTCCCGGACGGATGCCCCGCGCACTGAACCTCCCGCAAGTTAAGGAGAGCCCATGCGGCCATCTCTGCGTCTTTCCGCACTCCTCGGCGGCCTCGCCCTCGCGGCCGCCGCGATCACGGGCTGTAGTGACTCCGGTGACGGTTCGTCGGGCGGCGGAAAACTGGAGACGACCACCATGACGGTCGCCGCGCTCCCCTTGGCGGACAACGTGGCGGTCTATCTGGCGCAGAAGGAGGGGCTCTTCAAGAAGGAGGGCCTCAACGTCGAGATCAAGCCGATCCAGCAGAGCACGCAGGCGATCCCCGCGCTCGCCAAGGGCGATGTGCAGGCGATCGCCGGGGCCAACTACGTCTCCTTCCTGGAGGCCAACGCGGAGGGCACGCTCAAGCTGAGCATCCTGGCCGAGGGCGCCTCGATGACGTCGCACATGATGGACGTGCTCGTCCTGCCCAACTCCCCCATCAGGACGCCGAAGGACCTTGAGGGCAAGAAGGTCGCGGTCAACATCGAGAACAACGTCCAGTCGCTGACGCTCAACGCGATCCTCAAGGCCAACAACGTCGACGCGTCCAAGATCCGCTACGTCCAGGTGCCGTTCGGGCAGATGGCCTCGGCGCTGGACCGGGGGCAGGTCGGCGCCGTCCACCTCAGCGAGCCCTTCACCTCCGACGCCGAGCGCAGGCTCGGCGCCCGGGTGGTCGTCGACGGCGGGGCCGAGCCCGTGAGCGACCTGCCGATCTCCGGCTACGTCAGCACGCAGGACTTCACCACCAAGAACCCGAACACCGCCGCCGCGTTCCAGCGCGCCATCTTCGCCGCCCAGCGGATCGCCACCACCGACCGCGGCCGCGTCGAGAGCGCCCTGCCCGCCTACACCAAGATCGACTCCAGGGTCGTCTCGGTGATCACGCTGCCGAACTACCCGAGCACGCTGACCACCAACCACATCCAGCGCGTCGTGGACCTCATGACCGCGGGCGGCCTCCTCCAGAAGAAGCCCGACATGAAGGCCATCCTGTTCCGCCCGGTCCAGTCCGCCACCTGACACCCGGCGCGCCCGTCCCACCTCACCAATTCGAATAAGTAGACATGAACGCGGCGCGTCACCCGTGATGTGCCTCCATTGCGCCATGCGTTCGTCGGCACGATGACCATCGTCGACACCGTGTCGATCCAGCTCGCACTCACCAAGGGCCTTTTCAGGTCCGAGGGCCTGACCGTGCGGACGCGCACCATCCAGGGGGGCGCCGCCGGAATCCCGCTGCTCAAGAGCGGTCAACTCGACAGGGCAACATCGCTACGCTCCTGACGCGCGCCGCGGGCGCGCCGCAGGGCGTCGAGTTCGACGAGGACACGAGCTTCGTCGAGGTCGCCCCACCCGCCATGGAGCAGGCGTTGAAGTCCGGGAGCGTCGACGCCGTCCAGGCGATCGAGCCGTTCGGCACCCAGATGGCGAGGTCGATCGGCGCCCGTGTGATCGCCGACCTGACCAGCGGACCCACCGCCGACTTCCCGATCGCGCACCTCGGCACCACCGAGAAGTTCGCGAAGGAGAATCCGAGGACGGTCGCCGCGTTCCAGCGCGCGTTCGTGAAGGCGCAGGCGATGGCCGCCGACCGTGGGACCGTCGAGAAGACCGTGCCGTCCTACGCGAAGGGCATCGAGGCGAAGGTCGTCTCGGCCATGGCCATCGGCACCTTCCCGACCACGCGGGACGTGAACCGGATCCAACGTGTGGCGGACCTGATGCGGCGGTTCGGGTACGTGGACGAGCACATCGACGTCAAGCGGTACGTCCTGTCGCTTCCGGCTTCATGAGTCCTCGCCGCGTCGTGCTCGGCTCCGCCGGAGTCGCCGGGGCGGTCGTCCTCCTCGAGGTCGTGAGCCGGACGGGCCTCGTCGACGAGACCGCGCTGCCTCCGGCGTCGGACGTGCTGAGGGAGGCCGGGAGGCTGGCCCTCGACGAGGAGTTCCGCGTCGACGTCGGCGCCACGCTCACGGCGTGGTTCGGCGGGCTCGCGCTGGCCGTGCTCGTGGCGGTGCCGCTCGGCGTGCTGCTCGGTTCGGTGCCGCTGCTCGGCGTCCCCGCCCGCGCCCTGGTCGAGCTGCTCCGGCCCGTCCCGTCGGTCGCGCTGATCCCGCTCGCCATCATCCTGTTCGGCGACCCCACGCGGATGAAGATGTCGCTGGTCTTCTACGCGTGCCTGTGGCCGATACTGATCAACACCCTGTACGCGCTCCGCGACGTCGACCCGGTCGCCAAGGACAGCCTGCGCGGCTTCGGGTTCGGGACGCCGTCGGTGCTGTGGCGCGTGTCGCTGCCGAGCGCCGCGCCGTTCATCGCGACGGGCGTCCGGATCGCCGCGTCCGTCGCGCTCATCGTCGTGATCAGCACCGAACTGCTGGCCGGGGGTGTCGACGGCGTGGGGATCTACCTCGCCGCCACCCAGTCCGGGGGCGGCCGGAGCGACCTCCTGCTGGCCGGGGCCGTCTGGGCCGGGGGCCTCGGGCTGCTGGCCAACGGCGTTCTGCTCGGGCTGGAACGGATCATGTTCCGCTGGCACACGGCCCGGGTGGAGGGCGTCGCGTGAGAAGCGAGGAGCGGCCACGCGGAGGGCTCCGCCGAACGGCCGAGCACGGGTGGCTGGTCGCCGTCGCCGCCGTGGCGTGGGAACTCGCCACACGCGCGGCGAAGGAGACGTACTTTCCCCCACCGACCACGATCGCCGGTTCGCTGCGGGAGCTGTGGTTCTCCGGCCCGGCGTCCCGGCTGTTCCTCTCGGACAACGCGGTGGACGACTTCTCCACCAGCCTGACCCACCTGTTCGTCGGGTGGGCCGCCGCGGGCGCCGCCGGGATCGTGGCGGGCGCGGCGATCGGACGGTCGCGATTCCTCGACGACCTGCTGAACCCGGTGCTGGAGTTCCTGCGCGCCGTGCCGCCCGTGACGCTGGTCATCGTCCTCCCGGCGGCGGCCCCGAAGGTCTTCGCCGGGCTGCGGGTGGCGCTGTCCTTCGCGCTGATCCTGATGGTCGTGTCCGAGCTGGTCGGCAGCACCTCGGGCATCGGCTCGGAGCTGATCGGCGCGCAACGCACGTTCGAGCTGCCCCGCATGTGGGCCGGAATCGTCATGCTGGGCATTCTCGGATTCCTGTTCAACGCCGCCTTCGTCCTCCTGGAAAGGCGCCTGCTCTCCTGGCACGCGGGCGCGCGCAGGCTTCCGACATGACGACGGGAATGCTCCGGATCACCGGGCTCACCCATTCTTACGGCGCCCACCGGGTCCTGGACGGGCTCGACCTCGCCGTTCCGGACGGGCGGCTGGTCAGCATCGTCGGGCCGTCCGGCTGCGGGAAGTCCACGCTGCTGTGCTGCGTCGCCGGGCTGGTCCGCCCGACCGGCGGGACGCTCACCCTGGACGGCGCGCCGATCGACGGCGTCCCCGCCGACCTGGCGGTGGTGTTCCAGGACTACAGCCGGTCGCTGTTCCCGTGGCTGACCGTCCGCGACAACGTGGCGCTGCCGCTGCGCAGGCGAGGCATGGCCAGGGCGGAGCGGCGCGCGGCGGCGCTGGAGGCCCTGGAGTCGGTGAGCCTGCCGGACGCGGGCCGCCGGTACCCGTGGCAGCTGTCGGGCGGCATGCAGCAACGCGTGTCGATCGCGCGGGCCCTGGCCTACCGTCCGTCGCTCCTGCTGATGGACGAACCGTTCGGCTCCGTGGACGCCCAGACCCGCGAGGACCTGGAGGACCTCCTGCTCCAGGTGCACCAGCGGCGGCGGATGACGATCCTCCTCGTCACCCATGACATCGACGAGAGCGTCTACGTGGGCGATCGGGTGGTCGTGTTGAGCCGCTCGCCCGGCCGCGTCCGCGCCGACCTGCCCGTCGGGCTGCCCGCCGTGCGCGACCAGATCGAGACGCGCGGGTTGCCCGAGTTCGTCCGGCTCAGGGCGGAGGTCGGGCGGCTCGTCCGGGGCGGCGCTAGGGTGCCGGACATCGTGGACGAAGAGTGAAAGGCGACCGATGCGCGTTTTGATCGTGGGGGCCGGGATCGGGGGGCTCACGGCGGCGCTGAGCCTGCACGAGGCCGGGATCGGGGCGTTGGTCGTCGACTCCGCCACCCGGATGCGGCCGCTCGGCGTCGGCATCAACCTGCTGCCGCACGCGGTGCGCGAACTGACCGAGCTGGGGCTCGGGGACGACCTCGCCGGACTCGGTGTCCAGACCGGGGAGATGGTGCATTTCGATCGGCACGGCGGGCGGATCTGGGGTGAGCCGCGGGGGCGGGCGCTTGGTTACAACTGGCCGCAGTATTCGATTCACCGTGGCGACTTGCAGATGTTGCTGCTCGACGCGGTTCGCGCGCGGCTCGGGGAGGGCGCCGTCCGCACAGGCACCGTGTTCGAGGGCTTCGAGCAGGACGAGACGTGCGTGCGGGCCCGGCTGCTCGATCGTGCGTCCGGCACCGCCGAAACAGTTACGGCCGACGCGTTGGTCGGGGCGGACGGGCTGCGGTCGGCTGTCCGTGCGCAGCTCAACCCTGCCGAGCCCGCGCCGTTGTGGAACGGCATCCGGATGTGGCGCGGTGTCACCGAAGGAGTTCCGTTCCTGTCCGGGCGGACGCTGGCCGTCGCGGGCACCAACAGTGCGGCGAAGATGGTCGTCTATCCGATCTCCGCGCGGGCCGAGCGCCGGGGCGAGGCGTTGTTGAACTGGGTGGCGGAGGTCAATCTGGCGGGTGAGGGGATGGACGTCACCCCCGACTGGAACCGCAAGGGCCGTCTGGAGGACGTCCTGCCCCACTACGCCGACTGGACATTTGACTGGCTGGATATCCCCGCGATGCTGACGGCGACGGCGGAGATCCTGGAGTACCCGATGGTCGACCGGGACCCCCTGGGCCGCTGGTCGTCGGGCCGGGTGACGTTGCTCGGCGACGCCGCCCATCCGATGTATCCGATCGGGTCCAACGGCGGGTCGCAGGCCGTGCTCGACGGGCGCGTCCTGGCGCACGAGTTGGTGCAGGCCACCAACCCCGTCGCCGGGTTGCTCGCCTACGAGCGGGAGCGCCTCGAAACGGTCAACGCCATCGTGCTGGCCTGCCGCGACATGCCCGCCGACCGGATCCTGCACGCCGTCGCCGAGCGCGCGCCGGACGGTTTCGACACGATCGAGGACGTGCTGACCGCCGACGAGCTGACGACGATCACCGGCGCGTACCGCCGGACGTCGTTCTCCGACGTGGAGTCGCTCAACGCGCGGTCGTCCTACTCGGCGCGCTGAGTCACACCGACGCGGCCACGAGGCGGGTGTCGACGGCGCGGGCCGCGCGCTCGTAGATGGACGGGTCGTCGTACAGGACCGCGTAGATCGACGCGGTGCGGCAGACGGCGTCCAGTTCGAAGGCGAGTTGGGCGACGTCGGTGGTGCCGTCGAGTTCGCCGAGGTCGCGGGCCTGGCCGACGCAGCGTTCGAGGAACGCGCTCCAGTCGCGCTGCGACGAGGCGATGGCGTCGCGGACGCGGCCGGGACGGGCGTCGAACTCGGCCATCGTCGAGTCGAAGAAGCAGCCGCCGGGGAACACGAGCCCGCGCTGGTAGCGCTGCCAGGCCTCGATGAGCGCGCGCAGCCGCCGCAGCCCCCGGGGCGCGGCGAGGGCCGGTTCGACCACATGCTGCCGGAACACCTCGGCGGCCTTGCGGACGGTCGCGAGCTGCAACTCCTCCTTGGACCCGAAGTGCGTGAACACGCCGCTCTTGCTGATCCCCAGCTCGGTGGCGAGCCGCCCGATCGACAGCCCTTCGAGCCCTTCGGTCGAGGCGAGGTCGGCGGCGCGGGCGAGGATGGCGCCGCGCGTCTGCTCTCCCTTGAGAACCCGTCCGTCGATGCTCACATCGACCAATCTGCACGACCGTTCGTACGAAGTCAAAGCCATCACCCCTTGACGGGAGCCGCTCGCGTCAAGAAGAGTGTACGACCGTTCGTTCTTTTTAGTCGAGAGGCTCATCCCTATGACCGCCGAGACCACAGCGGGGGCGCCCGTCGCGTCCACCGCCGCCCGGACCCGCGCGAGCCGGGTGCCCTGGCTGGCCGCCGGGGCCGCGTTCCTCGCCATGCTCGACGCGACCGTCGCCAACCTCGCCGTCCCGGACCTGCACGCCGACTTCCCGGGCAGCTCGCTGTCCGGGCTGACCTGGGTCATCACCCTGTACGCGGTGCTGTTCGCGGCGCTGCTGGCCCCCGCCGGGCGGCTCGCCGACCTGGTCGGACGCCGGACGCTCTACCAGTGGGGCGTCGGGCTGTTCACGCTCGCGTCGCTGGCCTGCGCGCTCGCGCCGACCGTGCCCGTCCTGCTGGCGACCCGCGCGTTCCAGGGCGGCGCCGCCGCCGCGATGATCCCCGCGTCGCTCGCGCTGCTGCTGCACGACCTGCCCGCCGAGCGGCGCGCGGGCGCCATCGGGCTGTGGAGCGCGTCCGGCGCGTTCGCCGCCGCCATCGGCCCGAGCCTCGGCGGCGTGCTGGTCGACCAGTTCGGCTGGCGGTCGCTGTTCGTCATCAACGTCCCGCTCGGCCTGGCGCTGGTGGTGGTCGGGATGGGCCTGCCCCGCGCCCGGCACGCCGCGGGCCGCCTCCCCGACCTGGTCGGGACGGTCCTGCTCGGCGGCGGCGTCGGCGCGATGGCCCTCGGCGTCACCCAGACCCGGGACTGGGCGTGGACGGACGCCCGCACCCTCGCCCTGCTGGTCGGCGGCGCGGTGCTCATCGCGCTGGCGCTGTGGCGGTCGGCGCGCCACCCGGTGCCCGCGCTGGAGATCTCCCTGTGGCGCAGCCGCCAGTTCGCCGCCGCCAACGCCGCGTCGTTCCTGTACGGGATGGCCATGTACACGTGGTTGCTGGTCGGCGTTCTCTACATCACCGGCGAATGGCACTATTCGATCCTGAAGGCGGGGTTCGCCTCCACGCCCGGCGCGTTCACCGCCACCGCGGCGGCCGTCGCCGTGGGGCGGCTGTCCGGACGGGTCGGCGTCCGTCCCGCCGTGACCGGAGGAGCGCTGATCATGATCGCGGCCGGCGTGTGGACGCTCGTCTCGCTGCCGTCCGAGGCCCACTTCGTCACCTTCTGGCTGCCGGTCGGCCTGCTGGTCGGGACGGGCATGGGGATGCTCGCCACCGGGGTCGCGTCCGCCGCCGCGCTCTCGGTGAAGCCGGTCCAGTTCGCCGGGGCCACCGGCCTCAACACCACCGCGCGCCAACTCGGCGGCGCGTTCGGCATCGCCATGCTCGCCGCGCTGCTTCCCGCGCGGGCCGTGCACGACGACTACATCCCCGTCTACCTTTTCTGCACGATCGCCACCGTCGGCGCCGCGCTCGCGGGACTCCTGCTGAGCGTCCGGCGCCGAGAGGAGACAACTTGAGCGAGACGATGCTGTCCGAGTGGACGGACCCGGCCGCCCTGCCCGCCGCCGACGCCGCGGCGCTGCTGGCGGGCGCGCCCTGGGCGAGGATGGCGACGATCGGCGACAGCGTCGCGCAGGGCATCCGCGACCCGGTCCCCGGCTACCGCGACTTGTCGTGGACGAACCGGGTCGAGGAGGCGCTCCTCGCGGCGACGCCCACGTTCACCTCCCTCAACCTCGGCCGCCGCGACCTGATCGCCGCGCAGGTCACGGCGGAACAACTGGAACCGGCGCTGGAGTTCGGCCCGGACCTCGCGTTCGTCGTCGCGGGCGGCCGGGACATGCTCAGCCCCGACTTCGACGGCGAGGAGGTGCGGCGGGAACTGACCACGATGGTGTCGGCGTTCCGCGCCACCGGGGCGGACGTCGTCACGATCGGGCTCCTCGACATCACCGTCGCGGGGCTCGGGCCGCCCGGGTTCCGGGAGGTCATCTCGTCCAGGATCCAGCGGCTGAACACGGTGGCGGCCGAGGTCGCCGCCGAACACGGCGGCTGCCACGCCGCCGTCCCGTCCGGCCATCCGCTCACCGCCGACCCGGGCATCTACAGCGCCGACCGGCTCCACCTCAACGCGCGGGGCCACGCCTTCGCCGGCGCGACCACCATCCGCGCCCTGGCCCGTCACTTGGCGTCGGAGTAGCGGTCCACCACCGCGACCTCCATGGGGAACACGACGGGGGTGTCGCCGAACAGCAGCCGCCGCGCTTCGTCCGCCGAGGCGTGCACGGCGGCGGCGACATCCCCCGCGAGTTCCACGGGCGTGTGCACGACGACCTCGTCGTGCTGAAAGAACACCAATCGAGGAGCATCGAGAACACGCAGCCGACGACGCAACGACCCGAGTAGGGCGAGCGCCCAGTCGGCGGCGGTGGCCTGCACGACGAAGTTGCGCGTGAACCGGCCCCGGCTCCGAAGCGCCTGCCCCGCCGAACCCGAGGGATCGCCGCCCTCCAACGTCAGTTCACGCCATCCTGCCGACGGCGGCGGACAGGTGCGTCCGAGCCTGGACCGCACAAGCCGTCCTCGCTCCCCCGCCCGCGCCGCCGCCTCCACGTACTCGAACGCGTCCGGAAACCGTTTCTTGAGGACGCCGAGGAGTTGTACCGCCTCCCCCGTCCCGCCGCCGTACATCGCGGACAACAGGGCGAGCTTCGCCTTGTCGCGCGCACTCATGGAAACACCGTCGTCCTGAAAAGCATCAGAAAGCGCCGCATAAAGATCACCCTGTGCCGCCGCCTCGGTGAAGGCTCGATCCCCTGCCAGAGCAGCCAGAACGCGCGGCTCCAGCTGAGCGGCGTCGGCGACGACCAGCGCCCATCCAGGATCAGCGACAACAGCCCTTCGCAACACACGCGGAATCTGAAGCGCGCCCCCGCCGCTGGTGGCCCACCGCCCCGAAACAACGCCCCCCACCACATACTCAGGACGAAATCGTCCATCGCTGACCCACGTGTCCAACCACGCCCAGCCATGCGCGGTATGGAGCCTGGACAACTCCTTGTACTCAAGCAACAACGGCACCGCCGGGTGATCAATCCCTTTGAGCACATGCGCCCGCGTGGACGCAATGGGCAACCCGGCTGACGCGAACGCCTTGATAATCTGGGCGGGCGAATCAGGGTTCACATGGGCCCGCGCACCGAATGCCGCGCTGATGCGATCCGCGAGACCCTGCAACTTCCGAGGACGAAGGCCCCCGGAAGGACGCGTTCCCAGAAGGTCGGTAAGCAGCGCGTCATGCTCCTCGGCCGACCAGGGCAGCCCGTCATGGCTCATCTCGGCCGCGACAAGAGATCCGACCGACTCCGCCGCCGCGAGCAAGGCGAACCCGTCCAATCCTGAAACGACCCGCTGCTGCTCCGCGAAAACGCCAACGACCTGCTCAATGCCCTCACCAGCGGCATCGCGCTCTTCCTCGAACAACGACGCCTGTGCGGATTCCTCCTCATGCACCGGATCCGCTGGCACGGGCTCTCCCCGCAACCGTGCCCACGCCGCCCTTACAGAACGCGGCTCCCCATACCGTCCCGCATGCCCGAGCAGCAGATTCTCAACAAGCTCCAAGTCATGACATCGCGCAACGCGAACCCCCGCCTCAAGCAGCCGTGGATAGAACCGCGCGGTAGACCCCCAGACCCATCGCGGCGAGTCCCCACGCTCCCGTTCCCGAACCGCCCCGACCAGATCCGCGACCTCCTGAACGGCCCCGGCGGCACGACCGTCCTCCCCGAGAACACACAGCACACCCCCGCTCCGGGCGCTCTCAGCAACCGCGATCCGCACACCTGATTTTATCGAGCGGCTCTGACAAAACAGCTCGCCAAAAGCACCGACCCCCTCGCGCCACGGGTGGGGGCGGGAGGGGGTCGGTGGTTGGCTGCTTCAGGGAGCCAGGGCCGTAGCCCCTGGAGGTCAGGCGACCAGGGAGACCTGCTGGCCTGCCGGGGTGCCGCCGTAGCGGTCGACGACCTTGTTGAGCTGGATCTGGTAGTAGAGGACACCGAAGCCGAAGATGCCGAGCAGGAAGCCCATGCCCCCGCTGCAACTCGGCGGAAGTCCCGCGGCGCGCTGGGCCTCGGCGATGCGGCCGCCCAGCTTGACGTACATGATCAGCGGCCAGATGCCAAGGGTGATGGTGCCGAAGAGCACGGAGAGGAGCGCGTTGGTGGACGCGTTCTCGATGCGGCGGTCGTACTCGTGGAGTTCGACGTGGACCTTGTAGAACCACACAAGGCCGTAGATGCCGAAGGTGATGATCGGCAGCCCGAGCCAGGCGCCGACCGGGTTGCGGCGCTTCATGTTCGCGCCGGAACCGACGGCGGCGGGGCCCTGCTGCTGTTGGGGGGCGGGGGCGTAGCCGCCCTGGTAGGGCTGTTGCTGTTGCTGTTGCTGTGGCTGTTGCTGGTACGGCTGGCCCTGGCCCTGCTGGGGGTAGCTCATTGAGTTTCGCTCCTGGGACGCGGTCGTTTTCCGGCCGACCGTCCTTACCGTTCACCCGTATTTCGAGCCAAGACTGTAACGGCATTCGCGCATGTGGGGGTGACGGATCGCCGACTTCGGCCGACTTTGCTGTCAGATGCTCCAAAAGATGGGGGTTCAGCGGAGCGGGATCGTGACCTCGTCCTCACACGGCGGGGCCGTCTCGTGGTCGCCGCAACCGGTGGCCGCGTAGCAGCGGATCCGCAGGCGCGATTCGGTGACGTCCAGCCGCAGGAAGCTCTTGAAGAACGGCGGGTCGTCCCAGTCGGACAGTTCCGAGCGGAAGCGCTGCGGCAGTTTGCGCACGGGGAGCCGCACGGAGCGGGCCCGGCCATCGCGGGGGACGCCGAGAAGCGCGGCGACGAAGCGGGCGCGGCGGGACGGCATCGGGCCGTCGCCGCCGTAGCCGCGGCCGGGGGTGATGCCGAGCCGGTGCTGGACGGCGGCCGTGGCCTCCTCCGGAGTCAGCTCGAAGAGCCGGGGAAGGCGCAGCCATCGGCCGTACAGCTTGCTGTAGCGGGACAGGGAGTCGCCGCGCAGGGGGTAGCAGCGGAAGTCGTCCTCGTCCACAACGTCGACTTTCGGGATCGTGTGGGTCGCGTGCATGAAGGCGCCCCCGCCGCCGGACACGATGTACTGGATCGTTCGCCCGTCGCGGGTCTCGCGCGGGTAGCGCTGGTAGTTGTGGATGTCGCCGCCGATCGCGGCGACGTAGTTGTGGGCCGGGTCCTGGACGATCTCGTCGACCGTGCCGCCGCCCTCGATCGGCCCGGGACGGTGATCGTCGTCCACATAGAGGGGCTTTCCGGTCACGAGCAACTTGGGTTTCGGTCCCGATGAGACGGCCCGGAGCCAGCGGCCCTGGTCCCGATCGACCGTGCCCTCGATGCCCGTGTCGATGCCGATGAGGCGCAGCGGCGGCGTGTCGATCGCCCAGTACGGGCCCGGCTGGACGGTCCGCTGGCCGGGCGCGCCCCGATAGTGGTTTGTGGCCTCGGCGAGAGCGGCGTGGTCCAGGTCGTCGGGGTCGCGCCACAGCAGACGCGGGAGGAACGACAGGGGGCCGCGCCACGGCGGCGGGGAGCAGTCGGCGTCCAGGCCGCAGAAGACGTGGAGGAAGCCGCGCAGGCCGTCGTACCAGTCGTGGTTGCCGGGCACGGCGAAGATGGGCGCCGGGTAGTCCTTATAGGGGCGGAAGAACTTGTCCGCGTACTGGTCGGAGCCTCCGGCCGGGTAGATGACGTCGCTGACGATCACCATGAAGTCAGTGTCGCCCGCGGCGTGCAAAAGCGGCGGCACCACCGCGTACTGGGACCGGTCGCCCTCGCCGGTGTCGCCGAGCAGCGCGAACGAGTACTCGGAGTCGGCGCGGTGGACGGTGAACCCGGCGGGCGTCCCCCTGTCGCGCAGAGCGGCGACGCAGCGGCGGCGGATCTCGTTGGACGGGTCGCCGAACAGCCGCGCGAGCAGGTCGTTGCGGGATCTCCACAGCACCTTCGGGCGGCGCCAGGAGAAGTCGGCGACGCGGTCGGGCAGAAGGTCGTTGAACGTGCCCGGCTTCTGGCAGACCCATCCGGCGCCCGCCTCGGAATCGCGCGAGCTGTCGGGGCCGGTGGACTCCTCGACGGACACTGGCTCGGCAGACACGGGGGCAGCCTCCGGCAGCGTGAGGGGTTCCTCACAGCCTGTCCGGACGCTTTCTCACCAGTCAAGGCGACTTACCGCGACAACCACGTGATTCCAAGCGTGGTGGACACCGGCGCCACCCCCAGAGACGCCGGCGCCACCACGTCGCGGGCGCCTGCGGCCATCATGAGTCCCCCCAGAACGGCGAGCGTCGCGGTCGCCTTCCCATGATGTGTCCGCAGACAGCCCCAAGGTCCCTAAGCGGGACGTACTCGACGCTACCCGAGGGGCCGTAATGGTGGCGTAAACCGACCCAAACTTCGGTCCAAGTCGGGCCAGGTCAGGACGCCATCGGCTCAGGGGGCGATGACGTGGAGCGCGCCGGGCATCACCCGCGCGGTCACGGGCAGCGCGCCGGGGAGTTCGCCGTCCGCGCCGTACGGGAGCGTCCTTCCGGACGGGCCCGCCAGCTCGATCCGCACCTCCGCGCCGCGCATCACCTCGACCTCGGGACGCCGGACGTGCGTTCCGGCCTCCAACTCGCGCATGACGGCGAAGAAGAGCCGTTTCGGCGCGGTCCGGATGAGGATCACGTCGAGCAGCCCGTCGTCCACGCGGGCGTCCGGGGCGATGTGCTTGCCGAACCCGTAGTAGCCCGAGTTCGCGGCGACGACGGTGTAGCCCTGCCGCTCGCGCGTCTCGCCGTCCACGGTGATCACGTAGTCGGCGGCGCGCCACGACGCGATCGCGCGCAGGGCGCCGAAGTAGTAGGCGGCCGAACCGCGCAGGCGGGACTTGTTGGCGTTGGCGTTGGCGACCGCGTCGACGCCCGCGTAGACGCTGCCAAGGACGGCCGTCCCGTTGGCGTCGATCGCGTCCACCGCGCGCGGCTCGCCCTCCAGCAGCAGCTTGGCCAGCTCCTGCGGGTCGGACGGGACGCCGAGCTGGCGCGCGAAGTCGTTGCCGCGCCCCGCCGGGACGATGCCGAAGACCGCGTCCGTCCCGGCGAGGGCGCCGCCGACGCAGCCGACCATGCCGTCGCCGCCGACGCCGAGCACGACGCGCCCGGTCGTGGCGGCGGCGCGGGCGACGTCCGCGGCGTGCGCCAGGCCCCGGCTGTACTCCACGTCCACCTCGGCGCCCGAGTCGCGCAGCAGCCGGGCGAGCGTGAGCAGCGACGAGGCGGACCCGGAGCCGCCCGCCGCCGGATTGACGACGGCGGTGAACGCCCGTACCTCGCCCATGTACTACTCCCCTGTCTCCGGTGTTTCAGGTGTTTCAGGTGGGACGAGCACGCCCGGGTTGAGGATCCCGGCCGGGTCGACCCGGTCCTTGACGGCGCGGAGCACCGCCGCGCCCAGCGGGCCGATCTCCCGCGCGTACCAGTCGCGATGGTCGGTGCCCACCCCGTGATGATGGCTGATCGTGCCGCCCACGTCGACGATCGCGTCGCTGGCGGCACGCTTGGCGCGCGCCCAGTGACCGGCCGGGTCGTCGCCCTGGGCGGACACGACGGTGAAGTAGAGGGAGGCTCCGGACGGATACACGTGCGAGACATGGCACATCACCAGCGGCGGCGTGCCCGCGCCGGTGAGGGCGCCGGTCAGCGCGGCGCGGACGGCCTCGTACAGCGCGGGGACGTCCGACCAGAACGCCGCCGTCTCCAGCGTCTCGGCGAACGCGCCCGCGTCCAGGAGCGCGTCCCGCAGGTAGGGGGCGTCGAAGCGGCCGTGCTCCCACTTCTCGCCGGGCCCCGCGCCGAGCGGTTCGCCGCCCGCGGCGCGCAGCACGTCCGCCGCCCCGGCCCGCCGTTCGGCGACCCGCTCGGCGGTGCCCTCGAAACCGAGGACGGCCAGGCACCCGGCGCCGGACGGCTCACCACCGAGGGCGGACGGGTCGGCGAGGCCGACCATGGTCTCCGTCTCGTCGGACAGGCGCAGCACGGCGGGCAGCGGCCCGTCCTGGGCGAGGCGGCGCAGCGCGGCGCCGCCCTCGGCGAACGACGCGAACCGCCAGCCCTCGTACGCCCGGGCCGCCGGAATGGGCTGGACCCGGACGGTCACCGACGTGATCACGCCAAGCGCGCCCTCCGAGCCGAGGACGAGCTGCCGCAGGTCGGGCCCGGCGGCCGACCGGGGCGCCCGCCCGAGGTCGAGCGTGCCCTCCGGCGTCGCGACGGTGAGCGCGACGACCATCTCGTCGAACCGCCCGTATCCGGCGGACGCCTGCCCGCTGGACCTGGCCGCCGCGAACCCGCCGATCGACGCCCACTCGTACGACTGCGGGAAGTGCCCGAGGGTGTAGCCGCGCTCCGCCAGCAACGCCTCGGCGGCGGGCGCGCGCAGCCCCGGTTCCAGGACGGCCGTCCGCGACACCTCGTCGACGGACACGAGCGCGTCCATGCGCCGCAGGTCGAGCGCGACGAAGGCTTCCACCCCGTGTGGGGCCAGGCCGCCGACGACCGAGGTGCCGCCGCCGAACGGGACCACGGCGATCCGCCGCGCCGCGCAGGCCCGCAGCACCGCGAGGACCTCGTCGTGCGTGCCCGGCAGGACGACCGCGTCCGGCGCGTCCACGGCCTCACCCGAGCGGAGGCGCAGCAGGTCGGACGTCGACTTGCCGCGCGTGTGCCGGACGCGCGACTCGCGGTCGGCGCGCACGTGCCGGTCGCCCACGATCCGCGCGAGGTCGATGAGGGCGCCCGGAGGCAGCCGGCTCTCGGGGACCGAGACGTCCGCCAGCGCGACCGGCGGCGCCGAGGCGGGCCGGACGCCGAGCAGATCGCGCAGCAGCGTCACCACCGGCTCCGGCAGCGGCGCGGCCCGGTCGGGGTCGCCCCAGCCGTTCCACAGCATGTCGCGGGTCTCCACCCCGGGCCTCCCCCGTCATCGGCGCGTGTGCTTACACTGTGACACATGACGTCGAATCGTCACAAGCAACGGACCGCCGACGACACGGTCCTGGACGCCGCCCGCGCCTGCGTGCTGGCCGTCGGCGTGCGCCGCACGACCCTCACCGACATCGCGCGCCGCGCGGGCGTGTCGCGGATGACGCTGTACCGCCGCTGGCCGGACGTCCGCACCATCGTCACCGACCTGATGACCCGCGAGTGGGTCGGGCTGAGCGGCTCGCTGCAACCGCCCGAGGACGGCCGCGCCGTCCGGCCCCGGTTCGTGGACGGCCTGGTCTCCGGCGCCCGCGAGTTCCGCGACCACCCGCTGCTCCGCAAGATCGTCGAGGTGGATCCCGAGCTGCTGCTCCCCTACGTCCTGGATCGCTGCGGCGAGAGCCAACTGGTGTTCCTCGGCCTGTTCGAGGAGGCGCTGCGGGCGGGCCACGCGGACGGCACGATCCGCCGCGACGACCCGGCGCGGCAGGCGCGGGCGGTGCTGCTGGTCGTCCAGACCTACGTGCTGTCGGCGCCGACGATGATCGACGATTCCGATCCGGATCTCGGCCCGGACGCCTTCGACGCCGACCTCCACCACATTCTGGAGAGGATGCTCGCGCCATGACCACACCCGATCCGCGCACGTCGCTCACCGCGGCGCGCAGGGAACGCGAGCTGGCCGCCCTGCCGGACGAGGTGGTGGACGTGCTGGTCGTCGGCCTCGGCGCGACCGGGGCTGGCGCCGCGCTGGACGCCGCGTCCCGGGGCCTGTCGGTCGCCGCGATCGACGCCCACGACCTGGCGTTCGGCACGTCCCGATGGAGTTCCAAGCTGATCCACGGCGGGCTGCGCTACCTCGCGTCCGGGCAGGTGGACGTGGCGCACGAGAGCGCCGTCGAGCGGGGCGTGCTGATGCGGCACACCGCGCCGCACCTCGTCCGGGCGCTGCCGTTCGTCACGCCGCTGACGCCGCTGATGCCGCGCACCCGGGCCGCCGCCACGCTGGCCGCCTTCCACGCGGGCGACGCGCTGCGCCTGGCCGCCCGCACCCCGCGCTCGGTGCTGCCGGGCCCGCGCCGCCTGTCGGCGGTCGAGACGCTGCGGCTCGCCCCGGCGCTGCGCCCGTACGGGCTGCGCGGCGGGCTGCTGTCGTGGGACGGCCAGCTCGCCGACGACGCGCGCCTGGTCACCGCGATCGCGCGGACCGCCGCCGGGCACGGCGCCCGCGTCCTCACCCGCTGCCGCGCGGTCGCCCTGTCCGGTGACGGTGCGCGGGTCAGGGACGAGCTGACCGGCCGCGAGTTCACCGTCCGGGCGCGGTCGGTGGTGAACGCGACGGGCGTTTGGGCGGGCGGGCTCGTGGACGGGGTGCGACTGCGCCCCTCACGCGGCACCCACCTCGTCGTCGGCGCGGACACGCTGCGCGGGCTGACCGCCGGGTTGCAGGTGCCGGTGCCGGACACGTCCAGCCGGTTCCTGCTGGTGATGCCGCAGGGCGACGGCCGCGTCTACGTGGGCCTGACCGACGAGCCCGCCGACGGCCCGATCCCGGACGTCCCGGAGCCGACGGACGGCGAGATCGGCTTCCTGCTCGACGTCCTCGGCTCGGCGCTCGACGTTCCGGTGCGGCGCGCGGACGTGCTCGGCGCGTTCGCCGGGCTGCGGCCCCTGCTGGACGTCGGGCACGGCGGCAGCGCCACCCACACCAGCGCCACCCACACCAGCACCACCGACATCTCCCGGCGGCACGCCGTGCTGACCTCGCGGGACGGCGTCGTCACCATCGTCGGCGGCAAGCTCACCACCTACCGGCGGATGGCGCAGGACGCCGTGGACGCGGCGGCCCGCACCGCCGGGCTCGACACCGGGCCGTCCCGCACCGCGCGCCTCCCCCTCGTCGGCGCGGCCCCGCCCGAACGGCTCGACGCGCTGGACGCGCCGTCACGGCTCGTCCAGCGGTACGGGACGGAGGCGCCCCTGCTCATCGCCCTCGCGCGCGACGACCCGGCGCTGCTGGAACCGGTCGTCCCGGGGCTGCCGGTGCTGGGCGTGGAACTGGCGTGGGCGGTGCGGCACGAGGGCGCGCTGGACGCGGGCGACCTGCTGGACCGCCGCACCCGGATCGGGCTGGTCGCGGCCGACCGGGAGGCCGCGCTCCCGGCCGCCCGGACACTGCTGCCCGACCGGGCATTCAACTGAAGTCGTTCCGGCGGATCCGCCTGGTTTGGAAGGAGGTGCTTAGGTTACCCTTACCTAATCGCGGAAAGATCGACCGGGGGGATTCTGTGAAGCGGGGTAACGGCTGCGGGCATTGCCCGGGGAGCCACACCGGCGAGCTGCCGTGCCTGGCGAGCGCCACGGAGAAGGCGCGCTCCTGGCTGCTCGTCGAACACCCCGGCCCCTGGCCCGAGCGGGTCGAGCAGCTCGCCCGTCCCGCCCCGGTCGCCGAGGCCGTGCGCGCCGCCCGGAACGCGGGCGTCCGGCCGCAGCTGATCCGCCGCGCGGGACGCCGCCGCGCCACCCCGCCCATCCAGGTCTACGCCGCGTTCTCGCGCGGCGCCGACGTCTGGATCGAGGGACGCGAACTCGCCGACCCCGCCGACCTGGCGGCCCTCGACCTGACCGCGCTCGCCGCCGGACGCTCGCCCGGCCTCGGGGAGCGCCTGACCGAGCCGGTGTTCCTGGTCTGCGCCCACGGGCGCCGCAACGCCTGCTGCGCCCGCACCGGAGCGCCGCTGGCACGCTCGCTCACGGCGCGTTACGGCCACCGGGTGTGGGAAACCACGCATGTCGGCGGCGACCGTTTCGCCGCGAACCTGGTGTGTCTCCCCCACGGTCTCTGCTATGGCGACCTCGGCGAACCCGAGGCCATGGCGGCGGCGGACGCCTACCTGCGCGGCGAGGTGGTCCTGAGCAGGTTGCGCGGGCGCGCCGGGACGTCCGAACTCGCGCAGGCCGCCGAGCACTTCGTCCGGGCTCACACGGGACGACTCGGGCTGGACGACGTGACCGCCGTCGATGTCCGCCCCCGGCTGGGAACATCAGGCTACAAAGCAGACGTTACGGTACTGGGACATCGTTACCGGGTCGTCGTCGAGGACGTCCAGCAGTCCGCCCCCTGCGGCCCGGAGTGCGACGAGAACCTGAAAACCTATGTTGTTAGGGAACTCACCCTTCTCAACGAGGCGGCCCTCGTGTAATCTCACTGAGGCCCCATTCGCGGGTCTCCCTGTCGCGCGTCCCCAGTTTCCGGAGTAACCGGACGGGAACAGAGCGGCAACTCCAGACGTTGGACCATTCGGCGCTTCTGACTCATGTCACCCGAAGCATGTCGAGCGTCCATGTCCTGAAATTGTACGAACCAATCAAGGTGGGTGTTCCATGGCTCAGGTACGTCGGCAGGCAAACCTCCCTCGTCCCAGCTGGGGCTGGCAGGACGCCGCGGCGTGCCGGGGGGAAGACCTCGTCCTCTTCTTCGGTCCCGACGGCGAGCGTCAGCCCGAGCGGGAGATCCGTGAACGCAAGGCCAAGCAGATCTGCATGGGCTGCCCCGTCCGCACGGACTGCCTGGACTACGCGGTGTCCAGGCCCGAGAAGTACGGCACGTGGGGCGGTCTGAACGAAGACGAGCGCGCGTCCGAGCGTCGTCGCCGGATGCGCCGCGCCAACGCCGCGTAGCCCGTCGGCGGCCCGGCCCGCAGGGTCGGAACGCACGCGCCAGAACGCTCCCGTCGCCTACCCCGGCACGCCACCTAGAAAAACGACACGGCCCCGCATCGCGGGGCCGTTTGCGTTGCCCGGGGTCCGGTCGCCCCGGACCGGGGGACGGTTCGTCCCAAGTACGTCACATGTACATCACATCCCGATCGCCTTTCGGGAATCCGCACCTTTACCGCAACGGCGTCCCCGGCGTGGCCAATTCTCGGAAATCCGACCGCACCATTCTTTGGGCGTCGTCGTCCCCCGCGCGGCGGTCCGTCCCGTCAGGGCGGTCCGTCACGGTCCGGCGGTCAGCCCGTCCCGCCCGACCGGCCCGTCCCCCGCGACCGCGCCGCCCGGCGCAGCCAGTCGAGCACGTCGCCGTCGGTGAGCTGGTCGAAGTCGCGGTACCACTGGCCGACCGCGTGGAACTCCCACGGCGCGGCCGGGACCACCAGGTCGTCCACCTCGGGCTCCAGGGCGTGGACGGTCTCGGCGGCGCCCACCGGCACCGCGAGGACAAGCCGCGACGGCCCCCGCTCGCGCAGCGCCCGGACGGCGGCGCGCGCGGTCCCGCCGGTGGCCAGGCCGTCGTCCACGACGATCACCGGCCGTGCCGTGACGTTCGGCAGCGGCCGCCCGCCCCGGTAGGCCGCCACCCTGCGGTCCAGTTCGGCCCGTTCCGCCGCGACGGTGGCGTCCAGATCGTCCTCAGCGAGCCCCAGCCGGTCCAGCAGGTCGCCGTCGAACACCGGGGAGCCTCCCTCGGCGATCGCCCCGACGCCGAGCTCGGGCTGCGGCGGATACCCGATCTTGCGGGTCACCAGGACGTCCAGCGGCGACCCCAGCCGCCGCGCGATCTCATGCCCGACGGGCACCCCGCCCCGGGGCAGCGCGAGGACGGCGGCGCCGTCCAGCCCCATCGGCACGAGCCGCTCGGCGAGCACCCGGCCCGCCTCGGCGCGGTCGGCGTAGGGGAGCCGGACGGTCTCGGTCTGGTGGGAGCCGCGTGCGGATCCCTTCCAGGGCGCGGATCCCCTCCAGGACATCGGCGCACCCCCTTTCGGGGCCACCCCTACCCACTCCCGCCGTCGTTACAGGCGTGCGGATCGTCCCATATGGGCGCTCAGGTCCCGGTGAGCCAGCGCAGCGGGTTGTCGCGCAGGACGGCGTCGAGCGTCGCGTCGTCCGCGCCCGCGGCCCGCAGCGCGGGCAGGAACGTGTCGAACAGGTACCCGAACCCGCCGCCGCCGTACCGGGTGATCTGCCGCGCCCTGGACACGCCGGTGCTCAGCAGCACCCGCGACGCGTACCCGGCCTCCAGCAGGTCCATGACGCAGCGGACGCGGGCGCCGATCGCCGCCCGGTCCTCCCCGGCGAGCCCGAGCGTGCCGAACGACACGTACGCGCCCGTCTCGGCGATCTTGCGGTGCTGGCCCGGGTCGTCCACCCGGTCCTGCTGGCCGACGGCGACGCGGCGCGGGGCGAGCCCGGCGCCGGTCAGGATCTCCAGCTGGGCGAGGCCCGCGCGGCCGTAGGTGGCCACCGACAGGCCCGACAGCCGGGCCGCCCGCGCGGCGGCGCGCAGGCACAGCTCCTCGGTCTCGGTCGGCGCCTCGCCCCAGGTGCCGATCTCGCCGATGACGCCGGGCAGCGAGTTGGTGCCGTCCATGCCGAAGCCGACCTCGGCGAGCAGCCGCTCGGCGAGCCGCTCGACGCCGGACCGCGCGTCCGGAACGGTCCCGTCGGCGCCGGTGAACGTGTCCTCCCCGGCGCCCAGGGTCTCGCGGACGAACGGGGGGTGGAACGGCTCGGTGAACACGCCCGTCCCGGCGACGACCGCGACCCGCGCGCCCGCGCTGATCCGCGCCAGCGCGGCGGCGTTGCGCCCCATGCCGGAGCACGTGAGGTCGACGACGAGGCCGAGGCCGTGCTCCCCGCGCGCCGCGGCGAGCTCCCGCTGGACGGACTTCTCCTCGTCCAGCCACCGGCCCGGGTCCGACTCCACCAGCTGGGGACGCGCCGCCCAGCGCAAGTCCATCTGTAGGTGCTCGTGGGCGAGCACCGGGCCGGTGACGTCGGACATCGCGATCGCGCCGGTCACCGTCCGGATCCGGCCCGTCTCCACTCGGGGGGTCATGACAGGCGAGGTTACGACATATTCGGCTTTTTCCGGACTTTACGCTGCGCTGTTCTTGCCGTCCGGCCCCGCGTCGTCCGGGTCCTCCTCCTCCGCCACCTTCGCGTTCCGCTCCGCCAGCTCGGCGCGCGCCCGCGTGGTGATCTCGGTGGGCCAGAGCCGGTCGATCTCGGCGTTCAGCGCCGCCCCGATCAGCACCGCCAGCGCCGCGACGTACAGCCAGGCCAGCACCGCGATCGCCGCCGCCAGCGACCCGTACACCGACACGCCGCTCAGCGACCCGGTCAGGTAGACCCGGAGCGTGATGCTGCCGACGATCCAGATCAGCAGTGCCAGCGCGGCGCCCGGCACCGCCCGCGCCCACGCCGTCCGCACCGGGACGCTCACGTGGTACAGCGTCGCCAGGAACACGATCGACAGCGTCACCACGACCGGCCAGTACAGGAGCTGGACGGCCTCGGCGCTCTCCGGCAGCGCCTCCCGCACCAGCGCGGGCCCGGCCACCAGCAGCGGGATGACGACCAGCAGGACCAGCAGCCCGACCAGATAGAGGAAGAACGCGCGCAGCCGGGTGCGGATCACGCCGCGGATGCCCGACAGGCCGTACGCGATCGTGATCGTGTCGACGTACACGTTGGTGGCGCGCGACCCCGCCCACAGCGAGATCAGGAAGCTCAGCGACACGATGTCGGGGCTGCCGCCCTTGATCACGTCGTCGATCAGCGGGACGACCGCCGTGTCCACCGCCGACCCGGTCAGCACCTGCCGGGAGTGGTCGATCACCCACGAGCGGGTGTCGGCGACGGTGTCGGTTCCGATCGTGCCGCTCAGGTGGCCCATCGTGCCGATCAGCCCGATCACCAGCGGCGGCAGCGACAGCAGCGCGAAGAACGCGGCCTCGGCGGCCAGCCCGGTGACCCGGTACCGGAACGCGCTGACCGCGGTGCCCCTGACCAGTAGCCAGCTGACCCGTCCCGAGGAGGCGACTGCCGCGCGGACTCGATCCCGCACGGGCGGCACGGCGCGCCGCCAGCCGCCCCCGGGCCGTCGGTCGCCGGGCCCCGGAGTGGCCGGAGCCGGCTCGTCGCCGGGGTCTCCGGCAGGGGAGACGCCCGCGGCGCCGGAGACGGTGGTCACACCGCCCAACCGTAGAGCGTTACGAGTCCGGAACACATCCCTCTGCTCATACCCGCTTTGACGGTGGAGAACGACGCTTCACGTGGCGACCGGCTACGGGGTCGGTGACGGCCGGGCACTCGCATCGGTAATGCATACTAAAACTATGATCTGCCAGTCCTGCCGGGAACGCCGCCACGAGGAGTGTCGCGGCGGGTCCTGGTGCGACTGCCAGCACCAGCGCGGCCCGGCGACACGCGACGAGCGTTCCCCGGAGAGCGGCGTGAGTGCCGACGGCGAGACCGGTACCGGCGGGGACGCCGAGCCTCCGGTGAACTGGAGGCGTCAGGGATGACGCATCTCACTCGCCCGTGGGCCCCACGTAACTGGACAGTCCCCGAGCGGACATGTCAGAGTTCTGGTATGACTGCCGCGGACCCGTTGCTGGCCAAGCGCCGGCACGTCGACTTCCTCCGCGTCCGCAGCGCGATCTGTCGGTGACGCTCCGACCACGCCCCAGCTCATCGGGCCGCGTGGCGCATCGGCGTCGTTGATTCATCCCAGCTCAGTGCCGAGCCGGCCGCCCCCCGACTGTCGGTGCCCACGTGTGCCCCTCCCATCACAGATGAGGACGCGCGCCGTGCCACCCGCGATCAAGCGCAAGAAGGCCGAGGGCCAGTGGGCCCTCGGCTACCACGAACCCCTCAACAAGAACGAAGAGAACAAGAAGAACGACGACGGCCTCAACGTGCGCCGCCGCATCATCGACATCTACTCCAAGAACGGCTTCGACTCGATCGACCCGGCCGACCTGCGCGGCCGGTTCCGCTGGATGGGCCTCTACACGCAGCGCAAGGCGGGCATCGACGGCGGCAAGACCGGCGCGCTGGAGGACGAGGAGCTCGAGGACCGCTACTTCATGATGCGGGTGCGGATCGACGGCGGGCAGCTCAGCGGCCCGCAGCTGCGGACGATCGCCGACATCTCCACCCGGTACGCGCGCGGCACGGCCGACATCACCGACCGGCAGAACGTCCAGCTGCACTGGGTCCGGATCGAGGACGTCCCGGCGATCTGGGAGGCCCTCGACGCGGTCGGGCTGCACACGATGGAGGCGTGCGGGGACGTCCCGCGCACCATCATCGGCTGCCCGCTCGCCGGGATCGCCGCCGACGAGATCATCGACGCGACGCCGAACCTGCGCGACATCCACGACCGGTACATCGGGTCCCCCGAGTTCTCCAACCTGCCGCGCAAGTACAAGACGGCGCTGTCGGGCTGCACCTCGCACTGCACCGTCCACGAGATCAACGACATCGCCTACGTCGGGGTCGTGAACGAGGCCGGTGAGGTCGGCTACCAGCTGTTCGTCGGCGGCGGGCTGTCCACGAACCCGATGTTCTCGCAGAGCCTCGGCGTGTTCGTGAAGCCGGAGCAGGCGAGCGAGGTGTGGCACGGCGTCACCTCCATCTTCCGCGACTACGGCTACCGGCGGCTGCGCAGCCGCGCCCGGCTGAAGTTCCTGATGAAGGACTGGGGCGTGGCGAAGTTCCGCGAGGTGCTGGAGAAGGAGTACCTCGGGTACGCGCTGCCCGACGGCCCCGCGCCCGCCGCCCCGCTCCCCCGCCGCGACCACGTCGGGATCCACCCGCAGCAGGACGGCGACTACTACGTCGGGTTCGCGCCGCGCGTCGGCCGGGTCAGCGGCGAGACGCTGGGCGTCATCGGCGACCTGGCCGAGCGCTACGGCTCCGGCCGGGTGCGCACGACCATCGAGCAGAAGATGGTGATCCTCGACGTTCCCGAAAAGGACACCGAGGCCCTCGCCGACGCGCTGGCCGAGCACGATTTGCAGGTCCGTCCGTCCACGTTCCGCCGCCAGACGATGGCGTGCACCGGCATCGAGTACTGCAAGCTCGCGATCACCGACACCAAGCAGCGGTCGATGGACCTGATCGACGAGCTGGAGAAGCGGCTTCCCGACTTCGACCAGCCGCTCACCATCAACGTCAACGGCTGCCCGAACGCCTGCGCCCGCATCCAGGTCGGCGACATCGGCCTGAAGGGCCAGCTCGTCCTCGACGAGAACGGCGACCAGGTCGAGGGGTTCCAGATCCACCTCGGCGGGCAGCTCGGCGCGACGTTCGGCAAGAAGGTCCGCGGATTGAAGACCACCTCGGCCGGGTTGACCGACTACATCGAACGAGTCGTCCGCAAATACGACGAGCAGCGCACCGACGGCGAGACGTTCGCCGAGTGGGTGCACCGTGCCGACGAAGCGGATCTCAAATGACGGACGACGCGAGCCCGGGGGGTGCGGGGGGCCGACACTCGCACGGCGGGGGCGAGCGTATGGCGCCGTTCTACTGCCCGTACTGCGGTGAGGAGAACCTCGAACCCCAACCCCCCTCCGAACTTCCCGGGGGGCGTGGGGGGTCGTCCCCCCACAAGGACGCGCACGGTTCGTGGTTCTGTCCCGACTGCGTCAGGGCCTTCACGTTGAAATTCCTCGGTGTCGGAGCTCCCCGCACCGCGAGCAAGGAGATCCCTCGGTGACTCTCTTGGAGACCGACAGACCCGCTTTGGAACTCGAAGACGTCGTTGAATCCGCCGCCGTCGCGCTGGAGGGCGCGCCCACGCTGGAGGTCATCCGCTGGGCGGTGGCGACGTTCGGCGACCGCATCTGCCTCACCTCCTCCATGTCGGACGCGGCGCTGATCCATCTGGTGTCGAAGGTGAAGCCGGGCATCGACGTGCTGTTCGTCGACACCGGCTACCACTTCGCCGAGACGATCGGCACCCGCGACGCGGTCGAGGCCGTCTACCCGGTGAACGTCATCAACGTGACCCCGTCCCGGACGGTCGAGGAGCAGGAGGCCGCGCTCGGCCCCCGCCTGTTCGGCCGCAACCCCGACCTGTGCTGCCACCTGCGCAAGGTCGAGCCGCTCGGCCGCGCTCTTGAGGGTTACATGGCGTGGTTCAGCGGCATCCGCCGGGACGAGACGGCGAGCCGCCGCGACCGGCGGGTCGTCGAGTGGGACCGCAAGCGCGGCATGGTCAAGGTGAACCCCATCCTGGACTGGACCCAGGAGGAGATGGACAACTACATCGAGGACAACGGGGTGCTCGTCAACCCGCTGCACTACGACGGCTACCCGTCGATCGGCTGCGCGCCGTGCACCCGTCCCGTCGCCCCCGGCGAGGACCCCCGCAGCGGCCGCTGGGCCGGGTTGGGCAAGACCGAATGCGGCATTCACCTTTGAGCCGTCCGATGGTGGCGGTGGCGCATGGGAGCCGTGACCCGCGCGCCGCCGCGACCGTTGCCGCGCTGCTGGACGCCGTCCGGGCCCGCCGCCCGGACGTCCCCGTGCACGCCTCGTTCCTCGACCACGCCGCGCCCGCGCCCGCCCAGGTCCTGGACGGTCTGGCCCGCGACGGCGTGCACGAGGCGGTGGTGCTGCCGCTGCTGCTCACGTCCGCCTACCACAGCAAGACCGACATCCCCGGCGTGCTGAACCGGGTGCGCGCCCTGCACCCGGGGCTCGACGTCCGCACGGCAGGGACGCTCGGCCCGCACCCGCTCCTGCTGGACGCCCTGGACCGCCGCCTCGCCGAGGTGGGCGTCGAACCCGGCGACCCGGACACGGCCGTCGTGCTGGTGTCGGCGGGCTCCAGCGACGCGTCCGCCAACGCGACCGTCGCGCGTCTCGCTCGGCAGTGGCGGTCACGGGGCTTCCGCGACGTGGTCGCGGCGTACGCCACGGCGGCCCGTCCGGCCCCGGCGGAGGCGGTGACGGCCCTGCTGGCCGCGGGTGCCCCCCGGGTCGCGGTCGCGTCCTACGTCCTGTCCCCGGGCCACTTCGCCGACAAGATCAGAGCGGAGTCACTCGCGGCGGGCGCCACGGCGGTCTCTCCCGCCCTGGGCGCGGCCCCGGAAATCGCCGACCTCGTCCTGCGACGCTATGAGGAGCTGGAGGTGGCGCGGACGGCCGAGGCCGTCTGACCGGAGGAGCGGCCGGTCAGGTGCGGTCGCGCCACCAGGAGGCGATGGCGCGGCGGGCGGGGGCGTGGTGCTCGTCGTCGGCGATCTTCACATCGCCCATCACGACGTTCGCGGTGACGCGGACGACGGGGACGCGGGCGCCGGGATGGGGTTCGCGGACGGCGATGCGGCGGTCGCCGAGGAAGTTGTGGCCGGTCACCTCGACGCGCACGCCGTCCGGGACGATGATCTTGACGTCGCCCATCACGGCGGTGGCGGTGATGCTGACCTCCCCGGCGGGGACCTGGGCGCCGCGCAGGTCGAGCTCGACGTCGCCCATCACCGACACGGCCTCCAGCGGCCCGTCGATACGACCGACGATGCGCTCCTTGCAGTCGCCCATCACGGCGGTGAAACGGCGTTTGACCTGGAGCGGCGCGGGCTCGGCGCCGGGGGCGCCCATGCCGGGCAGGTCGGCGGTGATGCGCTCGAGGTCGCCCCGGGTGACGGCGGCGTAGGCGGCCTCGGTGCGTTCGGTCAGCTCCTCGAAGGTGAGTCGTCCCTCGACGGAGGCGATCCGCAGCCGCTCCACGACGGCCTCACGTTCGGCGTCGGACGCGCGTACCGCGTCGGGTGCCGCCGTGACCTCGGAGAGTTCGGCCGCGGATCGCTCGGGGCTCGGGTCCGGCCACCGGTCCCGCGGACGACACGGAGACGGCCGCTCCGGCTGCGGACTCGACTGACTCATGATTCCGAAGGTATGCCCCTGGTGACGGTGAGCAATCCGCCGCGCGGACGAGATCGTCCCACCACTTCAGGAGGATGGACGGGAAGGCGGCTGGGCGGCATGCTCATCGCAGGTCCGGCGGCGCGGCGGGCTCGCTCCTGGACATCAGCTCCTCGATCCACACGCCGAACTGCTCTCGGTCGTTCGCGTGCGGGAACGGCTCGTCGGGAACGGGGACGCCGAGGAACGCGCACAGCGGCTCCCAACCGTCGCTGACCTGGAACTCCAGCAGCCGTTCGGGGGCGATCGTGCGGCGGACGGTGTCCGCGTGCTCGGTGAAGATGTCGAGCGCGTGGTCGCGGTCGTCGAAGCGGCCGTCGAAGACGCCCTCCCAGACGATGTCCCGCGCGACGTTCTGGATCTCGGAGATCAGCCCGCCGTCCTCCTCCGACGGCGGATGCGCCATCGCGATGCTGTGGATGGTCGACGCGGTGCTCTCGTACCAGCGCTGCGGGTCCCGGACGGTGAGGATCACCTTCGCGGACGGGTAGAAGTCGGCGAGCACGTCCCAGAACCCGGCGGCGGGCCAGTCGACGGCGGACCGGTATCCGGCGAAGACGCCGTCCCAGTCGGGCATGGTGCCGCGGGCGGCGCCGCGCCACAACGGGATCTGCTCCGGATGTTCGGTCAGCTCGGCCATGTGGTAGCACGGACCGAAACCGAGGCGCTCCAACGCGAGCTTGAGCGACATGGTGCCGGTGCGTCCGAATCCCGCGCCGAGGACGTCGACCATTCTCGAACCCCCACTCCGATGGCTGGGTGATCTTCGCGGATCACAGAAGTCACTTTCGGCCCTGCTTCGGGAGCGGTCAACCTTCGCCGTCCAACGGACGTCCAGAGACCGGAGTTGGACATGTCCACAACCCCGCCATCGCGGGTGGGCGAGCGATACCGAGGGTTCATAGATCGTAAACTGAAGGCCATGTCCGACGCCCACTCCCCGTGCACCTGCCTGATCTGCAAGGACTACGGCGACCGCGACCGCCTGGAGAACTTCCAGCTGCGGACCATCGTGCACATCACGGAGTACGGGTGGAGCGTCGTCCTGGTCCACCCGGAGGACGACGTGCCCGGGTGGGCGTACACGATCGGCCTGTGGCACAGCCATGGCGCACCGGAGTTGGCGATGTTCGGCGGCGACGTCTACGAGATGGAGGAGCTGCTCAACGCGCTCGGGCGGCAGACCGCCGACGGACACGCCCCGAAGGACGGCGAGCGCCGCGACGGCGTCGTCCGCGGCCACCAGGCCGCGTTCCGCGAGGTCGACCAGCGCTGGTACGACCCCCTGTTCGAGGGCGCCGCCGCGTTCTACCGGCAACCGCCGCCGCCAATGCTCCAGGTCGTCTGGCCCAACGGCGAGGGCCTGTTCCCCTGGCAACCCGGCACCGAACTACCGTTCCGCCGCTCACAGCCATGGCTGTGGCTACCACCAAGACAACACCCCTCCAACATCTGGACGCAGCGTCTCTAACGCCGCGCAGTGGGTGAAGGTGGTGGGGGCTGGCAGAGGGGCTGCCGAGCGAAGCTCGTCCGTTGGATGGTGGTGGGTGGGGGCTGGCAGAGGGGCTGCCGAGCGAAGCTCGTCCGTTGGATGGTGGTGGGTGGGGGCTGGAGGACGGTGGGTAGGCCACAATCGTCGGGATGGAATCGGTCGAGGAGTTGGGGCGCATGCGGGAGGTGTGGCCCGGTGACGCCTATCCGCTGGGCGCCACCTGGGACGGCACGGGCACGAACTTCGCGCTGTTCTCGGAGGTGGCGCGGCGCGTCGAGCTGTGCCTGTTCGACGCCGACGGGCGCGAGACGCGACGGGTGCTGCCCGAGGTGGACGGGTTCGTGCGGCACGGCTACCTGCCGGGCGTCGGTCCCGGGCAGTTGTACGGGTACCGGGTGCACGGGCCGTTCGATCCACGCGAGGGGCATCGCTGCAACCCGGCGAAGCTGTTGCTCGACCCGTACGGCAAGGCGGTCGAGGGTGACATCCGCTGGCACGAGTCGCTGTTCTCGTACCGGTTCGCCGATCCGGACGCGCTGAACGAGGACGACAGCGCCCCCTTCATGCCGAAGAACGTGGTCGTCAACCCGTTCTTCGACTGGGGCGACGACCGGCCGCCGCGCGTCCCGTACCACGAGAGCGTCATCTACGAGGCGCACGTGAAGGGCCTGACGAAGCTGCATCCCGGCATCCCGGAGGAGCAGCGCGGCACGTACGCGGGCCTCGCGCATCCGGTGATGATCGACCATCTGCTCGACCTCGGCGTGACGGCCGTGGAGCTGATGCCGGTGCACCAGTCGATTCCCGAGCACGCGCTGGTGGCGCGGGGGCTCGGCAACTACTGGGGCTACAACACGATCGGTTTCTTCGCGCCGCACAACGCCTACGGCTCGTCGGGACGGTCCGGCGACCAGGTGCTGGAGTTCAAGGCGATGGTCCGCGCCCTGCACGAGGCGGGCATCGAGGTCATCCTCGACGTCGTCTACAACCACACCGCCGAGGGCGACCATCTGGGGCCGACGCTGTCGTTCCGTGGCATCGACAACGCGTCCTACTACCGGCTCCGGGACGACGACAAGCGCTACAACCTCGACTACACGGGCTGCGGCAACTCGCTGAACGTGCGGAACCCGCACGCGCTGCAACTCATCATGGACTCGCTGCGCTACTGGATCCTGGAGATGCACGTCGACGGGTTCCGTTTCGACCTGGCGTCGGCGCTGGCGCGCGAGTTGCACGACGTCGACCGGCTCGCCACGTTCTTCGACCTCGTCCAGCAGGATCCGGTCGTCTCGCAGGTGAAGCTCATCGCCGAGCCGTGGGACGTCGGCGAGGGCGGCTACCAGGTCGGCAACTTCCCGCCGCTGTGGACGGAGTGGAACGGCAAGTACCGCGACACGGTCCGCGACTTCTGGCGTGGGTCGTACGCGACGATGCCGGAGTTCGCGTCCCGGTTGACGGGTTCGTCCGACCTGTACGAGCACAGTGCGCGGCGGCCGTTCGCGTCCATCAACTTCGTGACCTGTCACGACGGGTTCACGCTGACCGACCTGGTGTCCTACGACGACAAGCACAACGACGCCAACGGCGAGGACAACCGGGACGGCACCGACGACAACCGGTCGTGGAACTGCGGTGTCGAGGGCCCGAGCCGCGACCCGGCCGTGCTCGCGCTGCGCGCCCGGCAGCGCCGCAACTTCCTGGCGACGTTGTTCCTGTCGCAGGGCGTGCCGATGCTGTCCCACGGCGACGAGCTGGGCCGCACGCAGAAGGGCAACAACAACGCCTACTGCCAGGACGACGAGATCGCCTGGGTCCGGTGGGACGGCTCCGACGACATGGAGTTCGTGCGGGTCCTGTCTCGGCTGCGGCACGACCATCCGGTGTTCCGCCGCCGCCGTTTCTTCACCGGGCGGGGCAGCGGCGCCGCCGCCGACATCGCCTGGCTCACCCCCGCCGGGGACAGCATGACCGACGACGACTGGAACGTCGGGTTCGCGAAGTCGCTCGGCGTGTTCCTCAACGGCGACGCCATCACCGAGCCCGATCCACGGGGACGCCGCGTCCGCGACGACTCGTTCCTCCTGCTGATCAACGCGGGCGCGGAGCCGGTCGAGTTCACGCTCCCGGGCGGCCAGTACGGCGAACGCTGGGAGTTCGCCCTGGACACCGCCGATCCCGGCGCGGTCGACGAGCGTCCGCGCGTCAAGGCCCGCGACACCGTCGAGATCGCCGACCGGTCGCTGACGGTCCTGCGCAGGCTCCCCTAGTAGCGTTGGCCTCCTATGCGAGCCCTCACTCCTGAGCCCGGCGACGTCGATCTCGCCGAGCGGTACGCCTGTCCGTCCGACCGGGTCTGGCTGCGGGCCCAGATGGTCGCGGGACTGGACGGCGCGGCGCAGCGCGACGGGCGCAGCGGCGGCCTCGGCAACGCCGCCGACCGGCACCTGTTCCAGTTGACGCGCGGTCTCGCGGACGTGGTGATCGTCGGCGCGAGCACGGTCCGCGTCGAGGGCTACGGGCCCGTCGAGCCCGCCGAGGAGTGGGGCGACGTGCGGGCGGGGCGGCCGCCCGTCCCGCCGCTGGCCGTCGTGTCGCGCTCCCTCGACTTCGACTTCGACGCGCCGCTCTTCACCGAGGCCGAGGCCAGGACGATCGTGCTGACGCCCGCGTCCGCCGACCCGGCGCGGCTGGCGGCCGCGCGGGAACGCGCCGACGTCATCGTCGCCGGGACCGACTCCCTCGACTTCACCGCCGCCGTCGAACAGCTCGTGGCGCGCGGCCATCGGCGCCTGCTGTGCGAGGGCGGCCCGACCGTCCTCGGACAGGTGGTGGCGGCGGGGCTGCTGGACGAGCTGTGCCTCACGCTGAGCCCGCTGCTGATCGGCGGGGCCCCCACGCGGATCCTGGACGGCCCGCCGGTGCCCGTCCCCCCGGACCTGACCCTCGCGCACGCCCTGCGGGAGGACGATTACCTCTTCCTGCGCTACGCACGCAAACAATAAGCGTCTGACCTACGGGGACCCCGCCCTATCCGATTGTCGGTGGCACCGCGCACTATAGGGGGGTGACTCCTCCGCTCCCCGAAGGGAGCGGCTTCTCGCTAAGCCGCTTCCGCAGCCTGGCGAAGGGCAAGCCCTGCCCTGAGGATGTTGACGGCCGCGTTCACGTCGGCGTGTGCGGTGTGCCCGCACGCCGTGCACGCGAACGCGGCCTGGGTGACGCGGTTCGCCTTCGCGCAGTGCCCGCAATGCGAGCAGGTGCGGGACGTTCCGGCGGGGTTCACCACGATCAGCTCTCGACCGGCGCTTTCAGCCTTGTGCGCGAGGATCGTCAGGAACACCCCCCAACCCGCATCCAGAATCGAACGATTCAACCCCCGCTTCTGCGCCACGTTCCGCCCCGGCTCCTCGACCGTGCCGGACGCCGAACGGGTCATGTTCGCGATCCGCAGGTCCTCGTGCACGATCACGTCATACGCGCGAACCAGCCCCAATGCCGCCTTGTGCGCGCCGTCCAGACGCTGACGCCGCACCCTGGCGTGCAGCGCCGCCACCTTTGCCACCGCCTTGCGGCGCCGCTGCGACCCGCGCTTCTTGCGGGCCAGGTCGCGCTGGGCGCGGGCGAGGCGTTCGGCGGACGCCGCCAGGTGGCGGGGGTTGGCCAGGTGCTCCCCGTCGCTGGTGGTGGCCAGGGACGCCACACCCAGGTCGATCCCGGCTGCCGCGCCCGTGGCGGGAAGCGGGTCGGCGGGCACCTCATCGCACGACAGCACCACGAACCAGCGGCGCCCTTCCCGCTTCGCGCTAATCGTCTTCACCACACCATGGACGGGGCGGTGCCGGTGGACCCGGACGTGCCCGACCCCCTGGAGCCGGACGAACACGGCCGAGGAATGTTGGGGCTGGGAGTCCCACCGGCACCCGTCACCGTCCCGGGGCCAGGTCACCGTGTCGAACCAGCCCCGCCCCTTGAACCGGGGGAACCCCGCCCGCTGCCCGGTTTTGACGCGGCGGAAGAACGCCGCGAACGCCTTGTCCAACCGCCGCAACGTGGCCTGCTGCGAGCAGAACGACCAGCGGCCCTGTCCACCGGCGTCAGCGGCACGGATGTAGGTCAACTCGGCCGACTGGTCTCCGTACCGGACCGAGACCCCGGCCATGCGGTAGGCGGTACGGCGATGCTCAAGGGCTGCGTTGTACAACTGCCGGTGGTCCTCCAGACACGCCGCCAAAGACCCGGCCTGCCGCGCGGTGGGCCGCAGCAGGAACTTGAACGACCTGCGCACACCCACCCCCCCGTGCCAGAACCGGCCCTGCCCAGCCGACGGTACCGGCCCACACCGACAAAACCAGGAGGGAGGGAGCGCGGGTTCCCCGCCTGCTGAAGCAGGCGGGGAACCCGCGCAAACCTGATGGACCTGCCGATCAGTCCGCCGCTGTCGCCGATGCTGGCCAAGGCGGTCAAGACCATGCCCCAGGGCGATCTGCTGTACGAGCCGAAGTGGGACGGGTTCCGCTGCGTCGTGTTCCGCGACGGCGACGAGGTGGAGCTGTCCAGCCGGGGCGAGAAGCCGCTCACCCGGTACTTTCCCGAGCTGGTCGATGCGGTGCGGCGCGAGCTGCCCGAGCGGTGCGTGATCGACGGCGAGATCGTCATGCCGAAGGGCACCCGGCTCGACTTCGACGGCCTCCAGCAGCGCATCCATCCGGCCGCGTCGCGGATCAAGCTGCTGTCGGAGCGGACCCCGGCGTCGTTCGTGGCGTTCGACCTGCTGGCGCTCGGCGACGAGTCGCTGATGGAGGTGCCGCTCGGCGAGCGGCGGCGGCGCCTGGTCGACACGCTGTCCGGGGTCGGGGCGCCGATCCATGTGACGCCCGCGTCCGAGTCGTACGAGCTGGCGCTGCGCTGGTTCGACGAGTTCGAGGGCGCGGGGCTGGACGGCGTCATCGCCAAGCCGCGCGACACCGAGTACCAGCCGGACAAGCGGGTGCTGTTCAAGATCAAGCACGAGCGCACCGCCGACTGCGTGGTGGCGGGGTTCCGCTGGCACAAGTCCGGCCCGATCGTGGGGTCGTTGCTGCTCGGCCTCTACAACGACGAAGGGAATCTCCAGCATGTGGGCGTCGCGGCGTCGTTCACGATGAAACGCCGCGCCGAGCTGGTGGAGGAGCTCCAGCCGTACCGTCTGGACGACCTGTCGGAGCATCCGTGGGCGGAGTGGGCGAGCCAGACGGAGGCGACCGTCGACCGGATGCCGGGCGCGGTGTCCCGCTGGACGGGCAAGAAGGACCTCAGCTGGGTGCCGCTGCGTCCCGACCTGGTGGTGGAGGTGGCGTACGAGGCGATGGAGGGCGACCGGTTCCGGCACACGGCCCGGTTCCGCAACTGGCGGCCGGACCGCACCCCGAAGTCGTGCACGTACGAGCAGTTGGAGGTGCCGGTGGCCTACGACCTGACCGACATCCTCTCCGGCCCGGCGACCTCGCCGCGCGTCGACCGCTGACCCCGCGCCGCGCGCCGCGCGTCGCGCGTCGACCGCTGAGCCGGTGCCGCGCCGGGCGGCACGATCGGCTCGTGCCGCCCGGCGCCGCCTTCATCAGGGCTGGGATTCCTTCCGGAGGGTCTCGCTGATCAGGTCGTCGTCGGCCCGCGCGGCGAGCTTCGGCGCGTCGTAGGGGCGCAGGTAGGTCTGCTTGACGCCGGGCTCGCGGTCCGCGACGACGAACGTCGCCTTCACGGACGCCTCCGCGTCATGCGTCCGGACGGTCGGGAGGGTCTTGAAGTCGGCCTTCATCTCGTCCTTGGTGATCCTTGTCAGGACGTAGCCGCGCTGGTCGTTGTAGAAGCGCAGATGCGGGTTGATCTTGAGGAAGGGCTGGTCGGCGGGGTTGGAGTCCTTGCCGTCGCCGGTGCTGGTGATGGACGAGCACACCAGCTCGGAGCCGATCGTCTTCGAGTCGGGGTCGTCGTAGTTCGCCTTGAGGTCGCTCGCCCAGTGGGCGTGGACGTCGCCGGTGAGCACGACGGGGTTGCGGACGCGGGCGTCCACCCAGCCCTTGGTGATCCGGTCGCGGGACGCGACGTAGCCGTCCCAGGAGTCCATCGAGGTCTTCTTGACGGGCCCGGCGGTGTTGTCGCGCTGGGCGAAGAACACCTGCTGGCCGAGGACGTCCCAGCGGGCGCGGGAGCGGCGGAAGCCGTCCAGCAGCCACCGTTCCTGCCGGTCGCCGGTGATGGAGCGCTTCGGGTCGCTCGCCTCGGGGCAGTCCTTGTAGCCGTCGCCGCAGGCCTGGTCGTCGCGGAACTGGCGGGTGTCGAGCATGTGGAAGTTGGCGAGCTTGCCCCAGGCGACGCGCCGGTAGACCTGGATGTCGGGGCCGCGCGGGATGGACCGGCGGCGCAGCGGCATGTTCTCGTAGTACGCCTGGAACGCGGCGGCGCGGCGGGCGCGGAACGCCTCGGGCGTCGGGGTGTCGGAGCCCGCCTCGGGGACGTCGTCGGCCCAGTTGTTCTCGACCTCGTGGTCGTCGAAGACGACGAGCCACGGCGCGACGGCGTGCGCGGCCTGGAGGTCGTGGTCCGCCTTGTACTGGGCGTGCCGCAGCCGGTAGTTCCCGAGCGTGACGGTCTCGGGGCCCTCGTGGTCGCGGACGTTGCCGCCGGGGATGTTGTAGACGCCCTTCTTGTACTCGTACTGGTAGTCGCCGAGGTGCAGGATCAGGTCGGGGTGCTCTTCGGCGAGACGCCGATACGCGGTGAAGTAGCCGTGCTCGTATTGCGAACACGACACGAACGCCATGGCGAGGGCGGGCCCGTAGGTGCCGACGTCGGGGGCGGTGCGGGTCCGTCCGACCGGGGACACGTGGTTCTCGGCGCGGAAGCGGTACCAGTAGTCGTGGCCGGGGCGCAGGCCGTTCAGCTCGATGTGGACGGAGTGCGCGGAGCCGGGGCGGGCGGCGACGGTGCCACGGCGCTTGATCTTGCGGAAGCGCTCGTCGGAGGAGACCTCCCAGCTGACGGGCACCGTCCGGTTCGGCATGCCGCCGAGCCCGTCCTCGGCGAGGGGGTTGAGGGCCAGCCGCGTCCAGAGGACGAAACCGTCGGGCTCGGGGTCACCGGAGGCGACGCCCAGGGTGAACGGGTCGCCGCTCAGGGTGCGGGGGCTCGGGTCGGCGTGCGCGACGGCGGGGACGACGGAGTTCGCGCCGACGGCGGCGACGGCGGTGGCGAGCCCGCTGGTGACGAGGAAGGTTCGCCGGTTCAGCGGACGTGGGATGTCGGCCATGGGGCTAGCGACCTTTCGGGAGGATCCAGCATCAATCGCCCGAAATCCTGACGAAGGTCGGTGTCCCTGGGGTACCGCCCGGATGACGCCCACCACAACAGAGATGATCTTTTGGGACGTTCCGAAAAGATCGGGTGCGATGGGAGATGGGAGGGTGATAAGGTGGCGACTTACGAACTGCGCACACCAAACCCAATCTATAAACAGGAGTGTAGCACAGGTCATGGGACTCCGTCAAGCGGACGCTGTCAACCCCGAACGCGAGGAAAAATCGCGGGAGGCCGCGATCCGGACCGAGCAGGAGTACGTGTCCCGCGCGTACGCGCGGCTCGACGCCGAACGGGACCGGGCCGAGGCGGCGCTGCGCGCGGGCCCGGCGGCGGGCGGCGGCGGCGCGTTCCAGGCCAGGGTCGAGAGCGGCGTCGCCACCGACGAGGCCGCCCGCCGGCTCGCCCGGCTCGGCGGCGTCGAGCACGGCCTGTGCTTCGGCCGGATCGACCACCGCGCGGGCGTCGACGGCCCCGGCGACACGTTCTACATCGGCCGCGTCGGCCTGCGCGACGAGGACCGCGAGCCCCTCCTGATCGACTGGCGCGCCACCGCGGCCCGCCCGTTCTACACCGCGACCCCCGGCGCGCCCGGCACCCTCGCCCGCCGCCGCCACCTGCACCTGCGCGACCGGGAGGTCGTCCGGCTGGACGACGAGGTGTTCGACCTGGAGGGCCTGGCCGAGTCCGAGCGGCGCGGCATCGTCGGGGAGGCCGCTCTGCTCGCCACACTCCGCCGCGCCCGGACGGGCCGGATGAGCGACGTCGTCGCCACCATCCAGGAGGAGCAGGACCAGGTGATCCGCTCCGGCCTGCACGGCGTGCTCGTCGTGCAGGGCGGCCCCGGCACCGGCAAGACCGTCGCCGCGCTGCACCGGGCCGCGTACCTGCTCTACACGCACCGGGACGTACTGGAACGGCGCGGCGTCCTCGTCGTCGGCCCGAACACCACGTTCCTGCGCTACATCGAGCAGGTGCTTCCCGGCCTGGGCGAGACCGACGTCGTGCTGGCCACGGTCGGCGAGTTGCACCCGGGCCTGAAGGCCACCGCCTCGGACCGGCCCGACGTCGCCGTCGTCAAGGGCGACCTGCGCATGGCCGACCTGGTGGCGGAGGCCGTCCGCGACCGGCAGCGCGTCCCGGCGGACGGCCTGCGCGTCACCACCGACGGCCTCACCCTCACCGTCGACGCCGAGACGTGCGAACGGGCCCGCGACCGCGCCCGCGCGCTGCGCCTGCCCCACAACGTGCAGCGGCGCCGGTTCGTCCACGACCTCCTGGAGGCGCTCGCCGTCGACCGCGCCGAGCAGTACGACCGCATCGTGGACGAGCCGCTGGAGGAGATGGCCAAGAACGGCGGCCTGCCCGCCTGGCTCCAGGAGCTCATCGACGAGGCCGCCGACGAACCCCTCCTGGACGAGACAGAACTCCGCATGGCCAAGGAGACCCTCTGGCACGACCCGGACGTCCGCGCCGCCCTCGACGCGCTCTGGCCGGAACTGACACCCGAGGGCCTCCTCACCGACCTCTACACCGACCCGGACGAACTCGCCCGTCTGGGCACGCACGCTGGGCTGGACCCTGCCGAATGGGCGCTTCTGCGCCGTCCGTCCTACGCCCCATGGACCGTCTCGGACGTCCCCCTCCTGGACGAGGCCGCCGACCTCCTCGGCGCCGACGACTCCGCCGAACGGGCCCGCAAGCGCGCCGCCGACGCCGAACGCGAGCAGGAGGAGCTGTACGCCCGCGAGGTCATCGAATCGACCGGCGTCGCCGAGCTCGACATGGTCACCGCGAGCGACCTGGCCGACCGCCACCAGTACGACGGCCCGCCGCTCACCACCGCGCAGCGGGCCCTCGCCGACCGCGAATGGGCCTACGGCCACGTGATCGTCGACGAGGCGCAGGAGCTGTCGGCGATGGCGTGGCGGACGGTGATGAAACGCGTCCCGACCCGGTCCCTGACGGTCGTCGGCGACATCGCCCAGACCGGGAGCGCCGCCGGGGCCGCGTCCTGGGGCCAGATGCTCGACCGTTACGTCCCGGGTCGCTGGCGCGAGCAACGCCTCCTGGTCAACTACCGCACCCCGGCCGCCATCATGCGGGTCGCGGCGGACGTCCTGGCCGCCGTCGCCCCGGACCAGGTCCCGCCCGAGCCCGTCCGCGACGACGGCCCGCCGCCCACGGCGGTCGCGATGCCGGTCACCGACCTCGCGTACCTCGTGCAGGCGGAGCTGTCGCGCATCGCCGCCGACTCCCCCGGCGACCTCGGCGGCACGTTCACCGAGGGACGCCTCGCCGTCATCGCGTCCGCGACGGCCCACCCGCTCGTCCTGGACGCCGTCCAGGACGCCGCCGCCGGGGCGACCCCGGAGGCCCTCGACTCCCCCGCCGTCATCCTGACCACCGAGGAGGCCAAGGGCCTGGAGTTCGACTCCGTCATCGTCGTCGACCCGGCGGGCATCCTCGCCCAGGGTGTCAAGGGCGGCCACGACCTCTACGTCTCCCTGACCCGCGCCACGCGCCGCCTGACCGTCGTCCACGACAACGACCTCCCAGAGATCCTGTCGGCGCTCGTCTGATGGGCGGCCGTGTCAAGCGCGTCTGGTGGGAAAAGGCAAGGGCAGAGCGTGCCTGATTTCTCGGCGAGCGGTGCTCTTTACGCCATGGTCCGCGGCGAGGACCCTGTGCCCCCGTAGAGATCATTCTTCTTCGTGGGAGGTGCGGGTTGGCCAGGCGATCCCTGAGACGGACCCGGCGGACGATGACGGTGGCCGTGCTGACCGGCGCGGCGCTCACCGCGGCGGGCGGGGCCACGGCGCTCGCCCAGGCGTCCCCCAAGATCGTGGTGAGGCACGGCGTCACCCAGCCGGTCTTCTCCTACAAGGACGCGATCCGCGAGCACGTGTACGTCGAGTCGCCCGTCGACAGCGACGCGGACGGCAAACCCGACCGCGTCAACGTGGACATCATCCGGCCCAAGGAGACCGAGCAGGGTCTCAAGGTGCCGGTGATCATGGACGAGAGCCCGTACTACGACAACGCCGGGCGGGGCAACGAGAGCGAGCGCAAGACCTACGACGCGAACGGGAATCCGTCGAAGTTCCCGCTCTACTACGACAACTACTTCGTCCCGCGCGGGTACGCGTTCCTCGCGGTCGACATGGTGGGGACGACCAAGTCCGACGGGTGCCCGGTGAGCGGCGGCCCGAGCGACGTCCTCGGCGGCAAGGCGGTCATCGACTGGCTGAACGGGCGCGCCAAGGCGTTCCGGCCGGACGGCAAGCCGGTGGAGGCGACCTGGACGACCGGCCGCACCGGCATGATCGGCAAGTCCTATGACGGGACGCTCGCCAACGGCGTCGCCTCGACCGGCGTGCAGGGCCTGGAGACGATCGTGCCGATCGCCGGGATCAGCGGCTGGTACAACTACAGCCGCATGAACGGCGTGGTGTACCAGGCCAACGAGCAACCCTGGCTCTCCGACTACGTCGACACGGACCCGCCCGCGAAGTGCGCCGCCGTCCGCGCCCAGCTCGGCGAGGACGAGGAGGACGAGACCGGCAACTACAACGACTACTGGAAGACGACCGACTACCGCGACGGCACCATCGGCAATGTCGACAAGGTCCGCGCCAGTATCTTCGCCTACCACGGCGTCAACGACCTGAACGTGAAGGACGACAACTTCGCGCTCTGGTGGAAGGCGCTGGCGAAGCGCGGCGTCGAGCGGAAGGTGTGGCTGTCGCAGCGCGGCCACGTCGACCCGTTCGACATCCGGCGGGACGACTGGGTGGACACCCTGCACAAGTGGTTCGACCACGAGCTGCTCAACGTCCGCAACCGGGTGATGGACGAGCCGCGGGCCGACATCGAGATCGGGCCCGACCAGTGGATCACGCAGGAGGACTGGCCGTCCCCCGCCGCCAGCGCCGTCACGTTGCGGCCCGCCGCCGACGGGTCGCTCGGCCCGGCGCAGGCGCCGGAGGGGGCGACCGCGTCGTTCACCGACGCGCCCGGATCGGGACGCACGGGCACCCCGGAAGGCCAGATGGTCAGCGACCCGGGGACGGCGAAGGCGTTCCGGTCCGCGTTCGTGTCGGGACCGTTGCCCGACACGTCCCGCCTGTCCGGGACGCCCAGCGCGAGCCTGCGGATCAAGCTGGACAAGCCGACGGCCAACCTGACGGCACTGCTCGTCGACTACGGCGACGACACCCGCGTCGACTACCTCGGCGACGGCGCGGGCATCCGCACCCTCACCACCGAGGACTGCCACGGTGAGGCCACCGCCGCCGACGACGGCTGCTACAAGAAGACGCAGGTCACCACGGTGAGGTCGGCGGTGAACGTGGTCGCCCGCGGGTGGCTCGACGCCCAGAACCACCAGTCGCTCAGCGACCCGACGCCGCTGGTGCCCGGCCGCTACTACGACGTCCGTTGGGAGACGCTCAGCCAGGAGTACGTGTTGAAGAAGGGGCACCGCCTCGGGCTGATCCTGGCGGGGACGGACTCCGACTACAACATCGAGACCGCGACCGGGGCCAAGGTGACGGTGGACCTGCACGGCAGCTCCATCAGCGTCCCGCTGGTCGCGGGTGGACGCCACCACCACGGCGGCGGCGCGCTCGTGCCGCAGGCGGTGACGCCGTGGCGCGGGCCGTCCAACGTCACGCTGCCCGTCCAGGAACGCCAGTTCCGCTGACACGCCGACGAGGCCGCCGCTCCCGCGTGGGGCGGCGGCCTCGCCGTGCCGGGTCCGGTCAGCCGCCGGTCGTCACCCGCCGCGAGTCGGGCACCCGCCGCACGGTCACGTGGCGCCGTCGATCACCGTGCAGGGCGTTGAAGGCCCATTCGGCGGACATCATCGCGCCCTCCTGCCAGCCGGGCAGGGGGCAGATCTGGTCGCCGATCACCATGACGTTCCCGTGCCCCTGGACGTTCATCAGGGTCTCGTACATCTCCCGGTGCTCGGCGATGGTGCGGTCCCAGTCGGCCCAGGCACCGAGCTGGTAGGGCACCTTGTGCCAGGCGACGGACATGCCCTGCCGTTCGGGGACGATGGACCGGTCGGCGAACTCGCCGTGCAGCTTCGTCCCGGCCTCACGGGACACTCGCAACCGTTCGGCGTGGGAGTAGTCGCCGAACTTCTGCCCACTGCTGTAGGAACTGTAGGCGCCCATCAGGACGCCCTTGTCCGTGCGCGAGAAAATGTCGTGGGACGGGTACCAGAACTGCACGACCTCGGTGTCGACACGGCTGATGCCGCCCTGGATCCTGTACTTCTCCGATTCCCAGAACCGCCGGTTCGCCTGCCATCCGAGCTTGCACGAGGGCACGAACTGGACGCCCGCGACGGCGCGGGCGAAGGCGGCGGAGAACCCGGCGAGTTCGACGCCCTGCCTGAGCACCGGGACGGGGATGCTGCTCAGGCAGTAGTCGAACGTCCTGTCGTGCTCGCCGTCGGCGTCCTTCCAGGCGACCCGCACTCCGTCGTCGGAGGATCGGATGGCGTGGACGGGCGCGTTGAGCGTGATGGTCCGGGCGGGCAGGGCGGCGGCGAGCCGGTGGACGATGCCGTCCATTCCGCCGACCGGCTGGAACATGGAGGGCTTGTAACCGTAGTCAAGGTCCTCGTAGAAGCGGTTCGTCCAGTATTCGCTTTCCAAGATGTCGGTCAAAGCGAGCGGGTCGAGTTTCGTCGCGGTCTTGTCGATGTCGAGCGGCGCGCCGAGCCCGGAGCGCAACGACCCCTTGTATCCGTGGTCGGTCGTGTCGAGGTCGCCGAAATAGTCCAGCAGGGCCAGCAGGCTGGCGCGCTGGGGCTCGCTGAGCCCGCCGCTGTCCGCGAGGCCCTTCTCGACGGCCGCCGCGGCGAGTTCCGCGACATAGCCGCGAACATCGTTGGAGAGCCTCGTGTGCGTCACGGGCGCGCCCTGCCACGCGTCGTCGGTCCGGTAGAAGTTCTCGGCGGTCCCCATGAGGAACGGTTCGAGTGGAACGCCGAGCCTGCGGCACGTCCCGATGACCCGGTACTGGTCGTTTCCGATGCGGGCCGGGCCGAGGTTGGCGTACAGGCCGCGGTCGAACCGGCAGGTCTGGGTGCGGGCGGACCCGTCCGCCCACACCTCGGTGATGCTGGCGCCGCGCCGGGCGGTGAAACTGCGGCCGCCGACGCGGCCCTGCGCCTCAAGGACGGTGACCCGATACCCGGCCTCGATGAACTTGTGGGCGGCGGTCAGCCCGCTGACCCCGGCGCCGAGGATCGCGACGGTCTTGCCACGCCCCTTCTTGCTCGGCGGCGCGAACAACCCGGAGGGTTCGGTCGCCGCGTGCGCCGGAGCGATCCCGGCCATGACCTGTAGCAGGGTGGCGCCGGCGGCCATGCCGAGAAACGTGCGGCGCGATGAGCCGTTGTGCGGCTGGTCCATCATGCTCCTTCTGGGAGACTGCGACGGAAAGACGTGAACGCAAGCACGGTAAGTGACCGCAAGCGTTCACTGATAGGCGCGCACAATGGCCTTTTTGATCACGTACCGCGACACGCACAGCTCACGGCATGACAACTGGAACGTCCGGAACCGGCCAGGGTAATTAGCGCACAAAACAAACCCGGTTTTCGGCCCGGCGCCTACGGTCAGCGGTTGTCGGTGTCCTTGCTCGGCTGGACCCGCTTCGGCTCTCCCGGCATCTTCGGGTAGTTCGGGGGGTACGGCATGTCGCCCAGGCCGTGGTCGCGTTCGTCGCGGTCGGCGAGATCGAGCAGGCCCTCCAGGGAGAACGCCGTGTCGTCGATGGCGGCGTGCAGGTCGCCCAGTTCGGCGAAACGGGCGGGCATGGTGGCGATCGTGAAGTCGTGCGGGCCGATGTCGGGCAGTTCGTCCCAGGTCACCGGGGCCGAGACGGCGGCGTCCGGAACGGGGCGGACGCTGTAGGCGGACGCGATCGTTCTGTCACGGGCATTCTGGTTGTAGTCCACAAATACCTGTTCCCCCCTTTCCTCTTTCCACCATTTGGTGGTGACCTCGGCGGGGGCGCGGCGCTCCACCTCGCGGCCGAACGCGAGGGCGGCGCGGCGGACCGCGGTGAACGACCAGCGGGGCTCGATCCGCACGTAGATGTGCACGCCGCCCTTGCCGGACGTCTTGACGAACCCGGTCAGCCCCAGCTCGTCGAGCAGCTCGCGGGCGGGCCCGAGCGCGACGCGGACGGCGTCGGAGAAGTCGGTGCCGGGCTGCGGGTCGAGGTCGATGCGCAGCTCGTCGGGATGGTCGACGTCGCCGTCCCGGACGGGCCAGGGATGGAACGTCAGCGTGCCCAGGTTCGCCGCCCAGGCGATCACGGCGACCTCCGTCGGGCGGACCTCGTCGGCGGAACGGCCGCTGGGGAACGCGATGCGGGACGTCCGCACCCAGTCGGGCGCGCCCTTCGGCACCCGCTTCTGGTAGAACGCGTCGGACTTGCCCGCGCCCATGCCCGCCTGGCCGCGCGCGTAGTCCTCCCGGGTGGCCATGCGGGCGCCCTCGAAGACGCCCGCGGGCCAGCGCTCCAGCGTCGTCGGACGGTCGCGCGTGGCGCGCAGGATGCCCTCCCCCACGGCGATGTAGTACTCGACGAGCCGCCGCTTGGTGTAGCCGGGCTCAGGAAAGTAGATCTTGTCGGGGTTCGACACCTTGACGAGCCGATCCCCGACCGGGATCTCGATGAAGGGCGAGGCCATGCATGCACGTTAACCCACAGGTCGGACACCACACCTCCACCCGTCCGCCGGGTACCGTCGAAGGCATGGACAAGATCCGCAAGAGCGAGGAAGAGTGGCGGGCGCGGCTCAGCCCCGAGGAGTTCCACGTGCTGCGGGAGGCGGGCACCGAGAAGCCCTTCACGGGCGAGTACACCGACACCAAGACGGTCGGCGTGTACCGGTGCCGCGCCTGCGGGACGGAGCTGTTCCGTTCGGAGACCAAGTTCGAGAGCCACTGCGGCTGGCCGTCGTTCTACGCGCCGTCCGACTCCGACATGGTCACCCTGATCGAGGACCGTTCGCTCGGCACGGTCCGCACCGAGGTGCGGTGCGCGGTCTGCGACTCGCACCTCGGCCACGTGTTCCACGGCGAGGGGTACGACACCCCCACCGACGACCGGTACTGCATCAACTCGGTCTCGCTCACCCTCGAACCCGCCGAATAGCGCCCGGACGCCTGGGCACCTGGGCACCTGGGCACCTGGGCACCTGGGCGACCGTCCTACGCGAGGCCCGCCACGAGCTCGGAGACGGGCTTGCGGCGGCCCGTGTAGAACGGGACCTCCTCGCGGGTGTGCAGCCTGGCCTTGGCGCCGCGCAGGTGGCGCATCAGGTCGACGATGCGGTGCAGCTCGTCGGCCTCGAACGCCAGCATCCACTCGTAGTCGCCGAGCGCGAACGCCGACACCGTGTTCGCGCGGACGTCGGGGTACTCGCGGGCCATCTTGCCGTGCTCGGCGAGCATCTGGCGGCGCTCCCCGTCATCCAGCAGGTACCACTCGTACGACCGGACGAACGGGTACACGCACACGTAGGCGCGCGGCTCCTCGTCGGCGAGGAACGCCGGGATGTGGCTCTTGTTGAACTCCGCCGGGCGGTGCAGCGCCATCTGCGACCACACCGGCTCGCTCGCGCGGCCGAGAGCCGTCCGGCGGAACCGGGTGTAGACCTCCTGGAGGTCGTCGGAGGTGGGCGCGTGCCACCAGAACATGTAGTCGGCGTCGGCGCGCAGGCCCGCGACGTCGTAGGCGCCGCGCGTGGTGACGTCCTTCTGGGCGGCCTGGTCGAGGACCTCCTGGACCTCGGCCGCGTAGTTCGGACGGGCCGAACCCGGCGTGCCCTTGATCCGGAAGACCGACCACATCGTGTAGCGGATGACGTCGTTGAGTTCGCGCGCCTTCGGCCGATCGGGCTTGCCCGCCTGCTCCGTCATTGCTCTGCTCCTTCTCGGCTGCACAGGTCGTCCAGGATCCGGGTGGCCGCGGCGCGCGCGGAGGCGATGCACGCGGGGACGCCCAGGCCGTCGTAGGCGGCGCCCGCGACGGCGAGGCCCGGCTCCGCGGCGACCGCGGCCCGGATGGCGGCCACGCGGTCGGCGTGGCCCACGTTGTACTGCGGGAGCCCGCCGCCCCACCGGGAGACGCGGCTCTCGGCGGGCGCCTCGGTGACGCCGCACGTCGCGGCCAGCTCCGCCCGCGCGATGGCGGCCAACTCGGCGTCGGACCGCTGCAACGTGCGCTCCTCACCGAACCGGCCGATGGAGCAGCGCACCGCGATGACGTCGGGGTCGCCGTCACGCAGGTGAGGCCATTTTATCGAGCTGAAGGTGACGGCCTTGACGCCTTTGCCGCCCCGGCGCGGATCACTTTCGACGGCCGGGACGAGGTAGCCGCTGCCCTTGGGGAGGCGCGGGAACGCGCTCGTCCGGTAGGCGAGCGTGACGATCGCCATGCTCGCGTACTCGATGCCCGCGAGCTGCCGGGCGGCGGCGGGCACCTCGGCGGCGAGCAGGCGGGACGCGGGCGCCGCCGGGACCGCGATCACCACGGCGTCGGCGTCCAGGTACTCGGGGTCGCGGGTGGGGCCGATGGTGAGGCGCCAGCCGCCGTCCCTGCGGCGCAGTTCGCGGACGGTCGCGCCGGTCCGCACCGTTCCCCCGGCGGCGACGACGTCGTCCGCGACGAGCTGCGGGAGAGCGCCGAGACCGCCGGGCAGGGTGGCGAACACGGGCCCCTGGTTCGTCGGAGCAGCGTCCCGGACGCCCCGCACGGCGCCGATCAGCGACCGGTTGGTGCGGGCGGCGGCGGCGACGCCGGGCAGCGTCGCCTCGAACGACAGCAGGTCGGCGCGGCCCGCGTACACGCCGCCGAGCAGCGGCTCGACGAGCCGGTCGACGACCTCGCGGCCCAGCCTCGCGCCGATGAAGGACGCGACGGACACGTCGTCCCCGTGCGGCGTCTCCGGCAGGACGAGGTCGAGCGGGACGCGCGCCAGCCCCGCCGGGGACAGCACCCGCGACGCGGCGAGCGCCCGCAGATCGGCCGGAACGCCCATCACCTGCCCCGCCGGGAACCGCCGCAGCGCGCCGCGACTGTAGATCGCCGAGGACGTGGTGCCGGGATGCACGAGGTCGTCGCCCCGGCCCAGTTCGTCCACCAGGTCGAGCCCCTCGGGACGGCGGGCCAGCATCGCCTCGGCGCCCTCGTCGACCGGGATCCCGGCGATCTCGCTGACCCGCAGCTTGCCGCCGATCCGCGGGGAGCCCTCCAGCACGGTGACGCGCACGCCGCTCCGGGCGAGCACGCGCGCGGCGGACAGCCCGGCGATGCCGCCCCCGACGACGACGGCGTGGGACGTGGACATGTCCCCCAGCCTCCCAGACGTCCCGCCGGTCCGCGCACCGGGTCCCCTCACGGTCCACTCGCGCGCCGTGACTCCGGTGTGCCCTCTTCGTTCCCGTATCGCTACGGGTTCGGGGGGAACGGTGACGCAGGTCACCGACGTCCAAGCCCCATGCGGATCGTCAGAAATGCGGCATACGTCCTGGCAGTGCTCTCGCTGGCCGGGACGCTGACCGCATGCAGCGGCAGCGGTGACAGCGACTCCGGTGGCACGTCGAGCGTGAACCGGCAGAACGCCGCCGCGCCCGCCGCCCCGAGCAGCGCGCGGGCGGGCGAGAAGGGTCAGGACACCGGCGAGCGGAAGCGGAACACGCCGAACGCGCCGCTGGCCGCCGCGCGCGAGGTCGTCCACACCGCGACCCTCCGGGTCAGGGCCGACGATGTGGAGGCCGCCGCCGCCAAGGCCAAGCAGCTCGTCACGGCGGCGGGCGGATACGTCGAGAAGGAGTCGACGTCCAGCGACCACGGCTGCTGCGGGTCGTCGACCGGCCGCTCCGGGGACCGCTCCGAGATCGCGCTGAAGATCCCCGCCACGCGCTACCCGGACGTCCTGAACGCGCTCGGCACCCAGCTCGGCACGAAGCTGTCGCTGACCCAGGAGGCCGACGACGTCACCGGCGAGGTCGCCGACGTGGCGGCCCGCGTCCGGTCCGCCCAGGCGACGCTCGCCTCGTTCCGCAAGCTGCTCGACAAGGCGACCTCGGTGAGCGAGATCATCAGCATCGAGAACGAGATCGCCGAGCGGGAGGCCGACCTGGAGGCGCTCCAGGCCCGCGAGAAGACGCTCCGGAACAGCACCGCGTTCGCGACCGTGACGGTCACGCTCGTCAGCAAGGCGCCGCCGCCCGTCAAGAAGGACGACGAGCGCGGCGGGTTCGTCGGCGCGCTCGGCGACGGCTGGCACGCCTTCACCGCGTTCCTCGGCGGCCTCGCCGTCCTGCTGGGCTGGCTGCTGCCCTTCCTCGTCACGATCGCGGTGCTAGGCGTCCCGGTGCTGGTGTTCCGGCGCCGCCTGCGCGTCGCGTTCGAGGCGACGACGGGCCGCTGGACCGGGCGCGTGAAGCGCCCGCAGAACCCGCCGCCGACCGGCTGAGCCGGGCCGTCTGAACTGAGCCCGCTGAGCTAGGCCGTGCCCTCCGCGCTCGCCTCGTGGACGAGGTCCACGAGGCGGGCCAGCACGTCCGGGTCGGTGGACGGCAGGACGCCGTGCCCCAGGTTGAAGATGTGGCCCTCGGCGGTGCGGCCCCGGGCGAGCACGTCGCGGGCGCGGCGCTCCACGACCTCCCACGGCGCGAACAGGATCGCCGGGTCGAGGTTGCCCTGCAACGCCTTGCCGGGGTCGACGCGGCGGACGGCGTCGTCCAGCGGCACCCGCCAGTCGACGCCGACGACGTCGGCCCCCGCCTCGCCCATCAGGCCGAGCAGTTCGCCCGTCCCGACGCCGAAGTGGATGCGCGGGACGCCGAGCGACTCGATCTCGGCGAAGACGCGGCGGGTGTGCGGCAGCACCGAGGCGCGGTAGTCCTGCGCGGCGACGGCGCCGACCCACGAGTCGAACACCTGCACGGCGCTCGCCCCGGCCGCGACCTGCACCTTCAGGAACGCGATCGTGAGGTCGGCGAGACGCTCCATGAGCGCCGACCACAGCTCGGGCTCGCCGTACATCATGGCCTTGGTGCGCTCGTGGTTCTTGGACGGCCCGCCCTCGATCAGGTACGAGGCCAGCGTGAACGGCCCGCCCGCGAAGCCGATCAGCGGGGTCGAGCCCAGCTCACCGACCAGGGCGCCGACGGCCTCGGTCACGTAGGGGACGTCGCCCGGTTCGAGCGGGCGCAGCGTGGACAGGCCCGCCGCGTCCCGGATCGGGTCGGCGATGACCGGCCCGACGCCCGGCTTGATGTCGAGGTCCACGCCGATGGCCCGCAGCGGCACCATGATGTCGCTGTAGAAGACCGCGGCGTCCACCGCGTACCGGCGCACCGGCTGCATGGTGATCTCGACGATCAGGTCGGGGCGGGCGCAGGACTCCAGCATCGGGACGCCCTCGCGGACCCGCAGGTACTCCGGGAGCGAGCGTCCGGCCTGTCGCATGAACCAGACCGGGGTGTGCGGCACCGGGCGACGGCGGCAGGCCAGCAGAAAGGGGCTCTCAGTCACCTTGCGATGGTCCCACGGATCCGATGGTGAGAAAGCACGGGAAGGACGCGCGGAGCGGCACGAACTTCCGGACACGCCGAGCGAAGTCCCGCATTCTGTCACCGCCGCGTGCGAGCGTGATTCGTGTCATAGCCGAGGGAGGTCCCCCGTGTACTGCTCCACCTGCGGTGATGAACGGGTGTTCGAGAGCCCGCCGTGTCCGGACGGCCACGGTGCGGAGTGCCCCGAACGGGCCTGCGTGGACTGCGGCTCGGCCGTCCTGGTCGGCTCCGCGCTGACCGCGCCCGCCCGCGCCGACACCACCGCCCACGCCACCGCCCACGCCGACATCACCCCCGACGCCGATACCGCCTCCGAGGCCGATACCGCCTTCGACGCCCCGGCGACCGTGCGAGCCGTGGCCTGACCGGCCCGGCCCCCGAGACGAAACCTGTGCTGTGCCTGCATCCCCTCCGCGCCCTCCCGGCGCCACCGCGCCCGCCCGCGGCGGCGCGCCGTCCAGGAACCATCGACCCGACACCTCCCCTCGCACCCGTCCACGCACCCGCGACCAGGGCGGTCCTTCCATGAACCCACCTGCCTTCGAGCGGGCCCTGGCCACCCTCCGCGAGATCCTCGACGGCCCCGGCGTCCGGCCGGAGCTCGATCTGGAGGACATGCCGGCCCCGCAGAGCCTCGCGCCCCACGCGGCGGCCATGTCCGGCAGCGTCTACCGCGACGACGACACCGAGGTCGCCATGGGGCGCCTCATCGTGCTCTACGATCCCGACGGCGACAGTGGCTGGACGAACGGTTTCCGCATCGTCGCCTACATCCGCGCCGACCTCGAGCCCGACATCGCCGCCGACGAGCTGATCGGCTCCGTCGCGTGGGACTGGCTGCTCGAGGCGCTGGAGCCCGCCGGGTACGCGGGCGTGTCCGGGACGATCACCCGCGCGGTGTCGGAGAGCTTCGGCGACAAGCGCGACGAGCCGTCCACCACCGAGTTGGAGCTGCGGGCGTCCTGGTCCCCGACCGGCGATGATCTCGCTCCGCACGTGGCGGCCTGGTGCGAGGTGATGTGCACCACGGCGGGGCTGCCGCCGGCCGGAGTCGCCGCGCTGCCGGACCGCCCTGGTGGCACCGGCGGTTGAGCGACGTACGGTAGGGGACGTGAGCACAGCGTCCGAGACCGGGGCGGCGGGGGACAACGCGGGAGCAGACAGCCTTTTTCGTCGGTCCGCGTCCCGGAACCCTCGCACGGCTCGTCGATCCGGAGATGAAAAAGGTTCAGTGGGAGTGTCGGAAACGCGCGCCACCGGCCCCGAGCGGGACACCGGTGCGGAGAGCACAGCCGCGAAGCGGCCAGGGACCGTTCCAGAGCAGACCCTCCGGCGGCCGAAGGCCGAACCGGGCGGCAGTCCGGGCGGTGGATCGGGCAGTGGCCCCGACGACGAGGCCGACACCGGTCCCCCGGCCGTGCCGCTGCTGGAGCCGCGCGAGGGCGTCCCGCCCGTGCTCACCGGCGCCGCCGAACTGGAACGTGTCATCGCGGCGTTCGCGGCGGGCACCGGCCCCGTGGCGGTCGACGCCGAGCGGGCCTCCGGCTACCGGTACGGGCAGCGCGCGTACCTGATCCAGCTGCGCCGCGCGGGCGCGGGCACCGCCCTGATCGACCCCATCGAGCTGCCCGACCTGTCCGGGCTGGACGCCGTGCTCGCCGACACCGAGATGGTGCTGCACGCCGCCAACCAGGACCTGCCCTGCCTGGCCGAGGTGGGGCTCGTGCCGCGCACGCTGTTCGACACCGAGCTGGCGGGGCGGCTGCTCGGCTACCCGCGCGTGGGCCTCGGGTCCATGGTCGAGAACGTGCTGGGGTTCGTGCTGGAGAAGGGGCATTCGGCCGCCGACTGGTCCACGCGCCCCCTCCCGGAGGACTGGCTGCGCTACGCCGCGCTCGACGTCGAACTGCTGGTCGAGCTGCGCGACGCCCTGCACGACGAGCTGGAGGCCGCGGGCAAGCTGGAGTGGGCGCTGGAGGAGTTCGCCACGATCCTGACGACGCCGCCGAAGCCGCCGCGGGCCGATCCGTGGCGCCGCACGTCCGGGATCCACCGCGTCCGGAACCGGCGGGCGCTCGCGACCGTCCGGGAACTCTGGGAGACGCGCGACACGATCGCCCGCGAACGCGACCTGTCGCCCGGACGGGTGTTGCAGGACGCCGCCATCATCGAGCTGGCGCAGCGGGCCCCGCGCACCCCCGCCGACCTTCAGGCGCTGCCGACGATGCGGGGCCGTGGCGCCCGCCGTCACTCGTCGGCGTGGCTGCGCGCCGTCGCCCGCGCCCGCGAGCTGACCGACCGCGGGCTGCCCGAGCCGACCGTCCCCGGGGACGGGCCGCCGCCCGCGCACCGCTGGGCCGACCGCGACCCCGAGGCCGCCAAGCGCCTCACCGCCGCGCGCGCCGTCGTCGCCGGGCTCGCCGAGGAGCACTCCATGCCGTCGGAGAACCTCGTGCAGCCCGACTTCGTCCGCCGCCTCGCCTGGTCGCCGCCGGACGAGGCGTCCGCCTCGGCGATCGGCGCCGCCCTGCGCGGGCTCGGCGCCCGCCGCTGGCAGGTCGAGTTGACCGCGCAGCCCCTCGCCCGCGCCTTCCTCCGCCTGGAGACCAAGGAAGACCTCTGAACGACATGTGGGCCGGGCCGGGCCTCGGTCAGAGGTCCGGCAGGGGGTCGTGGGGGAAGCTGTCGCGGGAGAAGACCTCGGCGTCGGCGGCGTTGACGACCGAGACGTACTCGTCGTCCAGCTCGAAGCGCGCGCCCGCGAACTCGAAGGACGCGCCCGCGCTGATCTCCACCGGGCCGATGCGGGTGCCGCGCGGGTAGCTGCCCCAGACGCTCTTGGGGGTGGCGCGGTTCAGCGGACCGGTGGAGACCACCGCGATCCGGTCGTCGGTGACGACGAAGACGAAGCTCGCCCCGCCGCCGAGGCTCGACGCCAGGAAGACATAGCGGATCTCCCCGTCGATGCCGAGGAACTCACGGCAGCGTTCGCGGAGCGGACGCGGCACCGGCACGGACAACACCTCCCCGGCGAACGTCGCGGACCGACACGACCGTACGGCCGCCGTACGGCCGTACCAATCATGCACCCGTCCACCTGGGCGTTTCCAGGGGTCAGATCGCGCTCGACGGTGCCGGTGCCCGGGGCCCTGCCTCAGTTCCCGGAGCCCGGCAGGCTCACCAGATGGGTCCGGCACTGCTCGACCGCCGTCCGGGCGGCGTGCGGGTCGAGGATCGGGCCCGGAGCCTTGAACCGCCCGTTCGGGTACAGGTCGGGCAGCTTGACCCCGTGCTCGCGCATGCACCGCGCGAACCCGTCGAGCCGCGCACGGGCCTTCGGGTCATTCAGATCGGGCAGCTTCGATCCCGTCATCAGCTGGGACCTGCATTTCTCCATCGCGCCCTTCAGATTCTCCGTGTTGACGCCTTTGTCGAACCACCTCGGCATCGCCTCGTCCCGGTCCGGGACGTCCACTCCGTTGTCCCGCAGGCATTTCACGAACTTGGCCCGCGCGTCGTCCGGGGAAAGGGACGCACCGTGGGAGTCCGGCTTCGCCGACGCCGACGCCGACGCCTTGGCCGCCGTCCCGGTCCCGTCGGCCGCCGCGGCCCCGCCGACGCCGCCGCACACGGTGACCGCGACGGTCACCGACGCCGAGACCACCGCCGTCGCCATCCCCACTCCGAGTCGAATCCCCATCGTTTCCTCTCCGCCCAGGTCACGCACCCGAGCCGGACCCATAACAGCGGCACGGGGGTTAAAGCAGCATCAGCCGACCAGAGTCCGAAGGGGGTTCGTCCATGAGAAGCTAGGCGGAGTCGTAGGCGGAAGCGAGCACGACCTCAATGTGATTGCCCAGCACGATCAGCCCCGGCAGATCTCCCCTGTGCTTCTCGAACTTTTCGAGTAACTCAAGCTCAGGGACGTAGTACCGACGCCGCTGCCCCGGTCGATGGATGACGCTGATGACTCCCCGCCGTGCCCACCGCCGAAGGTTGGCCGTGGGTACTCCGGACAACCGTGATGCCTCCGTGGCGCTGACCCACTGTCCGCCCGACTTCAAGTAGATGACGGCGAGCCATCCCCACCGCAGGGGCTTCTCCGCTGAACTCTGCATCCGTTCCTCCAGGTCTATGAGACAGGGCCCCTGTTCCTCCCCCTCACCTTGAAAGGAACAGGGGCCCCAGAAACGGCACTGAGATCTCCACGGGGACAGATCTCAATGACGTCTCTTCGGAATGAGGGGCGCGTCCCCCCAGGTCCCACGCCCCTCGCTGGTCTGTTACCAGTCGACGTCCGGGTACATCCGGTGCTTGAGAAGCCTGTCGACCTCTTCGGCCGCGGTCTTCGCGTCGCCACACGGGGACAGATATCCCTGCCTGCCGCGCCGGGCCTCGTGGTACGCCCACATCTGGTTCGGCACCGCACGGGCGTTCAGGACGGTCCCCACATGACCACGCGGACCTGGGACGTACACCCACAGGAAGGGCTCCCAAAGCACGGGCAGTGCTACGGGCATCGGGAACTCTTCGGGCCGGTAGAGCCGGATGGACCGGTAGCCCAGCGGCTGGAGAGCGGCGCTGAGCGTGTCCAGATACCTCACGGCCGTCGACCGACCGAGGCACGTGCGCAGCCGCAGCACGCGCCGCTCCATTCGGACGGTCACCGGTCGAGCCGCGCCCATATGATTTTTCCTCCTTCGGTGATCGGTCGTACGCCCCATTCACGGACGAGCAGCGACATCATGAAGAGCCCGCGCCCGGATTCGGCGCACTCATCGGCTTCCACGATGACCGGCATCTTCTCGCCCTGATCCCATACCTCGATGGCCACGGAACGGTCCCGCTCGTCTTCGACCACCCGGACAATGATCTGCCCGATTTTGACGTGTACGCACACGTTAGCGACGAGTTCACTCACTACGACGCGCCCCACGTAGTCGTCGGCGATTCCCAGATCACAGAAGCACTTAGCGATGAAGTCCCGTGCGCGCCTAGGTGCGTGTTCATTGGGATCAAGGAAGAGCGTCGGCACCTCTGGGGCCTGATCGAGTGCGGGCATCGTACGACCTTTGAGTTCGGCTGTTGTCTTCACACATGAAGACACAGAGATACATACTGAAAGAAGCGAAGCGAGGCACTACCCCCATTCGACTAGCAGTCGTTCACAGACCATTCACACCCGGAGGAAGATCCACATGGCTTCAACCAGCGAAAAGAAGATGGACGTGGACCCTGAGCTGGTCGGATTCGCTCGCGAGTTCCGTCGTCGGCGGGAAGCGGCGGGGCTGAACCAGACGGAGCTAGCCGAGCAGGTCAACGTGGCGCGGTCATACATCAGCCATGTAGAGCGAGCGCGAACCAAGTGCCGTCGAGACTTCACCATCCGGGTAGACAAGGCCCTCAACGCGAACGGGGAACTCGTCAAGGCATGGGATGAACTGGTCGAGATACTCAGAACTATCAAGTATCCGACATATTTCGCACACTTCCCCAAAGCGGAATTCCAGGCCGACATGCTGCGCGGATACGAAATCAGGCTCGTCTACGGCCTCTTTCAAACGGAGGCGTACGCCCGGTTCCTACTCCCGAACGAGGAGGACTTCCAGAGCAGGATACGGAGGCAAGAGATCCTGAAAAGGAACCCCCCACCTCTCATCTCCGTGGTAATGAACGAAAGCGTCCTGTATCGCGAGATAGACTGTCCGAAGACCATGAAAGAGCAGCTCGAATACCTCATCGAACTCTCGGAACGCGAGGGCATCAATATCCAGATCGCTCCCCTGGCCTACTATCGTGGGGTGCGAACGTCCTTCACCATCGCCACCCTCCCGGACATGTCGATGGTCGTGGTCACGGACAAGGCATATGGAGGCGAGACGTCCACGAAGCCGGAAGACCTCAAGAAGACCACCGAAGCCTTCGTTACACTCCAAGCGGAAGCGCTCAGCGCGAAGGAGTCGCGAGCGTTGATCAGAAAGGTCATAGACGAGAGATGGACCTGAGCACCGCCACCTGGCGCAAGGCCACACGCAGCGACGACGACGGAGGCAACTGCGTCGAAGTCGCCAGCGTTCCGGGAACTGTCGCACTCCGCGACAGCAAGAACCCGGACGGTGGTCACATCCTCGTGACCCGCGAGGACTTCCGCCACCTCGCCGAAACCCTCAAGCACCTCTAGCGCGCAAAGACTCCCCCCGGACTCAGAGCCAGCGAGTACCGGGGGCTTTGCGTTCTCAGCCCGCCACGGCCAAACCACTGCCCCGCCCCCTAGGGCCATGCCCTCGTTACACTTGCAAGCGGAGGCACTCAACGTGTAAGGACACGCGAGCCTTGACCAGAAAGGTCATGACGAGAGATGGACCTGAGCACAGCCACATGGCGGAAATCTCGACACAGCGCTCATGACGGCGGCGCTTGCGTTGAGGTCGCGAACATTCCGAACACTGTCGCGCTCCGTGATAGCAAGAATCCGGACGGTGGTCACATCCTCGTGACCCGCGAAGACTTCCGCCACCTCACCGAAACCCTCAAGAACCTCTAGCGCACAAAGACTCCCCCCAGACTCAGAGACAGCGAGTATGTCCCGGAGTCCTCGCTGGAGCTTTCCCGTTCGGCCCTTGCGTACGTGGACCAGCACTATCAGCGCTTGCCGGGCGTGATCGTCCGGCCCTTGCTGCCGATGGCCCTACGGTGTCGGCGGGCCGCCACGGTCACGTAGTCCAGGGTCTGACGCGACAACGTGTGGCGGCCGGTGCCGCGATGGGCGCCGCCGACGTCCAGCGTCGTCGTCGCTTGCTGGCCGGAAGAGGACGCGGCCTGGATCTTGAGTGTCCGGCCTCCCGGTTCGAGCCGTATCTTCCTGAGCTTTTCGAAGAATGATTCGACAGCCAGCAGCGGGGTGCGCAACCGGAGGAACTGAAAGCCGAGCTGGCGGCCGATAATTCGGCCATCCAACGTCACTTTCATGGCAAATTATCGCTGAATGGACATAATGGACAGGGCTTGTTGGTCCTGTGCTTCAGTGGGAAAATTTCTACTGTTGTCAGCGACTGGAAGTGAGCCACATCATGACCAGGCCATGGGAAGCCGATCACGACGCTGGATTCCGTCGGCGGCTGGGCAAGACGGCCGCCGAGGTGGGAGACAGCCGTACGACGCAGGACTGCCCGGAGATCTGGCAGATGGACAACGGCGACATCGCCGTGATCGGCCGCGATGCCACCAGCGCCTACAGCGATCGGCTTCCGCCAGGTGTGAGCATCGGCACCGATGAGCGCCTTGTGATCATCTCCGGTCGGCTGCTCGCCGCCGCGAAACCGGACATCCCAGATGCTTGACCGGATTCCCGAGATCCCTGGTGACGAGCTGGATCACGCGGCCTACCACAGTGACTTCGCGCGCCACGTCGAGGGCCTCCGGGGGGTGATCTGGAAGCTCGAACGCTCCCAGACCTTTCGAGAGGTCGACGACCCCAGTTGGGAGGCCTTTTCGGCCGGAGACTGGCAACGCGCCCTGGATCTCTTGGAGAAGGACCGTGACGCCATCAGTGCGGAGGCTCGTCAGAACCGGCGGCAAGGCTTGACAATCAAGCGCGTTCGCGTGGTCGAAACTCCGTTGACGCCCTACGTCCAGTGGGAGTTGTACGCGCTACGGATGCTCGCGGAAGCGGGCTTCGAGCTGAGCGTGCTTCCTGCGGCGGAACTCGCGTCATTCGAGAGTCGTCGTCAGGTGCCCGAGGTCGTGGTCATCGGCGGGCAGGTTCTCTACCAGATTCGCTACCAGCCTGATTGGACGCCGGACGGGGCCAAACGCGTTGACGTCCCCCACCTGATCAGTACGGTGGCGTCCGAGATCGCCCACTTGTTCCACAAGGGGGAACCGCTCCTCGACTTCTTCGAGCGAGAGGTCGCCCCGCTGCCCGCGCCGACCGTCTGATCTATCGTTCATGGATGCCTTCCGTTCGCATGGGCCGTCGCGGGCTGAGGACGTTCGGTCTCAGCCTCCTGACCATGGTGGTCATCGGCCTGATCGGCGTGTCCCCGTGGGCCCTGCGCGCGTTCGACGGCTCCACTGAGCGGTGGGAGCGGCTGAGCTTCATAGGCCAGACCTACGGTGCGGCATCGGCGCTCGTCGCCGCCGTCGCGTTGGTCGGCATCGTGGCCACCCTCATCCTCCAGGCACGCGAAACGAAGATCAGCCGCGAGGAGGCGCGCCGCATCGCGATAGCGGAACTGCTCAAGATGGCCATGGACGATCCCGATCTCGACGAGGCGTGGGGGCCGGTCCCGGCAGGTGAGAGCCGTAAGGCACGTCGGCAGCTCATGTACATCAACATGATCATCTCGGAATGGCAGATGTCGTTCGAGACGAAGGCCCTCCCAGAGACGCGCCTACGCGCGATTTCCCGGGAGATGTTCAGCGCCCATCCAGGACGTGCTTTCTGGCGTGAAGCTCGTCAAGTGCGGATGAGTACGTCGGAAACTCGGCGCGCCCGCCGCTTCCACCAGATCCTTGATGAGGAATACCACCGTGCGTCCGCTCCCGCACCAAGCCCCCGCCGTCGCCGTCTCTGGGGTCTCATGATCGGGGCTTTGACGGGGGTGGGGTTGATTTCGGTGTTGGGGCGTGTAGCTGCTAGGCGAGCGCGCCGCTTAGGCGGGGACCAGTAGGGCGAGAACGCGGATGCCGAAGAGGCGTAGGGCGTACACCTTGCGGGTCAGTGTTTCTGAGCGCAGGGCGTCCAATAGGGCCCTGGGTTTCACGGACTTTCGCCGGTTCGCCAAAACACTCGAAAACCTCCAGAGCGCACAGAGATCCCCCGTCAGCCGCTTGGGCCCGGGGTTTTCTGTGTTCTCAGCCTGCCAGGCGAAACCAGATCTCACGGCCTAATGGCTCCCCATTGTCGCTGTGGGCCGTGTTCAGGCCTGGCAACCCCGGTACGCTGGGGCTTTGTGAATTGGTCGGTCATAGCGGCGAGAGATGGGTCTGGTCGGTGTGGGCGTGATGCGAGACGTTTGGGTCCATGAGATCTCGAATTCTCGGTACAGCGGTGATCATCGGACTGTTGATTCCGATGGGCGCGACCGCGCAGGCGGCAACGGCTCCGCCGGACCAGATTGCGCTGCCCGCGGGGTTCCAGCCCGAGGGCATCGCGGCCGGTCCGGGGCCGGTGGCGTTCGTCAGCTCCCGGTCGTCGGGCGCGATCTACCGGGCCGACCTGGAGACCGGAAAGGGCACGGTGATCAACAAGGGCCCCGGGACGCCGTCGCTCGGCATGGAGACCCTCGGCGACAAGCTGTACGTGGCCGGAGGGAGGGCCGGAGACGCGCGGACCCTGGACGCGAAGACCGGCGAGGTCCTCCAGAACTTCAAGCTCACGGACAAGGCGTCCTTCATCAACGACGTCGTCGTCACGAAGGAAGGAGCCTGGTACACCGACTCGACCAACCCCACGCTCTACATGACCCCGCTCGACGGGTGCGGGCCGGTCACGACCCTGCCGCTGACCGGAGACATCGTCTACAAGGACGGCTTCAACGCCAACGGCATCACGATGGCGCCGGACGGGCACTCGCTGCTGCTCATCCAGTCCAACGCCGGGAAGCTGTTCAAGGTCGACCCGGCGACCGGCGTCACGAAGGCGGTCGACCTGCACGGCGAGGTCCTGACGGCCGGGGACGGCCTCTACGCCGACGGCACGACGGCCTACGCGGTGCAGAACCAGCTCAACACCGTCGCCGTGATCGAGCTGAACGCCGACGCCACCGAAGGCAAGATCGTCAAGAAGCTGACCGACCCGCGGTTCGACGTCCCGACCAGCGTGGCGCAGGCCGGTGACCGCCTGTACCTGCCGAACGCCCGCTTCAACACCAAGCCCGCTCCCGACACCCCGTACGACGTGATCTCGGTCCAGCCGTAGACCACGCGCTCACCACCCCGCCCCCCGCTTCCCTTACCGGCGTTTAACGTCCCGCCGGACATGATCGGCCGCATGCGTGTTCTGATCGTCGAGGACGAACGAGTGCTCGCGGACGCGATCGCCGAGGGGCTCCGCGACCAGGCGATCGCCGTCGACGTGGTGTACGACGGCGACGACGCCCTGGACCGGGCCTCGTACAACGAGTACGCCGTGGTGGTCCTGGACCGGGACCTGCCGGGCGTCCACGGCGACGACGTGTGCCGGGAGCTGGTGCGACGGCACGGCGACGCGCGGATCCTGATGTTGACCGCGGCCGGTGACGTGGACGACCGCGTGGCCGGGCTGTCGCTCGGCGCCGACGACTACCTGCCGAAGCCGTTCGTGTTCGACGAGCTGGTCGCGCGCGTGCGGGCGCTGGCCCGGCGGTCCGGGCCGCCGGTGCCGCCGGTACTGGAACGGCGCGGCATCCGGCTCGACCCGCACCGGCGCCGGGTCGCGCGCGACGGCCGGGAGCTCCGGCTGACGAACAAGGAGTTCGCCGTCCTGGAGGAACTCCTGCGGGCGGAGGGCGGTGTGGTGAGCGCCGAACGGCTGCTGGAACGGGCGTGGGACGAGCACATCGACCCGTTCAGCAACATCGTCCGGGTCACGATGGCGACGCTGCGCCGCAAGCTGGGCGAGCCGCCGGTGATCGAGACGGTGACGGGCTCCGGCTACCGGCTGGAGACCCGATGAACGCGCCCAGGCTGAACGTCCGGACGCGGCTGACGCTCGTGTACGGGTCGCTGTTCATGCTCACCTCGGCGGTCCTGGTCGCGGTGACGTACTTGTTGACCGTCCGCACCCTGGACGGGCGATTCACCGCGAACGACCGTCTCGACCCGGCGGCCCTCGCGAGGCTGCGGAACATCGGCACCGCCGGCGACCTGTCCGGCCTGACGACGTTGAAGGCGGAGGCGGACCGGGAGCTGGCCCGGCAGAAGCACGACGTGCTGGCGCAGCTCCTGCAAAGCTCCCTGGTCACGATGCTGGTGCTCGGCGTCCTGGCCGTGGTGATCGGGTACGTGGTGGCGGGACGGATGCTGCGCCCGCTGCACACCGTCACGGCGGCGGCGCGGCGGCTGTCGGAGAGCAACCTGCACGAGCGGATCGCGCTGGACGGCCCGCAGGACGAGATCCAGGACCTGGCCGACACGTTCAACCGGATGCTGGACCGGCTGAACCGCGCGTTCGACACCCAGCGCCGGTTCGTCGCCAACGCGTCGCACGAACTGCGCACCCCGCTCACCATCAACCGGACGGTGCTGGAGGTCGCGCTCGCCAGCCGCCGCAACCCGCCGGAGACGAAGGCGCTCGCGGACGTGCTGCTCGGCAACACCGCCCGCCACGAACGCCTCATCGAGGGACTGTTGACGCTGGCCCGGTCCGAGCGGGCCCTCGGCGAGCGGACGGACACGCCGCTGCCGGACGTGGTGCGCGGCGCGCTCGGCCATCTCGACGGGCAGGCCGACGAGGCGTCCGTGGACGTGGAGGCCCGGCTCGCGCCCGCCATCGTGTCCGGCGATCCCGTGCTGCTGGAGCGGTGCGCGGTGAACCTGCTGGAGAACGCCGTCAAGTACAACGTGCGGGACGGTCGCGTGTGGGTCCGGACGGGCGTGCGGGACGGCGCCGCGTTTCTCCAGGTCGTCAACACCGGCCGATCCGTCCCGCCCTACGAGGTCGCGACGATCTTCGAGCCGTTCCGGCGGCTGCGCCCCACCCGAACCGGACCGCGCGACGACGCGCGAAACGGGACACAGAACGGAGTGCGGGACCGGACGGGGTCGGCCGACGGCGCGGGCCTCGGCCTGTCGATCGTCCGGGCGGTGGTGGACGCGCACGGCGGCATGATCGAGACGGTCCCGCGCAGCGGCGGCGGCCTGTCCATCACCATTCGGTTGCCGCTGTCCGCGAGCCTCTCCCCGGCCGTCGGTTACTAGCGAGTAGCATTGGGGGTGACTCACCGGAGCCTCACCGCAGGGAGGGCGATCCCGTGCCTCGCACCGCACGCGACGTCGTGTTCGTCGACGGCGTCCGCACGCCGTTCGGCAAGGCCGGCCCGAAGGGCCTGTACGCGGAGACCCGCGCCGACGACATGGTCGTCCGCGCGATCCGCGAACTGCTGCGCCGCAACCCGTCCCTCCCGCCCGACCGGGTGGACGAGGTCGCCATCGCCGCCACCACCCAGACCGGCGACCAGGGCCTGACCATCGGGCGGTCCGCCGCCGTGCTGGCCGGGCTGCCGAAGAGCGTGCCCGGCTACGCGATCGACCGCATGTGCGCGGGCGCGATGACGGCCGTCACCACGTCCGGGTCCGGCATCGCGTTCGGCGCCTACGACGTCGCCATCGCGGGCGGCGTCGAGCACATGGGGCGGCACCCGATGGGCGAGGGCGTCGACCCGAACCCGCGGTTCCTCGCCGAGAAGCTCGTCGACCCGTCCGCCCTGGTCATGGGCTCGACGGCGGAGAACCTGCACGACCGGTTCCCCGGCATCACCCGCGAGCGCGCCGACGCCTACGCGGTGCGCAGCCAGCGGAAGGTCGCCGAGGCGTACGCGGCCGGGAAGATCCAGCCGGATCTCGTCCCGACCGCTATCCGCTCGCAGGACAAGGGCTGGGGGCTCGCGACGCGGGACGAGCCGCCACGTCCAGGCACCACGATGGACGACCTGGCCGGGCTGAAGACCCCGTTCCGCGCGCACGGCAACGTCACGGCCGGGAACGCCGCCGGGCTGAACGACGGCGCCACCGCCTGCCTGATCGCCGCCGAGGACGTCGCCGCCGAACTCGGGCTGACCGCGCGGATGCGGCTGGTCGACTTCGCGTTCGCCGGGGTGGAGCCGGAGGTGATGGGCGTCGGGCCCGTCCCCGCCACCGAGAAGCTCCTCGCCCGCAACGCCCTCACCATGGACGACATCGGCCTCATCGAGATCAACGAGGCGTTCGCCGTGCAGGTGCTGGCGTTCCTGGAGCACTTCAAGCTCGCCGACGACGACGCGCGGGTGAACCCGTGGGGCGGCGCGATCGCCCTCGGCCATCCGCTCGCCTCGTCCGGCGTCCGGCTGATGAACCAGCTGGCCCGCCATTTCGGAGAGCGCACCGACGTCCGCTACGGACTGACCACGATGTGCGTGGGAATGGGCATGGGCGGGACCGTCCTCTGGGAGAACGCCGCATGGGAGGGCACGAAGTGAGCAGCCTCGGGGAAGTCTTCGCCGACGAAGTCGTCACGCACGCCCACGTCCGGGACGTGACGCTGCCCTACGGCGCGGGCACGCTCGCGCTGATCACGCTGGACAACGGGCACGACCACACCAAGCCCAACACGTTCGGCCCCGGCGGCCTCGGCGAGCTGGACGCGGCCATCGACACGGTCGCCGGACGCGACGACGTCGCGGCCGTGGCCGTCACCGGCAAGCCGTTCATCTTCGCCGTGGGCGCCGACCTCAAGGGCGTCCCGCTGGTCAGGACCCGCGACGACGCCCTGGCGATCGCCCGGCTCGGCCACGACGTGTTCCGGCGGCTCGGCGAGCTGGACGTGCCGTCGTTCGCCTACTACAACGGCGCGGCGATGGGCGGCGGCGTCGAGATCGGGCTGCACTGTACATATCGGACGATCTCGTCCGGCGTCCCGGCGTTCGCGCTGCCCGAGACGTTCCTCGGCCTGGTGCCCGGCTGGGGCGGGACGTACCTGCTGCCGAACCTGATCGGCGCGGAGAACGCCCTCAAGGTCATCATCGACAACCCGCTGGCCCAGAACCGGATGCTGAGGGGCCCGCGGGCGCACGAGTTGGGCATCGCGGACGCGATCTTCGAACCGGCCGACTTCCTGGAGGAGTCGCTCGCGTGGACGGCCCGCGTCCTGACCGGCGAGATCACCGTCCAGCGGCCGGAGGTCGACACGGGCAAGGCGTGGGACGACGCCGTCGCGATGGCCCGCTGGAACGTCGACGGCAGGCTGCACGGCGCCGCGCCGTCCTACGTACGGGCGCTCGACCTGATCGCCGCCGCCAAGGACCGCACCCGTGACGAGGGCTTCGCCGCCGAGGACGAGGCCCTGGCCGACCTGATCATCAGCGACGAGCTGCGCGCCGGGCTCTACGCCTTCGACCTCACCCAGAAGCGCGCGAAGAAGCCCGCCGGGGCGCCCGACAAGGCGCTGGCCCGTCCGGTCGCCAAGGTCGGCGTCGTCGGTGCCGGGCTGATGGCGTCTCAGCTCGCGCTGCTGTTCGCGCGCCGACTGGAAGTCCCGGTCGTGCTGACCGACCTCGACCGGGAACGGCTCGACAAGGGCGTCGGCCACGCGCACGCCGAGATCGACAAACTGCTCGGAAAGGGCCGCCTCTCCCCCGACAAGGCCAACCGGCTCAAAGCGCTGATCACCGGTTCGCTCGGCAAGGACGCCTTCGCCGAGGCCGACTTCGTCATCGAAGCCGTCTTCGAGGAAATGGCGGTCAAGCGGAAGGTGTTCGCGGAGATCGAGGAGCACGTCTCCGCCGAGTGCGTCCTCGCGACCAACACCTCCTCGCTGTCGGTCACCGAGATGGCGGCCGGGCTGGCGCATCCTGAGCGCGTCGTCGGGTTCCACTTCTTCAACCCGGTCGCGGTGCTGCCGCTGCTGGAGATCGTCCGTGGCGGGCAGACCGACGAAGCGACGCTCGCCACCACGTTCGCGACCGGCAAGGCGCTCAAGAAGTCGTGCGTGCTGGTCAAGGACGCCCCGGCGTTCGTGGTCAACCGCGTGCTGCTGCGGCTGCTCGCCGAGATCGTCCAGGCCGTGGACGAGGGCACCCCGATCGAGACGGCCGAGCGCGCCGCGCAGCCGCTGGGGCTGCCGATGCCGCCGTTCGTGCTGATGGGCCTGGTCGGCCCGGCGATCGCGCTGCACGTCAACGAGACGCTGCACGGCGCGTTCCCCGACCGGTTCCCGCTGTCGGGCAACCTGGCCAAGCTGGTCGCGTCCGGCAAGCCCGGCGTGTACCTGCCGGACTTCTCGCTCGACCCGGAGGTCGTGGAGATCTTCGGCGGCGGGACGAACCCGTCCACCGAGGAACAGGTCCTCGACCGGGCGCTGAGCGCGCTCGCCGACGAGGTCCGGATCATGCTGGACGAGGGCGTCGTCGCCGCGCCCGAGGACATCGACCTCTGCATGCTCCTCGGCGCGGGCTGGCCGTTCCACCTCGGCGGCATCACCCCGTACCTGGACCGGACGGGCGTCGCCGAACGCGTCACCGGCCGCCGGTTCCTGGCCCCGGGAGCGGCCTCCCCACCCGCCTGATTCCGGGCCGAAACGGGAAAAGAGGCATTCCGACCATGGTTCGGGATGCCTCTTTTTCTGCATTTCCGCATGTCATCGCCGTGGGCGCCGATGAGCTGATCATAAGGTGCGCGCTGTGGGGCATAGGGCTGACGTTCAGGTGACGGCCATGTGCACGAGGGTGAGGGGAGGGCGGAAGGGCACCGGGATTGACCTCCTCCCCCGCCTAAGAACGGGGGAGTCCACGGGTCGCCCCGTGGGTTTCCTGCTTCACTGCCGACTGCCCCGTCCGGGAGGACTCCCGTTGAGGTCTTACACCGGCTCCACAGGCCGACACCGCCAGCCCGGCGGCCAGAACGTTACGCGCGGCGTTGACGTCCCGGTCGTGCCGGGCGCCGCAACCGCCGCATTGCCATTCCCTCACGTTGAGGGGCATCTTCTGGGTGATGGTCCCGCACTGCGAGCACGTCCGGGTGGAGGGGAACCACCGGTCGATCACCACCAGGTCACGGCCGTACCAGTCGGCCTTGTACTCCAGCATCGTCCGCAACTGGCGCCACGACGCGTCGGAAATCGCTCGGGCGAAGCAGTGGTTGCGGGTCATGCCCGTGACGTTCAGGTCCTCGATCACGACCACTTGGTTCTCGTGGACGAGCCGAGTCGTCAGCTTGTGCAGGAAGTCCCGGCGCCGGTCGGTGATCCGCGCGTGGACTCGCGCGAGTCTCCGCTTGGCCTTGTCCCGGTTCGCCGATCCCTTCTGCTTGCGGGCCAGTTCCTTGTGCGCGCGGGCGAGGCGGTCACGGTCGCGGCGCTCATGGCGGGGGTTGGTGATCTTCTCCCCGGTCGACAGGGTCACCAGCGAGGTGATCCCGGCGTCGACACCGACGGCCCGCTCGGACGGGTCCAGGCGCGTGATGGCGTCGGCGCACAGGATCGAGCAGAACCACCGCCCGGCCGCGTCCTTGGACACCGTCACCGTGGACGGCTCGGCCCCCTCGGGCAGCGGACGCGACCATCGAATGTTCAGCGGCCCGCTCATCTTCGCCAGTCTCAGCTCACCGTCGCGGAACGTGAACGCCGACCGGGTGTACTCCGCGCTCGGCCGGGACTTCTTACGCGACTTGAAACGCGGATAGCGGACGCGTTTGTCGAAGAACCCGACGAACGCGGCCTGCAAATGCCGCAGCGCCTGCTGGAGCGGCACCGACGACACCTCGTTCAAGAACGCCAGGTCCTCGGTCTTCTTCCATGCCGTGAGCGCGGCCGAGGTGTCGACATAGGACATGCGACGCTGCTCGATGTACCAGGCCCGGGTGCGTTCCTCCAACGCCCGGTTATAGACCAAGCGGACACATCCGAACGTGCGGGCGAGTTCGGCCGCCTGCTCGGCGGTGGGGTAGAAGCGGTACTTGAACGCCCGCTTCACGGTCGGCGCCATGCCTCACACATTATCGCAAGATCGGTTAAGTCTTGCCCTCGTGGGGTGGACGGCGGTTCGCCCAGCGGCGAATCGCCTGTTCCCGGCCCGCTCCACAGGGGCCCGATTCCTCCCCCGCCTGAAGGCGGGGATCTCCTCGGAGGTATTCGATGAACCTGCTGCGCACGAAGTCGGTCGAGCAGTCGATCCGCGACACGGAGGCGCCCGAGCATCGGCTTCGGCGCGCCCTGTCCGCGCTCGATCTCACCGTCTTCGGCGTCGGCGTCATCATCGGGACGGGCATCTTCGTGCTCACCGGCCAGGTGGCCAGGGAGAAGGCCGGGCCCGCCGTCGCGCTGTCGTTCATCCTCGCCGCCGTGGTGTGCGGGCTCGCGGCGCTCTGCTACGCCGAGTTCGCCTCGACCGTCCCGGTCGCGGGATCGGCGTACACGTTCTCCTACGCGACGCTCGGCGAGTTCCCGGCGTGGGTCATCGGCTGGGACCTCATCCTGGAGATGCTGCTCGCCTCGGCGGTCGTCTCGGTCGGCTGGTCCGGCTACTTCGCCTCGCTGCTGGACGACGCGGGCGTCACGATACCGGCGTCCATCGCCGCTCCACCGGGCGACGGCGGGACCGTCAACGTCCCGGCCATCGCGCTCGTGCTCGCGGTGACGGCGCTGCTCATCCTCGGCATCAAGATCTCCTCGCGGGTCACCGCCGTGGTCGTCACCGTCAAGGTGTTCGTGGTCCTGCTGGTGATCGTCGCCGGGCTGTTCTTCGTCAAGGGCGCGAACTACGAGCCGTTCATCCCGGCGTCCAAACCGACCGAGGAGGCGGGCGGTCTCGCCGCGCCGCTGATGCAGGTCCTGTTCGGGATCACGCCCGCGACCTACGGCTGGCTCGGCGTCTTCTCCGCCATCTCGATCGTGTTCTTCGCCTACATCGGCTTCGACATCGTCGCCACCGCCGCCGAGGAGGCCCGGCGCCCGCAGCGGGACCTGCCGATCGGGCTCATCGGCTCCCTCATCATCACGGCCGTCCTGTACGCGGCCGTGTCGACCGTCGTCGTCGGCATGCAGCACTACACCGAGCTCAGCACCGAGGCGCCGCTGGCGGACGCGTTCAAGGCCGTCGGGCATCCCGGGTTCGCCACCGTCATCGACGTGGGCGCCGTCGCCGGGCTCATCACCGTCGTGATGATCCTGCTGCTCGGGATGAGCCGGATCTTCTTCGCGATGGGCCGCGACGGGCTGCTGCCGAGCTGGCTGTCGGCCGTCCACCCGCGGTTCGGCACCCCCTACCGGTCGACGCTCATCATGGGCGGGATCGCCGCGGTGCTCGCCGGGTTCATCCCGCTCGCCGAACTCGCGGAGCTGGTCAACATCGGCACGCTGTTCGCGTTCCTCGTCGTCTCGATCGCCGTGGTGATCATGCGCCGGACCCGTCCGGACCTGCCGCGCGCGTTCCGGACGCCCTGGGTCCCGGTGCTGCCCGCGCTGTCCGTCCTGGGCTGTCTGTTCGTCATGATCAACCTGCCCGTGGAGACATGGTTGCGTTTCCTGGCCTGGCTGGTGATCGGCATCGTCGTCTACGCCGCGTACGGCTACCGGAACAGCAGGGTGCAGCGGTCCGCGACGGTCGCCGCGAAAGACCGAACCCGTCCGCCACCCTCATAACGGTGTCGGTTCGGCCTCCGAGTAGGCACAATGGCCGCATGGCTTCTCCGGTGCTCGTCGCGGTGATCGGTTCCGGACCGGCGGGGATCTACGCCGCCGAGGCGCTGGTCAAGCAGACCGACGGGGACGTTCGCGTGGACGTCTTCGACCGCCTCCCCACCCCGTACGGTCTGGTCCGGTACGGCGTCGCCCCCGACCACACGTCCATCAAGTCGATCGCCCGGTATCTCCAGAAGGTGCTGGAGAACCCGGCCGTCCGGTTCTTCGGCTGCGTCGAGCTCGGCCGCGACGTCGGCCGCGCCGACCTGCTGGAGTGCTACGACGCCGTGATCTACTCCACCGGCGCGATGGTCGACCGGCACATGCGGATCCCCGGCGAGGACCTGCCCGGCAGCATCGCCGCGACCGACTTCGTCAACTGGTACTGCGGGCATCCCGACGCCGCCGACCACACCTTCGACCTGTCGGTCGAGGAGGCCGCGGTGATCGGCGTCGGGAACGTCGCGGTCGACGTCGTCCGGATCCTCGCCAAGACGGCCGACGAGCTGCGCGCGACCGACGTCCCCGAGGAGGTCATCGAGACGCTGTCGCGCAGCCGGGTGCGGCGCGTCCACATGATCGGACGGCGCGGCCCCGCGCAGGCGAAGTTCACCACCAAGGAGGCCCGCGAGCTGGGCGAACTGCCGAACGCGGGTATCCACGTCAGCCCCGAGGACATGGATCTCGACCCCGCGAGCGCCGAGCTGGCCGAGAGCGACCGGCACGTCCGCGGCAACGTCAAGGTCGTCAACGGCTGGACGGCCGAGCCGCCCGACCGGCCCCGCCGCATCGACGTGCGGTTCTGGCGCGCGCCCGTCGAGATCGTCGGCACCGACCGGGTCGAGGGCCTGCGCCTCGAACGGACCCGGCTGGACGACACCGGCCGCGTCACCGGCACCGGCGAGTTCGAGACGCTGCCCGTCGGGATGGTGCTGCGGTCGGTCGGGTACCAGAGCGTCCCGCTCGACGGCGTCCCCTTCGACGAGCGCAGCTCGACCGTCCCGAACGACGGCGGGCGCGTCCTCGACGCGGACGGCCGACCGGTCCCCCACGAGTACGTCGCCGGGTGGATCAAGCGCGGGCCGACCGGGGTCGTCGGCACCAACAAGTCCGACGCCGCCGAGACCGTCCGGAACCTCCTCGCCGACCTGCCCGCCGACCGGGAGGCCGCGCCGAAGCGCACCATCGAGGAACTGCTGGAGGCGCGCGGCCTGCGCGTCGTCACCTACGACGACTGGCTCAACCTCGACGCCGCCGAGATCGCGCTCGCCCGCTCCCTCGACCGCGGCGACCGCGTCAAGCTGGCCCGCTGGGAGGCGATGACCTCGGCGTGCCACACCCGGCACTGATTCGGCCCGGCGGCAATATCCCGCGAAAGTAGTGACGGGGATGTCACTCTGACGCTACCGTGCGGCCTGTGACCGGCGGTCCAGAGCTGTACGGGTTCCCTCCACCCGAGACGGTCCCCGACCTCAGGTGGCTGGGCCCCGACTACGTGTCCGTACTCGTCTACGACCTGACGCGGGGCCTCCTGCGCCAGGATCCGCGCACGTCCATCATGGGCGTGCGGTGCGACGGCGAGCCCCGGTTCGACCCCTCGGTCGACACCACCGGCGTGATCCGCGCCCACGACGCCTGCTTCCCGCTCCAGGTCTACGTCCGCGACGGCGCCGGACGCCCCTGGCGCCTGAGCGGGCGATGGACGTACTCCGGACGTGAGCTCGGCACGTCCGCGGCGTCCATCACCCACTTCTGGCAGCTGCTGTCCGCGGAGGGCGTCTAGTCGCGGTCGGAGGTCTCCCGGTCCGGGTCGTGCGCCTCGGTGGAGGTGATCCGGGCGGTGTGCTCGGTGATGTCGCGGGCCAGAGCCTGCGGCGTCAGCCCGATCTCGGTGAGGATCTCGGCCCGCGCGGCGTGGTCGAGGAACTCCTGCGGGATGCCGAACGTGCGGATGGGCGCGTCGACCTCCGCGTCGCGCAGCAGTCGAGCGACGGCGTCGCCGACGGCGCCGGTGCGGCCGTTGTCCTCGGCGACGGCGACGAGCGTGTGGTCGCGGGCGAGGTCGGCCAGCGCCGGGTCGAGCGGCTTCACCCAGCGCGGGTCGACGACGGTGACGCCGATGCCCTGGGCGGCGATGAGCGCGGCGGCCTCCAAGGCGGGCGTCGCCATCGCGCCCACCGCGACCAGCAGCACGCGGGCGCCGTTCGAGCCGTCGTGGCGGGCCAGCACGTCCATGCCGCCGACCGTGTCGACCGTGTCGATGTCTTCGGCGGCCGGGCCCTTCGGGTACCGGATCGCGGTCGGGCCGTCGGACACCGCGACGCACTCGCGCAGCAGCTCGCGCAGCCGGGCGCCGTCACGCGGCACCGCGACGCGCATGCCGGGGACCAGTTGCAGGATCGACATGTCCCACATGCCGTTGTGGCTGGCGCCGTCGTCACCGGTCACGCCGGAGCGGTCCAGCGCGAACGTGACGGGCTGCCGGTGCAGCGCCGTGTCCATCAGGACCTGGTCGAACGCGCGGTTCAGGAACGTCGCGTACAGGGCCACGACCGGATGCATCCCGGCCATCGCGAGCCCCGTCGCGGACGTGGCGGCGTGCTGCTCGGCGATGCCGACGTCGAAGGCGCGGTCGGGGAACGCCTCGGCGAACGGCGCGAGCCCGACCGGGTGCAGCATCGCCGCGGTGATGCCCACGACGTCGGCGCGCTCGCGGCCGATCGCGACCATCTCGTCGCCGAAGACGCTCGTCCAGGCGGGGCCGCCCTTCTTGCGGACGAACTCGCCGGTGGCGGGGTCGAACGCGCCGCCGCCGTGCATGCAGTCCTCGGTGTCGTTCTCCGCCGGGGCGTAGCCGCGTCCCTTGGTGGTGATGCAGTGCACGATGACCGGGCGGCCGAACCCGCGGGCCCGGCGCAGCGCGCGCTCGACGGCGTCCTCGTCGTGGCCGTCGATCGGGCCGACGTACTTGATCCCGAGGTCCTCGAACATGGCCTGCGGCTGGAGGACGTCCTTGATGCCCTTCTTGATGCCGTGCAGCGCCTCGTAGGTGAAGTTGCCGACGACCGGGGCGCGCGGCACGGTCTTCTTGATGAGGTCGAGCGCGTTCTCGTACCCCTGCGTGACGCGCAGGTCGGCGAGGTGGGAGGCGAGGCCGCCGATGGTCGGCGAGTACGAGCGGCCGTTGTCGTTGACCACGATGATGACCGGCCGGTCGATGCCCGCCGCGATGTTGTTGAGCGCCTCCCAGCACATCCCGCCGGTCAGCGCGCCGTCGCCGACGACCGCGACCACGGCGCGGTCGCCCTCACCACGGAGCTGGAACGCCTTGGCGAACCCGTCGGCGTACGACAGGGCGGTGGAGGCGTGCGAGTTCTCGATGTTGTCGTGCTCGGACTCGGCGCGGCTCGGATACCCCGACAGCCCACCGCGCTGGCGCAGCCGGTCGAAGTCGTGCCGCCCGGTCAGCATCTTGTGCACGTACGCCTGGTGGCCGGTGTCGAACAGGACCTTGTCGTGCGGCGAGTCGAACACCCGGTGCAGCGCGATCGTCAACTCGACCGCACCGAGGTTCGGACCCAGATGGCCACCGGTCTTCGAGACCGCCTGGATGAGGAACTCGCGGATCTCCTCCGCGAGCCGAGACAGTTGAGCGGCGTCCAGTCGTTTGAGGTCCCCGGGACCCGTGATCGACTCCAGCAGACTCACTCGTTTCAACTCCTCCATCGGGGATCGCGGCTCCCCTGGCTCGGGCCGTTCCGAGTTTAATCCCGGTTCGCCCCCGGCGCGGGGAGGACCCCCCGCCGCCGCTGCGCGAAACGGCTGCCCCCGGCGGCGCGCATGAGGTAGTAAATGAGCATGGGCGTCGAAGAGATTGTGCTGCTCAACGCGGATGACGAGGCCGTCGGAACGGCCCCGAAGAACGCCAGCCACCATAAGGACACGCCATACCACCTGGCATTTTCATGCTACGTCGTCGACACCGAGGGTCGCGTGCTGATCACTCAGCGCGCCCTCGACAAACGGACATTTCCGGGCGTCTGGACGGGAAGCTGCTGCGGCCACCCCGCCCCCGGCGAGGGGCTCCGCGACGCGGTGCTCCGGCGCCTGCGGGACGAACTCGGCATGCCGGACGCGACCCTCACGTCCGTCCTGCCCCGGTTCCGGTACCGGGCCGTCGCCGAGGACGGGACGGTCGAACACGAGCGCTGCCCCGTCGTGCGCGCGACCGTCCCGGCGAACGGGGACGTCCACCCGAACCCCACGGAGGTCGAGCGCGCCGAATGGTGGACGTGGGAGCGCTGCCTGGAGCTGACCGGAAAGCCCGAGTCATCACCCTGGTACCGCCTCCAACTCGCCGAACTCGCGCCGCTCGGCGCCCCCCGGGACTGGCCTGACGCGGGCCAGACCGACCTCCCACCGGCCCTCGGCTGGTAGTCGCGAGTCCGGGCGGGCGCCGTCTCGGCGCCCGCCCGGCAGACGAACCCCTCCAGCCCGTCAACCACCCGGGCGCCTCGCGCGTCACACGGATGATCAGAGAAGCTCCGCCTGGGAATCGAACGGACTTCCGGTCGTCCCGGGGCGACAACCCGCTCGCCTCGTCCACTGGCGTTTCCGCCGTGATGCGCCTAGCCTCTCGGGCATCACTGCGCGGTGTACCGGCGTCTCGCCGGGCCTCGGGGGATCCCGTGGCGGTGGAGGATGGGCGAGCACTGGAGGTACCGCGTGCAGGCGATCAGTGTGCAGCAACCCTGGGCGTTCGCGATAGCGCGCGGCGGCAAGACCGTCTCGAACCAGGCCCTGCCGACCGCCTACCGCGGCCCGATCCTGGTCCACGCCTCGATGCGCGTCGACCTGACGGCCTGCGACTCCCCCCTCATCCAGGCCGCGGGCTGGGACCCGCGCGACCCCCTCGCCGCCATCGGCGCCATCATCGCCGTAGCCGACCTCGACGCCGTCTGCTCCCCCACCGGCGCCACCTGCGACTGCGGCCCCTGGGCGACCCCGGGCATGCACCACTGGCACCTGGCCTCCGTCCGCACCCTCCCCCGCCCCATCGTGGCCCTCGGCCGCCCCGGCCTCTGGGAACCGAAACCCTCCCTCGTCACCGAGGTAACCGCGAAGTTCGCCCGCGCCACCCTCAACAAGGTCACCTGAGAGTAAAGAGCCCGCTACTCTAGGTGGCAGAAGTCGGGCGGGGTAACCTAGTGCCTGCATGGATCTGTCATGCCACCAACTGGAGCGGAACGTGAGCGTCGCGCACGATCATGGCGGGCCGGGCCCGTACACGGTGGAAGACCTGCACGCCCGAGAGGACGAAGGCCGCGGCCTGGAACTCGAGGATGGGTGGCTGGTCAAGCTGTCTCCGAATCCGCTCCACAACTACGCGTACCGAAGGCTGCACGAACTCATCGAGACCGCGGCGCAGCAGGCGGGTGCCGCCATCTACGCGGACCGAGGTGGCGACTGGGAGATCAGCACACCGTCAGGGGTCCGCAAACCCGATGTGATCGTCGTCCCGCGGCACACCGCGAAGTCCTGGTTCGAGGGCGACTGCCCGACCACCATTCCAGGACACGATCTGCTCCTCGTGGTGGAAGTCGTCTCACCGCGCAGCGGAAGTGAAAGCAGGGACCGCTTCCGCAAGCCCCAGGAGTACGCGGCGATGGGAATTCCCCAGTACTGGGTGGTCGACTACAAACCTGAACCCGTCGTCCAGGTGTTCGTCTTGGACGAACACGAAGCCGGTCACACCGGCGAGAGGGTCAGCGCCTACCGGCTCGACCAGAGGGCGACGGCTGGCGACATCCTGGAAGTCAAGATCGAAGCAGACAAGCCGTTCACCGTTCGCTTCGATCCGCAGGTGCTCACGGCGTTCTGAGGGCTTCGGTGGCCTGGCGGAGGCGGGTGAATTCGGCTGTTATGCGGCCAAGGGGCCAACTGGCGTTGAGGCCGCTCGGGTTGGGGAGGACCCAGATTCTTGCGGGGCCGAATGTGTCTTCCTGGGGGCCTATTTGGGTTTTGGGGTGGCTGAAGGCTGTGCGGTAGGCGGTGACGCCTGCGACCGCCAGGTAGGTCGGGCGGTGGCGTGCTACCAGGGCGGTTAGGCGGCGGCCGCCTTCCTGGAGTTCGGTGGTTGTCAGTTCGTCGGCTCGGGCTGTCGTGCGGTGGGCGAGGTTGGTGATGCCCAGGCCGTAGGAGGGCAGGAGGTTCTGTTCGGACGGGTCCAGGAGGCGGTCGGTGAAGCCGGAGCGGTGCAGGGCGGGCCAGAAGCGGTTGCCTGGACGGGCGAAGTGGTGGCCGGTGGCGCCCGAGTAGAGGCCGGGGTTGATGCCGCTGAACAGGACGCGGAGCGTCCCGCCGTCCGGGGGGAGGACGTCGGGGATGAGGCGGTCGCGGGCGGCTTCGAGGTCGGCCTTGGTGGGGCGCATCAGGTCAGGTTACGGGCGATGAGGGTCACCGCCGACGCGCCGACGACGATCAGAAGCGCGCGCCGGAGGTGGCCGGCGTCCAGGTAGCGGCGGAGGGGTCCGGCGGCGAGGAAACCGGCGAGGACGAACGGGAGGAGTTCCAGGCCCGCCGTGACCTGCCGGATGGGCAGGCGGCCGACGAGCGCGAGGGTGGCGAGGGACAGCAGGGCGCCGGAGGTGAAGAAGACCGCGAGGGTCGCGCGGACGCGGGGGCCGCGTTCGTGCTGGTAGAGCAGCGCGAGCGGGGGGCCGCCGATGCCGGACGCGGTGCCGGTGGTGCCGGAGACGACCCCGGCGGTGGCGAGGGTCCGGCGGTTGCGCGGGAGTTCGCGGGACCAGGCGGTCGCGGCCAGCGCGGCGAGCACGACGGCGCCGATCACGATGCCGAGGGCCCGGTCGGGGACGGCGGCGACCAGCATGACGCCGAACGGAGTCCCGACGACGCGGCCCGCGAACGCCCAGCCGAAGCCGCGCAGGTCGGCCTCCCTGATCTCGTGGGCGAGGGTCGCGAGCGGCAGGACGGCCGCGACGACGAGGATCGACCCCGGCATCAGCGACGGGTACCGCATCGTCACGATGGGGGTCGCGACGAGCGCGACGCCGAGGCCGACGCTGCCCTGCACGATCGCCCCAACCATGACGGCCAGCCCGGCGACGAGGAGGAATTCGACGTCCGGCATGGAGGGACTACGCGGACGCTTCGGTGAGGCGGGTGGCTTGGTCCGCCGTGAGGGTCGTGCGGGCGACGTCGAGGAGCGGCGGGAGCTGGTCGAGGGTGCGGGCGCTGGCCAGGGGCGTCGCGACGGTGAGTCGCGCGGCGAGCCAGGCCAGCGCGATCGTCGCGACGGCCTTGTGCTGTTCCTCGGCGACGGCGTCGAGCGCGGCGAGGACGTTGCGGCCGCGTTCGGTGTCGGTGTGCTTGGACGCGCCGCCCGCCCGGACGCTGTCCACGGTGGCGCCGGGACGGTACTTGCCCGTCAGGAACCCGGCCGCGAGGCCGTAGTACGGGACGGCCACCAGCCCGTGCTTCTCGGCGAGGTCGCGGCGGGCGCCCTCGTAGGTGTCGCGGGACACGAGGCTGTAGTGCGGCTGGATGGCGACGTAGCGGGCGGTGCCCTCGCGTTCGCTGAACTCCAGGGACGCGCGCAGCCGGTCGGGTTCGACGTTGGACACCGCGATCTGCCTGATCTTGCCCGCGGTGACCAGCTCGTCCAGCGTCGTCATGATCTCTTCGACGGGGACGGACGGGTCGTCGAAGTGCGTGTAGTAGAGGTCGATGCGGTCGGTGCGCAGCCGCTTCAGGGAGTCGTCCACGGCGGCCCGCATCGTCGGCGCGGACAGTCCCATGTGGTCGGGGTGGCGGCCGCCCTTGGTCGCGATGACGAGGTCGTCGCGGTTGCGGCGGGACGCCGTCCAGTCACCGATGATCGTCTCGGACTCGCCGCCGCCGTTGCCCTGGACCCACGCCGAGTACTGGTCGGCGGTGTCGAGGAAGGTGCCGCCGCCCGCGACGTAGGCGTCCAGAACCTCGAAGGATCGTTCCCGGTCGGCGGTCCAGCCGAACACGTTGCCGCCGAGCGCGAGCGGGGAGACGTCCAGGTCGCCGATCTTCGTCATCACCATGTCCTTGATCATAATGAAAGGTCAGGTCATGGCATATCGGATTATTCCTGGCACAATTGCTTTTATGATCACAGCCTGTCTCACCTTCGCCGCCGTGGCCGCCCTGGTGACGGTCGTGCCGGGCGTCGACACGATGCTCGTGCTGCGGACGACCGCCACGCGGGGGCGGCGGACCGGGCTGCTCGCCGGGGTCGGGGTGGCCTCCGGCCTGCTGTGCTGGGCGGCGGCGAGCGCCGCCGGGCTGACCGCGCTGCTGGCCGCGTCGCGGATCGCGTTCGACGTGCTGCGCGTCGCGGGCGCCTGCTACCTGCTGTGGCTCGGCGGGCGGGCGCTCTGGACGGCCCGCCGGAAGGCCCACGACGCCGAGGAGGCCCCGGGCGCGGACGTCTCGGGAGCCGCCGCGCTGCGGATCGGGCTCGTCAGCAACCTGCTCAACCCCAAGGTCGGCGTGTTCTACATGAGCATGCTGCCGCAGTTCATCCCGGCCGGGGCACCGACGTTCGGGACGAGCATGCTCTTCGGCGTCATCCATGTCGCCGAGGTGCTGCTGTGGCTCGGGCTGGTCGTCGTCGCGACGATCGCGGCGCGCGGCGCGCTGTCGCGGCCCGCCGTCAAACGGCGCCTCCAGCAGGTCACCGGAGTGGTGTTCATCGGCTTCGGCGTCCGCCTGGCCGTCGAGCGGTAGGACGGGCCGCCCCGCGCGGGACGGCCCGTCCCAAGGTCACTTGCGGATGAGGTTGCGCAGGACGTACTGGAGGATGCCGCCGTTGCGGTAGTAGTCGGCCTCTCCAGGGGTGTCGATGCGGACGGTCGCGGCGAACTCCCTGCCGTCGACGCTGACGGTGACCTCGTCCGGGACGCCGCCCTCGTTGAGCGCGGTGACGCCGGTGATGTCGAACGTCTCGGTGCCGGTCAGGCCGAGGGACTCGGCGGAGTCGCCGTCCTTGAACTGGAGCGGCAGGACGCCGAGGCCGATCAGGTTCGAGCGGTGGATGCGCTCGTAGGACTCGGCGATGACGGCGCGGACGCCGAGCAGCGCGGTGCCCTTGGCCGCCCAGTCGCGCGACGACCCCGACCCGTACTCCTTGCCCGCGATGACGACGAGCGGCGTGCCCTGCGCGGCGTAGTTCTGGGCCGCGTCGTAGATGAACGACTGGGGCGCGCCGTCCTGGGTGAAGTCGCGGGTGTAGCCGCCCTCGACGTCGTCCAGAAGCTGGTTGCGGAGCCGGATGTTGGCGAACGTCCCGCGGATCATGACCTCGTGGTTGCCGCGCCGCGAGCCGTAGGAGTTGAAGTCCTTCACGGCGACGCCGTTGTCCTGGAGGTACTGCGCGGCGGGCGTGCCGACCTTGATGGACCCGGCCGGGGAGATGTGGTCGGTGGTGACCGAGTCGCCGAGCTTCGCCAGCACCCGCGCGCCGTGGATGTCGGCGACGGGCTCGGGCTCGGCGCCCATGCCGTCGAAGTACGGGGCCTTACGGACGTAGGTGGACGAGGCGTCCCACTCGAACAGGTTGCCGGTCGGGATCGGCAGGCCGGTCCAGCGCTCGTCGCCCTTGAAGACGTCGGCGTAGCTCTCGGTGAACATCTCCTGCCCGATGGACGACTCGACGATCGAGGCGACCTCGTCCGGCGCGGGCCAGATGTCGCGCAGGTGGACCGGGCCGTCCGTGCCCTCGGCGATCGGGTCGTTGAGGATGTCGACGTCCATCGACCCGGCCAGCGCGTAGGCGATGACCAGCGGCGGCGACGCGAGGTAGTTCATCTTCACGTCGGGGCTGATGCGGCCCTCGAAGTTGCGGTTGCCCGACAGCACCGCCGTGACGGCGAGGTCGTTGTCGTTGACGGCCTTGGAGATCTCCGGCTGGAGCGGGCCGGTGTTGCCGATGCAGGTGGTGCAGCCGTACCCGACCAGGTTGAAGCCGATCTTGTCGAGGTAGGGGGTGAGCCCGGCGCGCTCCAGGTAGTCGGTGACGACCTGCGACCCGGGCGCGAGCGAGGTCTTCACCCACGGCTTGCGGGTGAGACCCTTCTCGACGGCGTTCTTCGCCAGCAGCGCGGCGCCGATCATCACGTACGGGTTGGACGTGTTGGTGCAGGACGTGATGGCCGCGACCGCGACATGGCCGTGGTCGATCTCGAACTCGGTGCCGTCGTCCAGCGTCACGGGCACCCGGGTGTGCGGGCGGGACGAGCCGTCCGGGTCGACGTGACGGGGCTTGTCGCCGTTGGTGTCGTGGCTGATCGCCGGGGAGTCGGAGGCGGGGAAGGACTCGTTGGACGCCTCGTCCGCCGCGCCCTGCACGCTGGCGACGTAGTTCTGCACGTCGCGGCGCCAGGTCGGCTTGGCGTCGGCGAGGGAGATGCGGTCCTGCGGGCGCTTCGGACCGGCCAGCGACGGCACGACCGTCGACAGGTCGAGTTCCAGGTACTCGGAGAACTCCGGCTCAACGGACGGGTCGAGCCACATCCCCTGCGCCTTGGCGTACGCCTCGACCAGGGCGATCTGCTCCTCGTCGCGTCCCGTGAGCCGCAGGTAGTTCAGCGTCTCGTCGTCGATGGGGAAGATCGCGCAGGTGGAGCCGAACTCGGGGCTCATGTTGCCGATCGTGGCGCGGTTGGCGAGCGGCAGCGCGTGCACGCCCTCGCCGTAGAACTCGACGAACTTGCCGACGACGCCGTGCTGGCGGAGCATCTCGGTGACGGTCAGCACCAGGTCGGTCGCCGTCGTCCCGGCGGGCAGTTCACCGCTCAGCTTGAACCCGACGACGCGCGGGATGAGCATCGAGATGGGCTGGCCGAGCATCGCGGCCTCCGCCTCGATGCCGCCGACGCCCCAGCCGAGCACGCCGATGCCGTTCTCCATCGTCGTGTGCGAGTCGGTGCCGACGCAGGTGTCGGGGTAGGCGACGCCGTCGCGGTCGAACACGACGCGGGCGAGGTGCTCGATGTTCACCTGGTGCACGATGCCGGTGCCGGGCGGGACGACCTTGAACTCGTCGAACGCCGTCTGCCCCCACCGCAGGAACTGGTAGCGCTCGCGGTTGCGCTCGTACTCGCGCTGCACGTTGCGCTCGAAGGCGTCCGGCGAACCGAAGTAGTCGACGATGACGGAGTGGTCGATGACCATCTCGGCGGGCGCCAGCGGGTTGATCTGGCTCGGGTCACCGCCGAGGTCGCGGACGGCCTCGCGCATCGTGGCGAGGTCGACCACGCACGGCACGCCGGTGAAGTCCTGCATGATGACCCGCGCCGGGGTGAACTGGATCTCCTTGCTGGGCTGGGCCTTCGGGTCCCACTGGCCGACCGCGCGGATGTGGTCGGCGGTGACGTTCGCGCCGTCCTCGGTGCGCAGCAGGTTCTCCAGCAGCACCTTGAGGCTGTACGGGAGACGTGCCGCGCCCTCGACGGCGTCGAGCCGGTAGATGTCGTATGACCTGTCGCCGACCTGTAGCTTGTCGCGGCTGCCGAAGCTGTTCGCGGACACGGACTCCTCCTCCGTCACCACCGCGCGCGTCCGGTCAGGACATGGGCGCGCGGCGTCGTCTCGATCTTCAGATGCGCCCGCCGCCCTGGGTTCGGCGCGGGGCGCCGCGCGGCGGGCTGATGCACGTCTCCCTTGATCCTGCCCTAGTCGGGAGTCCGACCGGCAATCAGGTCAGGCTAACTTCCGCCGCTTTTCTCTTGACGTCAAGCTACTCCCAACTTATCTCGACATCAAGGTACTTGCTCCTCGTCAGCGTCCGGTCGGCAGACTGAGCCCGCCGTTGCACTCGACGACCTGGCCGGTCACGAAGCCGTTGGCCGCGGTGAGCAGGACCGCCTGCGCGACGTCCTCGGGAGGGCGCGGTGCTGTTGGAGGCGATGGCCGAACGCACGGGCGCCGACATCCCCGTCCCCGACACCGGCACCCTCCACGGCGACCTCACGGCGTTCCTGACCGCGACGTTCCGGGCGGCGGGCCACCGGCTCACCGCGTCCGTGCTGCGCAACTCGATGGCCGAGGCGCAGCGCGACCCGCACGCGCGCGAGCACATGAGCGTGTTCATCGAGTCGCGGCGCCGCGTCCTGTCCGCGCTGTTCGAACGCGCCCGCGGCCGCGGCGAGATCGCGTCCGGCGCCGACCTCGCCCTGATGGTCGACCAGATCTACGGCCTGCTCTGGTACCGGATCCTCGTCGGACACGAGCCGCTCGGCGACGCGCAGGCCGCCGAGTTGGCCCGCGCCCTGTCCGACCAGGCCGCCGCCCGCCGCGACGAGGAATGACGAGGCGCGCCCAGGTGGCAGGATCGGTCCCGTGATCGAACTTCCCCCCGTCCTCGTCCGGAACGCGCTGAACGTCTGGGGCGCCGACGGCCAACGCTGGCTGGACGCGCTGCCGAGCACCATCGACGCCGTGACCCACGCCTGGGGTCTGACGATCGGTCCGCTCTTCGACCTGAGCTACCACTGGGTGGCGGCGGCGACGCGCGAGGACGGGACGGCGGCGGTCCTCAAGCTCGGACCGCCGCAGCCGGGCCACCTCGATCGCGAGGTGGCGGCGCTGGACTTCTACCACGGGCACGGCGCCGTCCGGCTGCTCGCCCACGACCACGACCGCGGCGCCCTGCTACTGGAACGCGCCGACCCCGGAACCCTCGCGCGCGACCTCGTCCCCGCCAAAGACGACGAGGCCACGGCCGCAGTGATCAACCTGATTCAGCAGCTGCACAACCCGGCCCCACCCGGATACCCACTCCCCGACCTCTCCACAGAGGCCAAGTCGTTCGCGGAGCACCTGAACCGCTTCCCCGGGGACGACCCACTCCCACGACACCTCGTCGAACGGGCCGCGAAGCTCTTCGACGAACTGTGCGCCGACACCACGGAACCGGTCGTCCTGCACGGCGACCTGCACCACGACAACGTGTTGCGGGCCCGGCGCGAACCCTGGCTGGCGATCGACCCACACGGCTACGTCGGCGACCCCGGCTACGAGGTCGGTGCCCTGCTCTACAACCCTGACCCCGGCGACCGCGACGACGCCCTGCTCGCGCTCGTGCCCGCGCGGATCGAGCAGCTCGCCGACGGCCTTCGGATACCGTCCGAACGAGTGGCCGCCTGGGGCTTCGTCGTGGCCGTCCTCTCCGAGGTATGGACGACCGAGGACGGCGGCACCCCGGACGGCCGCCCCCTCGACGTCGCGCTCCAGCTCCTCCCACGCCTCACCTAGTCGACCACGACGCCTTGGCCCGCAACCTCCGAGAAGCAACCTTCGAACTCATCACCGCCGCCCGAACCCCGGCGGGCCTCGAATCGTGCTCCGCAGGAGCACGAAAAGCCGTCAACGACGCGGCCGCCCTCCCAACCCCCGTGCCGCGCCTGGACGCCGCCGGACACCTTTCCTGGCACGCCGCCGACCCCGTCCCCGCGACCCTGGCCCTGGTGGCCCGTGACGCCCTGGACCTCGTGACCGCACCCGAGATCGCCCACGTCCACGAGTGCGCGGGCCCCGGATGCCAGGCCCTGTTCCTGGACTCGTCCCGCCCCGGCACCCGCCGCTGGTGCTCAATGAACACCTGCGGCAACCGCGTCAAGAAGGAAACCCTCCGCGGCCGCCACGAGCAGCCCTGACTCCCCACAATTCAAGCCGTTCGTGGCACACTCACCGGCCACCCTTCTGGGGCCGAGTGCCGTTCCTACCTTCGGGCGCGACACAAATGGCCCAAGTCGCTCGATCCCAGCACGCTTCTCAGTGCCCACGCAACGTCACCAAACGCAGGTTAATCCGGTACCTGTTTTGGTCTCGGACGTCAGCGAAAGCGTTCCGCCCACCTGCTAAAACACCCTGCACAGTCGCTTGGCTTCGAGTGCGCCATCTGCCGACTCGCGATCCGGTGGCGTCTGATGGATCTCGGGAAACTGGTGTCGACAGAGGTGTGTTAGACAGTAAGCTCGCCTGTCATGGCCATAGATGCCCCTGTGCACTCCAGAGAAACCAGACCGCCTGATGTCGTCAGCCGGCCGTCAGCCGGCCGAGCTGCTCCCTTCATTCTCATGGTCGTTCTGTGGGCCCTCTACGCTTCCTATTCACTGCTCAGACATGCGCGCATAGACTCGGCTGGATACGATCTCGGCATCTTTGACCAGGCGGTTCGTGCTTATTCGCATTTCGATGCGCCAATCGTGCCTGTCAAAGGGCCGGGGGCCAACCTTCTCGGAGATCACTTTCATCCGATCATCGCCACGCTGGCCCCGCTGTACTGGGTGTGGCCTGATGCGAGAATGCTGTTGGTGGCCCAGGCGTTCCTGGTCGCGTTGTCGGTGGTTCCGATCGCCAGATTGGCCATCGCACGGCTTGGCCTGGTCAGAGGTACCGCCGTGTCAGTGACCTACGGACTTTCCTGGGGCGTCCAGGGTGCGGTCGCCTTCGACTTTCACGAGATCGCGTTCGCGGTTCCACTCCTCGCGTTCGCGGTCACTTACCTGACGGAGGAACACTGGCGGGCGGCGGTTGCAATGGCCCTTCCTTTATTACTTGTCAAGGAAGACTTTGGGCTCGTCATCTCCGCCATCGGACTCTACCTTGTGATAAAGAAGCGTTACCGTCTTGGAGTGAGTGTCGCCACCATCGGCATCGTCGGTCTCGTGGTGACGGTTACCGTGTTGATACCCTATTTCAACTGGGCAGGCCAGTACCGCTACTGGGGTCAGATGAGTGCTGGCGGTCAGCAGAGCATTCTTTCGACTGTCGCCGACGTGCCTGCCAGCATGTTTCAACATCCGCAGAAGCTTATGCTCTTGCTGTGCCTGTCGGCGGTCACGGCGTTCTCCGCGTTGCGGTCGCCTCTCGTTATCGTGGGTCTTCCGGTTGTGGCCTACCGGATCGCGTCAACGCAGTCGCCTCAATGGAGTATCGGCGAGGTGCACTACAATGCGATCTTGATGCCGATCGTCTTCGTGGCAATGCTTGACGCGGTCACAATGCTACGGACCAGCAGGTTCTCGATGGCTCGACGGTACGCTGGCCTCGCCCCGATGAGCACGATCGTCATAGGCATCGCGTTCTTACCGTTCTTTTCGTTCTGGAATCTTATGCATTCCAGTTTTTATCACCCTTCGGACCATGTCGTGGCGACGCGGGAATTGCTCGCGGCGATTCCCAGTGGGGCCTCGGTCGCCGCCAGCAATTATCTCGTTCCGCAACTCACGGACAGGTGCGACGTGACGCTCTTCGCCGACGTGCATCGACGCCCTGCGGAGTGGGTGATCGTCGACAGCACGCGTCCTGGGGGCGTTCCGGCGCCCGCCGAGGTGCAGCTGGCCAGGCTGAACGAGCTCCCCTCGGCCGGGTTCTCGCTGGTCAGAGCGGAAGACGGCGTGCTCCTGTTCCATCGGAATCCGGGCTGACGTCAGAGCCGGAAGGTCAACCTTCGGGGCGGCTGGGACTGTGAACCGGTGCGGGCCGGGCGCGCAACGTTTCAAAGAACCCATACCTTGGCCAGAGTTTCTCTAGTGCCGGTCCTGTCGATCTTCCCAAGGTGATCATTGAACCGTCCTGGAGCGCAGCCGAGCATGACCGCGCGCTGGACCGGCTCGCCGCGCGGGAGAACTTTCCCGTCGCGGCGCGGTTGCTGCCGGCCCGGCATCGGGCCGGGCTGCGGGCCGTCTACGGCTTCGCTCGGCTCGTCGACGACATCGGCGACCAGGCGCCGCGCGGGCAGCGGGCCAAGCTGCTCGGTCTGGTGGACGACGACCTCGACCGGGTGTTCGCCGGGCGGACGCCGAGCCTGCCGCAACTGCGCAGGCTGGCGCCGGTGGTGCACGCGCACGGGATACCGGCGGACCCGTTCCGCGACCTGGTCCGCGCCAACCGGCAGGACCAGGTCGTCAACCGGTACGAGACGTTCGAGGAGCTGACCGAGTACTGCGCGCTGTCGGCGTCGCCGGTGGGGCGCATGGTCCTGCACCTGTTCCGCGCCTACCGGCCGCGTCTGGTGGCGGCGTCCGACGACGTCTGCACCGCGTTGCAGCTCATCGAGCACTGCCAGGACGTCGGGGAGGACTACCGCGACGGCCGGATCTACCTGCCGGGCGAGGACCTGCGGCGGTTCGGGTGCGCCGAGGACGACCTGGCCCGCCCGCTGACGCCGACGCGGCTGCGGGGCGTGCTGGCCCTGGAGGCGGGCCGCGCCCGCGACCTCCTGGACCGGGGCGCCGCACCGCTGATGGAGGAGCTGACGGGCTGGGCGCGGATCGCCGTCGCGGGCTACGTGGCGGGCGGCCGGGCGACGCTGGCCGCGCTCGAACGCGGCCGGTACGACGTGCTGGCGCACCGACTGCGCCCACGACGCGCGTGGCTCCTGGCCGGGTGGGCCCGGGGCCTCGGACGGGGTTTCGAAAGGGGGAGGCGATGACGGTCTCGGAGGCGTGCGAGCAATCCGACCGGGTCCTTGGGGCGTATCGGCACTGCGAGCGGGTGATGCGCGAACAGGCCCGCAACTTCTCCTACGGGATCCGGCTGATGCCGCCGCCGAAGCGGCGGGCGATGAGCGCGGTCTACGCCTTCGCACGCGGCGTCGACGACATCGGGGACGGCCCCGAACCGGCGTGCGTGCGGCTGGACCTGCTGGACCGGTCGCGGCGACGGCTGACGACCGTGCAGGAGGTGCTGCGCCGCCGCGCCGACGCCGGGGCCCTGGAGGGCCATCCGGTGCTGACCGCGCTGGTCGACGCGGCGGGCCGCTACCCGATCCCGCTGGAGGCGTTCGACGAGCTGATCGACGGCTGCGAGGACGACATCCGCGGCGCCGACTACAAGACGTTCGACGACCTGCTGCGCTACTGCCAGCGGGTCGCCGGAACCATCGGACGGCTGTCGCTCGGCGTGTTCGGCTCGGACGGGCGGCAGCGCGCCGAGGGCCTGGCCGACTCGCTCGGCGTCGCTCTCCAGCTCACCAACATCCTGCGTGACCTGCGCGAGGACCGGATGGCGGGCCGCATCTACCTGCCCGCCGAGGACCTCGAACGGTTCGGCTGCACGCTGAACCTGGACGAGTCCGGCCGGTTCCTCGACCCGCCGTGGCGGCTGAACGAGCTGGTCGGCTTCCAGGCGGAGCGGGCCCGCGCCTGGTACGCCGAGGGCCTGCGGCTGCTGCCGCTGCTGGACCGGCGCAGCGCCGCCTGCACCGCCGCGATGGCGGGCATCTACCGGCGGCTGCTGGAGAACATCGCGGCGCGCCCGGCGGCGGCGCTGAACGCCCGGGTGTCGCTGCCGACCTGGCAGAAGGCGGTCGTGGCGGCGCGGGCGCTGTCGGGGGTGGAGCGGTGAGCGTCGTCATCGTCGGGGGCGGCCTGGCGGGCATCAGCGCCGCGATCGCGTTGCAGGAGTCGGGGGTGCCGGTCACGCTCGTGGAGTCGCGCCCGTGGCTGGGCGGCGCCACGCACTCGTTCGGACGCGGCGCCCTGCGCGTCGACAACGGCCAGCACGTCTTCCTCAAGTGCTGCACGGCGTACCAGGGGCTGCTGCGCAGGCTGCGCGCCGAACGGCTGGTGTCGGTGCAGAACCGGTTCGACGTCGCGGTGCTGCGTCCGGGCACACGACCGGCGCGGCTGCGGCGGGCGAACCTGCCGAGCCCGCTGCACATGCTGCCCGCGCTGGCGAGGTATTCGCCGCTCCCCTTCGCCGACCGTGTGCGGGCGGTGCGGGCGGCGGTCGCGATGCGGGGGCTCGACCCGTCCGACCCGGCGTTGGACGCCGTGACGGCGGGCGCGTGGCTGGCCGAGCACGGGCAGCGGGCGTGGGCCCGGCAGGCGTTGTGGGGGCTGTTCCTCACGTCCGCGCTGAACGCCGAGGTCGACGACGCGGCGCTCGGGCTGTCGGCGGTGGTGTGCCGCCGCGCCCTGCTGGGCCGCGCCGACGCCGCCGACATCGGGGTGCCGAGCGTCCCGCTGGAGGAGCTGCACGGCGGTCCGGCGCTGCGGCGGATCGCGGAGATGGGCGGGACGGTCCGGCTCAAGTCGAAGGTCGAGGCGGTCACCACGGACCCGAAGGTCGTGGTGGACGGCGTCCCGATCGCCGCCGACGCGGTGATCATGGCGGTGCCGCCCGAGGCGGCGGCGCGGCTGCTGCCCGCGCAGGCGCTGCCGGATCCGTTGCGCTGGCACGAGTTGGACGCCAGCCCCATCGTGAACGTCCACGTCGTCTACGACCGGACGGTCATGGACGAGCCGTTCGCCGCCGCGGTCGGCTCACCCGTCCAGTGGGCGTTCGACCGGACGGCGGCCAGTGGCCTCGCGGCGGTTCCGGGTGGTGTGGGGGGTCGCCCCCCCACCGGAGACAGCGCCGGCCAGTACCTGGCGATCTCGCTGTCGGCCGCCGACCGCTGGATCGACATGCCGACCGCCGAGATCCGCGCCCGGTTCGTGCCCGAGCTGCGCAGGCTGCTGCCCGCCGCACGGGGCGCGGAGGTCCGGGAGGTGTTCGTGACGCGGGAGCGGCGGGCGACGTTCCGGCAGCGTCCCGGCTGCGCGGCGGCCCGGCCGTCGGCGGCGACGCGGGCGCCCGGCCTGTTCCTGGCGGGCGCGTGGACCGACACCGGCTGGCCCGACACGATGGAGGGCGCGGTGCGCAGCGGCCTGACCGCCGCGCGCCTGGTCCGCCGCCACTTGGAACGGCTGCCGGAACGGGTGACCGAGGGGGTGCGGGTCCGGTGACGGCCGTTCCGATCTCGCTGACCGGCGTCCGGGAGCTGGTCGACGGCGCGCTGCGCGCCGCGGTCGGCCGCCTCGACCCGTGCACCTACCGCGTCGCGGCGTACCACCTCGGCTGGACCGACGAGGAGGGGCATCCGCGCACGGGCCCGGCGGGCAAGGCGCTGCGCCCGGCGCTGGCGCTGCTGTCGGCCCGCGCCGCGTGCGCCCCGCCGGAGAGCGCGCTGCCCGGCGCGGTCGCGGTCGAGCTGACCCACGCCTTCTCGCTGCTGCACGACGACATCATGGACCGCGACCGGACCCGCAGGCACCGTCCGTCCGCTTGGACGATCTTCGGTGAGCCGGCCGCGATCCTGGCCGGTGACGCGCTGCTCGCGCTCGCCGTGGAGGTGCTGCTGGAGGCGCCGGGTCAGGGGTCGGCGCGGGCGACGCGCGCGCTGGCCGTGGCGACCCGCCGTCTCATCGCCGGTCAGGCACTCGACATGGAGTTCGAGACGCGCGGGCACATCAGCCTGGACGAGTGCGTGGCGATGGTGTCCGGCAAGACGGCCGCGCTGCTGGAGTGCTCGTGCTCGATCGGCGCCGTGCTGGACGGCGCCCCGGACGCGCTTCCCGCCGCGCTGGAGGCGTTCGGCGCCGACCTCGGTATCGCGTTCCAGCTGGTGGACGACCTGCTCGGCATCTGGGGCGACCCGGCGACGACGGGGAAACCCGCGCTGTCGGACGTCCGGTCCCGCAAGATGTCGCTGCCGGTCGTGGCCGCGCTGAACAACGGCGGACCGGAGGCCGACCGCATCACTGACCTGTACGGGCGCGACGACCTTTCCGAGGACGACCTGCGCGAGGTCGCGGCGCTCATCGAGGCGGCGGGCGGCCGGGCCTGGGCCGAACTGGAGGCGGAGAGCCGCATCCAGCGCGCCGCCGAGCACCTGGTCACGGCCCGGATCCCGGAGCCCGTGCGCGCCGAGTTCCTGCGCGTCGCCGACTTCGTCACGGGCCGGGACCACTGATGCCCGGGCCGCTGCTGACGGTCGCGGACGCGGTCGACGCCGCCCGCGAGCACCTGCTGCTCCTCCAGTCGCCGGAGGGATGGTGGAAGGGCGAGTTGCGGACCAACGTCACGATGGACGCCGAGGATCTCCTCCTGCGCGAGTTCCTCGGCATCCGCACCGGCGCCGACACGGACGAGGCGGCCCGCTGGATCAGGTCGCGGCAGGCCCCGGACGGCACCTGGGCCAACTTCCACGGCGGCCCGCCCGAGCTGTCCACGACGGTCGAGGCGTACGTGGCGCTGCGGCTCGCCGGAGACCCGCCCGAGGCCGAGCACATGGAACGCGCGGCCGCCTTCATCCGCACCCGGGGCGGGATTCCGGCGACCCGGGTGTTCACGCGGTTCTGGCTGGCGATGTTCGGCCGGTGGTCATGGGACGACCTGCCGGTCGTGCCACCGGAGATGATCTTCCTGCCGCGCTGGTTCCCGCTGAACGTCTACGACTTCGCGTGCTGGGCGCGGCAGACGATCGTGCCGCTGACGGTCGTGGCGGCGCTGCGTCCCGTCCGGCCGCTGCCGTTCGACCTGGACGAGCTGTATCCCGGCCCCGTCGACCCGCCGCCGGAGAAGCCCGAACCGACCGCCTGGGACCTGGCGTTCACCACGCTCGACAAGGCCCTGCACGTGTACGAGCGGCGTCCCGTCAAGGGTCTGCGGCGGGCCGCGCTCCGCCGCGCCGCCGACTGGATCATCGCGCGCCAGGAACGGGACGGCTCATGGGGCGGCATCCAACCGCCGTGGGTGTACTCGCTGCTCGCGCTGCACCTGCTCGGCTACGGCCTGGACCACCCGATCGTCCGGCGCGGCCTGGACGGTCTCGAACGGTTCACCATCCGCGACGAGCAAGGGCGGCGGCTGGAGGCGTGCCAGTCCCCCGTCTGGGACACCGTCCTCGCGATGAACGCCCTCGCCGACGCCAGTGTCCCCGCCGGGAACCAGGCGCTGGAACGGGCCGCCGACTGGGTGATCCGCGAGGAGGTCAAGGGCCCCGGCGACTGGGCGGTGCGGCGCCCCGGCCTCCCACCGGGCGGCTGGGCGTTCGAGTTCGACAACGACGGCTATCCCGACGTCGACGACACCGCCGAGGTGGTCATCGCGCTCAACCGCGTCCAGCACCCGGCCGCCGACCCGGCGATCGAGCGCGGCGTGCGCTGGATGGTGGGGATGGTCTGCCGGGACGGCGGTTTCGCCGCGTTCGACGCCGACAACACCCGGACGCTGGGCCGCAGGCTGCCGTTCTGCGACTTCGGCGAGGTGATCGACCCGCCGTCCGCCGACGTCACCGCGCATGTCGTGGAGGCGATGGCACACCGCGGCATGGCGGATTCGCGGCTCGTCAAACGGGCCGTGGTCTGGCTGCTCAAGGCCCAGGAGCCGGACGGGTCGTGGTTCGGACGCTGGGGCGCCAACCACGTGTACGGGACGGGCAGCGTCGTCCCCGCGCTGATCGCGGCGGGCGTCCGGCCGGAGAAGCCCGTGATCCGGGACGCGGTCGCGTGGCTGGAGCGGCACCAGCGCGACGACGGCGGCTGGGGCGAGGACCTGCGCTCCTACCGCGACCGGTCGTGGGTGGGGCACGGCGAGTCCACCGCGTCGCAGACGGCGTGGGCGCTGCTCGCGCTGCTCGCCGCCGGAGAGCGCGGCCCGTCCGTGGAGCGCGGCGTGCAATGGCTCGTCGACCACCAACGCGACGACGGCACCTGGGACGAGGACCACTTCACCGGCACCGGCTTCCCCGGCGACTTCTACATCAACTACCACCTGTACCGCCTGGTGTTCCCCCTCAGCGCGCTGGGCCGCTATCTGAAGGGGTCATGACCCATGGCGATGCCACTGCGCCAGAGCCTGCGCGTCGGCGGGCACGTCCTGCGCAACCGGCTCCGGGGCCGGACGCGGTTCCCGCTGATCGTCGAGCTGGAGCCGCTGTACGCCTGCAACCTGGCGTGCGCGGGCTGCGGGAAGATCCAGCATCCGGCGGACGTCCTCAAGCAGCGGATGCCGGTGGAGCAGGCGGTCGCGGCGATCCGCGAGTGCGGCGCGCCGATGGTGTCGATCGCGGGCGGTGAGCCGCTCATGCACCCCGACATCGGCGCGATGGTCGCCGAGCTGGTGCGGATGCGGCGGTACGTGTTCCTGTGCACGAACGCGGCGCTGATCCCGAAGAAGATCGACCAGTTCGAGCCGTCCCGGTACTTCGCGTGGGCCGTGCACATCGACGGGCTGCGCGAACGACACGACGCCTCCGTCTGCAAGGAGGGCGTGTTCGACCAGGCCGTGGACGCGATCAGGATGTGCCAGGAGCGCGGGTTCCGCGTCACGACCAACACGACGTTCTTCAACACCGACACCCCGCAGACGGTCATCGAGGTCCTGAACTACCTCAACGACGACCTGCGCGTCGACCAGATGATGATCTCCCCCGCGTACGCCTACGAGAAGGCGCCCGACCAGGACCACTTCCTCGGCGTGCGGGAGACGCGGGAGCTGTTCCGCAAGGCGTTCGCGGACGGCCGGCGCGGCCGCTGGCGTCTCAACCACTCGCCGCTGTTCCTGGACTTCCTCGAAGGGCGCGTCGACTTCCCGTGCACGGCGTGGGCGATCCCGTCGTACTCGCTGAAGGGCTGGCAGCGCCCCTGCTATCTGATGGACGACGGCCACACCGCGACGTATCGCGAACTCCTCGAAACGACCGACTGGAACGCCTACGGGCGAGGACGCGACGAGCGCTGCGCGAACTGCATGGCGCACTGCGGCTACGAGCCGACCGCCGTGTTCGCGACGATGGGTTCGCTCAAGGAGTCGCTGCGCGCGATGCGCACGCTCTGATCACTCGGGCTCGTCCCGCAGTTCTTCGATGACGTCGAGGACGGCGTCCATCAGCACATCCGCGTCGTCGACGAGCCCGGGATCGAGGGACAGCCCGAAGCACAGCTCGCGGTCGACGCCGAGACCGGCGATCGCGAACGGCGTGCCGGGCGCGAGCGGGACGACCGGATACACGGCGGTGAGCGGCGCGCCCGCCATCCGCAGCGGCCGGTCGGGGCCGGGCAGGCTCGACACGGTGCCCTGGAGGAACCGGCCGCTGTAGGCCTTCCGCGCGAACCGGGCGTGCAGCGGCGCGGGCAGGATCCGGCCCGCCTGCCACATCACCGTCCACGCGGCCTGCGCGCGCGTCCCGGACCGCAGTACGCGGCTCCGCTTGGAGATCAGCGCGAGCCGGTCGGTCTCGGCCATCTTCCCGATCGGCAGGTCGACCATGACGGCGGTGGTGTGGTTGCCGACCATGGCGCTGCCGGGCGGCCGCATCATCAGCGGGACGGCGACGCGGCAGGTCCCGGGCCGCCCGTCCTCCTCGCTGACGACCCGGTTCAGGGCGCCCGCGACCGCGCACAGCACCACGTCGGTGACGCGGGCGCCATAACGGCGACCCACGTCGCGGACGGTCGCGAGCGGCAGGTGCATGGTGCCGAACCGGCGTTCGGACGTCCCGGCGGCGGGCAACCGGTCGGGCGACGCGGTGTCCACGGCGAGTTGCCCGAGCCCGACGACGGTGGCGAGTGCCCTGCGCAGCCGCTGACGCGGAGGCCCGGCCTTGGCGGGTTCGGGCGGCGGGTCCATCAGGTACACGGCCTGGGCGACGATGCCGACGCCGTCGGCGACCACATGGTGCATCAGGTACACGACGGCGGTCCGGCCGGGTTCGGCGCCCTTCACCACGACCATCCGCCACGGCGGCCGGTCGAGCGGCAGCGCCTCGGACTGGAGTTCGGCGACCACGGCGCGCAGCCCGGACATGCCGTCGACGTGCCGTTCGGCGACGTGCCAGCCCCAGTCGACGGCGCCGTGGTGGCGCCAGACGGGACGGCGCCACCGCCCCCGCCGGACGAGCCGCTGCCGGAACCGGGGCAGCCCGGCGAGGCGCTCCCCGACCACCCGGACGAGATCGTCGCGGCCGACCTCCCGCCGCGACGTGTCCAGCATGATCACGCCGCCCGCGTGCTGCGGGGCGTCGGGCGTCTCCACGGCGAGGAAGAACGCGTCGGGGCCCTGGGCGCGGACGGGCGCCGGGCCGGAGATGCGGTCGGCGATGAACACCGAGACGGCGACGAACGGGACGGCGGCGGCCGCGTCCACGATGAAGTGGTTCGCGGTGGCGAGGATCACGTACAGGGTGACGAGAACGTGCGCGGCGTTCAGCACCTGCACCCAGCGTCGGGCGTTGACGCGGGCGAGTTCCACGCCGACCCACAGCGTCCACCCCATGTGCAGGGACGGCACGGCGGCGAACTTGTCGGCGTGCTCGACCATCGGCGACCCCCACGACCCCCAGGTGCCTCCCAGGAGGACGGTGTCGACGAATCCGAGGTCGGGCATCAGTCGCGGCGGCATGACGGGATACAGCGCGAACGTCGCGAGGCCGCCGATGTTGAGCAGGATGAACGCGTTGCGGGCCGTCCGGTACCGCTCGGGGTGCCGGATGAAAAGCCAGATCAGCAGGATCAGCGCGCTCGCGATGTACGTGATCGCGTACTCGTAGTTCGCCAGCACCCGCAGCACCGACTGGTGCGCCAGCCACCCGTTGAGGCGCGGCTCGACGTCGAGGTGCAGCGCCCGCTCCAGATTGAAGATCGCCTCGCCGTGCGCGCGGGCCGTCGCCGTCCTGCCCTGCTCGGGGAGCCGGGTGACCAGCGCGTACGCCGAGAACAGCAGGAGCCCGACCAGCAGCTCGCGCCGGACGCGCGGCGCCGGGCCGTGCGCGTCCGGTGTGAGCACCGCCTCGCGGGCGGTCACCGCCTCATGTGCGCCCATCATCCATCCCGTACGGCTGTTACCCAGGTTTCCTGGCGATCAGACGGCGATGACCGAAATTAGGGATCATGTCCGGTTCGCCCTCGCGAATCTCGGGAACCATCTGGCTTCACCCGACGTCTTCGATATATCGTTGTCGTATCGCGAGAGGTCATAGAGAGCTCTCAGAAGGTGGTGTAGAACATGGGTCACTCGCATGGCCACGGCCCCTGGCGCGACTTCCCGTTCGGCGGGCTGTTCGGCCCCGGGCACGGCGCGGGCCCCGGCGGTCCCGGTGGGTTCGGCTTCGGTCCGGGCCCGCGTCCGCCCTGGGCGCGGGGGCGCGGCGGGCCGTGGGGCCGGGGCCCCAAGGCGCGCAAGGGGAACGTCCGCGCGGCGATCCTCGTGCTGCTCGCCGAGGAGCCGCGCAACGGCTACCAGATCATCCAGGAGATCGACGAGCGCAGCGGCGGCGCGTGGCGGCCGAGCCCCGGCGCGGTCTACCCGGCGCTCCAGCAGCTCGCCGACGAGGGCCTGATCGCGGGCGAGGAGGCGGGCGGACGCCGCTCGTTCCACCTCACCGACGAGGGCCGCGCCCATGTCGAGGAGAACGCCGACCGGCTGACCGCGCCGTGGGAGGAGATGACGCCCGAGTTCGGCGAGGGCGTCCCCGAGCTGTTCCGGCAGGCCGCGCAGACGGGAGCCGCGGTCATGCAGATCGTCCACTCGGGGTCGGCGGACCAGGTCGACCGGGCCACGACCGTCCTGTCGGACGCGCGGCGCGGCCTCTACCGGATCCTCGCCGACGACGACATCGACACCGACACCGACGACGCGGGCCCCACCGACGCGAACACCGGAGGATGACGACCCATGGCACACGAGGGCAAGGCCCACAAGGACGAGGCACGCCACGACGAGATCCGCATCGGTGACGCCGAGCGCGACGCGGTCATGCTCGCCCTGCACGACCACTTCGCGGCCGGACGGCTCGACCGCGCCGAGCTGGACGAGCGCCTCGACGCCACGCTGTCCGCCAAGACGCGCGGCGACCTGCGCGTGCTCGTCCGCGACCTGCCGTCCCCGACTGGCCTGCCCGAACCGGAGAAGCCCGACCGGGTGACGCTGGAACAGGGCGCGGCGGTCATGTTCGGCGGCCTGGGACACCCCGGGTGGCAGCACGCCTTCGCCCACCACGGCCACCTGGCACCGCATCACCGGCACCGGCCCCATCACCGACACGGCCCGCACAAGGCGTTCCCGCTACTGCTCGCGGTGTTCCTGGTGCTGGCCTTCACGGTCGGGCCGGGGGCGGGGGTCCTCGCGGTCCTTCAGATCGCGTTGGCCATCTGGGTCATCCGGGCCATCGTGCTGGCCATCGGGATGCGTCGCGGCAGGGCTTGAACGGCTCAGCCGACGCCCGCGTCCCGTGCGATGAGCCCGGCCTGGGTGCGGTTGGCGCAGCCGAGCTTGTCGAGCAGCCGGGAGACGTGGCCCTTGACGGTGGCCTCGCTGAGGTGGAGGCGGCGCGCGATCTGCGCGTTGGACAGGCCGCTGCCGAGGCAGGCCAGCACCTGCGCCTCCCGTTCGGTGAGGCCGTCGACGAGGGCGCGGGTCCGGTCCCGGTCGGACGCGCGGTCCTCGGCGGTGCCGAGCAGCCGCATCGTCGCGGCCGCCGACATCACCGTGTGCCCGTCGGCGGCGACCCTGACGAGCTTCACCAGGTCCTCGGGCGGCGTCGACTTCAGCAGGAACCCCGCCGCGCCTGCCCGCAGGGCCCGGATGACGTACTCGTCGGCGTCGAACGTGGTCAGCGCGACGACGGCGGGCGGGGAGCGCAGCGCGGCGATGCGTTCGATGGCGGCCAGGCCGTCCACGCCGGGCATCCGCAGGTCCATCAGCACGACGTGGGGGCGATAGCGGACGACGGCCTCTACCCCGGCCGCGCCGTCGTGCGCCTCACCGACGACCGTCACGTCGTCGGCCGCGCCGAGGATCGTGCGCAGGTGCGCGCAGACCATCGGCTCGTCGTCCACCAGCAGGACCGTGATCACGGCTCGGCCACCGGCACGTAGGCGGGCAGGGCGGCTTCGACGCGGAAACCGTCCAGGTGGGGGCCCGCCGTGAACGTCCCGCCGATCAGCTCGACCCGTTCGCGCAGCCCGGCCAGGCCCATCCCGGACCCGCTGGCCGCCAGCTCGGCGTCCGGTTCGCCGGACGCCGCCGCGTTCCGCACGATCAGCGTCACCCCGTCGATGCGGTAGCGGACGTCCACGTGGACGGCGGCGCCCGGCGCGTGCTTGCGCGCGTTGGTCAGCGCCTCCTGTACGACCCGGTACGCGGTGCGTCCCACGGCGGGCGACGCGGGCGGCGGGTCGCCGTGCTCGGCGAGCTCCACCGGGACGCCGACCGCCGCCGACTCGGCGACCAGCGCGGACAGGTCGGGCAGCGGCCCCGAGTCGGCCGCGGGACCGGCGCCGGGCCCGCGCCGCAGCAGCCCGACGACGTCGCGAAGTTCGTCGAGGGCCTGGCAGCCGGTGCCGCGCAGCTCCTCGGCCGCCGCCCGGGTCGCCTCGTCCGGCGCCCGGACCCGCAGCGCCCCCGCCTGGAGCACCATCAGCGTGACCCGGTGCGCGACGACGTCGTGCATCTCGGCGGCGAGCCGGGCGCGTTCCTCCGCGCGGGCTCGCTCGGCCAGCAGATGCCGCTCCGTTTCGGCGCGTTCGGCGCGTTCGGTGAGGCCCTGCACGACGCGGCGGCGGGCGGCGACGTACATGCCGATCAGCGCGGCGATCACCACGACGGCGGTACTGCGGAACACCAGCGCGCCGACGCTGCCGGACTCCTGCGCCGAGAACCGCCGCATCGCCGCCTCGGGCAGGACGTCGCCCGTGGTGCCGATCACCGGCAGCAGCGCGACGACCGGCAGCGCGCGCAGCCACGCCGGGCGGGCGCCGTCGCGGGGGAAGGCCATCGCCGCGTAGGCGGCGAACGGCGCGGTCGGCGGCCACCACACCGGCGAACCGAGGGCGTGGTCGGCGCCCACGCGCAGCAGCGTGCCCGGAGCGGCCTGCTCGACGATCCACACCAGCGCCGCGAACGCGGCGGTGAGCCACGCGACCGTCATCGGGGCGCGGCGGCGGACCGCCAATGCCAGCGCGGGGCCCATGAGCAGCGCCATCGTCGCGCCGCCGTGCGGGTGCAGCAACGCGCGCGGGCCCGACGCCAGGCTCCAGCTCAACAGCACGGCGCCCACCACGACGACGGCGTCGGCGACCAGGTCGCGGGGCCGTCCGGGGGGAGGGAGCCGCGCCGGGACGAGGCGGGGCGAGGGCATGCGCACAGCACAACCGTACGCAACCGGGTCCGGTCCGCGACCCCTACGAAAGTCGTGGTGTGGGGGCCGTCCGGCGGGGCCGGACCCGACGATCCGGGCTGCCGGGCGGCGGTCCCGCCGGGCTGGAATCGGTCGCATGATGTCCAAGCTCGTGCTGCGCGGCCTCGTCGCGCACCGCGCCCGCCTGCTGCTGTCCGGGGTCGCGGTGGTCGCCGGTGTCGCGTTCATCGCCGGAACCCTGATCTTCTCCGCCACCCTGGACCGCTCGTTCGACCGGGCCTTCGACGACCTCGGACGCGGCACGGACGTGATCGTCCGGACCGACCGGGCGTTCGAGCCGGGGCTCGGCGAGCGGGCGTCGGAACGTCCCGTCCCCGCGCCGGTGCTGGCGGCCGTGCGGAAGGTGCCCGGCGTGGAGAAGGCGCACGGCGTCGTCACCGGGTTCGCGGCCGTCGTCGACCGGCACGGCCGGATCGCCGGGTCGGAGCCGCAGACCGGTGTGGCCTGGGACGGCGACCCCGACCTGTCGCTCCCCCGCCTCACCTCGGGGGCGCCGCCCACCGCGCCGGACGAGATCGCCGTGGACGTCACGACCGCCAAGGACGCCGGATACCGCGTCGGCGACCGCGTCACGGTGGCGCTGGCGGCGGGCACCCGGACGTTCCGGCTCACCGGCCTGTTCGAGGTCGGCGACTCGGCGCTCAGCGACCAGCTCTCGATGACCGCGTTCGCGCCGGACGCCGCGCCGCGCCTGCTGTCCGACCATCCGGGGACGTACGCGCGGATCGTCGTGCACGCCGACGACGGCGTCACGCAGGAGCAGCTCAAGGACGCAGTCGCGGCGGCCCTCCCACCCGGCGTCGAGGCGATCACGGGTGAACAGGCCGTCGACGAGCAGGCCGAGCCGGTCAGCGACGTTCTCAAGGCCATCCGGACGTTCCTGCTGATGTTCGCGGTGATCGCGATGTTCGTCGGGTCGTTCATCATCTTCAACACGTTCGCGATGCTGGTCAGCGGCCGGGTGCGGGAGCTGGCGCTGCTGCGCGCGGTCGGCGCCTCGCGCGCGCAGGTGACGCGGTCGGTGCTCGGCGAGGCGTCCGGGGTCGGTCTCGTCGGGTCCACGCTGGGCCTGCTGGCGGGCGTGGGCGTCGCGGCCGGGTTGGCGCGGGTGTTGGGCGTCCTGCTGGGCGGCGAGGATCTACCGTTCGGGACGCTCGTCGTGCCGTCCTCCGCCGTGATCGCGTCGTATGCCGTGGGGACGCTCGTCACGCTGACCGCCGCGTTCGTCCCGGCCCGGCGGGCGGCGCGAACCCCGCCCGTCGCGGCCTTGCGCGAGGGAACGGCGACGCCACGACCGTTGCGGGGACGGCTGCTGTCCGGCGGCGGCGCGCTCGCGGTCGGCGGCGCGCTCGCCGGAGCCGGGCTGGCAGGGAGCGGAAACTCGGGCCTCACCCTGGTCGGGGCTGGCGCGATGACACTGTTCATCGGGGTGGTCGTGGCGTCCCCCGCGCTCAGCGGCCCGGCGATCCGGTTGCTGGGCTGGCCCCTCTTCTGTGGGGGGACGACCCCCCACACCCCCTGGAAAAGCCTGTGCGCGCGCTTCGGCGGGACGGCGGGACGGATGGGCGGTCGCAACGCGCTGCGCGACCCCCGGCGGACGGCGGCGACGGCGTCCGCGCTGACGATCGGGCTGGCGCTGATCGCGGCGGTGTCGGTGCTCGTCCAGTCGATGGCGTCGTCGGTGGACCGGCAGCTCGACGCGGGCCTCACCGCCGACTACCAGATCACGGGACGCAGCCAGCTCACCCCGGTCACGGCCGAGGCCGCCGGAGCGGTCGCGAAGGTCGACGGCGTGCGGGCGGCGATCCCGATCAGGACGGCGCGGTTCAGGCTGGACGGGTCCGTGGAGTCGGCGGCGGCGGGCACCCCCGGCGAACTGCTCGGCCATTTCCGGCTGCCGCTCCAGCAGGGGACGCCGTCCGCGCACGGGGACGACCTGCTCGTCGGCCACAGCGTCGCCGCCGCGCGGAGCTGGAAGGTCGGCACGGCCATCGCGGGCCAGTACCAGGACGGCACGAAGCGCACGTTCCGCATCGCCGGGATCTTCGCCGACCATCCGTCGGTCACCCCGTCCGCCCCCTCCATGATCATCGACTGGGCGGGGTACCGGGCGCACGACCCCGACGCCCCGATCGACCGCATCGAGGTCGACGCCACGGGCGTCGGCCGCGCGGCCCTGGAGAAGGCACTGAGCCCCTGGCCCAACCTGGAGTTGAAGGACCGCGCCCAGGTCAAGGCCGACGCCGCCGGGTCCATCGACCTGTTCCTGAAGCTCGTGCTCGGCCTGCTGGTGCTGTCGGTCCTCGTGGCCGCGCTCGGCATCGTCAACACGCTCGCGCTGGCCGTGACCGAGCGGACCAGGGAGATCGGCATGCTCCGGGCCCTCGGCATGCAGCGCCGCCAACTCCGCCGCATGATCCGCTACGAGGCGGTCGTCGTGTCGCTGTTCGGGGCCGCGCTCGGCGTCGGGACGGGCGTCGTCCTCGGGATCGTCCTGCAACGCGCGATGGCGGCGGGCGACGGCGGCATGGAGGTCCTCGCGATCCCCTACGGGCGGCTCGCGGTGTGCGTCGCGGCCGCCGCCGTGATCGGTGTCGCCGCCGCCGTGTGGCCCGCCCACCGCGCCGCCCGCCTGAACGTCCTGCGGGCGATCGCGACGGAATAGCGGACGGGGTGGCTCAGGCGGCCATTCGGGAGCACTGGTCGGGGACGGCGTCGTGCAGCGCCCGCATCGCGCGGACGATCAGCGGGTGCTCGCGGCTGCCGCGCCGCACGCAGGTCAGCACCCGCCGCTTCGGGACGCCGTCGCCGGTCAGCGGGATCCGGACCACCGGCTGGTCGGACGGCCCGCCAGCCAGCCGGGGCACCAGGGACACGCCGAGCCCGTTGGCGACCAGCGCCCAGATCACCGACCATGTGGTGGCCTTGTGCGCGATCCGGGGCGTGAACCCGGCGGCGGCGCAGTACGTCATGACCTGCTGGTGGTGGGCGCAGACCTCGGGCATGACGCTGATCCACGCCTCCTCCGCCGCGTCCTCCAGCCGCACACCGGGCCCTTCCGGGGGGCGTGGGGGGTCGTCCCCCCACAGGAGGCCCGCCCGCACCGCGAGGGGGTGCCCGGCCGGGACGATCAGGTCGAGCGCCTCCTCCAGCAGCGGCTCCCGGTCGAAGCGCGGATCGCCCGGCGGCGGCGCGTCCGGGGTCGGCTCGATGACGGCGATGTCGACCTCCCCGGCGGCGAGCAGGCCCACCGCCACGTCGGTGTCGCATTCGCGGACCTCGATGGTGAGGCTCGGGTCCTCGCGCAGCAGCGCCCCGGCGGCGGGCGCGACCAGCCCGCCGACCGCCGTCGTGAACCCGCACATGCGCAGCGGCCCGGTGACGCCCGCGCGGTGCGACTCCAGGTCGGCGAGGGTCTCCTCCCACTTGGCGAGCAGCCCGTCGGCGTGTTCGATCAGCAGATACGCGGCGGGGGTCAGCCGGACCTTGCGGCCCTGCGGCTCCAGCAGCGGCACCCTCAGCTCCCGCGCCAGCTCGCGCAGCTGGTGGGACACCGCCGACGGGGTCAGGTGCAGCGCCTCCGCAGCGGACGTCACCGTCCCGTACTGGTGGACGAGCCGGAGCATGTGCAGCCGCCGCAGATCAATCATGCAACCAAATTACACGGTCCAGTGCGGAAATCTGAAATAGACGCCAACGTTCCACCGGTTGCAGACTGACGGACATGAACCAGCAGAGCACCACACTCTCCCGGCATCTCACCAGCGACGGCATCGTGGTCTGGACCCGGTGCGCCTGCGGCAGGCTCCGCATGGACCTCGTCCCGAACGGCGGCGGGCGGCCCCTGACCGCGGGCCCGTGCCCACGGTGCCACGCCGACGCCCCGGACGCCGCCTCACCCGGTGCGTAGCGCCGCCGCCTCAGCGGCGAGCGCGCGGACGCGGTCCCAGTCTCCGTCCCGGACCGCGTCCGCCGGGGTCACCCAGGAACCGCCGACACAGCCGACGTTCTCAAGCGCGAGATAGTCGGCGGCGTTCTTCGGGCCGACCCCGCCGGTCGGGCAGAACCTGATCTGCGGCAGCGGCCCCCGAAGCGAGTTCAGGTATCCGATCCCTCCCGCCGCCTCGGCGGGGAAGAACTTCATCGCGGTGATCCCGCTCTCCAGCAGCGCGAGCGCCTCCGACGCGGTCGCGACGCCCGGCAGAAACGGCAGCCCGGTCGCGGCCATCGCGGCCTGGAGCCGGGACGTGCAGCCGGGGCTGACCAGGAACCGGGCCCCGGCGGCGGCGGACCGCTCCGCGTCCTGCGGGCGGACGACCGTCCCCGCGCCGACCACCGCGTCCGGCACCTCGGCGGCGATCCGGGTGATCGCGGCGAGGGCGGCCGGAGTCCGCAGCGTCACCTCGATCACCGGCAGCCCGCCGTCGACCAGGGCGCGGGCCAGCGGGACGGCCGCGTCGGCGTCGTCCAGCACCACGACGGGGACGACGGGCGCGAGGTCGAACAGGTCATCGGCGATCATGCGGGCTCCGTTTCCGGCAGGCTCTGCGCGAGCCGCAGCGTGGCACCGGCGAGCGCCGGGCCGGGGTGAACGATGAGCGCGGTGGGAATGCCGCGCAGGTAGTCCTCGACGGGAGGCTTCCCCTCGAAGCGGGCACGGAACGCGCTGCCGCGCAGCACGTCCACGATGCGCGGCAGGATCCCGCCGCCGACGAAGACGCCGCCGCGAGCGCCGAGCGTCAGCGCCACGTTCCCGGCGAGCGAACCGAGCAGCGCGCAGAACATGTGGAGGGCCTCGGCGCAGCGCGGGTCGTCGCGGCGCTCGACGATCTCCTGGGCGGTGAGCGGCGCGGCGGACGCGCCGTCGAGCACGGCCAGATAGCGGTGGATGCGGCCGAGGCCGTCACCGGACAGCAGGTCCTCGGCGTTGGCGACGCCGCGTTCGGCGCGCAGCAGCCGCGCGACCTCCAGTTCCCGGTCGGTGGCGGCCGGGGCGTCGACCTGGCCGCCCTCGCCGGGCAGCGGCGCCCAGCCCCCGGCCGTGGGGACGAGCCCGGCGACGCCGAGCCCCGTGCCCGGCCCGACCACGGCGAGCGGCGCGGCGGGGTCGGGTGCCGTCCCGCCGAGCGGGATCAGGTCGTCCTCGCCGAGGCGCGGGAGGGAGAGGGCCAGGGCCTCGAAGTCGTTGATGATCTCCAGATGGGCCAGGCCGAGATGCGCCCGGACCTCCTCCTCGGTGCCCCTCGGCCAGCCCGCGTTCGTCAGGTGATACGTCCGGTTCGTCACGGGCCCGGCGACGGCCAGGCACGCGGCGGACGGCCGGACGTCCGGCGCGTACCGGGCGAGGTAGGCGGCCGCGACCTCGGCGAGCCCGGCGTGGTCACGGGTCGGGAGGGACTCCACGCGGGTCGGGACGCCGTCCGGGCCGTCGACCAGCGCGAACCGCGCGTTGGTGCCGCCAATGTCCCCGACCAGCCACGGTTCCGAATTCAACGAGCCCGTGCTCACGAGAACACCCCCGCGCCGCGCTCGGCGGGGCCCACCGCGTGGCGGAACGCGCGGAACAGTTCGCGTCCCGTGCCCCAGGTCTCGTCGGGCGGGTCGGCGGCGGGCTCGCGGGCGGCGAACTCCTCGTCCGGGACCAGGACCTCCAGGACACCGGCGTCCGCGTCGAGCCGGACGACGTCCCCGTCGCGGACGCGGGCGAGCGGACCGCCCGCCGCCGCCTCCGGTGAAACATGGATCGCGGCGGGTACCGCGCCCGACGCGCCGGACATCCGGCCGTCGGTGACCAGCGCGACCCGATGCCCTCTGTCTTGCAGGACCGACAGCGGCGGGGTCAGGCGGTGCAGCTCCGGCATCCCGTTGGCGCGCGGCCCCTGGTGACGGACGACCGCGACCACGTCCCGGTCCAGCTCCCCGGCGGCGAAGGCGGCCTGGAGCCGTTCCTGCGAGTCGAACACGCGGGCCGGGGCCTCGATCGTCCGGTGCTCGGCGCGCACCGCCGACACCTTGATCACCGCCCGGCCCAGGTTGCCGCGCACGGTGTGCAGGCCGCCGTGCGCGTCGAACGGTTCGGCCACCGGCCGCAGCACGCCCGGGTCGCCCGACTCGGTCAGACCGTCCCGCCACGTCACCCGGCCGCCGTCCCTGCCGCCGTCGATCTCCGGGACGCGCCGGTAGTCGGCGAGCGTGTCACCGCCGACCGTCCTGGCGTCCGGGTGCAGGAGCCCGGCGTCGATCAGCTCGCCGATGAGGAACGCGGTGCCGCCCGCCGCGTGGAAGTGGTTCACGTCGGCCGTGCCGTTCGGGTAGAGCCGGGTGAGCAGCGGCGTCACCGCGGACAGGGCGTCGAAGTCGTCCCAGGTCAGTTCGATGCCCGCGGCGGCGGCCATCGCGACCAGGTGCAGTGTGTGGTTCGTGGAGCCCCCCGTGGCCAGCAGCGCGACGACCCCGTTGACGAACGCGCGCTCGTCCAGCGTCTCGCCGACCGGCAGGTAGCCGTCGGTCAGGTCGGTGAGCCGCAGGACGCGGCGTCCGGCCGCCTCGGTCAGGGCGTCGCGCAACTTCGTGTCCGGCGGGACGAAGCTCGCCCCCGGCAGGTGCAGGCCCATGACCTCCATCAGGAGCTGGTTGGAGTTGGCCGTCCCGTAGAAGGTGCAGGTGCCGGGCGAGTGGTAGGACGCGGCCTCGGCGGCGAGCAGCTCGTCGCGCCCGGCGTCCCCGGCCGCGAACCGCTTGCGGACCTTCGCCTTCTCCCCGTTCGGCAGCCCGGACGCCATCGGCCCGGCGGGCACCAGGATCACCGGCAGGTGCCCGAACGACAGCGCCCCGATCACCAGCCCCGGGACGATCTTGTCGCAGACGCCGAGCAGCAGCGCGCCGTCGAACATGTCGTGCGACAGCGCCACCGCCGTCGCCATCGCGACGACGTCCCGGCTGAACAGCGACAGCTCCATCCCGGCGCGGCCCTGCGTGATGCCGTCGCACATCGCGGGCACGCCGCCCGCGACCTGCGCCGTCCCGCCCGCCGCGCGGATCGCGGCCTTCAGCGCGTCGGGGTAGTCCTTCAGCGGCTGGTGCGCGGACAGCATGTCGTTGTACGCCGTGACGATCGCGATGTTGGGGGTGGCGTTCCCGCGCAGCCACAGCTTGTCCTGGACGCCGCAGGCCGCGAAGCCGTGCGCCAGGTTCGCGCATCCCATCCCGCCGCGGACGGGGCCCTCGCTCCGGGCGGCGCGGATCCGATCCAGGTAGGCGCCGCGGGGCCCGGCGCTCCGTTCGACGACGCGCCGGGTCACTTCCGCCAGCACGGGATGGACAGCCATAGGACGCTCCAGACCAGGGGGTTCTCCGGTTCGCCCAAGCTATCGAGACATTTGTTGGCGAGACAACTCACTTATGAATCTGTTCATACAAAAGTCGGCCACTTGCGTTTGTTGGACGTACACAAGGGTGCGTGCTTGACTGATCGGATGCCCCGTGCCGCCAGCAGCCCGTTCGGACGCCCGTCCGGCAGCGGCGACCTGCTCCGCCTGATCAGGGAGCACGGCGTCGCGACCCGCGCCGAGCTGGGCCGCGTCGCCGGGCTGTCGCGTCCGGCGGTCGCCGCGCGGGTCGCCGACCTCGTCGCCCGCGGCCTCGTGGTCGAGCGGGCCGACGGGCCGTCGACCGGGGGGCGTCCCCCGGCCCGGCTGGAGTTCAACGCGGCGGGCGGCACCGTCCTCGTCGCGAACCTCGGCCAGTCGCGGGGGCAACTCGCCGTCTGCGACCTCGCCGGGACGGTCCTCGCCCACGCCGAAGGCCCGCCGCCCGAGGCGTCCCCCGAGCAGACGCTCCCCCGCCTCCTGGACGAGTGGACGTCCCTCCTCGCCTCCGCCGACATCGACGGGGCCACCGTGCGCGGGGTCGGGCTCGGCGTCCCGGACGCGGTCGAGCACGCCGCCGGACGCTGGAACGGCGTCGAGGTCGGCCCCCCGACCGCCGCGCGGTTCGGCGTCCCCGCGCATCTCGACAACGAGGTCAACGCCGCCGCACTCGGCGAGCACCAGGCCCATCCCGGCGTCGACGACCTGCTGTTCGTCAAGGTCTCCACCGGGATCGGCGCGGGCCTGATCTCCGGCGGACGCATCCAGCGCGGGGCGCTCGGCGCGGCGGGCGAGATCGGCCACGTCCGGATCCCCCCGGGCACCGGCGCGGCAGCCGACACTCCCTGCCGCTGCGGCAACACCGGCTGCGTGGAGGCCCTCGCGGGCGGCGGTGCGCTCCTCGCCCGCTCGCCCGCGCGCGACCTCCCCGAGCTGGTCGCGCTGGCCCGCTCCGGCGATCCCGGCACCATCGCCCTGCTGCGCGAGGCCGGACGCCGGATCGGCGAGGTCGTCGCCACCGCCGTCAACCTGCTGAACCCCGCCGTGGTCGTGCTCGGCGGCGACCTCGTGGGCGCGGACGAGCCTCTCATCGCGGGCCTGCGCGAGGTCGTCTACCAGCGCTCCACCACCCTGGCGACCCGCAGCCTGCGGATCGAGCCCAGCCGCCTGGGCGAACGGGCGGGCCTCGCGGGCTGTGCCGCCATGGTGCTGGACCGCGTCCTCGCCCCGGAAGCCATCGGGAACTGGCCCCCGGATGGCGGCGCATAGCAGAAAAGGGCACCGGATCGCCAGGGCCCCCGATGGCAGCCCTCGGCCATGACTCGAATCGAAACTAATCTGTTATCGAAACAGCAAGATTGTCAGAGTTCGAGTGACCGGAACAATCGGACAAATCCCCTCATTTCTGACATTAAATGAACTTATCGGTCACTCTCTGCACACGGTCATCGGAGGCTCCCACGGAGCGAGTAAGGCTTTTATCTCCACGTGGTGAATACTCGGCGAAAACTTGACCTGGCGATCGAGCGCGATCGGCGTTACCGTATCGACGTTCTCAGAAAGACATTCCCGATCAGTCAAATAATTCGATCAAATATGCGGCTGGGAAGGCCGTATGGGGTTCGGGAAGAAGCTGCGGCAAGGCGAGGCCAGGAAGAGGGCTAAACCCATGGCGGATTTCAATATCAGCGTCTTCGGCGGAGCCGTGTCCGCGCCGTCCGACGACACCCGCCTGCTCGACGTCCTCGACCGGGCGCTCGCCGCCTCACCAGCCACCGTGCCCGCCACCGCCCGCTGGACGACCGACCGGAGCACCATGTGGTGCCACGTCAGACCAGAGGGCGGCGGCTGCCCGGCGCAGGGCTGGAAGCTGCACGTGTCCGCCACGCCCGCCTCCGCGGAGGAGGTGCTGGGCCGCGCGCTGACGGTGCTGCTGGCCGCGGGGTCCATGTTCAAGTTCGCCGCCACCCACGACCATGTCGCCGCGATCAACGCGCGCAACACCTCCCGCGGCCATTCGGGAAAGTTCATCACCGTCTACCCGGTAAATGATCACGAGGCCGTCCGGCTCGCGGCGGAACTTGACGCGGCGACCGCCGGATTACCCGGCCCCCGTATTCTCTCCGACCGGCCCTATGTGCCCGGCAGTCTCGTCCATTATCGGTACGGTGCGTTCGTCGAGGAGCGGCGGATCACCAATGACGGTTTCTACGCCTGGATGATCCTCGATCCGGACGGCCGTCCGGTGGAGGACAAGCGCGTCGGATCGTACACTCCCCCGCCATGGGCGGTCTGTCCATTTCCGGATCATGGAATGGCCGGAACCGGGCGTCGAACGGACGGTACGGAAAGCCGGAACGAGATTCTCATTGGTACACGATTCTCGGTTCGCGAGGCGATCCGGCACACGAACAAGGGCGGAGTTTACCGCGCCACCGACACCGAGACCGGCGAACCGGTCGTGCTCAAGGAGGCGCGACCTCATGTGGCCGCCGACGAGCACGGCAGGGACGCCCGCGACCCGCTCCGCGCCGAGGCCCGCGCGCTCGAGGCGGTCGAGCGGCTCGGGGTGGCGCCGCGCCCGGTCCGGCTGTTCACCCAGAGCGGCCATCTCTTCCTTGCGGAGGAGCTGATCCCCGGCACGTCGCTGCGGCAGTGGACGGCCGACGTCATCGGCGAGGCGGGCCTCGGCCCGCACCTGCCCGCCGCCCTCGCGATGGCCGGACGGCTGACCGAGCTGATGATCAAGGCGCACGGCGCGGGCGTCGTGCTGCGCGACTTCAACCCGAACAACATCATGGTCCGTCCGGACGGCGCCCCCATCCTGATCGACCTCGAGCTGGCCGTGGTCCCCACCGCGACCGAACCGGCGCCGCTGCGCGCGGGCACCCCCGGCTACGCGGCGCCCGAGCAGATGGACGGCGCCGCGCCGGACCCGTCCGCCGACCGCTTCTCCCTCGGCGCGACGCTCTGCCACCTCATCACCGGCGGCCCGCCGTACCTGCTGGACGAGTTTCCCGAGCCGCGTCCGGTGTCCGAGCGGCTGGCCGAATGGCTCGCCGTCCGCGTCCGCGACCTGGACCTGCCCGCCGCCCTCCCGGCGCTGGTGCTGGGCCTGATGGCCGACGACCCCGCCGACCGGTGGACCGCCGAACGGGCCCGGACCGCCCTGACCCGGCTCACCCCGGGCGCCGCCCGTCCGCCGGACGCCCCGCGCGACCTGGCGGAGCTGAGCGAACGGGCCGCCGACGGCATCGTCGACCACCTGCTCGCCACCATGGATCTCGCGGCGCCGGAGACCCTGTGGCCCGCGTCCTGCGTGCACGGCGCGCCCGACCCGTGCAGCCTCCAGCACGGCGCCGCCGGAGTCCTCGGCGCGCTGGTCCGATGTTACGAGCAGACCTCCGACCCGCGCCTGCCCGACGTGGTGGCGCGCGCCGCCCGCTGGATCCTGGACCGGCTGGACGACGGCACCGCGCGACCCGCCGGGCTCTACTTCGGAACGGCCGGGGCCGCGTGGGCGGTTCTCGACACCGGGCTGGCCCTGGGTGATCGCGACCTCGTCGACGGCGCGCTGGCGGTCGCCGACCGGTTGCCCACCTCGCTGCCCGGCCCCGACATCACGCACGGAACGTCCGGCCTCGGCCTCACCGCGCTGCACCTGTGGGCCCGCACCGGACGCGACGAGTACGTCGAACGGGCCGTCGCCGCCGCCGACGCGCTCACCGCCGGGGTCGAGGCGCGGGGCGGAAGGCTGTCCTGGAGCACCCCAGCACAGCACGAGTCCAAGCTCGCCGGAAGGCGCTACTACGGATACGCCCACGGCGTCGCCGGGGTCGGCCACTTCCTCGCCGCCTGCGCGCGGGCCACCGACCGCGACGACTACCGGGCCCTCGCCGTCACCGTCGCCGAGAACCTCCTGGACGAGGCGACCGGCACGGAGCGATCCGCGAGTTGGGGGGCGGGCCCGGGCGACGCGCCCACGGCGCCGTACTGGTGCCATGGCGCCGCGGGAATCGGCGGGTTCCTGGCGCGTCTCGGCGCCTGGACAGGCGACGCGCGCTTCGTCCGGGCCGCTGAACGGGCGGCGCGGTCGGTGCTCGACCATCGGTGGCGCGCCACGCTCGGGCAGTGCCACGGGCTGGCGGGCAACGGGGACTTCCTGCTCGACCTGGCCGCGCTGACCGGCGACGACCGCCACCGCGACGCGGCCTGGCGGCTCGCCGAGATCATCCTGTCCGGCCGGGCGTACCGGGACGGGACCGTCGTGTTCCCCGACGAGTTCGGGCAGGTCTCGACGACCTGGGGCGACGGCATGGGCGGCGTGCTGGCCTTCCTGTTGCGGCTGCGGCACGGGACGTCCCGGTTGTGGGCGGCCGACCGTCCAGAGTCCGCGTCCGGCTCCGGCCCGGCGGCGGCGGTCGGCTCGGGGCGCGCGTCATGACGGCCGTCCCGACCCGGTTCGGGTTCGCGTTCTCCGGCGACGGCCGGTGGGCCGCCTGCCTGAGCGCCGTCGACGACGACGTCACGGCCGAACGCTGGGACCTCGCGCGCCCCGCGCCGACCCGGCACGTCCTCGACGGGACGGAGACGCCCATCGACCGCCGGTGCGGAGTCCTGCCGCTGGACGATGGCCGCGTCCTGCTCACCCAACCCGCGTCGGGCACCGTGCTCGCTGCGGAGCCGACACCGGTGGGGCTGCGGGTCACGCGGTCGTGGCGGGTCCCGTCGATGCTGGCCGGTTTCCCCCTGGCCGGTCCGAGCCCGGCCCTGCTCCTGGTGACCATCGAGGACGACGGCTACTCCCGGATCTGGCGGCTGTCCGACTCGACGCCGCATCCGGATCCGGTCCTGCGCGTCCCGGGCGTGCTGGCGGGCGGAGTCTGGCTGGACGACAGTCGCACCCTTGCCCTCAACCACACCGGCCCCGAGCATCGCACCAGTGGCGTGCTCGTCGACCTCGCCGAACGCTCTTGGCGGCGCATCTGGTCGGTGTCCGACACCACGATCGACCGGATCGTCGCCTACAGCGGACAGACCGGCGCCCTGGCGGTCACGACCACCGCGCCGGGCCTCCAGCAGCCGGGTACCGAGCAGATCGGGCTGCGGCTGCCCGGCGACGGCACCGTCCGGTTCCCCGCGACCCTCAACCGGTCTCCGCACACGCGGACGCCGCTGGGCTTCGACCCTGGAGGCGGCTCCCTCCTCGTCCGGGAGATGCAGGGCGCCACCGCGCGCCTGGCCGCCTACGACCCGGTGCGTGACCGCCTGACCCCGCTCCAGACGCCGCGCGGAATGTTATGGCCGCCCGTCCAGTGGGCGGACGACGGCCGCATCCACATGCGGTTCGCCGCACCGGACCAGCCCCCGACCCTGGCGACCGTGGATGAGGCCGCGTACTCCGGCGCACCGGAACCCATCGTCCGGTACGCCGCCCATGCGGAAGCCGACCGGTGGGCAGGCGCCGACCTGGTCGAGCTGCCGGGCCCGGCGGGCCCGATCGAGGCGATCGTCTACGGCGGCCCCGACTGGCGCTGTAGCCGCCACCTGGTGGTGGCGTTGCACGGAGGTCCGCTCGCGGCGTGGCTGTACGAGTTCGAGCCGCTGTTCCAGCAGCTCGCGGCGGCCGGGATCGCCGTGGTGGCGCCCAACCAGCGCGGCAGCACGGGGTACGGCGACGAGCACCTGCGTCCGGTCATCGGTGACTGGGGCGGGCGCGACCTCGACGACGTCCTCCACCTGACCCGCGCGATCGCCGGTGACCGCGCCGGTCTGCCCCGGCCCGTCGTGCTCGGCGGCAGCTACGGCGCCTTCCTGGCGCTGCTGGCCGCCTGCCGCGACCCGGAGCTGTGGTCGGGCTGCGTCGCGCTGGCGCCGTTCACGTCGGCGGCCGCGCTGCGCGGTGACGTCGAGCGGCCGATCGGCGAACGGGTCTCCCGGCTGAGCAGGTGCGACGCGACCGGCGAGCGGCGGCGGATCGACCGTGACGTGCTGGCCGCCTGCGCGACGCTGACCGCGCGACTGCTGATCGTGCACGGCGACCGGGACGAGGTCGTCCCGGTCGGCCAGTCCAGGGCGCTGCGACGGCGCCTCCTCGAACTCGGCAGGACCGAGGGAGTCGACTTCGACTACCTGGAGGTGGGCGGCGACCATCACGGCGTCGTCCAGGCGTGGCCTCCGGTCCTGCGCGAAACGGTGGTCCGCTTCTGCCTCGCGGCGGAACGGATCTTCACCATCGACCAGGAAGGGAGGTGACATTCACCATGGAATTCGACGGCGACATCGTGGCCGCTCTACAGGAGCTGCCCGAGACGGACCCCATCGAGATCGACGGGATCCAGCTGGGCGGTACGTGCAGCTGCACGGGCCTGCTCACGCTGCTGAACACCATCTGCGTTGGCGTCTCGTGCTCGTGACGCCCCGCGGAACATGCGGATAGCGGAACCCACTGAACGTTCCAGCCGCAGAACCCCGGTCACGGACCGGCAACAGCCGGTCCGTGACCGGACCCACACCAAGTCTAAGCGACACCCGCCGACACCGGACGGAGCCGACGAGGGTGGCCCGGACATCACGACGCTCCCCCCGGCCCGCCGCCCGCCGCGCCGCGCCGCCCGACGACGCCGCCGCCGCGCTGCGCGCCGGGGGGAGGCGGCGGCTGCGGGAGGCCATGCGCCGCATCCGCCCGAAGCTGGCCCTGCTGGCGGCGCTCACGGCGATCCGCGTCGGCGCGATGCTGCTCACCCCCATCCTGCTCGCCGCCGCGATCGACGCCGTCCGCACCGGGGACGGAGCCGGTACCGCCGCCGCGCGGCTCGGCGTCGTCCTCGCCGTGGCCGCGCTGGCCGACACCTGGGAGGACGTGCTCGGCTCCTACTGCGGCAGCGACATCACCGCCTGGCTCCGGCACCGGCTGCTCGACCGGGTGCTGCTCCTCGGGGCGCCGGGGCAGCGGCGGTTCCCGACCGGGGACGTGCTGGCCCGGCTCACCGAGAGCGCGTCGGGACCGGCGGCGTTCCCCGTCCTGCTGCTGAACGCCGCCGCCGCGCTGCTCACCGCCGCGGGCGCGGCGACGGCGCTGGCCCTGATCGACTGGTGGCTCGCGATCGCGTTCGCGCTGGGAGTGCCGCCGGTCGTCCTGGCGTTGCGGCTGTTCGTCGTCCGGGCCACCGAGCCGTTCGCCCGCTACCAGCGGTGCCAGGCGGCCATCGTGACCCGGCTCCTGGACGCCCGCCAGGGAATCCGGACGATCCAGGCGAGCGGCACCGCGCCCACCGAGGTCCGGCGCATCCTGGAGCCACTGCCCGAGTTGGGGCGGGCGGGCCGCGAGACGTGGGCGGTGCAGGGCCTGGTGAGCCGCCGCCTCGCGCTGTTGGCACCGCTCGTCCAGGTCGTGGTCGTCGGCGTCGCCGGGCTGCGTCTCGCGTCGGGTCACATCACCACGGGTCAGCTCGTGGCGAGCGCGTCCTATGTCGCGATGGCCGTCGCCGCCGCCTCCCTGTTCGACACGGTCGTCGCGCTGCTCAACTGCCAGGTCGGCGCCGGGCGCGTCGACGAGATCCTCACGGCCACCCCGCGAGTGAGGCCGCCCGCCCGTCCGGTACCGCTCCCGGACGGGCCGGGTCGGCTCCGGTTGCGCGGCGTCACCGTCAGGGCCGGGGAGCGCGCCGTCCTGGACGGGCTCGACCTGGACGTGCCACCAGGCGCCGCCGTCGCGGTCGCCGGGACCTCCGGTTCGGGCAAGAGCGTGCTGGTGTCGACGATCGGACGACTCACCGACCCCGACGAGGGCACGGTCGAACTCGACGGCGTTCCCGTCACCGCCGTACCGCTCCCCGACCTGCGGCGCGCCGTCGCCTACGCCTTCGAACGCCCCGCGTTGCTCGGCGCCACCGTCCACGACACGATCGCCTACGCGCGTCCCGACGCCACGCGCGCCGAGGTCCGCCGCGCGGCCGGGATCGCGGCGGCCGACGACTTCGTCCGGGCCCTGCCGGACGGCTACGACACGCCCCTCGCCGAAGCCCCGATGTCGGGCGGCGAGTTGCAACGCCTCGGCCTTGCCCGCGCCGCCCTGACCGGCGCGCGCGTCGTCGTCCTGGACGACGCCACCAGCAGTCTCGACACCGCGACGGAGGCGCGCGTGACGCAGGCGCTGCGCCGAGTCCTGACCGGACGCACCAGCCTGGTCGTGGCCCGCCGTCCCGCCACCGCCGCCCGCGCGGACCTCGTCGCCTGGCTCGACGGCGGCCGGGTGCGCGCGCTGGCCCCGCACGCCGAACTGTGGCGCGACCCCGCCTACCGGGCCGTGTTCGCGGTGGAACCGGCGGCACCGTGACCGTCCCGCCCGCCGCCCTGCTCCTGCACCGCCACCTGCGCGGACAGTGGCCCGCGCTGCGCCGCCTCGCCGCCTGGTCGGCGCTCGAATCGCTGCCCGCGCTGGCGTCGGGCCTCGTCCTGGCGCGGGCCATCGACCACGGGTTCCTCGCCGGGCGTCCCGGCACCGGCCTGGCGTGGCTCGCGGCACTCGCGGCCCTGTCCATCGTCGGGGCGGTCGGCACCGGCCGGATCTACCCGTGGCTCGCGGCCACCGTCGAGCCCATGCGCGACTCGCTCGTCCGGGACGTCGTGAACGGCGCCCTGCACCGCATGACCGACCGGTCGCCGGACGCGGCCGGGGCGGGCGCGTCCCAGGTCACCGAGCAGGCCGAGGCCGTTCGCGCGCTGCTCGGGACGGCGCTGCGCAACGTCCGGCAACTCCTGTCCGCCGGAGTCGCCGCGCTGGTCGGGCTGACCCTGCTGTCGCCGCCGCTCGCGCTGGTCGCCTGCCTGTCGGTGACGCTCGCCGTCGCGGTGTTCGCCGCGTTCCTCGGCCTCCAGATCCGCCGGTACCGGGCCGTCGTCCGGCAGGCCGAACGCATCGGCGAGTCGGCCGCCGTGATCGTGCACGGCGTCCGGGACGTCGCCGCCTGCGCCGCCGAGGACCGCGCCGCCCGCACCGTCGGCGACGTGATCGACGCCCAGGCGGAGGCGTTGCGCGCCTACGCCCGCACCCGCCTGGTTCGGCTGCCCGTGCTGGCGCTGGGGGTGCATCTGCCGCTTCTGGCGCTCCTCGTCCTGTCACCCGATCTGACCGCGCACCACGGGCTCACGACCGGGGAGGTCGCCGGAGGGGCCGTCTACCTCGTGACCGGGCTCCAGCCCGGGATCACCGTCCTCATCGACACCGGCGGGACGCTGCTGCTCAGCCTCGCGGTGATGCTGGGCCGCCTGGCCGAGATCTGCGCCGTCCCGACGTCACCGCCTCCTTCGGCGCCCGGCGCGCCCGACTCCTTCGACATCGAGGTGGACCACCTCACGTTCGCCTACTCCCCCGACGCCGAACCGGTGCTCAAGGACGCGTCCCTGTCTGTGCCCGAAGGCACCCATCTGGCCGTCGTCGGCCCCAGCGGAACCGGGAAGTCGACGCTCGCCAACTTGCTGATCGGCCTGCTCCACCCGTCCCAGGGGACCGTCACTCTCGGCGGCCTCGAACCCGCGCGGCTCTGGTCGGCGGTCACGCTCGTCCCGCAGGAGAGCTACGTCTTCGCCGGGACGCTGCGCGACAACCTCGCCTACCTGTGCCCGCATGCCACCGTCCCGCGACTCGACCGGGCCGTCGAGGCCATCGGCATGGCCGCCACCGTCGAACGCCTCGGCGGCTACGACGCCGAGATCCCCCCGGGTGGCGGACCCCTCTCCCAGGGCGAGCGGCAACAGATCACCCTGGCGCGCGCCTACCTGTCCGCCACGCCGATCACGATCCTGGACGAGGCCACCAGCCAGCTCGATCCGTCCGCCGAGGCCCGCGCCGAACAGGCCCTCGCCGCACGCGGCGGCACGCTCATCGTGATCGCGCACCGCATCAGCTCCGCCGAACGCGCCGACCTCGTCGTCCTCCTGGACGGCCCGACCCCCGTCACAGGAACCCACGCCACCCTGACAAAACGCAGCCCCCTCTATGCGGAACTGGTCGGCCACTGGCACACCTAACGCCCCCGCCACCGCAGCACCGAGACCCAGACGACCGGCACTGCCCCAGCGGCCAGAACGATAATCGCGCCGGGAAGCAGGAAGCCGAACCGCAACCCGATCGAGGCGTAGGCGTCCACCCCTGGCTGCCCGTCCATCCGCATCACCACCACGGACCAGGCGCCCCCGGACTTGTTCCACTTCAGGACGCGCGTCCCCGAACCCGCCGAGCTGGCCACCCAGAAACCCTGCCGCGACGGCAGCGCCGTGGCCCGCGACGCGCCCGGCAGATGCCGGAACACCGGTCTGAACGGGCTGAGGTCGGCCGACACGAACTCATCGCGCTTCACCCCGCTCAGGTAGCCCTCGACCCGATCCTTGGGCCCGACCCCGACGAACAGCGGGACGCGCGGGTCGACGGGCCGCACCACGATCTTGACCTGGGCGAGTTCGCCGACGTCCGGCGTGGGGTTCCCGGCCCGCGCCGTGTCGGACCCCACCGCGATCTCGTCGGTCTTGAGCGCGACGGCCGAGGTGCCGAACCGGTGGTCCGGCGTCGTGAACGCGCCACCGGAACTCGCCTGGAGGGCGGCGGCGGCGCCGAGCCCGCTCCCGGTGAGCAGCAGCGGCCCCGCGGTGAGGCCGACGACGAGAGCACGCTTCATGGCGGACTCCTTTCTAGTACAACTGTGCTACATCTCCGAAAGTAGCACAGTTGTGCTATAAAAGTCCCATGCCGAAGGTGGTGGATCCGGCCCGGCGCCGGAACGAGGTGGTCGCGGCGGTGTGGCGGGTCATCCGGCGGGACGGGCTGGACCGGGCGTCCGTCCGCAACGTCGCCCGCGAGGCGGGACTGTCGGCGGGCTCGCTCCGGCACTACTTCGCCACACAGCCCGAACTCCTGGCGTTCACCCTGCGGACGATCATCGAACGGGTCGAGGAACGGATCGCCGCGGTCTCGGCCCCGACCGCCGACCCCCGCGACCGCGCCGCCCGGATCCTCGACGAACTCCTCCCCATGGACGCCGAACGCGCCGCCGAGAACAACGTCTGGCTCGCCTTCACCGCCCGCGCCCTCGTCGACCCGGACCTGCGCGCCCTGTGCGAGGAGGCCCACACCGCCCTACGCGCGGGCTGCCTCGCGCTGGTCACTTCCCTGGCCCCGGAGTCGGACACGGAACTGGAAGCCGACCGCCTGCACGCCCTGGTGGACGGCTTGGCCGTCCATGCCGCCCTCCACCCGCAGACCACCACCCCACCACGCATGCGCGCCGCCATTTCCGCTCACCTGGACGAGCTCCACGACCTCCACGACCACCGCGCGGCGACCGGCGGCGGCTGATTCCCTGACAGATCCGGGCCGCCCATTCATTCGGGCGACCCGGATCACACCGTCAGATCTTGGCGGTCTTGTACGAGACGAACTTGTTGTAGGGCGCCTTCAGATCGAAAGAGCCCCGGGACTGCGTCTCGCAGTTGCTGTAGACGTGGTAGACGTAGCCTTTCGCCTGCTGCATCTCCCACCTTGTGTGGCGGTCAGCTTGTAGTGCTTGCGAATCTTTATCGTGTCCTTGTAGCCCTTCGTGACCGTGGACGACGTGTCAAGTCCCGTGTTGACATGGATCTTGATCTCCGCGAAGACCCACGCCTGCACAAACGCGCGAGAAATGGCGAATTCCCGCCACGAGACAACCTTTGTCCTGTCCAAACCGAGAGGCCGCTCCGAACAGAAGTCCCGCTTGGCGACAGACCCCGGACGCCCTGGTCAAGCCCGCACTATCCACCATGATATAACGTTGAGCAATCATACAATCACTCATCGCAACGCCTCGCTCAACGCGGCCGGGGGACGCCGACCCGCCGCCGCCAGGAAGAAGGCCGATCGATCATGAAGCTGGAAGGATCCGCGCTCCGCCTGACGATCCTCGTCGACGAGGACGACACCTGGCACCGCAAGCCGCTCTACCACGAGATCGTGCACCGCGCCCACCAGGCAGGACTCGCGGGCGCCAGCGTGATCCGCGGCATGGAGGGCTACGGCACGTCCAGCCGGATCCACACGACCCGGATCCTGTCGCTGACCGAGCACCTTCCCCTCGCGATCACCATCGTGGACGCCACCGACAAGATCCGAGCGTTCCTGCCGCAACTGGACGACCTGATCACCGAGGGCCTGGTCATCCTCGACCCGGTCGAGGTGATCCGCTACGTCGACCGGCCCGACAGGACGGGGTGAACGGCGCCCATGCGCTCCAACGCGTCGGCCTCCGGGCTATCGGGCTCCGCGCTGAAGGCATGCACGACCAGGCCCATCTCCCCCGGTGTGGCCGGTACGTGCAGCGTCTCGTAGTCCAGGGTGATCAGCCCTTCCACCGGGTGCCGCATCCGTTTGCGTCCGGGGTCAAGGAAGAGGTACTCGGCGCCCGCGCTCGGCCGCGTCGAGCCGCAGCGCCCAGGCCAACGCGTCCAGCACCTCGGCGGACGGCTGCGTCGCCCGCCCCCTGTTCGAGCCGGACGTAGTAGTCGACGCTGATCCCGGCAAGCTGCGTCAGCTCCTCACGGCGCAGGCCGCGCACCCGCCGCCGTCCGCCCCCGGCGATCCCGACCTGCTCCGGGGCGACGCGCTCCCGCCGCGCCCGCAGAAAACCGCCGAGCACCCCGCGCGCGGGCGGCGACTACGACCACGACACGCGCCTGCTCCCCGGCGTGGAGCCCCCGGGCACGACGGGTCTCGACCTGCACCTCAAGGGTTGACCTCAAGTTTGGTTGAGGGACCAGACTGGCCTCCTAGACGACACAGGGAGCCGGACATGCGAGTGATCGAAGTGAACGAGTTCGGCGGACCCAAGGTCCTGGAGCCGCGCGAGGCCCCGGACCCGGTGCCGGGACCGGACGAGGTCGTGGTCGCGATGGCCGCCGCCGACACCATGTTCGTCGAGACCCGGATCCGCTCGGGCATGGCCAGGCAGTACTTCGACACGACACCGCCGTACGTGCCGGGCGGGGGCGGCGCGGGCGAGGTGATCGCCGCCGGACGGAACGTCGACCCCGCCTGGATCGGCCGCCGCGCGATGGTGGCCGTCGCGAACGGCGGCTACGCCGACCGGGTGGTGGCGCCCGTGGACGACGTCCGTCCCATCCCCGACGGCGTGGGCTTCCACGAGGCCGCGGCGCTCCTCCACGACGGCGTGACCGCACTCCGCCTCTTCGACCGCACAGAAATCGCCCCTGGAGCCACCGTCCTGATCGTGGGAGCGACCGGCGGAATGGGCGTCCTCCTCATCCAACTCGCCAAAGCCCAAGGCGCCCACGTCATCGCCGCAGCACGCGGAACACAAAAGCTGGAACTGGCCCGCGAACAGGGCGCCGACACCGTGCTCGACTACTCGTCCCCCACCTGGGCGGACGAAATTCACGGAACCGCAGATGTGGTCTTGGACGGCGTAGGCGACAAAATCGGCCTAGCGGCCTTCGCCGCCACCGCGAACGGCGGCACCTTCTCCGCCCACGGCTCCACCCTGGGCGGCTTCACCGCCGCCGACCAGCAGGAAGCCGAACGCAGAAACATCACGCTACGCGGCATCCAGGACCTGCAAGTCTCCTGGGACGAACGCCTAAACCTCCTGGAAAGGGCCCTGCAAAAAGCAGCCGAGGGCATCCTTACCCCAGTGATCGGCCAGACCTACCCGCTGGACCAAGCGGCCGAGGCACACAAGGCCATCGAAACCCGCACCGTCCTAGCAAAAACCCTCCTCCTCCCATGACGAGGAGATCCGGATAGACCTGCCCTGCGGCCGCGACCCCGAACGTGGCGGTCAGGTGTCGTGGTTCGTGGAGGTGGCGGGTGGTTGGTCGGCGTGGTCGTAGTCCTCCTGTGACGCCGATACCTGGCCGAGGTGCGCTATCGCCCATTCCTGTAGGGCGCTCAGCGGTTCGCGCAGGCTGCTGCCCGCCTCGGTCAGCGCGTACTCGACGCGGACCGGAACCTCCGGGTGGACGGTGCGGCTTACGAGCCCGTCGCGTTCCAGTCCGCGGAGAGTCTGGGTGAGCATCTTCTGTGAGATGCCCTCGATGCGTCGGCGCAGCTCGGAGAACCGGGCGCTGCCGTCCCACAGGGCGCCCACGATGAGCACCGTCCAACGGTCGCCGATGCGATCCAGGATGTGGCGGGTCGGACAGTCCGCGCGATAGGGGCTGCCGTGGAGAACAGGCTCGCCCTGAGTGGTTACCAAGAAGTGCCTTCTTCCGATTGGAGAGCTGCTCTCCTACGGTAACCAGGAGGCGTCGCCTGACGCCATCCGTCTCCGGGGGAAAGGCACCTCATGTCCCGTATCACCGTCATCGGCGGCACCGGCTACGCCGGTTCGGCCATCGTCGCGGAGGCCGCTGCTCGCGGCCACCGGGTCACCGCGCTGAGCCGCTCGCTTCCCGACGCTCCGATCCCGAACGTGCACTACGTCCAAGGCGACGCCACCGCCGAAGCGAACCTCTCGGCATCCATAAAGGACGCGGATGTCGTCGTGGCGGCTCTCGCGCCACGCGGCCCACTGACCGCCACCTTCCGCGACGTCAACGGCACCATCGCACGTCTGGCCGATGTCGCGGGCGCGCGCCTGTACGTCGTCGGCGGCTACTCCTCCCTGCGTCCCGCACCTGGGGCGGCCCGCTTCGTCACCGACCTCGGCCACGTCCCCGCAGAGCTCCACGACGAGATCCGCGCCGGGGCCGCGCTCATCATCGAGGACCTCCCTGCCACGCCGCCGACCCTCGACTGGGTCTTCGTGAGCCCGGCGCTCAGGTTCGGCGCACGCATGCCCGCCGAACGACTCGGCCGCTACCGGCTCGGCGACGACGTGGCCGTCCAGCCGCAGGACGGCGGCGCGATCTCCGCCGCCGACTACGCCCTCGGATTCGTCGACCTGATCGAGAAAGACGACCACCACAGAACACAGGTCAACCTCGCCCACTAGCCAAGTGCTTGGGGAAGTCGGCCGGAGTTGGGCTAGGGACGTTCGAAGAAGTTCGCACGCATGAGCAGCCGCCCGCCCGGCCTGAGCACCCTGGCCAGCTCCCGGACCGCACCGGGCTTGTCCTGGACGTGGTGCCAGGACAGGAACATCAAGACATAGTCGGCGCTGCCGGACGGCACGGGCACGGCCTCGGCAGAGCCCGCCAGATAACGCACATCGGGGTGCGAGGCCTGCGTCTCCGCCACCTCGCGCATTCGCACGGACGGCTCGACGCCGGTGACCGGCCCGAACGTCCGCGCCAACGCGGGGGTGAACCTGCCGGTCCCCGAACCGACGTCCAGCCCCACCAGCGGCCGCCGCTCAGGCAACACCGCTCCGAAGGCACTGAGCCATGCCTGTAACTCCTGTTCGGTGAGCGCGCGGCCACGCGCGTAGTCCTGGTACTGCTCGGTGTCGTAGTCGACCCGCCTCATCGCCCCTCCCGTATCAGCCGGGCCACAGGACAACGGACAAACCCGTCCCCATGTATCGAACAGATATATCGGGACGATATATATCGCTGGGCCGTCCCGCAAGGCCGGGCATTCTGGTCGGACGCGCCACACTGCGATTACCTGGGCTAAGAAGTCCGGCTACCGATCACCGCGCAGGTACCGGGTCACCATGTCCACGAGTTCGTTCTCGAAGGTCTCGACAGTGATCGCCTGCGGACGAGCCATGGCCTTGTGGGTGTTCAGTTCCACGGTGGTCACGATCAAGTCGGCGGCGGTGTCGAGATCGCGTACGCGGACGTCGGGGTGGCGGGCGAGGAGATCGCGCACCTGACCGACGCGCTTCTTCTCGTGCCGGTCGACCGTTTCGAGCAACTCCCGCGAGAGGGGCGCCTCCTCGATCATGATGCGCAGCAACTGTGGATCGTCGCGGTGGTTGTCGATGGCGTCCCGGACCAGTGTCCGGACCGGCGACCGCGTGTTCGGCCCGGCCACCTTCGACGGTCCGACGGCCGGTGCCGCCGAGTACGCGCTGATGCCGGCCTGGGCACACATCCCCGAAGGCGTCACCGTCGAGCAGGCCGCCGCGCTGCCGATGGCGGCCGAGACGGCGTGGCGCGCCTCGGCGACCTCGGCGTCCAGCCGGGCGAGTTGCTGCTCGTCCACGGCGCGGGCACCACCGTGGGTGAGGCGGCGGTGCGCTTCGCGCTGCACCGGGGTGTTCGGGTGATCGCCACCGCCGGGCAGACCCGGGCCGCAGCTCTGGAAGCGATCGGTGCCCAGGTGACCGCCTACGGCGACGGCATGGCCGAACGCGTCCGGGCACCGTCCGGAGGCCACGTCGACCGCGCCCTGGACACGGCCCCGACCGGCGGCCGGATCGACCGCCCCGACCAGCCCAGCCCTGCCGGTGGTTCACTACCGACCCTGATCGAACTGACCGGCGATCCCGACCGTGTCCTCACCGTCTCGGACTTCGCCGCCGCGGCCGAGTTGGGCGTCCGGGTCACCACCGAGATCCGCTACGACCAGATGGACGAGTTCGCCCGGCTCGCCGACGAAGGCATCTTGGTCGTAACGGTCGCCCGGACCTACGCGCTCGACCAGATCCAGAAAGCGGCCGAACTCAGCAAATCTCGCCGCCCCGGAGGCAAGCTCATGCTCGTCCTGTGAGCCGTGATCGCACCGCCAGCCTGGTGGGCGAGACGGGCCCCGGACGAGGTGGCACGGGTGCGTGGGCCGAGGACGAGTGTGGTGCTTACGACTCGCCAATTGGCTATCGCTCTTGCGTTCACTTGAGCTCTTTTTGTTTCTTTGATTTGCCAGGGTAGACGACGAGCAGTTGGTGCTCGGCGGGCATTTCTGGATAGAAGGTCTCGGGGGCGCCCTGGCCTCGGACGTGGATGCGCAGCCGGTACGGGCCGGGACCGGCGACGGTGATGGAGGGCAGTTCCACCGAGTCCCAAGGCGAGGTGATCTGCGTCTTGCCTTCGGCGCTGTCGAAGCCGACCTCGACGACTCGTTCCCAGCCCTTGAGGCAATGCCATTTAGATAAGCATGTGGCCTCACAGTATCCACATATCCACAGTTGAGGTTGTGGGTT
>NZ_BAABAS010000030.1:0-5341 GCF_039537545.1 Actinomadura meridiana
CCCGACACACCGCCAGCGATCATGACGTGATCAGAGCCGTCCTCACCGCAAGCGAAAAAGGCTCAGTGCAGCAATGGCTCAACAACAGGTACTTCGGTCGGCGAAACTTCTTTATCATTCCCTGTGACGGCATCTTTTCCCGGGATGTACAGAAGGCGCTCTATCTGGCCATCCAGTTCGAGCTCGGCATGTCCGACGAGCAGGCGACGGGCGTCTTCGGCCCCGGCACGCAAGCGGGGCTGAGAGCGAACCAGCTCGCCAGTGGATCCACCGGACCGTTCGTTCAGATCTTCACCGCCGCCATGATCTTCAACCAGGCTAGGGGGAGCTCTGGCGCGAAGTTCCTCGGCTTCACCGACACGTTCGGTTCCGACGTCGTCGACGCCATCAAAGTGTTCCAGGGATTCAGCGAACTGCCGGTGAGTGGGAAAGGGGACTTCTCGACCTGGTGCCAGTTGCTCGTCTCCACCGGAGACCCCGACCGGCCAGGCGCGGCCGCCGACTGCGTCGAGACCGTCACGGATGCTCGGGCGAAGGCGCTCAAGGCCGCCGGCGTCCGGATCGTGGGACGCTATCTTGACGAGCGTCCCAGCAAGGAGCCGCTGAACAAGCAGATCCAGCCGGGCGAGCTGGACACCATCTTCAGGAACGGACTGAAGGTTTTCCCGATCTCCCAGTACTACGGCGGCGAGCTCAAGTACTTCGAATACACCCAGGGTTTCACGGACGCGAGCCAAGCACATGACGCGGCCGAGAAATACGGATTCAACGCGGGGACGACGATCTACTTCGCGGTCGACTACGATGCCACGGACGCCGATATCACCAACAAGATCATTGGCTACTTCGACGGGGTCGTGGCCGGGCTGGCCAACCGCGGCAAGAAGTACCTGCACGGGGTCTACGGATCCCGGAACGTCTGTGCGCGGGTCTCTCGGGAGACGTTCGCGCGCTGGTCGTTCGTGTCGGGCATGTCTACCGGATACTCCGGCAACATGGGGTTCCCACTCCCGACCAACTGGTCGTTCAACCAGATCCAGACGACGTCGGTGGGGTCCGGCTCCGGGCATATCAACATCGACAAGGACGCTTGCAAGACCGGGACGGATCCGGCGACCGATCGGGTCAACTCACCTGGCACACCGGTCGACGAATTCCTGGGGTACGTCGACGAGCTGTACTCCCTGGCGCTCAGCTACAGCTCGTCTCAGGGCAACCCGAGACCCGATCCGAACCGCCTCGTGACCACGTTCATGCGGCACACCGAGTACGACGACTCCAACTGGGAAATGCTCACCGGCCCGATCGATAAGAACTGGATCCGGTACGCCAAGAACTCCGGTATCAGGATGATCGAAACATTCCCGGACCCCTTCTACGGCGTGAACTACAAGGTCAGGCATTTCGCTGTGGCCGCCGAGGGAATCTACACCAACGGCAAGGCCAACAATGTCGCCAACCGCGGTGATTTCTGTGGCTGGGGCGGCGACTGGGTGACCTTCTACGCCGAGTGGCGCCGCGACAGCGACACCTACTCCTCCGGCTACGACTACTGCAAAGCATATCTCTTCCAGCCCGGCGACCGCGGCGGGTTCAAGGTCCGTGACCTCATCGAGGACGCGGACGGCTTCAACATCGGGATGCGGATCCGTGACGGCGCGAACATCGCGACCGAGATCAGGAACAATCTCCAGAAGGGCGGGCACCTCAGCCGCTTCAAGCGCTTCTACGAGGGGCGCTTCGGCGGCCGCGCCGACAAGGCTCGGGACGCGGCCGCGAGCATGCTGCTGGCGAGCACCGACGCCCAGCTCACCACGCTCAAGAACGCCGTCATTCAAAAGGTCGGGGGTGGGGTGGCACTGCCGGACGCGCTGCCTCCGGCGAAGCTGGCGGAGCTTAACCTCGGATTCGCGGACTTCCTTCTGATCAAGGTCGGCCAGGAAGATGCCCAGAAGCGTCGCCCGGTCCGTCGCCCGACCCGGTAAAGGAGAACACCTTGTCTCAACCGGTTCCAGTGTCACGCAGAAAGGTCCTGTATTCGATTTCGGCGGTGGCGGGCGGCCTCGCCGCCGGGACTCTCGGCCTGCCGGGCACCGCTCAGGCCGCAGCCTCGCTGCCGCGCGGGAAGGTCACACAGAACGGCTGGCCGACCGTTGGGAAGGACGCCGTCGACCGGATGAGTGTCGAGGGCAGCGCCTCCCGTCTCGCGCTGCTGCCGGGGCCGACGGCGGTCGTCCTCCTTCATGTCGCGCGCCGTTTTAATTACGAGATCGCCGAGCTGGAGAAGGGGGACATCCAAGGCTGGCGAAATCATCCGTCGATCAAAGCCCCGTTCGAGACGAACTACCGTTCTGGAACCGCCATCGAGATTCAGGCCAATCTCTACCCGACGGGTTCCGCGGGTAATCTCTTCGCCCCTCAGATCGCCCTGATACGAGACATTCTCATGGAATGCGAGGGCGTGGTGCGCTGGGCAGGCGACGACCAGATCCCGAAGGAAGGCCATTTCCAGATCGATGTTCTTCCCGGCTCGGATGTTCTCGCCAAGGTCGCCGCGAAGTTGCGGGGTTGGGAGGAAGCCCCGGGGGCAGGGCCTGGGGCGCCGGTCGACCCGTTCAGCCGTGACCGGCGGACGGCCTCCTTGAACCTCGAAAGGCTTCAGCGGTCCGGGCGTTGGCGACCCTGACGCGAGAGGCCGAACGTGAGAGCCGCCGCTGCTGCTGCGGCGGCGGCACTCACCAACACCGCCAGCGCCGGGTTGACCCAGCTCGGGACGATCTCCACAACGGTGCCTCCCCGAAGACACTTGGTGCTGAGTGGCACATGGTCCGAGGAGACCGGAAGCTGATCGTAATTGCCCGCGTAGTCGCAGACGCGGTCTCTGAAGACCGCACCCGAGTACCAGAGGGACGCGCCGCCGTATACGGCGCCGGCCCCGCAAAGAAACGTCAGAGCCAGCCTAATCAGGATTTTCGCGACCGGCACCGGTCCTTCCTTCTCGCGGCCGGGCCGGAGAATGCTGAACAGTCTCCACGCAGACACGGCGGTAGCCGCACCGAACAGCAAGGCAAGTGTCATCACAGTGTCATGAATACCACACCTGGGGGCGGCAGGATCATGCTGGTTTCCACCCACGAGCACGGTCCACCTCAGAACGCTCTACCGAGAAACGAACTGCTCTCCGTGATAAGTACCAGCTCAGGAGATTGAAAGAATCCCTTGGCCAATAGGTCAGGACACCGCGACCACCTACTATCCGGATTCGAGCACGGCCGTTGACTGAGATCATCGGGTCAGGACTGCAAGGAACTTGACTCGCCTGGCTTTGGGCGGTCTGCGAGTCCGTGGCCGGATTGCTCGATGTTCCTCCGTCGGCACCCAGGTTGAGAACCATCTCGAACGGCTCGGCATCCCCCTGTGGGCGTCCGACGATCTGATCAGCCTGAACGGGAAGCGCTCGTCTCAGGCGCTCACGTTTCTGCACTGATCGTCTCCGGCGACGGGGGCCTTTCCGTGGACGTGTCAGCCGGTGGTGAAGGAGCTGATGGCGCGTGTGGCGCGGTCGGCGATGGCGGCCAGCGGCTCGGCGAGTTCGGGCGGGTCGAGCAGGGTGTAGTCGAGGGGCAGCATGCTGACGCGGTAGGCGAGGAAGTGTAGCGAGTCCGAGCGGGTGTGCAGCAGGCACGTGGTGCCGTTCACCGCTTCCAGGGCGCCGTGCCAGGCGGTGACGTGCGGGGCGGCCTCGTTCGCGGGGACGACTGGGCGCGCGGATACCCACGCGATCCTCGCCGACGCAGGCACGGGCGGCCACAAGCCTGGGACTCTACTTCGCCGCCCTCACCGCCCTGCGGCTGATCGTGTTCACGTCAGCAACATCGTTCGCACCCATGGCCCAATCCGACGGCATGCATCGCTGAGTGATGCTCCAAAAATCGCACACATGCGTGCCCCGTCGAGCCTCCGGTGCCCTGGTTCGAGCTGCCTACGGGGAACCACGCGCATGGCTGCACCCACAACCCCACCACCCGCCGCTGCCAACTAACAATCCCGTCCCACTTCCCTATCCCCTAACCGCGATGGCCGTCCGCACATGCCGACCGCAACCCCGATCGGCGGCGGGCGGTCAGGCATCCCCGCGTGCGCGGGGCCGACCGGATGCAAGAGTTGTCCGAAGTGATCGACGGGGAATCATCCCCGCATGCGCGGGGCCGACGAGCACGCGCAGGCCATCGCCGAACGGAGCCGCGAACCATCCCCGCATGCGCGGGGCCGACTGGCACTGCCCGGAGGTGAAGATGGGCGCCGACGAACCATCCCCGCGTGCGCGGGGCCGACCGCTAAGATCACTCCCGGCCGGGCCGCCCAATTGAACCATCCCCGCGTGCGCAGGGCCGACGAGGCGACCGTACGACGCGCGGTCAAGGCCACGGAACCATCCCCGCGTGGCGGGGCCGACCTCAGAGTCGCGGTCGTGCCCAGCAGCGTCTCGGAACCATCCCCGCGTGCGCGGGGCCGACGACCAGGAGGACGGCACCGGACAGGGCGCCCTGGAACCATCCCCGCGTGCGCGGGGCCGAATTGCGCGGCGCACGTCAGCCCGCCGGGGTCGGGGAACCATCCCCGCGTGCGCGGGGCCGACACCAACCCTCCGGACGACACGCCAACGGGGACAGAACCATCCCCGCGTGCGCGGGGCCGACGCGGTTGTCCGGACCATGGCTCCCGTCCTCGTGGAACCATCCCCACGTGCGCGGGGCCGACATCGGGCGTAACCCCTTGTTTCCCGGCGTGTGCGGACCATCCCCGCGTGCGCGGGGCCGACGCGCCGCGCCCCGAGGACCTCGCAGCCCACGGCGGACCATCCCCGTGCGCGGGGCCGATGCTGGGGCTGAGCGGGCGGCCGAAGTCACTGAGGGACCATCTCCGCGTGCGCGGGGCCGACGGCCTGCGGCAACAGGTCGGACATACCTGGATCGGACCATCCCCGCGTGCGCGGGGCCGACGCGCAGCCTCCCGGCTGGACAGGGCGCCCCGGGGAACCATCCCCGCGTGCGCGGGGCCGACGCGCCTGCCACATCACCCGCCGCATCCAACGGGGAACATCCCCGCGTGCGCGGGGCCGACGTTTCCGGGATGCCACAGCTGTGGAGGTAATCGGAACCATCCCCGCGTGCGCGGGGCCGACCGCGTTCCGCCAGCGAGAACAGGACGGCTGCGAGAACCATCCCCGCGTGCGCGGGGCCGACGGTAGCAGCCGGTCCACCCAGGGCCCTCAGTGAGGGGCCCCGCGCTTTCCGGACAGCTGCTTGATGGGTGATATGCGTGCAGATCTACGCTGCTT
>NZ_BAABAS010000031.1:0-39901 GCF_039537545.1 Actinomadura meridiana
AGTGCGGATGATGGCCACCATCCCAAGATCGAATCGTTACTTTCACGAGATGTGAGCCAGAGCCGCTTCTCGCGGTCACAATCACCTTTGGCTCTCTTGCGGTCGTAGTAGGCCCTGCTCAGGGGGTCGGAGAGGGAGGCGAACGCGGCCAGGAACATGGCGCGTTTGAGGGCTTTGTTGCCGCCTTTGGGTGGGTGGGTGTTCGCCCTTGATGGACGAGCCGGAGCGGCGGGTGACGGGTGCCAGGCCGGCGTAGGCGGCCAGGTGCCCGGAGGTCGCGAACGCCGCGATGTCACCGATCTCCAGCAGGATCCGTGCGCTGGTCCTGATCCCGAGGCCGGGCATCGAGATCAGGACCCTGGCGAGAGGGTGGGCATCGAGGATCTCCTCCACCTGGGCGGCGACCTGGTCGCGCTGGTCGTGGAGCGATCGCAGGGACCGGGCCAGGTGCGGCAGGACGGTCGCGGCCGCGGTCGTGCCCGGGACGACGACGGTCTGGGCGTCAAGGGCGGTTTTGACCGCCTCGACCAGGCGTCCGGCCATGCGCGGGGCCAGCGGGCGGGCGGTGGCTAGCAGATCGTCGGTGGTGGCGGTGCGCAGCCTGTCCGACCCGCCGTACTGGACGAGCAACTCGAGTGCGGCGGGATGGTGCAGGCGTGGTCCCAGGGCCTTCTCTAGGGCGGGGTGGATGGTGACCAGCAGCCCGCGGATCCGGTTGACCAGCCGGGTCGGCTCGCCCGCCAGGTCGTCGTCGAACCCGACGAGGACCTCCAACTCGGCCAGAGCCTCCTGACCGGTGTCGACGCGGCGCAGCGAGTGCGGGAGAGCGCGGGCGGCGTCGGCGATGATGTAGGCGTCGCGGGCGTCGGTCTTGGCGTTGCCGGGGTGCAGGTAGGCCGGGCAGGTAGGCGACCTGGCAGCCGGTGGCGCGGGCGACGGCGACGGGCAGCGCGCCGATCGAGGCGGGCTGGTCGACCACCACCAGCACCCGGCCGTGCCGGCCGAACTGGGTGAACAGGGCGGGCAGCCGCTGCTCGTCGTTGGGCAGGGGCTTGTCGTGCAGCTTCTTGCCGGAGGGGTCCAGGGCGCAGGCGTGATGTTCGCCCTTGCCGACGTCCAACCCCAGAAACACCGTGGACTCGACGCTCACGTTGACCTCTATCGGAGGTGTTCGGCCTGGTCACGGTCCTGGCGACGGCTGTCGGCCGACCAGCGCCGGCCGCGCACGGCTGGACCCAGGACCAGCGGTGGACACTCACGCGGATCGCCGAGGTGATCCGGGAGCTGTTCAGCATCTCCTACACCCCGGCCAGGGTGGACGTGCTGCTGCACCGGATCGGGTGGAGCGTGCAGGTACCGTCCCGCCGCGCCGCCGAGCGCGACGAGCAGCGGATCGACCAGTGGCGGGCGGAGGTGTGGCCGACGGTGGAAACACCGCAGCGGACCTGGGCGCCTGGATCTGCTTCGAAGACGAAGCCGGCCAGGGGCTGAGGCCGCCCAAAGGCACCACCTGGGGACGACGCGGACGCACGCCAGTGGTGCGCCTCACCTCCCGCGGCACTCACCGGATCTCGCTAGCCGCGCTCCTGGCCGTCAAGCCCGGCGAGCCGCCCCGGCTGATCTACCGGGCGCACGCCTACCGCGGCCGAAAAGACGAGAAGAAGGGATTCGACGAAGGCGACTACATCCGCCTGCTGGATACCGCTCACCAACAGCTCGGCGGACCGATCATCGTCGTGTGGGACAACCTCAACACCCACCGCTCGGCCCGGATGCGCCGCTACCTGGCCGCCCGAGACTGGCTCACCGTCTTCCACCTGCCGACCCACGCCCCCGAACTCAACCCCGTCGAGGGCGTGTGGTCACACCTGAAACGGTCCCTGGCCAACCTCACCAAACACACCATCGACCAGCTCATGCGGCTGATCAAGACCCGCCTGAAACGCATCCAGCACCGGCCCGCCCTGCTCACCGGCCTCCTCGCCCACACCCACCTGCCAATTGGTAACCCCAACTATTGACACTCTCTAGCGCCCCCCGAGAACCGCGTAGAAACTGGGCGCTTCAGAGCATTTGCCTACGATGAGTTGATTGCCCGCAAAAAGGTCAACTTCGACATTACCTGACTAAAAGACCCGAGCTTGGAAGACGCCGACAGCCTGCTGCCACCCGCAGTTATCGCCCGCGAGATCGTCGAGGATCTTACTGCGGCTCTTGTCGAGTTTAACGCCATAGCTGAAGCTCTCGAACAGCCCAAAGAATCGCCTTCGGGTGGGTGATCCCGGCTGGGCGGTCGAGGTAGACCTACGACGAGAAACGCGTCTGCAGCGGGTCCACTCCTGTTGAGACGGTAGGTGACTGTTGGGAGTCGCGGCTCAGGCCCTGATTCTCAACCAGCACTGACTCGGCGGTGGTGACGGCTGTATCCAGCCGCGCCTGAAGGTCGAGCGGCATTGAGCCTTGGCCTAGGCCAGAATAATCGAGTACTTCACGTAGTTGGCGCTTCTGTCGCTTCGGCAGAAGGTGACCACGCTCGAGGATAACTCTTGCGGCGTATCCATCTTTGAAAGAAACCGCCTGCAGGGCGAGGTTGATGATGGCCGAGCGGATGGTGCGGATCTCGTTACAGTCCGCGGCGTCGATCAGAGCCAGCCCTAATCGAGTACGGAAGACGACCAAATCTGGTGGCAGATGGAGACGCTCGTAGCGAAGTACCAACGTGGCCGTGCTCTCCGCGATCGGTTGGCCGGCTCGGCGACGACAGAGCGCGGTGAGGGACGCCGCTACCGCCTCTTCCCAAGGTTCACCGGCGGTGGTACTTGCCAGGAGTCTCATAGCTTCCTCGGTGGCACCTGCTGTGAGACGGGCTACTACGGCTACTTGGCGGCCGTCCAGCATGCGGTTGCCGATGCCTCGGTGGCGACGCAGGTGAACGAGGGCTTCCTGCCATTGGCCGGCACTGGTCAGTGCTCGGGTGCCGTCGGCAAGGTGGACGCTCCACAGCCAGCGACGGAGTTCTTGCCATTCGGCCGGTGACGCGACCAGTGTGGAAACGGGAACGAGGAGGTCGTCGACGACGATGTCCGTACCCGACGTCACGGCCTCGTAGAGGGTGTCCAGGAGGCGGAAGGCGCTGCCGCCGTTGGCGTCGCGAATATGGAGTCGGGCGAGGTTGACCAGGGGTTCGAGGGCCCGGCGGGCGGCTCTGGCATCCAGGGGGCAAGCACGCAAGTAGAACTCGGTGTGGCGGTGGCACAACTCGCGGGCAAGGGTCGGCATGCCGACGTCGGACGCCAGCAGGGCCGCTTGATTATGGACGGCGGACGCGGCGGCCTGGTCGTTTGATCGTGCTGCCGTTTCTGCGAGGGTGCACAGCGCGGCCACCCGCTTGTCGAGCGGCGCGCAGGCGGGCCGAGCGCGTGCGACGAGCGGGAACCAGCGGAGCGCCGGCTCGGTGGCGTCCACGGCGTCACTCCCAGGTGATCGTGATGGGGTGATGGGGCCGGTCCAAGACGAAGCGGCCTGCGGCGGGGTCGGCCGGGGCGGTCGTGTCTTGGAGTTCGAAGTGGACGCTGCGGGAACGGTAGTGGGTGTCCCAGGTGCGGATCTCTTCGGATACCTGGTCGGCGAGGCGGTGGCTGTTGGGGCCGTGGCCGATGACTCCGACCTCGTAGAGCTTGCCGCCGTCTGCGGAGGGCGGGGCGGGGCGGATGGTGAGGTAGGCCAGGTCGTGGTCGTCGACGGTTGCCATGGCGCCCCAGCCGAACATGGGAGTCAAGCCCAGGCGTTCCTTGGCTTGGGGGTGGACGTTCATTCGCATCAGTGCGTTGTCGAGCCGCAGGCATAGCCACAGCTCCATCCACTCGAACGGGACAGCGGGCGGGAACAGGACGCCGGTCCAGGTCTCGTGCCGCTCGGTCTGCAGGACGTCGGTGATCGCGGCATCGTCGACCGTTTGGTCCTTGTGGATTTGGAGGGTCACGTCCTGTTCGGGGGTGAGGTGGAGGTAGTGGCGGGCGTCGTCGCCGATGCCGCGCAGTGGCATGAAGACCGCCAGGCGGCTGTCGCGACTGCGCCATCCGCTGTCGCTGCGTTCGAAGGTGATGCTGCGGGAGTTGGTGCCGCGTAGCCGTAGGGGGACGATCAGGCGCCCGCCGGGGGCGAGTTGGTCCAGCCAGGCGGTGGGCACGTCGTAGGCGCCGACGGTGGCGATGAGGCGGTCGTAGGGGGCGCGAGCGGGGTGGCCGAGCGCGCCGTCGCCGAGGATCACGTCGACGTTGGTGATGGCGGCGGCGGTGAGGTGCTCGCGGGCGCTGGTGACGAGGTCTTCGTCGACGTCGATGGTGGTGACGCGGCCGCTGTCGCCGACGATGGCGGCCATGATCGCGGCGTTGTAGCCGGTGCCGGCTCCGGCCTCCAGGATGCGTTCGCCGGGCTGTGCGTCGAGCTGGTCGAGCATCGCGGCGACCATCCACGGCTCGGAGGCGGCGCTGATGTTCACGCCGTTCTCGTCGGTCTTGGTGTAGATGGGCTTGTCGGCGTACGCCTGGTCGAGAGGGAGTCCGGGGAGGAACAGGTGCCGCGGTGTCCGCCGGAACGCGGCCTCGGCACGCGCGCTGCGCAGGACGTCGCGCTCACGCAGCCGGTCGGTGAGTGCGTCCCTCAACTGGTCGGCGGACAACAGAGAGCCTTCATCGCTGAGCGTAGTCATTGGGATGACCTTAGTAGTCGGGGTGATGGGTGTGGACGAATCGTCGGTGTCGGTGTCGAAGACGGCGTTGGCCGCCAGCCTCGCGAGGATGCCTTGTTCCGTGGTCGACACTGAGGCTCGGTTGCCGTGGAAGATGACGTGGTGGGCGAGCACGGCGCGCAGCCCTCGTGACAGGCGTCCTTGACGGGCCAGACCGGCGAGGTCTCGGCCTGCCTGTACGAATGCGGCGAGCCAGCCGCACTGGTCGTTGAAGGCGTGGTCGCCATCTTGGATTGGGAGGTCGCGGGGATCGGCGGTCATGAGTAACTGCATCGATCGCCTGAGCACGGCGGCCCGTACGGGATCGATCGTCGTAGAGGCCAGCGGCCGGAGCTCGACCACCTTCTGCCAGACGTCGCCTTGCTCGTACCAGTCCAGGCCGGCGGCGCGGAACATCGCGCTGCACAGCAGGACCGTGGTCTCGCGTTGTCCGATCGCCGGGGCGGCGTTCTGCGCGGTTCGCATGAGGATGTGACGGCTGTCGTGGTGGAAGAGCGTGTGCGCGACGTCCATCGCCGCTTCTCCGCCGAACGCAGTTGTCTCTGGCTCGTAGATCCCGGCCGTCCATCCGTTGATGCGTCCGCTGGCGGTGAGCTTGTTCAGCAGGTCGGGGATGGCGGCGGTATCGGGGGCGTCGGCCCGGTAGCGCAGCCGCCATGAACTCTTACGCAGGAACCACCAGTCCTGGAGATGACCGTCGTCTTGGGCGGCGTCCAGCGCGGGGAGCAGGTCGTGGGCGGCGACGGTTGCGGCTGTCACTCGGTCGGGGAAGGCGATGTCGAGTTGGTGCCAGCCAGGTGCGCGCATTGGAGTGGTGTCCTCACGGGTGCGGGTCGATCAGGTGATGAGCAAGCAGGCGTCCCAGCTCGTTCTGGGGATGGCCGCGGCATTGGAGAGGACCAGGGCGATGCCGGTCGCCCCCTCGAGCAGGGCAGGTTCGAGCTCTTCATCGCCGGTGGCGGCAGCGGACACGACGCGGAGAAGGGGCGGCAGCCCAGCGCGAAGGCGGCGCGCGGTATCGCGGTCGGCATCGGCGGCGGTTCGGGCAGCGATGTGGACGAGCCCGGCGTGTCCGTGGCACAGCGAGGGGTCGCCGCTTTCCGGGCGCAGGGCGGCTTTGGTCAGAGCGTGCAGCATGGCTTGCTCGGCCATCTTCCGGCGGTCGTCGTCGCCGGTCGCCAGGGCGGCGAGCTGCTGGGCACGGGCCAGGCCTGCGGTGCCATAGCACCAACCGGGGCGTTGTGAGCTGGAGACGGCCCGGTGTCCCGCGCGTAGCTGGGAACGGTTGACCCAGTAGGGCCAGGCCGGACCAGTTGGGGTAGCAACGCGCCAGCGGTCGAGCCAGGCGTAGATTCTGGTGATTGCGTCCGACTGGCCGTCGACGCCGGCGCCGCGTTGAGTGGCCAGCGCGAGCAGGGCGAGGGGGCCGCCGATTCCGTGGGCGAGTCCGGAGTTGGCATGGCCGTGCCTGAATCGCTCGTTGTGGTGCCCATCGGGTCCGGTGTCGACCCACCAGCCCGGCAGCGTCTGGTCGTTGACGTTAATCGGCTCGGTGAGACGCACCAAGTATTCGAGGACTGCACGCAGTTGCTTTCCGTCCGGGTCGCGGCGGAGGAGGTAGGAGCCGATGCCCGTCAGGCCCCGGATGACGTCGAACTCGTTCAGGCTGGGAAGCCGGCCTGCGTCGATACGGGCGTGGGCTGCGTCGACGCGGGCGCGGGCGTCCGCGGTGATCACTTTGTCGAGGCGCTTTAGGGCGTCCTGGTAGGTGCCGGGGCGTTGCTCGGCAGCGCAGTTGAGGGCGTGTGCGATGGCGGGGGCGCCGTAGAACAGGTGGCTGTCGGCTCCGGTGGTGAGTGGGGCGTGGGTGGCGTAGGCGAGCCAGTCGTGGGCGCGTTGCCATGAGCCGAGTCCAGTGGCGGCACGCTCGATATGCAGTAGCGCGACACCGGGTGCTCCGTGGGCGAGCGATTGTCGCCACCATGGGCGCCGCGCAAGGTGGCTGGGGACGGCATCGGGATGTGCCAAGCGGTCAGCGATGGTGTCGGCGAGTTTGTTGGTGGGGTGTCCGCTGGTCATGGGCGTTCACCCGTGGTCCGGGCCGTCCAAGAGAGCGCGGCGGAGCGTGCGAGGTAGAGGCCGATGGCTTCGTCGTCGAAGTCGATGCCGCAGGCCCGTACGAAGTTCACGTGCATGAGGGATCGCAGGACCTCGTCGGTCAAGATGCCGCGGGTGTGAGGGCCGGGTAGGTGGGCGCGGTACTCCCTAACTGCCTGGTGGCGCTGCTTCCATGCTTCGGTGATGGCCGCGCCACCGGGTACTGCGCGCAGTGCAGCCCACTCGTCGTCGGGGTTGGCGATCTGGACGGCTTCGCTGAACACCGGACGCTGAACCTTCGTCGGGGCGGCGGCCGGGATGTTGTCGACGAGCCACCGCATGCCCGCTGCGACGTCCCCCATGAAGGCTGCGGCTATCGCGACGGTGTGGGCAGCCACCAGTGCCTGCCGGTGCGGCCGCTGTGGCAGGCCAAGTTGAATGAGCAACGCAAGTGAATCGGCGCCGAACACTTTCTGGGCTGCTGCCCACGCTGGGCCGGAACCCCATCGGCCGGTCTCAGGATGGGAGGTCGGATACGTCACCTCACGCAGCAATCCCTGAAGGCGGAGTTCGTCCGCCCAAGTGCTGACCAGGTGGACGACTTCACCGAAGGCGGTCGGGTCGGGCAGTGCGATTCGTAGCCGTAGATGGTGGTCCGGATCGCGGTAGCGGACAAACCACCAGTCCGGCAGTGCTTCGAAGCGCGAGAGCAGATCCGGCAGGTACTCGGCGAGGATGACATCCTGCCGGTGGACGTCCCCGTACAGGCTGGCAAGCACCACCGGGGACGTGCCCGGCGTCTGGCTCTGGTCATGTCGGCCGATGATTCGTTCCGGCGATGGTGTCGGCAGCCGTGGCCATTGCGGGGGTGTGTTGGCGACGAGCGGCACGATGATCTCGTGCGCTCGGCCGTCGCACCATCCGGTGTCTTGCGGCTTGGGCGCCTCGGTCAGCAAGGCGTGGGACGTCTTTCTGAGATGGGCACGGAGAAGGACGCGGTGCCCGGGTTCGTCTAGATCCAACGGCAGTGACCGATCGCCCTCGGATAGATGCACCCGGCGCGGTATGCGGCGGCCGGCTCGCCAGGCGGACAGGGCCTCGTTCCACACCTCCCCCCGTTGCGAGTCGGCTGGAAGGTCGGCCGATTCGAGCCGCCATCGTGCTGGCGAGAGGATCGTCCGTCCATGGCGCAGCCGGGGTAGGAACGGCAGCCGGGCGGCGGCTCCCCAGTCGAATGTCGTCACCTGAGCGCATTGAGCGCGGCTCAACTCCGTTAGGAAACGCGCGAGCGGGGGCGTATGCGTCTTCAGGTTCAGCGCGTGCAGCCCCGCCGCTTCCAGCCGCCGGCCTCGTGCGGGGACTGCCAAGTACAACCTGCGGCCGTCACAGCCCACTGCCAACTCGTCGATGGTCAGCGCGGTGTTGCCGACCGGACGGTGCTCGGCAAGACTAATCACGGTCGAGAGCGTCTGCGGTGTGCGGGTCACGTGCGCGGTCGCCGGATCCAGCGGCGGGAACGACAACTGCGCCGGGACAGTGTCCTGGTAACTGGCCGGGAGATTCGACAGGCCGCTGGACAGGGCGCTGGCGTCATTTGGATCGAGGACGCTCAGAAACCGGCCGGTCAATACTCCAGCGGCGCGCGAGACCGACACCACCTCCAGCGTGAAGTTTCCTCGGCGCAACGCGGTCTGGTCCGCGGAATTCACGCGGACGCCGAGTTCCAGGTGCGGCGGCGGGCGACGCTGGTCAGGCCCCAACTCCAAGGCCGCGATGAGCTCATCGTCCAGCACCACTTCGCTGCGGCCGTCGATGGCCGCGTTCTGGGCCAGGGTGAGGAGTACCTGGTCGCGGCTCGACAGGGCAGGTGGCCGGGTAGGTGTCACCGTGCCTGGGTAGCCGTCAGGCCAGCCGATGCCGCTGTCGCTCACCACGTCCAGGACCGGTACCAGCGACCCGATACCAAAACGTTCGTAGAACCGCTGGTGGTAGGCGCGCCACGTTGGGGAGCCGGCGGGGAAGGGGCTCAAGCGCGTGAGTGTCCAGGCGGCGTTTTCGATCTCTCGCGCGACCTTGCCCGGAAGAATTACCGCTGCGTCCAACCGCAGGTCAATCGCCAATGGATGCTTCTCCACCGCGACCAGACCGCTCATCCGTGCGGCAGCGGCCCGGCGGAGACCCGGGCCCGCCTCCTGGGTGGTCTGATTGTGCTTCTGCAGGAGATCGTGAATCTCGATGAGCTCGGCCACCAGACTGGCAATCGGTGCCACGGAAGAAGCGTCGGCTTTGTGGAGTTGCTCCAGCAGGTAGCCGAAAGCGTCTGGTTCGGTGCTCGGCGCCTGCAAGCTCGTGATCAAGACTCCACGCCCCACCAGCTCGGTCAGCATCGCGGTGATCCGCGGCGGGCCGGCTGCGGGAAACTCTGCTTGCAGCTTGGCGCTCAGATCGTCGAAGCCGATCGGCGTGTCCGCCCACTGCACTGCGGCCCGTACCGCCGCGCTGTACCGCAGCGACACTTCTGCAGCGCCCGTTCCCCGTCCGTTGGCAAGGGGCTGGTAGGGGACGATCAATCGGTCACCGCGCACCATCATGGTGGTGTTGGCGATGACCGGCAGCCGGCCGAGGAGCTCCGCACAGCCTTCCAATTGGGCGATGATGCCGACCAACCACTCCGCGCCGGCACGGGCGATGGCCCGGTGCCGTCCACCCCAGCGTAGGCAGACATCGCCGCCGAACGACAGGGGCGAGACGCCGCCGAGAAACCCGAACGGCGTCGCGCGTCCTACCAAGCGCTGCAGATAGCGAGCGACGGAAAGCGCGGCGCGTCGGGTCGCGCGAGCTTCGGTGTCCTTCCCAGCGCACAGAACGCTCACCTGACGCGCGAGCGCGGGGCTGGCATGGCCCAAAGCCTCGGCAACGTCGTCGATCTCCCAGACAGCCCGAAGCCAAGCTATCCACGCGGGCACGCTCGCTGGCGTGGAGTCGGTCAAGTCGGGCCATGGCGGAAGAGTCGGCCCCTCATAGGCGGCAGCGCGGATGAGCGCTGCATCTGCTGCCCGGAAGACGTCCGGACGGGTGGGGGCACGCACGAGCACCTCCGAGTCGACGATGCGGATACCAGCCGCAGCGCCGCCGTAGGGAGATCCGTACGGCGGCGCCGGCGCGCTGGGGCGAGTGGTGACGCGCTGGTCAGACGGCGCCACTCACGCAGGCCCCGCAGGTGCTGGTGCATCCGTCGTCGGTCACGTTGACGAGGCCGGCGGGGTCGGTGATCTCCAGCAGGCGCACGTCCAGGTCGAACGCGCCATCGGCGTCGGCCGCACGCGTCTCGGTCTCCACGGGCTTGGGGCTCATGCTTCCTCCGTTTTCCTTGCCGGGGTGATGGATCCTGATCTCGCGGGGTGGCCCATGGGGCCGGAAGCCGTCTCACGAGTTGGTTGGTTCCGGCGGCGTAGTGGTTGGGATGCCTTGTTGTGAGCCTGCAAGCGGTCAGCAAGCTCGCGTGCGGCCACTGTAGGAACGTCGGCCGGGACGATGGCCGCCGGCAGCCCCATGGCACCGTCGCTCATGAGGACGAAGACGAACCCGCCTTCGACGCGTTGGCTGGCCACCACCTCGGCGGAGCTGCTTTGCCGCTGCGGCTCCCACACCCGCAGTGTGACCGGGCGCAACACTTCCTCGACAACGCGGGCGCGCAGGCCGAGACACTCAAGTTCTGCGGCCAATCCCAGAAGCAGGCCTCGTGCGTGCGCCTGTGGCTCCTCCCGGTCCAGCGACGCGGACGAGAAGCTGGTGCCGCTGTGGGAAGCGCGAAACATGACCGGTCCTCCCGCCAAGGTCAGCCGCATGTGTGAACGTGGACGCAACAAACCTCTCTCCCTCCTCGATGTAGGAGGAGAGCCTGTTCGCAGGCCCCTACCTGGCCCCTGGCGGCCTATACGGAGACCGCAGGTCATGAACACTGCCGCAGAGCTTCCGGCGCTCCTGAAACAGCTCAGGGAGCAGGCCGAAATGTCTCAGTCCGATCTCGCCGCGCGCCTGTGCGCCATCACCGGCACCGCGACCGTCACCCGAGCCGAAGTGTCTCGATGGGAACGGGGAAGGCGCCGGCCCGAAGCCTGGCTCGCCGCGCTGGCAGCCGGGCTCGATGTCGAGCGGTCTGTACTGGAGGCTGCGGCCGAACGGGATCGGCGCCGCGCCCTTCCGGACGCGCGAGGCATGTGGCCCCAGCCAATAGTGGCCGAAGCCCTGCCATCCCAACAGACCGGAACGGTCGAGACCGACGACGAGTGGACCCGGGTGAGCGAACTGCTACGCCGGACGTTTCTCAAACGCGGGGTCGCTGCCATCACGCTGCCGACGGTCGGTGTCGCGGAGCTTCAGCACATTGCCGCCGCCCTTGAGGATGCTCGCCGATACGCCGACGCGGCGCTGGTCGAGCACTTCCGCCGCCGCATCGACGAGGCGGCCGGCCTCGACCGCACCGTCGGCGCTGCGGCCAGCATCCCGATTGTCCTCGGACTGGTCACCGCTATCGACCAAACCGCCCGCGACGCCCGCCCCGACGTCCGACGTGCGCTCCTGCGCACCGCCGCGCTCGCCGCCGAACTTCTTGGATGGTTCTACCGCGACCTCGGAGCAGGGCACCCCGCCGGATACTGGCGAGATCGGGCGATGGAATGGGCCCAGACGGCAGCCGACTCTGCCATGCAGGGTTACGTCCTGCTGAAGAAGGCGCAGGCGGCTTGGGACGAACGAGACGCCGTTGGAATGATGGCCTTCGTCCAAGCGGTCCAAGAGGGACCGTGGCGTCTGCCGCCACACGTGCAGGCCGAAGCCGCGCAACAAGCGGCGCGGGCTCACGCCATGCTCGACCAGGACGTCACCGCCATGGAGTCCGAGATCGAGCAAGCTCGCGAGCTGCTTACCGAGGCGACCTCCTCTGCAGGGATGGGCTCCCACTTCAACAAGGCCCTCTTCGAGTTACAGGTGGCGATCTGCCACGCCGAGGTTGGGCGACCGGACCGCGCTCTCGAACTCTACGAGGCCCACCTGACTCAGGCAGCCTTTTCCAAGCGCGACTTCGGGTACTTCCTGTCACTCAAAGGCGCGGCGTACGCCGCCACCAAGGACCCCGATAACGCCGCCGCGTCCGCGCTGTCCGCACTGGAGATCGCAAGGGCGACCGACTCCGCTCGTACTCACCGTGAGGTGTTGCGCGTCGTCGGCCGGCTCCGTACTTGGCGGCAACGCCCTGCGGTGCAGGAACTTCGGCAAGCCGTTCTCGCATGACCCGAGCCCCGGAGCGCCGGTAGAACCGGTCCTGCTACCGGGTCATTGAGGCGCATCGACGCTGATCAAAGTCTGGCAGACCCATCGCTTACAAGCCCGGCGCGGCCCGTAGCCAGTCGGCGATCGTGGTGATGCTCTCCGCCTGCCAGCTCTGGGTCTGGGGGTCGAGGTACCGGGGGTCATCGTGGACGGCTATCCCGTGCTGGGCTCCCTCGATCTCGATCAGCTGAGCCTCGCCGCCGAAGCGTCCGACCGCGTCTCGCGATGAGTCGATCGGGATGAACGTGTCGGCTGTGCCGTGCAGGATCAACGTCGGCGCTGTCACCTCGCCGAGGGCGTCGTAGGGCCGCAGATAGAACAACTCGTTCAAGAGCGGCCGACCCAGCTTGAAGGTCGGCGAGTGAGCCAAGTAGCCCTGCGTGGCCAACTGCTCGGCCGCGTCGTCGTCGAGGTGGTCGTCGTGCCAGTACGGCTTCTCGTCGATGAGACGGCGCTTGTGGTGCAGCAGCGGGTTGATCAGCACGAGTCTGTTGACCATCGCGGGGTGGCGAGCGGCGAAGAAGGCGGCGAGACCACCGCTGAAGCTCGCGGCGAGCACGTTCACGGATTCTGTGTCGTTGACCTTCTGCGCTTCTTCAACGGCTGCTCGGATGTCGTTCACGACGCCGGACAGGGTGAGGGTCTGCATCTCGCCCTCGCTTTGCCCGTGCGCGCGTAGGTCGAACCGGAGCGAGGGTAGGCCCGCAGTTGCCAGCCCTGAGGCCAGCCGGGCAAAGAAGCCGCCCTCCTCACGTGTCACGCCACCGCCGTGCACGAGCACCGTCGCGGCCCCTCGGGCGCCGTCGGGTTTGACCAGCGTGCCGGCCAGGCGCAGCCCGTCCAGACTTCGGAAGGTGATCGTGGTGGCGTGCTCGGTCATCTAAGAAGACTCTGCCACACGGGCGGCGGGGTCAATGTGCGCTGCCGTCGGCTGCAGCAATTTACTCTGACGCTTTATCTCAGATTCCGTGAGACCTGAACGACAGACTTGACACCCTCACCCGCGCCTACCAGCAACAGATCATCGCCACCGGGCTGCGCGCCACCTACATTCCCCGCTTCACCCGAGACCTGCCCCGCGCCCTGGCCAGCCTCCCCGAAACCGTCGCCGTCGCCTGCCCCTCCCGCGGCGAGGCCCTCGCCAACCTCCCCCTGGAGGTCGCCCTGTGGGCCCGCCACGGCGGACCCGTCGCCCCCGACCGCGATGGGTTCCCCGAGACCATCACCCACCGACACACCGGCCTGCTGTACGACCCCGGCCAGCCAGGCGCTCTCACCAGCGTGATCGGTGAGGCGACCGGACTTACCAGCCAGGCCCGCAGGTCCATGAACATTGCCGCCTACCGAAAGACCGCCGCTGAACGCGACGTCGTCCCCGCCTACACCGACACGCTCACCCGCCTGTTCACCATCGCCACGGCCACCACCCGGTAGCCTCAAGGTCGCCGCCGTCTCCAACGGCCGGTACCCGCTCGCCCCGGTCACAGGCCCACGACAACGCACCCGTATGCTCGAGGGGACCCTGTGACTCCGCTGCTCGCCGTTGACGGACACCACCTTCTCTACCGTTCATGGTGGGGCTTCAGCGAGAAAAGAATCATGTCCAGCGACGGGTCGCGCGACCTCACCGGCGTGTTCGGGTTCCTGGCCATCCTCCGTAAGACCCACTTCGAAGAAGCCCCCGACCATGAGATCGTCGTCGTCTTCGACGGAGAGAACGCCGCCGCCGGGCGCCAAGCCTGAGACACCGCCTACAAGGCCAACCGGGCCGACGCCGACCACACGCCCATCCGCTCTCTCCCTCTGGTCAAGGACGGCTTGGACGCTGCCGGAGTGTCCTGGATCGAGCTCGACGACCACGAGGGCGACGACGTCATCGCCACCCTCACCCACCAGGCCGTCAGCGCGGGCCGTACCGTCACCTGCTACTCCGGTGACCGCGACCTGCTGCAACTCGCCGCTGACGAGGTCACCATCCTCAACCCCGCCCGCCGCCAGATCAGGCCCCAGGACGTCCACGACCGCCACCACGTCCACCCCGACCAATGGCCCGACTACCGGGCGCTCACCGGAGATCCCGCCGACAACATCCCAGGGATCAGAGGCGTCGGCCCCAAGACCGCCGCAGACCTCTTGGCCGGAGGAATCCACCTGGAACACCTGCGCGACAGTCCGCGACTTGAACGCCCCCGATGCCGCGCAATCACCGGCCAGTACCAACAACTCCTCGTTTGGCGTGACCTGATCCGCCTCAATACCGCTGTCCCGCTTCCCCGTAACCCGGTCACCGGCAGACCCTCGACCACCATGCCCCGCGCCGCCACCCTCCTCGAAGAACTCGGCTTGTGGTGACCACGCACCCCTCCCTCGATACCGAGTTCATCGACACTGGCCGCGCTCTGCCACTCGTCAGCATCTGCCTCGCCGCCGAAACCGGTCCCGAGGGGTGTTGCGGTGTCACCGGTCCCAGATCTTTACGCGCTGGGCGCCTTGGACGGGCTTGTCACCCGGCCCGGCCAGGTACGGGCTGATCCAGCGGCGCTCGACGCGTTCGCGTCCCGGACCGCAGCGGTAGCGACGCCAGTGGCCTTCCACCCACCACCGCACCGAGTACTCCCGACCCGCGCCAGGCCGTGAATCGGTGGCACGCGGTTCGGGTCGTCGTACGCGGACCAGCCGTACGTCATCGGTGGGGAGCCCCGCTTTGGTCAGCCGTCGTCGTGCGGGCCGCAGCGCCCGCTCGGTCCCATGTGAGGCCAAGGGTTGCTGCATCAACAGCCACGCCGCCACCACGGTCCGGCCCCATGCGCTGGTGACGTCCTCCTCCTCGGGTAGGTCCTCCGGCTGGTTCAGCGCCCACACCAGCTCGTTGTCGGGCAGGAACGGTCCGGTCTGCCGCCGCCACACCAGACGCACCTCGGTGAGGTTCTGCAGGTTGGCCTCCAAGAACCCGTTGGGGTCGCTGTAGAAGGTGAACCACACCCCGACTCCCGTAGCCCATCGCGATCCCACCGGTACCTCGCGCGACCCCTCGGTCACCAGTAGTGGCGGCTCGATGAGACCCCAGCTCACGGCAACGATCTCCAGCCGCAGTCCATCAACGCAGGAGTCGGCCAGCGGGGTCTCGAACACCATGAATCCGCATCGGTCGGGCAGGTCATGTTCGAACAACTCGTGACGGGTCAGTCGTCGGCCGGCGTGCCGGGCCAGTTCGGTCATGTCCGCGCTCACCCAGAACAGTTCACCCTCGGTGACGCGGTGGTGTTCCTGTTCGGCGAGTCGCGTGGCCGACTGCGACAACGGGCCGGGTGGGCGGATCTGCTGACTGCCTACGATCAACGACTCCAGGTAGAAGTCGGCACCACGTTCGGACAGCCAGGTGGCCAGCTTGCCTCGCATTTCCGGCAAGCGATGTGGCGCCGAGAAGTTCCAGATGTAGTTTTGTTCGCGGCCGTCGAGTGGTTCTTCCGGCTTTCTTACGGGCATGTCTCCTCCGCCTCGCGGATTCCCGCTGATAAATGCGGGGGTGCCGATTAAGGGAAGGATTATTGAGGCGCGACTGTTTGATAGGTGTCAAGGCATGAATCCCGTGAACGAGGGCGTGGCGCATTCTGCCGTCGCGGGCCACCTCAGGTGAGACGATTGGATGTCCCGCTGACGGGTCTGGGCTCTTTGTCTCGGCCGGTTTCAGGCCTTATATACCTCGCCCAGTTCGGCCAAGCGAATGGGACAGATGCCAAGACGCAAATGCGGTAATGCGAGAGCCCTGCCAGCCGCCGTGACCTGACAAGGCTCTCGCGGGATTTCGCGGAACGCTATTCGGTCCGTGCCATGGAGACGATCGCCAGCAGCTTGTGGGCGAAATTCTCGGCTTCCTCCAACGTGAACTGGATACCGACAGGGGTGTCGTCGCGGGCGATGTCGATGCGCGGGCCGATCTCGCGGTAGTGCTGGAACAGGTGCGCGCGTGCCATGGGGGGCTGTTCCTGGCGGGCGGTGCGGTGGTCGTCGACGGCCGTGAGGATGACTTCCCGGGATGGGCCCAGGTGGCGGCGGTTGCTGTAGTGGTCGTGGCCGGAGTGGTCGCCGCTGTTCTCACACCAGCGTGGGCAATGGTCGGCCAGCCACGACGGGCGGGCGGTGACCGTCGCGGCGTCACGGTCCGTGCTCGGCGCGGTCTCAGCGCTGACCGCTAGCGCGGCCAGGTGTCCGGACAGTTTGCGCGCCTCGGCCGGTGTGAGCGGGTATTCCTCGGGCCGGTCCTCGTGGGACAGGATGATCTGTGGGCCGGTGCCGGGGTCTTGGTGCAGCGCCACGAGCAGGTCCGGTGGGCGGGTTTCGCCCAGGTGGACGGGTTCGGCGAGCTGAACGGCAACGACCCTTCCGGAGTGTTCGGCCGAGTTGATGTGGTCGGCCCTGCACCACGGTGGGCAGGGTTCCGCGTCACGCTTCCCGTCGGTAGGGGTGGGCTGGTGGGTAGAGTCGGCCATGGCTCGGAAGCTCGCTTTCCAGTCAGGCCCCGGCCGGTGTTGCAGTCACCGCGTCCGGGGCCGCTTCGTATCCGCATGGGGTCACACGGAATTAGTGCCATTGCTTGGTATGGCTACCTCATGCTGGATGTCAAGGCGGCAGCCGCAGGTCGGATTAGGGTTCCGCCATAGCGGGATAAGCGTCGGCGCCCTGCCGCACAATCGACTTCCTCTTGACCTCGTTCCGGACATCATCTGGGAATCGGGCCACGCGGTTGGGAACCTTTCTCGGCTTACGGTGCCGGTGCGCATGTCGCCGGGCGGATTGTGCTGGGAAGTGGCCATGCAGGGGGGTTCGCGATTGTCTTCCGCAGGTGATGAAGGGTTTGGCGGCATGGGCGAGGTGGTGTGGCCGTTCACACGAGTGGGGACGACCGGCTGTCGAGGTGGTCGCTCAAGGCCGTACCTGGTGGGACGGGGAGGTCCTTGGTCGCGGGGCGCGGCCGGAAGGCGATGACGGCACAGACCGTGAGCATCAGCGCGGTCAGTGCCGCTGTGAGCAGGGGAGCCCGCGTGCAGATGGCGGCCGAGTTCAGCCCCGAGTGCAACGCGATCGCCGGGGCGAGGGACCCCGTCCGCTCCCGCACGACGGCCAGCGCGCCACCGGCTGCGAGGAGGACGGGCATCAGCTTCCAGTCCGCGTGCGGTACGGCGAACAGGAGTGCGGTGACCGGCGCCGCGCACCACGGCCCGCGCCAGGACCGTAGCCCGGCGTAGATCACGCCGCGGCACAGCACCTCTTCGTTGACCGGAGCCAGGACCACGACCAGGACCACCAGCACGGCCAACTGGGCCCCGTGGGCGTCCCGCACCACCACGGCGGTGTCCTGGCGTGCCGGGACCAGCAGCGCGTACGCGGCCATCACCAGCATCAGCGTCGCGCCCGCCCCGAGCGTCCAGCCAATGACGACGCCTGGTGAGCGCGGTGAGGGGACCAGGGCGAAGTCGGTCAGGCGTGGCCGCGCCCGCCGATGTCTCCACACGCTCAACGTCCACGCCGCGATCAGCCCGCCCACGGCGACGCATGCGGCGTTCACGACCAGCTGCCCGTCCTGGTCGTCCTTGTCAGGGACGGCTCCCGCCGCCGCCAGCACGATCAGCGTCACGACGGCGGTGACCGCCATCGCGACGAGCGCGACGAACGGAGCGGCCACGGCGTGCCGTAGCGACCACTCCGGCGCGGTAACCGTCCGGCACGTCTGCCTGGAGGCCGGAGCGCGCCGCCGGGTGTGGGCGGGTTCCACGGCGGGAATCGGCGGGGGTGCCGCAGCCTTATCGGCGACGACTCCGCTCGTACGGAGCTGGTCGGTGTGGGGTCGGTGGCGGCGTTTCAAAGGTGTCCCTGTGCTTGTTCGGACCGCCCCGGGGGCGGGTTCGGGTGGAGGAAGGTCTAGGAGGCGTGGCCGGATCCGGTGTCTGCGGGCGGTGCGGGGAGCGGGTGCAATGCGACCCGGTCTGCCAGCCGCACCGAGTACGGGCGGTGGTCGGTGCCGAGGGCGTCCTCGGCGAGGCGGTGGCGCTGGACGTCGGCGGTCCCGGCGGGCGGGTCCATGGCGAGCGCGTCCTGGGCGAGTTGCCCGATGCGGCGGTCGGTGCGGAAGGCGGCCGCGCCGTGGGCGAGCATCGCGTCGTCGGCCGAGGCGCGCACGGTGCTGGCGGCCTGGAGTTTGGCGTTGATCAGGTCGGTGTCGGACGGCCGGGCGTGGTCGAGCAGATGCACCGCCTGGTAGGCACTCGCGCGGGCGCCCATGAGGCGGGCCCTGATCTGTCCGATCCGCTGGCGAATGACCGGGTGGTCGGCCAGTGGTTCGCCATAGCGTTGGCGCGCTCGGGTGAACGCGACGGTTTCGTCGAGGAGCGCGCGGTGAATGCCGAGCGCGACGGCGGCGAGGTTGGGGCGGCCCGCCAGGATCGAGGCGGCGTAGGCGACGTCGAGACCGTCGCCCTCGTCGCCGATCATGTTCGCGGCGGGGACTCGGACGTCCTCGAACACCAGATCCCCGAACGAGAAGCCGTGCAGGACGCGCGCGGGCCGGTAGGGGACGCGCCGGACTCCCGGCCGTTTCGTCTCGACCCAGAACGCCGACAGGGCCCGCGAACCGGCCGAAGCGGAGGGGGCGGCAGTGCGGACCACGACACCGATCACGTCGGTCAGATGGGAGTTGCCGATGTAGGTCTTGCGGCCGGTGAGCACCCAGTGGTCGCCGTCGCGGCGGCCGGTGGCCCGCATGTCCAGCACGTGCCCACCGGACTCCTCCTCGGTGACCGCGATCGTCGGTAGGCATTCACCCGCGACGATCGGTGGCATCCAGTCCCGTAACTGGGCCTCGCTGCCGTAGTGCAGGAGTGTCGCCGCGCCGAGCTGGGCCGCCTGAAGGGCGGCGCCCATCGCGGGGCTCGCCAGCGAGATCTCCTCCAACAGAATCGTCTTGGCGAGGTGCCCCAGACCGGTCCCGTGCCACTTGGTGGGGACGGCCGCGCCGACCCAGCCCAGCCGGGCCATCATCTGGACGATCTCGGCCTCGACCGCGCCGGGGCGTTCGATCCGGCCGAGACGAGGGGTGATCTCCTCACGGGCGAAGTCGCGGGCATGTCGGCGGAGTTCCTGGTGAGCATCGGTTTCGGTCATGAACACAGGCACCGTCCCCTCCTGTCGTTCGGGCCGTTCAGCCGGTGGTCGGTCCGGCACAGGGTCACCGACCACCGCTGCGGCCATTAGCCGGGCTCCGGCCTGGACGCCCTGCCGCCAGGAGCTATGCCGTCTGGGTCGGCGGCGTGGAGTTGGCTGGTGATGGGTTGGCCGGTGCGCTCCTCGATCAGGGCTGCCACCCTGCTGGCGTGGTCTTTGATCAGAGCCAGCGACACGTGGTCGGTCTCTTCGGGCAGCGCGGCGGCGCCGACCACGCACACGGTGCCGAACACCGTGCCGCTGGGCCCGTGGGCGATGGGGGCTCCGGCGTAGGTCCGGATACCGATGGAGTCCACCACGTGCCCGCCGGAGAACCGTGGCCAGGCGTACACGTCGGGGAGGACGAGTGCTGCGCGGCGGTTGACCACCTCTGGGCACCATCCGTGGTCCCGCGACATCGTCCGGTCCACTGGTTTCTCGCCCGGCGGGTTGTGTAGCCCGACGAAGGTCTGCTGGACGGTGATCAGGTTGACCATGGCGTACAGGCCCTCGGCGGCCGGGCCGAGTTCGGCGGCGAACGCGGCGGCGGTCTGCGCGGCGAACGCGTCGAACTCCTCGTCCTGGACCAGCGCGGCTAGCCCGAGGTCGGCCAGCAACTCGGCGCGTTCGCGGGCAGCGGCCAGCGGTTGGGCGTGGTCGCGGCTGTACAGCCCCAGGTAGGTCCCGAGGTAGGTGCCGTCGGTCACGGGTGTGCTCCCTGGGGCGGTCGTGGGTCGGGGCCCGGCGCCGCCGGGGGGCCGGTGGTGGGGTCCATGCGGGTGCGGGCGGTCAGGGCGTAGGTGACCAGGGCCTTCAGCACGGTGACGGCGGATGCGAAGTCGCGGGCGTCGCAGGGCACCACCGGCACTGGCGGTGGCAGGGCCAGGGCGCGGCGGACGGCCGGGACGGGATAGCGGTGGGCACCGTCGAACTCGTTGACCGCGACGACGAACGGCATCTTGCGGTTCTCGAAGTAGTCGATCGGGTCGAAGCTGTCGGTCAGGCGGCGGGTGTCGGCCACGACCACCGCGCCGACCGCGCCGTAGGTCAGCTCGTCCCACAGGACACGGAACCGGTCCTGGCCCGGAGTGCCGAACAGCAGCAGGGTCAGCTGTCTGGGCACCTTCAGGGTGCGGCGGCCGTGGTCCAGCGCCACCGTGGTGGTGGTCTTGGCGGCGACCCCGTCCAGCGAGTCGACCCGCGCCCCGTTCTCGGTGAGGATCTCTTCGGTCAGCAGCGGCGGGGACTCGCTGACCGAACCGATCAGTGTCGTCTTACCGGCGCCGAAGCCGCCCGCGACGATGATCTTGACGGCGAGGTGGGGGGCGACGCCCCGATCACGTGTTGTGGTCATGGGACTTTCATCAGGTCGGACCCCCGGCGGCGTCGGGGTGTCGGGTGGGACGTCAGGCCAGGGCGTGGAGGCCATCGAGAAGGTCGCGCAGCAGGCTCGGGTCGTGGGGGTTGGCGTCGGGGTGATCACGTGGATCGGCCAGGGCGCCCCTGGCGATCAGGTCGGACAGGATGATCTGGGTGACCAGGACCGGCTGGCCGATGGTGGCGGCGATCTCGGCGACCGAACACCACCCCTGCCGACGGCACATCCGCAGCGCCTGCGCGGCTTCGGGCTGAAGCCTCACGTCGGGAACGGGCGGGGCGGTGGCGACCAGCACGGTGTCGTACCGCATCGGGTACTGGGGGCGGGTCACACCACCGGTGACCATGTAGGCCCGCAACTCCTCTGGACGTTCCTGCGCGATCCACGCTCGACGGTCACCGCTCATCGCCGGAACCGTCCACGCCGCTCCCGGCCGCGCCGCTGGTCGTGACGCGGGCGGTGGTGCGCAGGTGTTCGGCGACGCCCTCGATCAGCGCGGTCATCTGCTTCCCGACCGTGCGGGTGTCGGCGTCGGGGCCGAGCAGCACCATCAGCAGCGTTTCCGTGAAGGACTGTCTGCTCACCGTGGCGCCGGGCGCAGGCCGCGGCACCAGCGGGCGCGTCGGCTGCCGCTGGTGGTGGGTGCTCACCATCAACAGAGCCTTGTGCTCCAGATAGAGCTGGAGCAGCTGGACCTCGCCGCCGGGCGGATCGGTGATGTTCCCTGCGGCGCGGCCCGAGGAGTACAGCGTCGCCGCCACGGCCGCGATCTGCTCGGCCTTTTCCACTGCGAGCCTGCCCGTGCACGCGATCGGCAGCCCGTCCCGCGAGGTCAGCACCGCGGCGTCGGCGCCGTGCGCCTCCACCAGGAAGTTGTCCAGCAACCAGCCCAGGTCACGGTCGCGCCGCTCACCGGGTCCTCCGGTGGACTCGGGTGACTCTGCCGGAGCGGGAGTCGGGAGAATCGTCATGGGTCTCATTCCTCCTGGTCGGACGCCGGGCGTGCGACGGGCTCGCAGCCAGCGGGTTGGTCGTGGTGAAGAGCGGGCTCTCAACCCGCCGCAGGCCCATCGGGGGCGTCGGGGGTGTCGGTCACGGCTTCCAGGAAGTCGGCCGCCTGTTCGGTCGCGGGCCGCTCCCGCCGGGGCGGGCGCGCTGCGGGGACCTGCGGCCCCGAGCGGGCGCCCGGCGCGCTGCCGAGGGTGCGGTTCGGGGCGCGTCTGGGCAGTGCGGGCAGGTCTGCCGATGGTGTGCCGATGGCGGGACCGGTCTCGGCTTGGCGAGAGGAGATCTCGTCCACCGATCCGGCCGCCGGTGACGGGGGCGCCTCTGCGAGTCCTAGTTCGGGGGGCACGGTACGGGGCGATACCGGGGGCCACCCCGGAGGTCCGGCCAACCCGGCCTGCTGGCGGGTGTCCCCCTCGTCCGGTGCTGCGGTGCTCGGGTTCGTCGCGGGCGGGACCGCCGTGCCCGGAGTCGTTGTGCGCGGCGTCAGCAGCACCGTGTCGGGCAGTTCGACCACCGCGCGGGTACCCGCGTCGGCGCCGGGGTTCAGCACCACCCGCACGTCATTGCGTTGCGCGAGGATCGCCACCACCAGCACCCCGATCGTCCCGGTGATGATCTGGTCGCGGGGGCTGGCCTCATCGGGCTGGGCCAACAACCGGTTCAGCGCGGCACGCTTGTCCGGCGCCATCGACAACCCACGGTCGGCGACCTCGATTCGTACCCCGCCGCTGGTGGCGGCGACGGTCACCAGCACGTCGGTGTCGGGGTGGGAGAATCGGGTCGCGTTCTCGATCAGCTCCGCTAGCAACAGCCCCAACTCCGGTGCGGCGTCCTGTGGGACGTCCACGTCGATCCCGGTCGGCGGGATCCGTACGCGCCGGTAGTGCTCGACCTGCGCGGCCGCCTGCCGCATCACCGTCGACAGGGGCAACGGCTCCGGCAGCCGCCTCGCGGTGGCGCCGCCGAGTACGCCCAGCCGTTCCAGCGCACGCAGCGTCCGCATCCCCAGGTGGTCAATCGCGAAGAGTTGACGCAGCAGCGCCGGGTCCTCCACGCCGCGCTGTGTCGCGGCGAGGACCTCCAGCAGCCGGTAGACCAGGGCGTGCACCGGTCGGGCGGCGCTGTCGAGCAACTCCCGTTCGTTCGCGTCGCCGCCCGCCGACGCGAACGGCGCGTGCGCTAAGAAGGCGTGGGCGCGCGCCCGCGCGGCCAGCGACGCCACGATCGCGTCCGCCGCCCGATCCGGCGTGCCCGCAGGGCAGAAAGGCTGGAACCAGCGCACCGGATGCCGATACCCCACCAAGGGACGCTCCCAATGCCAGGCCAGGTCGGCCGCGCCGCGCCACCGGGACACCGGTTGCACCGCCACCACTTGGTCCACGGCGTCGTCTGGGCGCTCTACCTGAACCCGCACCGCCCCGGCCGACAACCCGACCGCCCCGCGCGACACCGGCACGGCCTGGCAGGCACGCAGCCCCCGACGGTCGAGTCGACCGATCAAGTCATCCGCGTGCTCGGCCGCCCGACCCTGGCCGATCGGATGGAGGCGGGACGTGGTCACCATGACGTCGCTCCCCACATCAGCCGGAACAGATCGCACGTCAAGCCGCCGCCGTTCGCGCGAGCAGTGCGGGCAACTCCCGCATGTGAGAGATCACCGCAGCGCTGTCCGGGACCCCACCGGACGCGCCACGCCAACGATCCGGCGTCTCGGACGACTGGCCGGACGGCGCGACCAGGACCGCCCGCATCCCCGCCGCCACCGCCGGGACCACATCGGTCCGCACCCGGTCGCCCACGTAGCAGACCTCGCTCGCCGGGCATCCTGCCGCTGCGACGACCGCCTCGAAGAACTTGTGGTCCGGCTTGGCCACGCCGAGCTCGTGGCTGTGCAGGACCTCCCGCAGCAGGCCCCGCACGCCCGCGACGGCCAACTGGTGATGGCGGGACTGACCGGGCCTCGTGTTGGACGCGACCACCAGGCCCAGCCCGAGCTCGTGCAGATCCCGGACCGCGTCGGCGCACTCCGGGTCCACGGGGAACGACCCGCCCACCCGGCGCGCGTCCCGGCTCCGCGGCCTGAAGACCATCGCCAGGAAGCCCTCGTACCCGGGCGGCACGAACTCGGGGGACATGGCCCACCTACCGGGTTGGGGCCTCACGTCCAAGACTCCGCCGTAATCCAGAGCCACACACCGCACCGGCGGCACCCAACTCCGGACCACATCGACCGCGCTCACCGCACGGCCTTTCGCGGGCTCGGGATTCCCCAGAATCCGATCGGCTCCTCAACGAAAACGCGGCTGGCCCCGGCGATGACTTTCCCGCCCAAGAGGTAGTCGTAGGTGCGGGCGATGTTCGGCGTGCTGGTGCAGAGCCTCGCGTGGGACGAAGGTTGGTCCGCCGGGAATTTTCGACGGAGCAAGAACGACATCGGACCGGCGGAACACGGGGCGTGGAGGCCCTTATGTGCACGGTGGTGCGAAATGCGGTTTCTGTTCGTTAACGCGGTCACTGTGGTTCCCCTTACCTTCCAGATGGTCTCCTCGCGGAGCGGAGCCGAGTGATGGGGAATGGACTGCATCCGAGCGACTCGCCTCTGCTCGCCCGTGAAGGTTCGCGTTTGCCGGTCGGGTTGTGAAGGTCGTTGGCTTGGCCGTTTTGCCGGACGTCTACGGGATCTGGTCGTTTACTGGTCGTTTCAGCGATCACACGCCCCTGTCTCGTCATCGCGGGCGATACTGGTGACCTCCTGCGAGGTCAGAAAGGCGAAGTCGCTGTGCAGAAGCCAGACCGTGGACCCCGCGCGGGTCTTTCCGCGGCACGCGCACTTCGAGGTCTGACCCAGGAGGCCGCAGCCGAGGAGATCGGTGTCTCCCCGACGACTTGGGCGCGCTGGGAGCAGGGCAAACAGGGCATCCGGTTGAACTCACGCAGACGACTCGCGGAAATGTTCGGCGTCACCCTCGTCGAGGTCGATCGGTGGGTCGCCGTCGACGAGGCCGAACCGGTGGCGCCATGGTTGTCAGGCGAGTCGGAGGGCTTCACCTCGCCAGCGGATACCGTGGAGTCTTGCGGCGAGTTGTGGAGGTGGGATGTGGATCCTGCGCGACGTCGTCTTCTGGGCACGATGCCGTTCGTTCCGGCGGTGCTAAGCGAATGGTTGCTGTCGTGGAACCTTGACCCCATCGACAAGCTGAAGCTTCGCGTGGGCCCTGCCGCATCGGTGGGAATGGAGGACGTGCGCCGAATCAGGGAGGCAACCCAAGCCTTTAGCCAGATGGACGAACAGTTCGGCGGTGGGCTGGTACGTCCCGCCGTCGTGGACTATTTGAACACCAAGATCGCCCCACTGTTGGAGGGCCGTTACAGCGAAGAGGTGGGTGAGCACCTAGCCTCGGCCGCCGCGCTGATGACCGCGCTGGCCGGCTGGGAAGCCTACGACACCGGCTCCCATGGCCTAGCGCAAATTCACTACGGTCATGCCCTCCAACTCGCCAAGGCGGCCAGAGACAACCTGACCGCCGCACGAATTCTGTCGATCCTTGCCCAGCAGGCATGCGACCTCAAACATCCGCAATGGGCCGTGCGGCTGGCTTCGGCGGCTCACCAAGCAGGGCAGAAGGCCCAGGCACCCCCGCGCGTCATGGCGCATCTTCTGCTGCAGGAGGCAAGAGCCGCAGCCACCGCCATCACGCTGGCCGACACTCGCGACCGCCATGGCGAGACCCGGGTCCGTCGCCTCCTTGGCGACGCCGAGACCGCTTTCGCTCAGGCCGCCCCCGGCGACAACGAACCGACCTGGATCTCCTACTTCACCCAACCAGAGTTCACCGCGTGTGCTGGGCTGTGCTGGCAGATGATCGGAGAGTATCCGCGCGCCGCCCAGTGCGCAGACCGAGCGGTACGTGGTCTGGACTCCCGATTCCCGCGAGCGATTCAACTCAATACGGTGCACATGGCGACCGCCCAACTAGGCATGGGCGAACTCGACCACGCGCTGGTCTCAGCCAAGGACGCCGTCCCCATGGCCAACGCCCTGACCTCCCGCCGCTCCGAGGAGTGGGTTCGGGACTTCGACACCAGACTCGCTCCCCACTCCGACGATCGGCGGGTCAAGGACTGGCGCGACTACATGCGCATTGAACTCGGCGGGCAACGAGCCCGTGAGGCGTAGCCTCAAGCAGGGCATGACCACCAGGTGATCCCCCTCCAACAAGTGTGCACGGCGGCCGGGCTCGACCCCAAGGGCGCGGTGCGGCTCTCTGGCCGAGCCAACGCGGTCTACCACCTCCCGCACGCCAACGCCGTTGCGCGGCTTCGCCAGACGCACAACAGCCCCGAATGGGATCGGCGCGTTGCTACCTCGGTGCAGGTCACGCGTTGGTTGGCCGAGCAGGGCTACCCCACGGTCCAGCCACTGGACGCGGTCCCACAGCCGGTCACCGTTGACGGCTGGACCGCCACCTTCTGGCGGTACGAGCCACCTGACGAGCACGCGACGTCGACGAAAGTCACCGACCTGGCCCGGCTGCTGCGTCGCCTGCACGCACTGCCGACCCCGCCGATCAAACTCCCTACCACCGATCCCCTGGGATCCTTGCCGGACGACCTGCGTCAACATCCCGAAGCACTCACCCCGCAACAGCGGGACTGGCTGCTGCGCCGCTGCGCCGACATCACCGCGGCCTACCCCACCGCCGTGATGCCTCCTGGGTTGGACCACGGGCTGATCCACGGCGACGCGCACACCGGCAACCTGATTCCCGTCCGCGGCGGTCATGTGGTCTGCGACTGGGACTCGGTCAGCCACGGATCGCGAGCCCAGGACCTCATCCCCAGCCTCTACGGCGTCATCCGCCTCGGCAGCCCCAGAACCACCTGGCTGGAGATGTGCTCCGCCTACGGCATCGACCCAGATCTCGAGAACCACCCAGGGATGCGACTGCTACACCGAGCCCGCGAAATCCGAGCCCTGGCCGCCTACATCCGCGCCGCCGCCCGCTCCACAGTGGCAAAGGCCGAACTGGACAAGAGAATGCGGACGCTGATGACGAACGAGGACACCATCTGGCACGCCCCGGACGGGTTTCGGTAACACCCCTGATCATCGGGTTCCTGCGCTGCGGTTTTCCCAGGCGTGAACGGTTCGGCCACCCACGGGGACGTCAGCGGTGTTGCTGGAGCTTGGTGCGTAGTTCGTGGGTTTGGTCGTTGGGTTCGGCGTCGATGTCGATGAGGTGGGTTGTCAGGAGTTGGTAGGTGCGCTCGGCGGCGTCGGGATGACCGAGTTGCGTCTGTAGTTGCATGATGGTGCGGTAGAGGGGTTCGGCGTAGGGGTCGAGGGTGACGGCTCGTTCGAGCGCGGCGAGCGCTTCTTCCGGGTGGTCGTGTTGGAGGAGCCGGGCGAGTCGGGTCAGGGCGTCGGTGACGGCCCGGCGCAGGTGTTCGCGGTGGTTTTCGGCCCAGCCGTAGCTGAAGCCGGCGGCGAACTCGTCGGTGTAGAGGTCGGTGACTCGTGTGAGTGCGGCGATGCGGTCGGCGTCGGTGGTGGCGTGGCGGGCGCCGGTGAGTGCGGCGGCGAGGTGCTGCTCGTCGACTTCGATGAGGCCCGGGTCGAGACGGTAGCGACCTGCGGTGTGGATGACGTACATGGGTTCGCGTAGTCCGGTCGCGGCGCGGAGTGTCCTGCGGATGTTGGCGATGGCGGTGTTGAACGTGGTGGTCGTGGTGTGAGGGTCCTGGCTGGACCAAAGAGCTGTTACGGCTTGTTCGCGGGTGACCCCGTTGGGGTTGAGGGCGAGGTAAGCGAGCAGGTCGCGGGCGTCGCGTCGGACTCCGGTGGTGATGGGGCCCTGGGCGGTGTGCAGGTGGACGGAGCCGAGGACTTGGAGGCGGATCGGCGGGGCCCGGTCGTGGTCGATGGAGGGGACGAAGCTCTCGCTGGTCGCGGTGTCGTCATGTTGAGGCGTCTGGTCCCTGGCGGGGTCGGGTCGGGGGCGCGGGACGGTGGATGTTTCGGGTTCGGGCGCTCCGGTGGCGGTGCGGAGGCTGTGGAGCATGGCATTGGCGTCGTGGGCGGTGAGGTGGAACAGGCGGGCTCCTACGAGCGCGTCGGCGTGGGGTCCTTCGGCGTGAGTGACGGTGGCGTCGTCGGTGAGGTGCAGGGTGGTTCCCGTTGGTGCCGGGCCGAGGAGGAGGGTTCCGAGGCCGTAGGTGTGGCTGAACTGGGTGATGGCGTGGAGGGTGGCGGCTGTGCGTGCGGGGGCGGTGGCGGCCAGGAGCAGGGTGGGCAGCGGCTCGGCGGGGTCAGCGGCGCGGAGAGCGGTCACGTCGGGTTCGTCGGCGGTTTCCATGAGCCTGGCGCGGTGGATGGCCTCGGCCTGTAGGTGGGCGGTAGCGGTGGTGAGGGTGGGTGTGAGGGTGAGCCCGGGGATGCCTTCGAGGACGGCGCCGGGATAGAGGGCGACTGCGGCGGGTTGGGGGATGAGGAGTTCGGCGCGGTCACGGGGCGCTTTGGCGAGCAGTTCGGTGGTGATGGCTCGGGCGGCGGCGTGCGCGCCGTCACCGGTCAGGCCGAGGGTGAGTCCGGCGAGCGGCAGGGTGATCGGGGCGTCGTCGCGGGTGCCCAGGGTGATGTGGTCGGGTGGCGGTGTGGCGCGGTCGTTCGCGGCGAGGTCGGCGTCGGAGGGGATGGGTGCGTCGTGGTCGGTGTAGGTGCGGTCCAGGTGGGCCTTGCGGGCTTGGGCGACGGGTTCGGGCGGCGGTGTGAACTGCTCGGCGGAAACGTCATCGGTGCTGGTGGTGTGTCGGCGACGCCGGTGTAGGCGGGTCATCGCAACGGCGAGGCTGAGCGCTGCGGCGAGACCGATTCCGATGCGGGAACCGGACGGCAGGGTGATGCTCGATTGGCCTTGGTCCGCCGAACGCCGAGTCGACGGTGCTGGTGTGGACGGTTCTGGGCTGGACGGCGGGTTCTCCACGGGGGGCGCAACGATCGGGGTCGGTACCTCTGCGGGATGGCTTCTGGAGGTGGGGCGGCCTTGTTGAAGAGCGTGTGTTGGGTGGTCGTGGGTGCGGTGCTGTTCGGACCTCGGAGGACGTTCCTGGCGCGTGCTCTGTTCTGCCTCGGGGTCCCCGGCTTTCGTCGGACCGGACGGGATGCGGAGCTGCTGACCGGGGCTGATCTCGTCGGGATCGGTGAGGGCCGGTACTCCGGGCGGTTGGTCGATGGCGCGGCTGGCCTTGAAGATCTTGGTGTAGCGGCTGCCGGAGCCGTAGGCGCGGCGGGCCAGGCTCCACAGGGTGTCGCCACGGTGGACGATCCGGGTCTGCCATGCGGGCTGTTCGGTGTCCGGGGTGGGAGGCGCACCTTCGCCGAGGAACGGTTCCCACCCCGGGTTCTGGGACGGGGTCGTGCTGGGCCCATTGGTGGGTTCGGTGTCAGCGGTGGTCTGGGTGGCGGCCGACGCGGGAGTCGTGAAGGCCAGGGCGGTGCTGAAGATAAGGGTGACCGCCGCGACCAGGTCGCGGGCCAGGAGTTGCATGGGGCGGACTGGGCGCGGAAGCGCGGGCAGGGTACGTCCGGCCAGGTGGCTGACGGTTTCGGCGCAGGTGGCGGCGACGAACACGGCCCACGCCGTCCACCCGAGGAGCCGGACAGCCGACAGGAACAGCCAGTTGTCGGTGTCGGGGCGCAGCAGCACGGCTGCGACCTGCTCCCAGGACGGAACGTGGTCGGGGATCGGGGACCCTGCCACGGCGTACAGGCCGGTCGGGACACCGGCCAGCAGTACGGCGCTGGTCAGCAGAGCGCAGGATCCTCGCAGGATTTCTGTGAGCCGGGTGGGTGCGGAAACGGTCATGGCCGGGCTTGTCGGACCATCCCCGCGTGCGCGGGGCCGACCCAAGCCGAGCTGGCCGAGATCAGCGAAGTGCTGGACCATCCCCGCGTGCGCGGGGCCGACCAGTAGGCCCTTTCCGGACACGATGCACGTGCAGGACCATCCCCGCGTGCGCGGGGCCGACCTTGCCTAGCTGGATCTGCAGGGCCTTGACCGCGGACCATCCCCGCGTGCGCGGGGCCGACGGTGACGTCCTCGGCCAGCGCGGCCATGATCCGCGGACCATCCCCGCGTGCGCGGGGCCGACACTTGTTGACGTGCGGGTTTATCGGGTGAGGGGCGGGTTTTCGTTTAGTTGGTTTCGGTGGCGTGCTGACAGGATGAGGCCGTCGAAGTCGACGGGTTTCCAGCGGTCCTTGCCGGCGGTGCGGACGGTCCAGCCTTGTTCGTTGTCAGCGGGTTCTACGAGGATTGCCTGGCCATCACCGATGCGGTTGGCGAGGAGGTCCCAGAGGCGGTCGCGGATGCGTCGGCTGGGGTTGCCGACGAAGACGCCTGCGTGTACTTCGACCATCCAGCGGGTGAGGTGGCCGCGGAGTCCCTCGGGTGCAGCGATTAGGACGATGACGGTGGTCATGTGGTGGTGCCAGTGGTGGGCGGGTCGAACTCGGGCCCGATGATGGCAAGGTGTTGGTCACCCATGCCAGGTTGGATGAGGTCTTCGCTTCCGGACCAGTTGACGCCACCGGAGACGACTCCGGCGCGTTCGTCCCAGAGCTGGTTGACGTCCTCGTCGATTGGTATGCGGGTTGCCTCGTCGGGGTTGAGCAGCGCTTTGACATCGTGGACGATGCGTCCGAGGAGACGGTTTTCGGCGATGAGGTCGCGTAGTCCGGTTCGAGCGTCGCGTTCGTCAGTAAGGCCCTGGGCGGCTAGGTCGAAGGCTAGGGGAATCGTGTAGTCGGCTTTGTAGAGGTCGGCGATGTCCAAGACGAAAGAGATGGCTGATCCGGTGTGGACGAAGCCGAGTCCGGGGCTGGCTCCAAGTCCGACGATGACGGCGTAGCAGATGCCGTAGAGCGCGGCGTTTGCGGCTGACAGGAGCCGGTTGAGGTCGTCACCGGCAGCTTGGGCTTCTCCGGCTTTGTATTCGCGGCGGTTCCAGGTGACGCCGGTGCGTTGCGCATGGGTCTTGTAGAGCTTGCGGATACGGGTTCCCTCGCGTCCACGGAGTTGCTGCATGGTCGCATTGGAGACGTCTTCGCCCGGGAAGCGCAGGCCGTACATGGCGCGGGCGACGTTGAGGCGTTCTTTAGGCCTGGTGACCAGGTATGCCTGTCGATGGAGCAGTCCGGCTCCGCGAGCTGGGCCGAGCCCCGAGGCGTAGAGACGGACGCCTTGTTGGCCGACCCAGCAGATCGCGGTGCCGGAGTCGCCGAGCAGGTTGACGGCGCCGTGGGTGATGCGGGTACCTGGGCCCAGCAGGAGGACGGCGACCAAGGCAGCCGGGACCCGGACGGTTTCGCGCCTGTTGATGACGACGACGGCGTTCTCATCGCGGTCTACGTGGCTCCGTTCCACGTAAACGCTGGAGATGCGGTCTTGAAGACGGTGCAGATCGTGTGGGTGCGCCTTCCACCAGATGTCGGCCATTCAACTTCCTGCCAAGGGCGCGAGCGTGAGCAGGCCGCAACCGTAGGCCTTGGCCGGTCCGATCCCGTCCAGAAGTGCGCGGGTGAGCAGGTCGGGATCGATGACCTTCAGGCGTCCCTGGAAGGTCGCGACGTGCAGGACGACGTCGCGACGTTCGCCTTTGGTGAATGAGAGACGGTCCCGATGGATGATGCGTACGTCGGGTGCGGCGGTGGAATCCTCGGAGCCAGGGATCGGCAGGTCGGGGTCGGTACGTGCCAAGGGGATCTGAAAACCGTAGTTGTCAGTTCGCTTCAGAAACCAGTTGAGCTGGTGGGCGGCAGTGCGGTGTCCGGTGCGGACGGATGAGCGGCGTTTACCAGTGGACGGGTCTTCGTCCGTGCCGCCTTGGACGTTGGTGCGGGCCGGGGGGCGTGGGATGTTCTGGACGGGGTTGGCAGTGAGTCGGAAGGTGAACTCGCGGCCGATGGCCAGTTGCGCCAAGAGCGGGGCGTAGTCGGCGACGACGTAGTGTTCACCGTCGTCGGTGGCGGGCCATCCGGCGGCTTCGACCAGATGCGACCAGTCGGGTTTTGATCGGGTGAGGGCGATCAGATGGGGGCGGTGGGGGTTGTCGGTGTCCCATCGCCACAGTCGGCGTTCGGCGTCAGGGGTCGCAGGGACGGCCGCGCTGACGTAGCTGTGCATTGCCCGCGGGTTGGCGAGCAGCTCACGGGACTGCTGCCGCAAGGGGTTGATGCGGACGCGGGAAAGGTAAGTCATCGGTCACCAGCCCAGCAGCGCGAAGGGGTCATGGCCTGCGCCGGTGGGCGCGTCGGGTTCTGGGAATCCGGTGGGGGCCGAGACCCAGGAGTGAGCGAGGCGGCGGCTGGTGAAGCGGCGGTCGCGCAGGGAGAACGACGTGGGCACGTCGTGGACGACGTCGTCGCCGTCGAGGGTCTCGATGGTCGTCGGCAGGTCGATGCTGGGCGGCCGTCCGTGGCGGCGCTGGAACTCGCGGCGTGCGGCATGTCCCGCCTGCCAAGGCTGCTCGCCGAGGGCTTCGTTCAGTGCCCCGTCGTATGTGCCGAGAAGTATCGGCTGGGTGGGCGGGCACGAACGCCGTCCGAGCGCGAGAGGGAACGCTGGACGTCGAATGGCGGCAGCTAGCGCGTCCACCAGACTGGAAGGACCTGCGATGCCAGCGACGAAGACGGCGTCCTGCAAGTAGTAGCGCTGGGTGACGTGGGTGTACTTGGCAGGCGAGGTGGGTTTCTGCACGCCTTTGGCGTTGACGGCCGCCTGTGGCAGCGGACGACCACGGTAGTCGCTGACGGTGTGGTAGTCCCGCAGTAGCGTCCCGGCCTGATCGACTCGTATCCCGAGGGCAAGGTCGAGCAGTTCGCCGGGAGGGTCTTCGCGGCGGCGGCCCTGCGCGGCGGCCAGCAGTCCCAGAATGCCGGACTTGGTCGGTTCGGGGCGGGTCTCACGACGGTTGAAGCGGCTTTGATCACCCCAGGACTGGAGGGGCCCGGCGAGCCGCAGCATCAACACTCGTTGATGGTCTGCCATGGGGATGGTCCTCAGCTCTGCCACGTGCGCGCCAGGGCCTGGTCCAAGCCTTGCAGCAGCTGGTCGAAGGATTGGTTGTCGCCGAACGCGCGGGCGATGTCGTCGTCAGCGGTGCCGTCGAAGGCGTGCGAGGCCCCGGCGTGGACGGGTTGGTCCCCCCATTGGCGGACCGAGCGCAGGTACTCGCGGGCCAGGCGACCGGCCGATTCGGCTGCCACGCCGCAGGCGGCGCCGGAGGGGTCGGTATCGGGAACGGGACGTTCGAAGGCCGAGACCAGGTTGACGGGCTGGTCGCCTCGGACGACGACGGCAACCAGACTGGGCCTGGTGCGGTGCGCGAAGGAGGTGATGTGGCCGGTGGGCATGGACAGTGCGAAAGCCCTACCGAATCGCTGTATCGCCTCCAGGGCCGTCTCGGCGGAACCGATGTTGTCGACCAGCTGATGCATGCCGATGACGGCGTAGCGGTAGAGGGTTGCTGAGTTGAAACCTATGCTTCCGATCATTCCGGCGCCGGTCTCGTCCCGCTCGTTGGCGTCGTCGACGGCCGTGTAGTAGTCGGCTTCCAACTCGACGCGGTGGGTCGACAGCGCATGAGCGACCTGGGCGGCAGCGTCGACGTTGAGGGAAGGGATGTCGGCGACCATGCGTCCGAACAGGGCGACGCCCATCGGGTGGCCGGTCTTGAGTTCGTCGGCGACCTTCATGTCCTTGACGGCGGCGGTCAGATCGTCCTCGGACAGCGCAGCGAGGTCGGTGGCGCGGTCGGCGACGAGGTCGACGATGCGGTCGAGCTGCCCGAAGCCGTAGTACAGGAGATAGGCGGTGTCTCCGGCTTTGCGTCCTGCCTTGATGCCCAGAGGTTCCAGCAATGCACCGGCGAGCCGCTGAGCCTGCTCGGCGTCCACGTCCGTACGATCCTGAAGCCGTCCGGACAGCTGCTTGGCGATCTGTTTGGTGCGGGTCGATTGGTCGGCTTCTGGCAGATGCCGGTCGAACTCGATGCGGGTCGCGCGCTTCCATGCCTGTGAGGAGACGCGGGAGCGGCGGACACCACCGAAGAACGCCTCCTTCGGGTTGCCCTGGTCATCACGGTTCAGGTTCGCTGGCGGGACGGTCTGGAGGATGTGGTACTCGACGTACTGCTGCTCGGGCATGCGTGACTCCTTGAAGGTGGTGTTCGTGGTGGCCGGTGTCGCGGTCAGGACGGGAGGGGCTTCCCCTCGTTGGGGGCTGTGCCGTTGCCCTGAGCGGCATCGTCGTCCTGCTGAGTCCAGACCTGGTATTCCATGGCCCAGCGGCGGCGCGCACGGCGGCGGCCGTCCTCGTGGTGCCAGTCCTGGATGAGCTGCATCAGCCGGTCGTAGTCCACGGGTTCGCCGATGACGCGGAGTTGATCGAAGAGTCCACGGAGCCGCATGAGCAGCGCCGCGGGGTTGGTGGTCGTGGCGGCGGCGTTGACGCGTGCGTCCACGGCCTGGGAGCTGAAGCGGTCACTCGCGCGCAGCCTGTGCAACGCCATTCCCAACGGTCGCTTGGGACGGTGCATCGAGGTCTTCTTGGACTGCTGATGCAGTCCGTACAAGGCCAGTGCGGCGTGCTCGGCACGCTGCTCGACCGACACCTGGCCGCGCTGTGCGAGTCTGTCGTCGACGGGGCAGGTGTAGAACCGCCACATGGCCGCGACCTCGCCTGCGTCCCGTCCCAGCCCGGCGCGCAGGGCGGCCAGATCCTCGCCGGGGGGAGGACCGAGGGGGCGGCGGGTGCGAGGGTCGTGTGCGAGCCATTCGCCGTTGGCGGCGACGCGATTCCAGTAGCGCTGAGTCATGAGTGCCTTCGCGTGTGAATGGGGTGCGGTTAACGCTCGTCTTTGGTGCGCGGCAGGATGCGGTTGAGCCGCCGGTAGAAGTCGTTCACTGCGACGCCCAGGGGAAAGGCCGCCGCGGTCGTTCCGTCGGGTTTCCTGGTCTCGCGGCCAGCGAACACACTCTCGGGGACGGCGGCGTGTACCGAGTCAGCGATCTGAAGCGCCAGTCGTCGAGCTTCTTGCTCCCAGGCCAGCAGGCCGCGATCGAGCGTCTCGGCGTCCGGGACGTTCTGCAAGCCGCGCAGCAGGCGCCTCACCACCGAGTCCAGCAGGTGGAGCAGCCGCTCACCAGGACGTTGCCCCTTGTCCCACGGAATGGGTTCCAAGCCGCTAGCGCGACGCAGGTCGGCCGACAGATAGTTGAGGGCCTGCGCGAGTTGTTCGGCCTGTTCGGTGGCCTCCAACACCGCGAAGCGGACGTCGGCGTTGGCGCGCAACGCCGCGACCGGCAGCGGTGTTGCGTCGTGCAGGACGTCCTCGATCACCGCGGACTGGTTCCCGTAGACCACGCCGAAGGTCTCCGCACGCAACGGGTAGCGGTCGTCGATGAGGTCTTCGGCTGCCAGCCCGCTGACCTGGTCGAGCAACTCGCTGGCGCGGAACGCCGCGGTCTCAAGGGCTTCCACGGCGAGTAGGGCGTTCATCCCCCGCCATATCGCCTTGCCCGGCGTGTGTCGCAGCGGTCGCTCCGGCACGGGTTTCGCTTGCTTCGCCGCCTTCTTCGTGGGTTTGTCGACTCGCCATGCCGTGTGCGGCTCCCAGTCGGGAGTCATCGTGAGCCGGTCACCGGCCGCAACGATCACGCCTGTGACGCGGTCGCCGTCCGGGGTCTGTTCGGGGACGAGCCGGACCCGTCGCGACTGCCAGGTCCACAGATCCAGCAGGCCCTTAGCCGTCCGGCTTTCCCACGCGGGGCCGATGGATCGCCTCCACTGGGGAACGCCGAGACGCCCCTGCACACCGATCGGAATGTTGAGCAGAAGGGTCTCGTAGAGTGTCCGGCCGATCGGCACGACCACCCCCAACTGCCCGAGGGGACCCGTGGGGTTGCCCGTCGTCTTACCGGCCTTGACCATCGGATCGCCTTCTGCCCCGGTCTTGATCGCCGCGGTGTCCCAGCAGTGCGCGTGCAGTAGCCACAGCGCCGCATCAGCCGGTGTCAGCCGCGGTGGATCGCCTTCGGTCCGCGCGGAGAAGAACGGCACGTTGTTGCCGGTGGCCTCCGCGGCAACCAGCAAGCCCGACCCCTTGACATCCCCTTTGGCCGTCCGCAGTCCGGCAACCTGGGCGAACGGTGCCTCGGGGTGGAACAGGTCGAAACGGGGACGGTGATCTTCAAGGTAGGTGTCGAGCTTGTCCAACTCGGCTTCGCTGAAGGCTCCCCGGGAGAATCTGTCCGCCCACGCTCGTCGGTCGGCCGGTGCTCCCAGCGCATCCACGACGACCGGCAAGAGCACCTGCCGCAGCAGCGCTGGCGACTGCGTTGCAAAGTCAGTGACGATCTCGGTGATCTCACCGGCGCGGTGCAGGACCTCTTGGAGCCCCATCGGTTCGATGGTCCGACCGTCGCCAAGCCGTGGGCGCAACCATGGCTCGGCAACCAGACCGAACTCAGCCATCACGGATCTCCCAAGTGGTTTTGTGTAGAAATTCTGACGCTAGCCAGGTCCGTGCCGTTTCTCAGGGATATGGCAGGGTTGGCCGGACGCGGCCCCGCGCTGGACAACGGCGAGTCTTGTTGCCCCCGTCTTTCCGGGGATGGCTCATGGTTGTGTGTGAGCTGCACGTCGGCCCCGCAAGGCGGGGAGAGGGCGGGACGCAACCACCGTCCCGCCCTCCTCATCGACGTGGCTCCGTCACCACCAGGCCCAGCAGCGAGTCATAGCGAAGGACAAAATCACCGAGGCGTGCCGCGCCGGACGCGTCCAACGGCAGGGCAAGGCTGTAGCGCAGCCACGGATGACCGCGCCACCCGTCCAGCGGCCCCAAGTCCGATTCGGCCGCTTCGGTCAGCCTGGCAGGAAGCCGCACGGTTCCGCCGAGCACGTCTTCCAGCACATCGCGGGAAGCCTCACCCTGCGGCCCCAGCGATCGGCCCGACAAGGCCCGGAAGCCACGGTCGTCACGACGCACCAGCACCACCTCAACGCTCCGGTCCCCATCACGCACGACCGCCTGATGGTGCTCTTCCGACAGGCCCTGACTCACCCCGCCGCTGTGCAGCCCCTCCAGCGTTCGTCGAGTGTGCTCTCCCGCCCGCGTGAGCAAGAACGGCTCAGCGCTCTCAGCGCGTGCACGTTGCCGGGTCTCCCAGTCGGCGCGTGCCTGACGTTCGTCTTCAGCCCAATTCCCCGGGACCGAGTATTGATCCGGGCCGTAGACATCAGCGACCAATTCCGGAACCTGCTCGGGAATCGACCAACGTCCACCCTCAGCAGCGCACACCTTTGCCGCAGTTCGCAACAACAGATATCTGCCGTAGATGGCTTCGGCGGCGCCCGACAGTTCCGGCGGCGCGTCGTCGCGCGGCAGAAACCCGGTGACGATCACTCGTGGTTCACTGACCGGTCCCGGCCGGTGCACTCCTGAGTGCCGGTGGGTGCGGCCGATGCGTTGCAGCAGCAGGTCCATTGGAGCCAGATCCGTGACCAGCAAATCGGCGTCGACGTCGAAAGACTGTTCGGCAAGCTGCGTCGCCACCACGATCCTGCGGGCGGGACGACCGGAACCTTGCTGTTGCGGCGGTCCCAACGCCCGCAGGCACTCCTCGGTTCGATCGGCGCGGTCGCTGGCGCTGAGCCGTCCATGCAGCAGGCGTACTTCGTCGCCGAATTCTGCGCGCAGAACATTGAAGGTGTCCTGTGCGCGAAGCACCGTGTTACGGATCACCAGGGCGCATCCACCTTCGGCGAGTCGTTCACGCAGCAGCGAAAGCACCTGAGCATCCCCGGCGTGCACCCCACCGTCCGTCGACGCCGGGGAACTGACAGGCTCCGGAAGGACCTCCACTCCGACCTGCAGATTTTCTCGCCAGGATCGACAACTCTCGACAAGGTGCCCGATCGACGCTCCAGTGCTCCAGACGGCCGTGACATTCGGATAGCCGGTGGGCTCGGGCACAGCGTGTGCCATCGAGGCGTCCGTCCCCTCGTGGTCTGTAGCCCCTGCCAGGTAGGCCGCTACCAGTTCACGGCGTTGCGTCGGCGGCAGGGTCGCCGATAGCAACACCACTGGTACCTGTGCCTGTCCTAGCCAACGCAGCCCCTCGACCAAAAACTGCGACATGTAGACATCGGCTGCGTGCACCTCGTCCAGGATCACAACCTTGCCCGCCAGGCCCGCCATGCGCAGCATCACGTGTTTGGTGCGGGTGGCGGCGAACAACAACTGGTCGATCGTCCCCACCACGATCGGGCTCAGTAGCCCACGCTTGGCTCCAAGGAACCATTCCGCTGGCACGTGACGCTCTGCAACCGCCTCCGAACAGCATGAACCGCCTGACATCGCATAAGGGTCGGCGAGGCCGAACTCATCTTCGGCGACTCCGATGAACCGGTCATCGGGAGCAGGATCTTCGAGAAGGTCCTGCCATTGCTTGTTGAACATTCGCTTGCCGTGCAGCAGAGCCACCTGCGAGGCCAACGAAGGAGAGATGGCCTCGACCCAGGACCGGACATTAGTGAACATCGGATCGCACGTCGCCTGGGTGGGCATCCCCACGAACACACCGTCCGTCCCCCACCGCGCGGCCAATATCTCGGCGGCTACCAGCGCCGACTTGGTCTTCCCCTCCCCCATGGGCGCTTCGACCACTACCAAGCCCGGCGCTTCCATGCGTCTGACGACGTCCACCACCATCGCCTGCGAAGGCCGAGGATCGTCTCCGAACCGCCGCTGGAAAATGTTCCCGTCGGGCTCCCGCAACTCACCCCAGCCGCCACGCAGTCCGAGTCGTCCCCATGCCTTCTCAGCCCGCGCCCGCGCTCCCTGTAGACTGACTTGCTCAAAATCATCGACGCCCTCGAAATGGCGCTGGTCGCTGGCGATCCAATCCGCCATCACCACGAAGCCACTCAATTGCAACTGCACGGCCCGGCTAGGCGAACCCAACGGTTCAGCTTCCGCGACATCATCGAAGCCCACCGCCCGCGTAAAAGCGTCGAGCAACGCGCGACGCGCCATATCCCATCCCGCCGCCTTACCGCTGAGCTGCCCACGGGCGCGTTCAGGCTCTCGTGCCTTACCGAGCGTCGGGAACAGACCGTGATGGCCCGCGATCAGCGGCCACACCCAGCCGATGCTGTCCTTCAACCAACCGACTTCGGTGAGGTATCGGCGCATCAAGACACCACCTGCCCGGTCATGCCGCCAGCGGTACCGCTCCACCGTCCGCTGGTCCCAGGTCAGGCCCGAAGCGAGTACACGGGCGGCACCAGCTGCATCCATGTGCTGAAACGCAGGAGTCGCCTTGCCGAAATCATGGATCCCGCACAACCACGCAAAAAGCCGACGTCCCCCGCCAGCACCCGCAATGCCGTCCAGCATCTGGCGCACCGATGGCGCCAAATAGTGATCCCAAATCAGCTCGGCAACCGCCGCCGTATCGAACAGATGTTGCAACAGTAAGTTGGCCCGCCCACCGGCCTTGCCCGCGCTCTTGCCCCACAGCACCGCCAAAGGACTCGGGACGCTCGACGCCGACCTATCGTTGCTCACAGCGCGTAAGGTAGCCGTGCCCACTGACAAAACCACCGACGCCGGAGCTGTACCGCGCCAGCGGCGCAGCTCCCAGGCTCTCACCACCATCGGCCAGGATCGTCAACCAACCGAATGAGAAACCACCCTCTCGCTGATAACGTCGCAGGTCAGGAAGTGTCGGCCCCGCGCACGCGGGGATGGTTCCTTGTAGCTACCGGAGTCGAGCACTCCGCACGTGTCGGCCCCGCGCACGCGGGGATGGTTCCGGACCCCGCGCAGCTTGCCGAGCAACTCGCCGGTCGGCCCCGCGCACGCGGGGATGGTTCTTATGTGCTCATCCCCTACGACCACCAGGTGGAGTCGGCCCCGCGCACGCGGGGATGGTTCCCTCTGATGGCCGCGCGCGGCTGGTACCGCAACGTCGGCCCCGCGCACCCGGGGATGGTTCTCACTGTGAGGTGCCTCGGACCTTCCGGACAGGTCCCCAACTAGGGTTGGGGGAACCGGAAAGGAAGGTCGTTGGCACG
>NZ_BAABAS010000032.1:0-42152 GCF_039537545.1 Actinomadura meridiana
AGTGCGGATGATGGCCACCATCCCAAGATCGAATCGTTACTTTCACGAGATGTGAGCCAGAGCCGGAAGTCGCGAACGAAACCACAAAAGGCAAGAAACACAACGCCGCCCTCATCTGCCTGGCCCGCCGCCGCTCAGACGTCATCTACGCCATGCTCCGCGACAAGCAGCCCTACCAACCCACACGCAAACCCACCACCCGAGCAGCTTGACGAATCCCATAGGGACCCCCGCCTGCGCGGGGACGACATCACGTACAGGGCGCGGTCCGTCATGAACCCGCCCCGCTCGCGCGCCACCGCGTCCTGGATCGGGGCTCTTAACCTTCAGCAGGCATCAGCAGCCGAAACGGACGAATCTGTCGGAGCCTTCCACCAGACTGATAGCTAGGCAGCCCGGGTCGAGAGAAGTGGAGGGGTGAGCGTCGCGATGGAAGATGCCCCATCGAGCAGCATGGTCGAGTCGCTGCAGTACTTCCACGAGACGCTCGACAGTCACTTTGGTGACCTCCGCGACGCCCGGGCGAAGCTCGAACCCAGTTCGCCGGTTTTCGCGCTGGAGCACGACCTGTCGCCTGAGGACCTCGAACTGCTCAAGGACGCCGTCCGTGAGGCGATCAAGTCCCGCTACCTGGCGCGCTGCCGGGAAGCCTGGCTGCCGTTCGTGGTCTACGCCGCCGAGATGGGCTACGGCTACGTCGGCGATGAGTACTGGACCACCTTCTCGTCCCTGACCCCTCGATGGACGAGCCAGGAGCGCTCCACCATCCGCGCCTGGTTCGTGCGCTTCCACGAGCGTTACGGAGGCGCCCGCCCGACGGGCGCCTGGGCGAACCACTTCAGGATCATCGCTTGGCCGATCACCCATGCCGTGCTGCCCACCTACCTGCAGCGGTACCTGGCCCAGCTCTTGTTCGAGTTCCGCGGCGCTCTCACCTCCGAACTGCTCGATGATCCCGAGACGCTCGGTATCCGGTTGGCCCGCCGAGCGTCGAACTACACCGAGCGCTTCCGCATCTTCTGTGAGAACACGGCGCTCGTCGGCCAACTCGCCGTCGCGCTGCTCTCGGGAGAGAATGAGCCCACGCCGTACTTGTCGGCCGCCACGTTGGCTCGCATCGTGGACGGGCTCTCCAAGGAGCAGCAGGCACACCACTGGCTGAAGTCCGCCCGTGCTTCCGCCAGCCGCGTGCGTGGCTTCCAGCCGACAGGAACCGCGGGCGCGGCCCAGCCGGCGTCTAAGTACCTGCCCCGCGCCACCGACCCCCGTCTGTTCCTCCGGTACGACGGCGGCTGGAACGCCCACGCCAAACTACCTGACCTCACGGTGCTCGGCGCCGGGATGGAAGCGGCCTACAGCCAACTTCGGGTGTCACGCGCGACGGTCAGCGGCGCCACCCGCCCCATCCCGCCGAGCGGCCTGCTCTACCCGGGACAGGAGGTGCAGTTCGCGCGCTGGCCCCAACCCGACCAGCCCTTCTTGCAACTTGACCGTGGCGACGAGGAAACCAACCGCATCCTGGCGACCCAGTGCGTCATCACGAAGGGACCATGGTGGCTGTTCCGCCGCCAGGGCACCGGCCTTGCGATCGAGGTCAAGGGCAAGTTCGTCCGGCCAGGGCACGAGTACGTCCTCGTTGGCGTGGACACGCTGAGTGCTCCGGCAGTGCCGTGGTGTGGCCAGGTGGTCATCAAGGCGGGCGGCGTCAAGGCTTACCGATTCCTGGTGCCACCCCAGCTAAGCGAGAACGAGAAGGCTGCGCTTCAGGCAGCCGGACTCACAGTGGTCTCGCACGTTGCGATCCGGCCGGTTGGCATCGTGGCCAGCGCTTGGGACGGCGAGGGTGAGGCCGAGTGGCTGGCGGGCGAGCCGGCCATGCTCGGCATTCGTTCCGACCTTCTGCCTAACCGCGCCCGCGTCGTGATCGCCGGTGCGGTCTACTTTCTGGAGTGGTCGCCCGGTGAGCCTGAACTGCTGTTCACGCTTGAGGGCCTGCCGGTCGGCACCCACGAACTGGGCGTGAAGCTGCTCGGTGGCGGTGATCGCCAACTCGCAGCAGGCTCATTGGTTGTCACGATCCGCGACCCGCAGGTGCGTCCTGAGGGTGCCGCGATCGGAGAGGGCATCCGCGCGCTCGCCACGCCCACGCGCCCGACGTTGGCCGAACTATGGGACGACCGGGCGGTGGTCACCATCGACGGGCCACCTGGCACCGAGGCCGTCCTGAGAGTGACCCTACGGGGCGGCCAGACGGAACCGCTGGCCGAACTCCGACGCTCTGTGCGGCTGCCGCTGGAGGAAGGTGACTGGCGGGCGGTGGCTAAGTCCATCCGTACGGATCAGCGCTTCGCCAATGCCTACGACGACGCTGAGTCCTGTGTCTTGACAGTGGCACGCGATGGGGTGGGATTTGCGACATTCACCTGCGAAAGGGGGTTTCGTCCGCTTCGTTTGCGTTTCGCAAGGACACATGACGGCGCGGTTGTGGCGACACTGGTCGATCGGACGGACAGCGGGAATACTAGTCTCGACTTCTATGACATCGAAGCGCCGCTGACAGCCATCCAGAAGGACCCAGCCGAACCGTTCGATGTGCCCCCGCGCGGCGGACTGGCCATCGCGCGGGCAGGTGATGCGGTCGCTGCCGCCATCTTGCCGACCAATCCCAACGCGGTGCTGCGCATGCCACCCGCGCAGCCGGTCGTCTCCTCGGGCGCGCACTCGTCGAGCGAAGTGATGCGGCTCGCTGAAGGGCACCAGCGGTGGATCACGGCCGAACTCCCCGCTGACGCCTTCGCCGCGTACGAGCAGCAGATCGTGGGGGACGCCATCGCCCGCGCCATCGGCACCCTTATCGGCGGCAGCTACTGGGCTGCCATCGAGCGGAAGGTGGCCGGTGCGCAGGACGCCGCTGATCACCTGGAGGGTATGCAGGACGCGGTCGGCATCTCAACCGAGCACAAGGCGCTCGCCTCGACCATCGCCTACAGCCTCTACAAGTGGCTCAAGCCCGAGGACCTGCTGCTCGGGTTCCATGAGGTCATCACACCGCACCTCGCCGCTCACGGTATTTCGGGCAAGCCCTCCACGCCGCACTTCCTCCTGATGCTTGCCGGGTGGCGCGGCTACATCACCGAGTGGGAGCCGAGCGAGGCCGCCTTCGTCCTAGAGCAGGTGTTGAAGTCGCCCGTACTGTACCGAGCGGCTCGGTTCGCCGTACTTGGCAGGCGTGCCCTCAACGACGCCGATGGCGTGGAGCGGAGCTTCTGATGAGACCCACCAAGCTGACCGTCGACGACACGTCGCGACTGGCGGTCGAGACCCTGGGACTGGAAGCCGACGCCATCGGACTGACGTCCGCCGAGGGCCTGGCCGCCTCCCTGCGCCGGGCGGCATCGTTCATGTGCCCGACCAGCCCGAGCAGGCTGGTCGACGCGGTGCTCGGAGCCCTCCGCCCGCTCCACGGTGAAGATCTGGCACGCAACGATCTGGTCGACCTGCTCGACCAACTGGTGGCCTTGGGCGATCTGCTCGAACTGCGTCACGAGAGCGGGCGTTCGACCCGCTTGCTCTATCTGGGGCCCCCGTCCTTCATCGAACGTGTCCCTGGCACCTATCTGCTCATTGGGGTTCGTCCCTTCGGCGCGCCCGTGATCGGCGCCGAACTCGCGGACGCGATCGAGTACGAGGGGCACACCCGCACTCTGAGGATGGACCCCGCCGAAGCCGAGAGCGAACTCCGCTCGCGGGGGCTTCAACGGGTACCAAAAAACCGCTGGTTGTCCAGCCCGAGCGTCGAGGCTCCGGCGGATCTCATCGAGCGTCACCGCGCCAGGCTGAACGTCGCGGCGGAGGCTGGCGAACTCGGAGGACTCCAACTGCTCGATCCCGCCACGAGGGTGCGGTACTACCGCGGACGTTGGCGGTCGCCCGCCGCGACGGACACGGGGGACTTTGTCGCTCGCTGGCCCCAGGCGTACGGAGCCGACCTGTGGTGCCTCGTGCGCTTCAAGGCGGGTGCAGCGATCAGGCTCATGGAGTTCCCCGTAGAGGATCCGGTCGTCCCGGGACGCGATGAGGCCTGGCGCTACCAAGCGGCGGTCGATGCGTCGCGCGGTGCGCCGCAGCAGTTCCGCCTTCGGCATGGCCGTAGTCCGAGTGACGATGTGATTCTCGCCTTCTTCTCGCCGTTGCCTGGTTTCGCGGAGCGCTATGTGCGGTTCGCCGGTCTGGCCCTCGGCAAGACCCCGGGAGCGTTGTTCTCGTTCCGGCTGCCCGCTGAGGCTGTGGAGGACACCACGACGTTCCTGACTGACATGCTTTGGATGACCTACCAGGAGGACAGCGGTGGCGAGTGAAGCGCCCACGATCGCCGAGACGATCGCTGAGATTCAGGCCGCCCTGTGCGACTACATTGAGGCGACGTATCACGTCGGCCATCCGGCGGTTATCGAGCAGCGGCGGCAACTCCTCACGACTGAGGGCGTGCTGTTCAAGGCGCCCTACATCGAGAGCACTCCGCGCTACCGGACGAACCGGCGCTTCGCCGAGCTTGACCTCGACCCGCAGGTGCAGCCGCTCTTCGGACTACTCACTCAGAAGATGGGTGACCTCGACCGGCTGCTCTACGACCCGCCGTACACACATCAGGCCGAGGCGCTCGAATGGACCTCGCGCGACGGCAAGAGCCTGGCGATCACGACCGGTACGGGTTCCGGTAAGACGGAGTCCTTCCTCCTGCCGATGCTCGCCAAGCTCGCCGCCGAGGCGGCGCACCGCCCGGACTCCTTCGCAGCGCCCGCCGTGCGCGCTCTGATCCTCTATCCGATGAACGCGCTGGTGAACGACCAGTTGGCCCGCCTCCGGATGCTGCTCGGCGATCCGCGCGTGACTGCGCAGTTCCATGCCTGGGCGGGCCGTCCGGCCCGCTTCGCGCGCTACACCAGTCGCACGCTGTATCCGGGCGTGCGTACGAAGGACAAGGACCAGCGGCGGCTCAGCTCCATCGAGGACTTCTACATCCTTCTCATCGACCAGGCGGCAGATCCTTCCTCACCCGGCCATGCCCAGGCTAAGGCGCTCAAGGAGAAGCTGGAGCAGCGCGGCAAGTGGCCGGCCAAGCCTGATCTCAAAGCATGGTTCGGGCCGCACGGCTCCCGTTGGCAGGATTCCACGACTGGAGCGTTCGTTCGTGCCGTCACCCAGCCCGATGACCCGGAACTACTGACGCGCCACGAAGTGCTCAGCGCGCCGCCCGACGTGCTCATCACCAACTACTCGATGTTGGAGTACATGCTGATGCGGCCCTTGGAGCGGCCGGTCTTCGATCACACCCGCCAGTGGCTGGCCGACAACCCCGAGGAGAAGTTCTTCCTGGTGGTCGACGAGGCTCACCTCTATCGGGGCGCGGCAGGTGCCGAGGTGGCGCTGCTGCTGCGGCGCTTGCGTGCCCGGCTGGGGATTCCGCCCGAACGGCTCCAGGTCATCACCACCAGCGCCAGCTTCACGACGCCCGAGTACGCCCGTGGCTTCGCCGCCCAGCTCACTGGCAAGGACCCCAACGACTTCCGCACGGTCACCAGCCAGTGGGCGCTGCGGGACGGCGCGGCGGTCGGGTCGGCAGACGACGCCTCGCTGCTGGCGGCCGTGCCGTTGGAGGATTTCTACGCGGGCGAGAAGGACACGGAGCGCGCGGCTGCCGTGTCCAATCTCCTGACTGAACGTGGCGTCACAGATCATGGCCGTGGCATCGGGGTGCTTCTCGATGAGGCGCTGGGGTCGTACGGGCCTATGAACCTGCTCGTCAACGAGACGATGCAGAAGGCCCAACCGGCCAGCGAACTCGGCGTGGCCATCTTCCCGGGGGTCGATGCATCCCTCGCCGACAAGGCAGTCACGACACTGGTGGCGCTCGGAAGTGCCGCCCGCCGGACGCCCGATGAGGCGGGTCTGCTGCCGTGCCGCGTCCACGCCTTCTTCCGCGGGTTGCCGGGCCTGTGGGCTTGCCTTGACCCGGAGTGCGTGGCAGTGGACTGGAACACCCTCCCAGCAGGGCACGGCCCCATCGGCAAGTTGTACGCCCAGCCGCAGGCGACCTGCGACTGCGGCGCCCGGGTCTTCGAGTTCTACACCTGCCGCCACTGCGGCTCAGCCTACGCGCGGGCCTACACCGACAACCTCCAGGAACCCGACTTCCTGTGGCATGAGCCCGGCGGCGCGTTCCAGACAACCGCTGGCTCCATTCCTGAACTGCTCCCGCTCGACCTCCTGCTCGAGGAACCCTCGGCAGGGCAGGTGGAGGTAGCCGAGATCGACCTCGTAACTGGCCGTCTGAGGACCGAACATCCGCCGACGCGCAGCCGCGTCGTCTTCCTGCCGAAGCTTCGCAGCGGTGAGATCGTTACCAGCGACGACGATGATGACGACAGCGACGACCAGGCTGAAGCCAACGGCGAGTTCAAGCCATGTGGCGTCTGCGGCCAACTGGCCGGGTACGGCCGATCGTCGGTGCAGGACCACCTGACGAAGGGCGACCAGCCGTTCCAGGCCCTGGTGACGCGCCAGATCGAGGTGCAGCCGCCGAGCGCGCCGTACTCGGGCTTCGCGCCCCTGCGCGGCCGTAAGGTGCTGGCGTTCTCCGACTCGCGGCAGGTCGCCGCCCGGCTGGCGCCCAACTTGCAGGCCTACTCGATGCAGGACGTGATCCGACCCCTGATCCTCAAGGGATGGACGGACCTTGCCGCCCCGCCCGGCGTCGCCGCGCAGCTCAGCCTGGAACGGCTCTATCTGGCCGTGATGGTGGGTGCCAAGCAACTCAAGGTGCGGTTGCGCCCTGAATTGCGCCAGGCGGAGTCGCTCCACGTCTTGCGCGATGTCGGCAAGGCCATCGACAAAGGCGCGCTGACAGGCGACGTCAGCGCCATGATGGAACTCCTGATGCTCACGGCCCAGCCGCCCCAGTCGCTACTGCGCGCCATGTATGCGACGCTGACGGACAAGTACTACGGCCTGACGTCCCTTGGACTGGCCTCTCTGCGGGAGAAGGCCAGCATGACCGCCGAACTGCTGGACCAACTGCCCGCCATTCCCGGCGTGGCGACCACCGACGAAGAACGCCTGGCGCTCCTCCGGCTCTGGTTGACCCAGTGGTCGACCCCGGCACGCGGCATCTGGTTCCCCTCGATGACGCAGGAGTGGTGGAAGCAGAAGGGGGGCGTCAAGCCGCACTCCGGCAAGTTCCGGACAGTCGAACGTTGGCTCAGCACCCCGGCGGCAAAGAAGGTTTTCAAGGCCTCGTGGCTTCCCACCCTCTTGCCGAGGTTCTGTGAGCTGCAGGGCGGCAAGTACCGGCTCCTGGCAGGCAACGTTGCCTTGGACGTCGGCGGCCTGTGGGGCTATTGCGAGCGCTGCCGCTTTACGCAGCGCCCGTTCCCCGGGTCGACCAAGTGCGTCGGCTGCGACGCCGACCGGGTGCGCACGCTCGACCCCGAGACGGACGAGGTCTTCCAGGCCCGCAAGGGCTACTACCGGGAGAGCGCGGAGCGCGCCCTCAAGACTCCCGACAAGCCGATCATGAGCATCATCGCGGCCGAGCACACCGCGCAGCTCAACGCTGCCCAGTCCGACGCGGTCTTCTCTCGCGCCGAGGAGTACGAACTCCTGTTCCAGGATGTCAACGTTGGGGCGCCACGTCCAGGCGAGCAGGAGCGCGCCGCCATCGACGTCTTGTCGTGCACCACCACGATGGAGGTCGGCATCGACATCGGCAGCCTGTCCGGCGTGGCGCTGCGCAACATGCCCCCCTCGCGCGCCAATTACCAGCAGCGGGCCGGTCGCGCCGGTCGTCGCGGCAACGCCGTCGCCACCGTGGTGGCATTCGGCAGCGCCGACACGCACGACGATCATTACTTCCGCAATCCGGACCTCATGATTCGCGGCGAGGTCGACGACCCGATCCTGACGCTGGACAACGATGAGATCGCGCGCCGCCATGTCATCGCCTATCTGCTGCAGCGCTACAACCAGGACCGGCTGCCGCAGATCGAACCGGAGGACCAGCCCCAGCTGTTCGAGGTGCTCGGCATGGTGCGCGGCTTCGTCGGAACGACCTCTCCGCTGAACCGCGCCGACTTCGAAGAATGGCTGAACGAGCACGAGGCGACGCTCCGAAGCGACATCGACGCTTGGCTGCCTTCGGAACTGACCTCGGAAGCACGCACCAGCGTCCTCGATGGGCTGGTGACGCGCACCCTGAGCGAGATCGACTCGGCGCTCAACATCGAGCCGGACGGCACACTGCCGGAGCCCGGGGAGGGTGACGCCGCGCCCGAAGACGAGGAAGTCGAGGAGGGTAATTCGGGAGAGGACGGCGCTGAGCTGCCCAGCGAGATGCGCAGTCAGACCAACCTGCTCGACCGCCTTCTCTACAAGGGCGTTCTGCCACGCTACGCCTTCCCGACCGACGTGGTGGCCTTCCACGTCTTCGACCGCGACAAGTCGGAGCCCTTCCACACCGAGTTCCGCTACGCACCCAGCCAAGGGCTGCCGATCGCGCTCAGCCAGTACGCCCCTGGCAAGGTCGTGTGGATCGACAACAAGGAGTGGACGTCAGGCGCGATCTACGCACCGGTGCACAAGGATCGCTTTCAGGCGTGGCGTGACAAGTGGCTCTACTTCGAATGCCAGGTCTGCCACTACGCTAAGCACTTCCCGTACGACCAGGCAGAACGCGGCGAGGAGCGGGACTGCCCGGCGTGCGGTGCGGTCGGGAAGTTCGGCAAGGCCATGAACTGGATGCGTCCGCCGGGCTTCGCTCACCGCGCCAACGACGACCCGGGCACGAGTCCTGACGATGCGCCCGCCAAGAGCTACGCGACGCGCGCCAAGCTGGTGGCCGAAGGGCCTGAGGAAGAAAAGGCGTGGGACCACGTCACCGACCGGTTGGAGCAGACTTACCGCCGGGACACGCTGCTGGTCACCAACACGGGACCGCGCGGCGAAGGCTATACGTACTGCACCCGCTGCGGCCTGATCGAGCCGACGAAGGGCGCCACGGGCATTGTGTCGGGAACCCACCCGAAGCCCTATCCGGATGAGCGGGAGCCTGACTGTCAAGGGTCGGCCTCCACACGCGGCCTGGTGCTCGGCACCGACTTCATCTCCGACGTACTGTTGGTGCGCTTGAAGGTCGAGAAGCCGATCACACTCCAGCCAGAACTACTGTCGACCCAGGTGGCCCTGCGGACCATCGCCGAGGCGCTGACCATCGCGGCGACCGGCGAACTCGATGTCGATGCCAGCGAACTCCAGGCTGAGTACCGTCCCGCGCTGACCCCAGCGGGGAACCGCGGCCTTGAAGCGGAGATCTACTTGTACGACACGTTGGCCGGCGGCGCGGGCTTCACCCGCCGGGTGCATGGTCACGGGCTCTCAATCTTCGAGATGGCGTTGGAGCGGCTGGAGGACTGCCCGGCCGACTGCGACGCCTCGTGCTACCGGTGTCTGCGCAGCTTCCGCAACCGCTTCGAACACGGCCTGCTGGACCGCAAGGTCGGCGCGGCGTTGCTCAAGTACGTTCTCGACGGCACGGTGCCGACGCTGGACGACGTGCGCGTCGACCAGTCGATCGACAAGCTCCTAGCCGACCTCAGCAGCCGAGACATCGACGGCATCGAGTTCCTCAAGAACGAGCCGGTCGCGGTCGACGGCCTGGGCACGATCACGGCGCCGCTCCTGGCAAGAGGAAGGGGACGTGACCGCATCTTCTACATCCAGAGCCCGCTGACTCGAGACCAGCCGCCGACCCAGGAACTGTGGGACGCCAAGGAACTCGGCGGCGTGCCGGTCTACCCGGTCGACGACATGGTGGTGATGCGCAATCTGCCCGTGGCGAGCCAACAGGTGCTGCGATGGCTGATCTGAGCGAGCTGCGGATCTTCGAGACTGGCGTGGCTTCCGGGAAGGCCGTCCTTCCACCGGCTCCGACGATGTGGAGCTATTCGTCACTCAAAGATGTCGAGACGTGCCCGATTCGGTATTCCTTGTCTCAGGCCGACTACCCGGACCTATGGGAGCAGCACGGTTATCCCCGCCTGCCAATCCCGGCGGCGATCCGCGGCGATGTCGTACATGGCGCGCTGGAGATCATCGTGGAGGCGCTGGTGAAGGCCGGATGCTCGTCCACCCGTTCAGCTGAAGCCGTCGCTGTTCTCCGAGAACTCGGCGGCTACACCAAGGTCGCAGAGGACGTGTTGGCGATACAACTGGCCCGCTTCGATGGGAACCCCCGCCTGAGCAGCGACCGCCGCGAACAACTCGCACGGTCGCTCACCGACTGGGTGCCAGAAGCGCGCGAGCAGATTCAGACGTACCTCAGCCGCTTGGAACTCCGCACCCCAAGCGCGCCGGCTCGGGCCCGGCCGCCGGCGCCCAGCGAGCCTGCGGTGCGCTACCCTGTGCGGCCGGGCGACCACCCGGAGAAGGAACTCATTGCTGAGTCGCTCCGGCTCAAGGGCCGCATCGACCTCCTCAGCGTCGACGCGGACGGTGTCGCGATCACCGATTTCAAGACCGGAGCGGAGGACCCGGCGCACCACGACCAATTGCGTTTCTACGCGCTGCTCTGGGACGCCGACGGCGCTGCCAACCCGGACAGACTGGCCGTCACGTCGCTGATTGCCGCCTATCCCACCCACGAAGTCCTGGTCGCGGTGCCAACTGCGGACGAGCGTGCCCGCCTCAGCGAAGCGGTCGCCGCAAGGATCAAGGCCGCTGACACCGCCATTGCGGCGGATGCGCCCGCCGCCGTGCTCGGCGAGCACTGCGGCGGCTGCAGCGTTCGAGGACTCTGCGCCCCCTACTGGGCCACCGGTGTCACGCCGACCGCCGACGTCGCCGATGGTGCCTGGTACGACCTGGCCGGAACCGTCGTGCAGGAGCACGGCGTCAAGAGTTGGGTGCTGCGTGAGGCGCACACGGGGGTCGACGTCCTGGTGCGCACACCGACGCCATCCTTCTCCTTGCCGCCGGGGCGTGACGTTCGGATTCTCGGTGCCAGGCGCACAGTCGACACTGACGAAGAAGAAGCGCTCATTGCCGTGCTCGCAAGCGTCTCGGAGGTGCTGGAACTGACCGACTAGCCAGTCATCCCTCGTTGGCAGAACGCGATGAACCGACCGGCAGCAACTCGTCGTCGCCCGGCGCCGGGACACGCGCTCCGTGACGAACTGGCCGTACCAAGCGGTGCTGGCGCATGGCCTCTTGCACATGCTCTTGGGCTGCACGCTTCCGAGCCCACCGTGTTTGCCACCACTCGGCGACCGCCGCCCCGGCATCATGGGGTTCGGGATCGAGGAGGTAGACCGGTTCCTGGTCGATGCCGAGCGAGTAGTCGCGGACATTCTCGACCAACGGAACCCCGTACAGGATGCGCTCCCGGCCGTGCTTCAGGAGTTCGTTGGTGGGCCAGCCGAGAGTAGCCAGGCCGAGGCGCACCTTGCGCAGGCGGGGGCTGACGCCCTCGCCGAACAGGCTGTTCACGCGGACCAGGCCGCCGCTGTGCTCGGACAGCCGGACCAAGGCATCGACCGTCGCGTCCGAGAAATGCGACGTGCCGAACGACCTCGAGCGCCCAAGCTCATGGAAGCCCATGCGCGCGTCACCCGGCCCGCCCATCGCTGATGCCGGCCAGAACAGCCGGTTGTATTGGCTTGAGCCGGTGCCATAGAGGGAGGTGGTGCCAACGAAGGCCAGCCGGGCCTCGCGGGTGATCGGGCGCCCCGCCATGGCCGAGGCGATCTCGCTGGGACGTGAGTACTTGGCACGATAGGCAGCGAGAACCGTGGGCGACACCGCCAGCCCGCCGACCAGCTTGCCTGCCGCAAGTGCGTTGTAGGGCGCGATGGCCCCGCAGACCGTCAAGTCGGCGATAACAGTGCCGACCCGTTCACCCCGAGCGCGCCGTGCGACCCGGCCGATCTGCGTCTTGGCCTTCGGGTCTGCCAGCGCTTTGCGGAGTTCAGCGGCAGTCGGCATGGGGCCCAGGTAGGAGCCGAGCAGCCCTTGGATTTCCAGCGTTTCCGCCAGCAGCGTCGACCGCTTCGATCGGAACAAATGCGTCTCCGCGCGTTCGATCCAGGCGTCGGTCTCGATGTTGCGGACCTCGCGGATGGTGCCGCCCCGATGATGCTTTGCCCGGTGACGCTCGGCATCAGCGCGGAGCCGGGCGACTACGTCCGGCGTAGGTTCCTTCAAATCGTTCGGTTGCAGCACGCCGTCTCGAAGCAGGTCATCGACGTAGATCTCGCAGCGCTGCGTCTTGATGCGTCGTGCCAGCCAGCGAGCGACCTTGTCGGTGGGCTCGGCCTCGACCGTCGCCACGAACCGCTTGGTGTCCCACTGCATCCAATTGTCGCGCTCGGCGATCTGGACCACAGGGCTTGAGATGGCGGCAAGCCCTATCACGGCATGGTGCACGGTGGCAGCGTCGCGGATCAGGATGGGCATAGACCGGCCCGGCACGGTTGAGTAGGCGTTCGACCAGGTGTGTCGGAAGTAGCGCCAGATGTCGTGCAGCTTGAAGCCGGTCAGTTCGCAGGTGCTGGACGTGTCCACGATCTGCACGTAGGGCTGGATGACGTCACTCGCCTCGGGAGCGGAGGCGAGGGCATCGGCAAGTTCGTGGCCGTCGCGCATCAGGTTGAAGATGGACACCAGCCGACTACCGTGCTGGTGACTGCGCTCCATGCTCTGGATGAAGCGCCGGACGCTCGGCTGGCGCAGTTGGGCGTCGCGGCGCAGGTGCTCCTGCCTGCGGATACGTGCCTTCTCCGTCTCGCGGTCGGTGTGCGTCTGCGGCGGGCTCAACAGCGGGCCGTGTCGGTCGACCGTCACCGTCCATCCCTGGTCAACGAGGTCGATGACGGTGTGGGCAGCGGCCGCGAGGCGCGGCTTGTTGTAGAGGTCGTTGAGCTCCGCGGCTCTGATCCAGAAGGCGTGGTCGAGCGGCATGTCGGGGTCGAACCGTGCGTGGGCCAGCAGGCGGCACAGGCGCAGGAAGCCCTTCCGCTCAGCGCCGGTCGCACCGGCCTGGAGCGAGAGCGGGACGTACTTGGCATCGTCTTTGCTGGTCATGACTTCTGCAGCATTCGCCCGTAGGTGCTGCTCCATGCCTGGACAAGATCGTTCAACGGACGTCCGGCCCGTTCCAACTGCACAGCGCTCCGCGCGAAGGACAGCAGGAACAGTTCGATCGAGGTGCGGAGTTCGGCTGCCGCTTCGCCCTCGATGGACTGGAGCGGCTGGTAGAGGGCAGCGAAGGCCGGGTGGTCGGCATTGAGCGTCAGGTCGAGTGTCCGCTGCGCCAGCTTGGACTCGAACATGGCGTCCATCGGGAGGGCATCCGACCCCAGGCGATACTGGATCGCACCGCTCCGTCCGCGTGAAGCGATCACGGGCAAATCGGGGTCGGCGGCTGCCGCGATCCGGCACGAGGCCTCGGCTGCGGCTTGGAACTTCACGTCTTCGAAGGCCTGACGCACCCGGGCGTGGAGGAGGCGGGCGATTGACTCCAGGTCGTACTCAAGGGCGTCGCGGAGCGTGGCAGAGGGACGGATGCCTTGCTTGTTGATCGTGATGCCGAAGTGCTCATCGAGCGCGGGCTGGAACTCGATCTCACAGCGCCACCAGTCGTCGTAGTTCTCCTTGCGCTTGCCGCCCATGAGGTGCCAGCCGCTGGCGATCTCCCGGCCGGCACGCAGGATCGAGACGCCGCCTCCTCCGACGATGCCCATGCGGCGCTTGGTCATGTTGTCGAGGTGATGCCAGCGCTGCACGGGCAACATGGCGAACCGCACCGTGACGACCGACGTGTCGCCGTCGGTGGTCTCCAACTCGTAGGCAAGCTCATCGAAAGCGAGCCGCGCTGTCGCGCCTTGGACCTCCGTCGTGAGCAGCGTCGGGTCGATCGCCTCGACCGGCGTCCCGTTGATCGTCATGGTGAGCCCGGCGGTGAGGAAACGCCGGTACGCGCGCCCCAGGTCGCGGTGCAGGGAGCGCTCCAGCCACGCTAGCCGGCGGTACTCGATCCGGTCGCATTGCATCCAGCGGACACGGCATCCGGAGGTACTCGTGCTTCGCGATCCACGGCGGGCGACCAGTGCTGGATCTGCTCCCTCCACGATGGCATCGACGTCGAGCGACACGGTGTGCTCCAGACCGTTGTTCCGCCACGCGGTGACCTCGACGCGCCGCGCCTGACTGAGGCTGGCGGCAGGCAGCCCCATGCCAAAGCGACCGAACGAGTGACGGGCATCGAAGCGCGATGAACCGCCGAAGCGCAAGCAAAGCGCCAGTTCCGCCTTCGACATCCCGACGCCGTTGTCCTCGACCACGATCTCGGGGAGAGCATCCGCCGTGGCGCGGCTGATAGTGATGGCCACTTCCGTGGCCGACGCCTGCAGGGAGTTGTCGACCAGTTCGGCCAAGGCCGCCGAGATGCTGAGGTACCCGGATTCGCGGACGGCGCGGATGAAGTTCGAGGTGACCAGAAGATCGTCGACTCGGTTGGCTTGACGGCTCATAATCCTCCGGACCTCAGGGCGAAACTCTCTGGGTTCAGAGTAGCTCCTCCGAGGGCCGGGCGCACACCAACCACCACTTCGTGCCGTCACATTGCCTCACGCCCGGGTTGAGGTTGAGAGGGTCACGGTGATGCGCTTGGTCTTGGCCGGCTCCGTGAGGTCGAGGCCTTGCCCACCAGCGAGCACGAGTCGCACGGTCGGACGCGACGAGCCAGCGGTCATAACGTATGGCTCGGCCTTCGGCAGCCACACAAGTTTCCCGGTGCGCTGCAGGTCGAAGATCGCCTGATGGTCGGCTGTGGTGACGGTGAACATCCGATCCGAGACGTGCGCGGACTCGATTTTTTCGCCCGCCAACGCGTCAGGCATGGGCGACAGCGACTTCAGTGAGTTGATCCCCAGTACCTGCAGGGTAGTGATCTCCTCGCCCTCAAGGCGCGACAGGATGGCTTGGATCTCTTCGGAAGTCTGAACCGCCGCCATGATGAACATCTTCGCGCACGGAGCCTCCGGCTGCTTCAGGCGGGTGCGCGATCTGCCGTCCTGGGGGTCTGGTCTCGCTGGAGGCGGTGGTGATCTGCGCGGTCTGCGAAGTGAGCGGCCGACGATGAGGCACAGTCGTCTCTTCCTTCTGGGGGATGGGAGGGGGCAGCGCCCGTGGCCCGGGCGTCGGAGGGCGGAGATGAACACGACGAAGCTCGCGGGATTGTCGTCGTCGGCACGGTCCTCGGACCCCCGGCCTCAGGACCTGGAGAGTTCTCACATGTTGCGATGGGTTGAGAGTGACCCGTGAGGTTCCGGGTTGATCACGGACGGTGTAGCGGCGGCGTGACATGCAACAAGACCCCCGTAGAACGGCGATTCTCACAGCAAAACCGATTATCGGAGCCTCGTTGCTTGTGCAGTCTGCCATGCCCGTTGTCCTGGATGCCATTGTCGCCCTGGCCGAGGACGAGACCAGGGGACGCAGGCCGCGCGCGGCGAGATGCGGGGTGTTGACAGCGTTCCAGACAGTCAGCCAGCGGTCGACCTGGGCCTCGTCGAAGGGCTCTAGCCGCAATGCAACCGCACCGCTACGGGGGATGTGCGCGCGGTCCGCCACCGCCGTTCGGCTGGTGACGATCACCGCGACTGGTCGTCCCTGGTCGGCCTCACGCTCCTGGAACCGCGCGATCTGTTCCAGATAGTCGGTTTGCCCCACCCCTGTGGCCTGAAGTAACTCGTCGAAACCGTCCAGTAACAGGACGGGCATGGCGCCGTTGCTGGCGCGGGTAAGCGCCGGCGATCGTGTTCCCCTCTGATCAAGGCGGGACGGAGTATTTGCGCAACTCAGGACCGATGTAGGCAGCTTTTGTCGCCTCCTGAGCGCAGAGTCCTGCCCTCGTAGCCGCGACCCATTGATTCCTGTCAGGAACCCAGCTTAAACAACCCCGTGATCAGCAGTTGGCCACCTGGGGCCACGTGGGAGCGTGGCGCACCCTTCTGTGATGTACCCCCTACGGGGAACCATGCGCATGGCTGCACCCACAACCCCACCACCCACCGCTGCCAACTAACAATCCCGTCCCACTTCCCAATCCCCTAACCGCGTGAGCCGTGCCGCTGGGTGATCGTGCCCAATTGTTGATGCCCCTTGGCGTCCGCATCGGAAATGTCTGCCGTATCGCCGTTGGGAACTAAACGCCTATCCTGTAAGAAGAGCCTGGCCCGCATGAACAACTCGCCTACGGGCCCGACCTTATCGGGCGCAATACACTGAGTGTCTACGGAGTTCCAAACACGGCATAGACTTTGCTGCGTCGGTTCGAACCAAGCGCGGAATTGATCAGCCATCCGCCTTGCGCAACCTTCGCCCGGCGTTCTCCGTCGCGTGCTTGCTCCGCTTTTCAAGTTCACGCCAGTTCGGCACCAGAGCAGTCATCATAGCTTTGAACTGCTTGCCGTGGTCACGGTACCTAAGGTGCAGGAGCTCGTGGACGATTACGTAGTCCTGAAAATCCTCACCCTCCGTAGCGAGATCATCGGTCAGTGTCACGATGCCATCGGGTGTGCACGAGCCCCACTTGCCAGGTAGCCGCTTAATCTGGACCTGCTCCGGGTTGACCTTGAGCTTGAGGGCCCAACCCATGGCTCGCCGGCGAAGCTGCTGCTCGGGGTAGAGCGACGACTTGGTCCCCATCAGCTCGCCTGCTCCAGCACCTGTATAATCCGCTCGATGACGGCGGCACGCTCTTCCTTCTCGATGGCAAGCAGCGGTTTGTACAGGCCAGCTCGCAGGCGACGCTTCTCGTCGGCATTCTCGCGCCAGCTCGGGAACTTGCCGAGCTCCGTCTCGATCTCCCGCGAGGCCGCCATGGCGTCGAGGGACGACTTCTTAACGCCGTTGTCCTGAGCGATTACCCAGTAGATGGCGAAGCCGAGAGCGGTTAGCCCGCTCTTCTTGGCCATCTTCTTCGCCTCAGCTTTCTCCTCGGCGAGTGTCTCCAACTCGATCATGGCAGCGATGCCGTTGATCTTCCGGTCCTCGAGGTTCTGCATGACTTGGTCAGCGCGCTCCTTGATGCTCTGCAGCACCACGGCGCCGGCCGGGTCCTCTTCCATTTCCTTTCGCAGGCCACGGAGCAGGTTGTAGACTTTGCCCTCGTCCGGACCTTCTTCGCTCTTGAGTTGCTCCAGCGTCTCGACGTCGAAGTCGACGACCTTGGAGAAGCGGCCTAGCCCCTCCTGGGTGGAGCTGTCCTGGATGAGCTTACGGGTCTTGTGCTCCAGGTCGCCGAGGAAGCTGCCTGAGTCGGTGTAGTTGGCGCGCACCGCAGCGTACAGTTTAGACAGGTCCTTGTAGGTCTGGATGTAGTCGCGCAGACCTGGGTCGGGCGACAGAATCTCCCACAAAGCCTCGATATCCTTGTAGGCGTCGTAGAAGATCTTGCGGGCGGCCGGGTCGATGAACCGACCGAAAACCGCTGCCTCAAGCTGGGCATCCGGAGCCTGACTCCCGTCGACTTGCAGGTACTCGTCAGCGGCTACCGTAATCTTCTGGTGCAGGTCGATCATGAGGATGTCGAGATCCTCAAGGGCGCCCTTGATAACGTCGGCATCAAACGTCAGCGCCTTCTTCATGTCCTCCAGAACGCTGACAAAGTCGACAACCAGACCGACCTTCTTGCTGACGTTATCGGTGTCGATGTAAGGCCGGTTGACCCGCGCCAGCGACTGGAGCAGGACGTGATTGCGCATCGGCTTGTCGAGGTACATCGCGTAGAGCACCGGAGCGTCGTACCCGGTCAGAAGCTTGTCGGTGACGATGAGGATTTTGGGTTCCTGGTCCGCCTTCTTGAACAGCTTGCGAACCTCTTCTTCGCGCGTCCCGGAGATCTGGAGCTCGGCGACGGCCGGACGGTCGACGATGTCATTGACGTTCTTTGAGTAGACGACCTCCGACCATTCCGGCGGCAGGTAACGGTCAAGCGCTACCTTGTACTTCGCGCACGTCTCGCGGTCGACGGCGACCACGAACGCCTTGTAGCCGAGTGGCAGGACGTTACCTTTGAAGTGGCCAGCGACGAACTGTGCGACTTGGTCAACGCGGTCGTCCGCACCGAGGAACGCCCGGAGGTTTACCGCCCGCTCCAGCACGTTGTTCAACTCGTCGATGTCGGTGACGTCCTCCTCGCCGGCCATAGCGTAGAACTGCTCTTCGAGATCCTCGGCCGGCAGGCGCATGCTGCTCGGCGCGAGCTTGTAGCGGATCGGCAGGGTCGTCTCGTCCTCGATCGACTCGATGATTGAGTACTTGTCGAGGAAGCCGTCCTCGTCGTCGCGGCCGAAGATCTTAAACGATCCTGAGCCCGCCTTACTGTCACCAACCGGTGTACCCGTGAAGCCGATGATCGTGGCGTTCGGGACGGCGGCCATGAGGTAGGTGCCGAGGTCAGCAGCGACCGAGCGGTGCGCTTCGTCGATGAAGACGTATATGTTGTTCCGCTTCGAGGAATTGGCCTTGATCTCCTCGAACTTGTGGATCATCGAGACGACGAGGCCACGAAAGTCGGAGTCGAAGATGTCCTGCAGGTCGGCCTTGCTGTCGGCCCGGCGCACGGCGATGTCGCTTGCCTGCATCTCGCCGAGCAGCCGCTCCACCCAGCCCTTAAGTTGTCCCTCCAACTCGTTGCGGTCGACGATCAGAATGACCGTCGCGTTGGCGAAGCGAGCCTTGTCCTCTAGAATCTGGCGAGCGGCCGTCAGCAGTGTGAAGGTCTTGCCCGAACCCTGGGTGTGCCAGATCAGACCACGATTCTTGGTCGGGTCAGCGCAGCGGGCCACGATCTTGTCGACCGCTTTGCGCTGGTGCTCACGCAGAACCGACTTCCGGGTCTCGGAGTCCTCGACATAGAAAAGGATCCAGTCCTTTAGGGTGCGCAGGAACGCGTGCGGCTCGAAAAATGCCTCGACGGCGCTCTTGTAACTTTCATCCTCGGCGTACTTCCACTTGAAGATGAAGCGGCGCGAGACGTTCCAGGTGACGCCGTACCAGTAGCCCAGCATGTGTGTAACACTGTAGAGTTGAGTCTGAGCGAGCAACTCGGGTGTCTCCCGCTCGTAGCGGCGCAACTGCGTGATACCGCGAGTCAGGGCGTCACCCGAGGTCGGGTTCTTGTGTTCAACGATGGCCGTCGGCAGGCCGTTGACCACGAAGATGACGTCCGCCCGGTTCCCCTTGCGGGCAACCGGCTCGACCTTCCATTCCCAGGAGACCTGGAGCGTGTTGTTGTCCGGGTGCTCGAAGTCGATGAGCTGGACCGAACGGCTGAGCTTCTCGTTCTCGTCGTACCGCTTGTGCTCGCCGCGCATCCAGCGCAGGACTTCCCAGTTACCCTCGATGGTGGCGGGAAGCGCCTCGATGGTCTCCACGATCGAGCGAGCCTGGTCTGACGTCAACCACGGATTGAACTCCCGAAGCTTGTCCTCCAGCACCGACGTGAATAGCTGGTTCTCGCTTCCGCGCCGGAGCACCTCGGCATCGACCGGCTCGACGATCTCCCAACCGACTCCGTGTACATGGGCGATCATAGGGAACTGTGCCGTGCGCGCCTCGCTGATCCTTAGCGTGGTCATACAGTCTCCTTCAGCGGCACATCGGGCGTAGGGAGAACAGACAAATCAAGGGCGTCGAGACTGAGCTCCGCAAACACCATCTGGCGAGTCATTACCGCTAGGAGTTCCTCGAGCACTCCGAGACGTTTGCGGTGCAGATCGATCTTATGGTCGATTGCTTCGCAGACGCTGACGATCTCCTCCTGTTCTTCGCGGCTCGGTGGTAGCGGAAGCGGCAGACCGTCGATAGTTCCAGTGTTCAGGTTATACTTGCCGTCAGCGGCTGGCGTCGCCCGGCCAGCGACCAGCGCAGTGCCTGCCGGCGAGCCGTAGAAGTAGGACACGTAGCGCGGATCGGCAAGGTCGCTCAGCCGAGCCCGGATCAAGTAGGAGGCAAAAAGCGCATTGGCCGGCTCCTCCTGATAGATCGCGCAGGCGCCGAGGCGTTCGAGCACTCCGTTGGTTCGGATGAACAACACGTCTCCCGGCTTCAGGAGATACCTGGCAGCGTCGCGCTCTGAAAGGTCCGCGTACTTCAGCTCAGCTGGGTTGACGCGCCCTGGTTCGATGTTCGGTATCCGCAACACCGGATAGCGGAGCTCGTCAAGGGTGCAATGGACCGATGTTCCGTACTGGAGCCACTCGCGCACGTCGGCGAACTTAGCGACCGACCAACTCTCAGGCAGCAAGCCAAGAGCCGTCTCCTTGACCGGTTCATCGCGTAGCCCGGTGGTAAAGAGTTTATCGGCCGCAGCACGGAGCAGGTCCTGTGCGTTGTGCAGCGCGAGACGCTCCAACTCGATGGCATCTGACACGCAGTCAAGAACTCGCGCGATCCCGTCCTGGATTTCGCGGGGCGGCATCTGGACTGCGATCGAGTACACGTCTTCGCGGTTTAGACCAGGAACAGCGCTGTGGCTGTTGAGGCCGGTGAGCCCGCAGTTGCCCAGCAGGTAGTAGAGATAGCGCCAGTTTTGGTCGCCCTGGTTGACGACGTAGTACGTCGTGTCGATGGGCCAGAACGGCTCCCTCGCGAACGCGAGCGCACCCACTGAACCCTTGCGACCAACCACGATTCCGGGGCCGTCTATGAGTGACTCGTCGTGTTCACCAACCAGCCCGTTCGATCCATACACGCCGTACTTGCCAGGGCGACGCGAATGGGCTGGGAGCGCTTTGCCATATGCCAACTCGATCTCATCACCGAGCAGCGTGTCTCGCCAGGTACTCACTTCGTCAGCCCTCCAAGAAGCTGCAGGACCCGCTCATCTGCAGCGCGTAGTTGCGAGGAGAGTTCGCGGAGCGTGCCGAGAAGCGTTGGCACGTCCGCTGTGATCGTGTCATCTTCCTGGGCGACCCACCGACTGGGGCTCAGGTTGTAGTCGGAACCGCGCGCTTCATCTATGGTGATGATGTTCAGCTCGCCGTCGATGGGGGTTTCGGAGCGGAATAGGTCGGCCAACTCCTGAAGCTTGGACTCGTCAAGATAGTTCTTGGGGCGCCCCTTCTTGAATCGCTTGCTGGCATTGAGTAGGACGATCTTCCCCTTGCGCGTTGCGGGCTTGCGCTTGTTCAGGACGACGATGATTCCTGCGGCCATGGTGTTGTAGAACAGGTTCTCAGGCAGCAGGATGATGCCCTCGATGAAGTCGTGGTCGACGAACCACTTCCGGATGTTCCGCTCCTTGCCCCCGTTCTTCGAGCCGGAGCCTCGTGTAATTGCACCGGTGTCGAGGACAACCGCAGCCCGTCCACCGTCGTTGAGGACGGAGAACGTGTGCTGGAGCCATGCCCAGTCGCCCTTGCCTGATGTGGCGCCACCGGCCTTGGTAAATCGGTCATAGGGGTCGTCCTCGAAGATGTCCGGAGAGAACGTTTGGTTCCACATCGGGTTGGCCACCACGACGTCGTAGCGCTGGAGCCCACCGGACGGGTCACGAAACTTCGGGTTGATCATGGTGTCGCCTCGCTGCAGGTCGACGTCCATGTCGTGAATGATCGTGTTCATCCGTGCAACGGCGTAGCTCTCGGCCTGGAGCTCCTGACCGTACATTTTGAGCGGTACCTTGCTCGTCGGGTCGAGCTGACGGGCGATGAGCTGGAGTTTGATCAGCAGGCCACCGGAGCCGCAGGCGTAGTCGTGGCAGGTCTCGCCCGGACGCGGACGCAGGATGCGCGCCATTAGGAAGCCGACTTCGGTCGGCGTGAAAAATTCGCCGGCCGACTGCCCCGAGCCCTCAGCGAACTTTCGCAGCAGGTACTCGTAGGCGCGTCCCAGGAAGTCGGGCTGGACATCAGCCAGGCCGAGCCGGTAGCGCGGGTCAGAGAAAGCCTCGATCACCCCGCGTAGCTTGGCCGGGTTGATGTCGCGCTCACCGTTGCGCTCAGCAGCGAAATCGACGACGTCGATGACCCCGCTGAGGCTCGGGTTGTAGCGGACGACGGCACGGATTGCCTTGGTCAGGTGCTCCCCGATGTCCTTCGGGGCGGTCGAACGACTACGCTCGTCGAGCGGCCAGTCGTACGACTCGCGCCCTGAGATGACAGCCCAGCGCCCCTCATAAGGAAGATAGAAGCGCAACAGCTCCTTATCCTTTTCCGCTATCTCCAGTGCCACTTCACGGTCGCCAAACTCGTCGGCCAGCCGGGAGATCTCGTCGTCGAAGACGTCCGAGAGGCGCTTCAGGAAGAGCAGCGGCAGCAGGTAGTCCTTGAACTTGGCGGCATCCTTCTCGCCGCGGATCGAGCAGGCGGCGTCCCAAAGCATCTGCTCCATTGGCTTGGTCGTCTTGGTGCCAGCCTTGGCCGAGCGCCTGCGCCGTCCGGGCGTCGTAAGGGGAGCAGCGCCTGGGGCCGCAAAGTCGACGCCCGCCTCCTCGGCCAGCGCCACGATGCGGGCCAACTTAGCCTTCTGGGGTTTGGTGCTGCCGTCACCGCCCTCCCAGCGGTTGACAGTCGCGAACGACACACCGAGCCGATCCGCGAGTTCCGTTTGAGTGAGCCCTAGATTGGCCCTGATGGTCCGAAGAACGTCCGGGACGACCACTGCAGATGTCATCTTTGCTATCTTTGCGATATTGCAAAGTGCTGTCAAGGGTGGCACGCGGACTACTTCCTGAAGTGCGAAGGCCGTCTGCGGTCAGCTCCTGACTGGCCGGCGACTGGACGCACTCACCGGTCACGCTAGCCAGCACCGCCGACAGCCGGCGCTAGCCTCCTCTGCTCCGGTGCCGCGAGCATCTCGGACCTCGACGGAGTAGGAAGGCGCTGTCCTGTGGCGACACTCACGTCGCCGCAGACCGTCGAAGCGGAGAACCTTCAACATCAACCGCCCCACTGGCAATCGATCTCCACCGGCCAGCACCCCCATCAACTAGGGCCTGTTCGTGGTTCGGATCAGTTGTTGCTGGTCACGGTTGGATGACTCGCTCACCCTGGGTCGGTGCCGGGCTGTATCACCGGTATGTGACGCGTGGTGATGTGACCGATACCGAATGGGAACTGATCGAACCGCACCTGCCGCTGGGACCGTCGGGGCCGATCGGTGACCTGCGCAATCAGTTCAACGCGGTGATGTGGAGATTCCGGACCGGCAGCTCGTGGCGGGACGTGCCCGACCGCTACGGCAACTGGTCGACGATCTATGATCGGTTCCGTGCCTGGGCATGCCAGGGCGTCTTTGAGAACCTGATGAACGCGATGATCAGCCAGGCGGCGGCCCGCGGCGACGTCGACCTGGACCTGGTCAGCGTGGACTCCACCACCTGTCGCGCGCATCACCACGCCGCCGGGATGAGGGGCGCACCCGAACGCCTCTGCGAGCTGGAGCGGGCCGTGGTCGAGGAAAAGGGGCTGCGCCAAAGGGACAAACCAGGCCCGTAGATCGGCAGCCCAAGCGGCCCCAGGATCGGCCCGATCCCGTGCGCGAGCGCCAACGCCGGATACGCCCTGCGCCCTAAGGCCCGGCTGAAGGCCGCCGCCCTGGGCCGGTCCCGGGGCGGCCTGACCACCAAGATCCACCTGTCGGCCGATCGGCGCTGTCGATCGTGCTCTCCCCCGGGCAGGCCGCCGACAGTCCCCGCTTTATCCCCGTGATGGACAAGATCCGGGTACGCGGGCCGGTCGGTCGCCCCCGCACCCGACCGGCGGCGGCCGCAGGCGACAAGGCGTACTCCTCCCGTGCCAACCGTGCCTACCTACGCAGACGCCACATCAAGGCGGTAATCCCGGAGAAGGCCGACCAGGCCGCCAACCGCAAGAAGGGACGACGCGGCGGATGCCCGGTCAGCCACGACACCGACCTCTAGTTCCGCACGACGGGGGATCGGCTGCGGTCCTGATGGGGTCGGCCGGGCGCACGCGCAGGAATGGTTTGGCTGAGGTAACCGTGCGCGTGTTCCAACAGTGTCGTCGTATTTGAACTCTCTCCAAGTCGTGCCGGGGCCTGCCATCGAGGTCCGATACGTGCCGGGTAGGTGACTGGCCCGGATGCAGCGCGGTTGCTGTGGAGGTTCGGCGTGTTTTCGATCTGACCGGAACGCGGATGCGCCGCTCCCCGCAGGTGCACTGTGTTCAAGGTCCGGCAGAAGCGTGCGACTCTCACGATGCTTCTGCTGATTCGCTTGTTTGGCTGGCAAGTCGACGGCCTCGTGTAGGCCGCAGCGGCTCCTCCGATGTCTATCAAGATGGTGCATGCCCAGACTGAAGAGGATTGTGAATAATGTTCGTTTGAGGGTGGATGGACTGAATCTTGTTGTGGAGAGATTTACTTTCCTGGCGCCTGGAAATGTAGCTTAAGCATCCGCGCTCCATCTATGATCGCTCGACGTTGTCGTCGCGCTCCTGGTGTGGCGACTCGCGTCAGAGTGACAATGATCGAGCGTGAAGGTGGGGAGTTGTCGGGTACCCTTCGTTGGGCGGCGCATCGGTTCTGCTGGATTGGTCTGATGGGGATTGCGTTGATCTCCTCTGGGTGCGGTGGTGAGCCGAGTGCAGTCGCCTTGCCCTCGCTGACGGACTCCAGCACGCCGTTGCCCTCGTCTTCGACTGTGGCGGAGCAGAGGGCTGTGGAGTCGGCGTACTCGGAGTTCGTTGCCATGCTTGATCGCGCAGATTCACTGCCCGCTGAGTCGCGGAAGCAGGAACTCTCCACTGTCATGATTGATCCTCAGCTTTCGCGTGTGCTGCGACGTATAGATGAAATGAAGAGTCAGAACATTGCGACTTACGGTCGCGTCATCATTCACCTACAAAGCGTTCAGCTAACTGAGAGTGGCGCCACGGTTTACGACTGCCAGGACTCTCGTGATTCGGGGCTTCTGAACTCGGTTACGCAAAAAAAGGTGAACCGTGGAATCGAGCAGGAGCGGACCAAGACACTGCTGCTGAAGGGCTCTGATGGGCGGTGGCGAGTCAGCAAAACGACCACGCTTGGCGAAGGGTGCTGACGAGTGGAAGTTGTTGCCTCCTTGCTCGGAGCCGGGGTCCTTGTTTCGGGTGTCGTATCGGTTCCAATGGATCCTCTGCCACCAGGTATGAACTCCTATGGTTACAAATACGGTGTCCGGGATGACGGCGCGCCAGCCAATGGTGGGCACGCCCCAGCTATTCCGCCAAGGAAGAACAGCGCGGACGTGCTTCAGGAACCAAGGCCCCGCAGTTGCCAGGAGATGAGTAAATACGTGCAGGTGGTCTGCTCACCTACGGATGGGGGCGGCAAGGGTGCCAAGGTTTCTCCGGCCGTGCTGGCGTTGACCAGGTGGGCGAGTATGCCGATTCCGGCGCCCGTAGTGCGGACGGCGCCGCCTCGGCGGAGGGACGGGCTGGTGGGTCTGCCGGAGTGGTTCTGGGTGACGAACTGGGATTCGCTGAGTGATCGCGTTGCGGCTCGGAGCGTGTGGGTTGAGGTTGTTGCTCGGCCGCAGAGCATGACTATCGATCCGGGGGCCGGGGAGCCGGTGGTCCGGTGTTCGGGGCCTGGGACTGTCTATGACAGGTCACGGTCGGCCGCGTCTCAGCGGACTGATTGCTCCTACACCTTCGCGCGGTCTTCGTTGCGTGAGCCCGGGCGGGCTTATCGGGTGCGAGTGACTGTGCTGTGGGGCGGTACGTGGCGTGGTTCTGATGGGTCGGGTGGTGTGCTGCCGCCGTTGAGTCGGTCGACGACTTTCCGGTTGCGGGTGGCCGAGGCGCAGGCGCTTTACGGATGAGGGTCGGTATGAGATCGAGTGGCCGAATGCTGTCGGGGCCCACGGGTTCCAAGGCTTCCAGTGGCGCCGGTTCGGCGGTGTCCAGGCGGCTGGCGCGGCAGCGTCGGCCGGGGGTGATCGCGGCGGCGGTGCTGTTGATGGTGCTGGCTGTGGCGACCAATGTGTATCTGTTCCGCTCGTCGGGTGATCGGGTTTCGGTCGTGCGGGTGGCGCGTGATGTCGCGGTGGGGCAGGAGGTCGTCCTGGCTGATTTGGACAGCGTCAGGGTGGCGCTGGCGCCGGGTATGGCGGTGGTCCCGGGACGTCAGCTTGAGCAGGTCGTTGGGCGGCGGGCCGCCGTGGGTCTGCGGAAGGGGACGTTGTTGTCGGCGTCGCAGGTGACGACGCAGCAGGGCCCTCCGGCGGGGCGGGCGCTGGTGGCCGTGCCGTTGAAGGCGGGTGCGATGCCCCCTGGATTGGCTCCGGGGTGGGGTGTCCGTGTGGTGTTCACCTACGGCAATCAAGGTCAGGAGCCTGTGAGCGGCGCGCAGGGCCGCGTGCAGACCACTGTCCTACGGGATGTCGCCGCGGTGGTCGATGGGGTGGACGGGCCGGATGCCGAGGGCGCGATGACGGTGTCGTTGATGGTGCCTGATGCCGACAGCAGCGCGGTGGCGAGGCAGGCGGCCGCCGGGATGGTCGTTCTCGTGGTGACGGCGAGGCGGGGTTGATCATGGCGTTGTACTGCGTGGTCTCACCGGGTGGATCGCCTGGCGTGACTACTACCGCGTTGGGGCTGGCGATGACGTGGCCGGGCAAGGTGCTGCTGGCCGAGTGCGATCCCATGGGGCGTCGTGTGCTGCCGGGCTTCTTGGCGGACCGGCTTCGTGAGTCGGTCGGCCCGGGGCTGCTCGGGTTGGCGATGGCTGCCGAGGCGGATCCGCGTGCTCGGCTCTCGCTGGAGGAGTATGTGCTTCCTGTCCCCGGTGAGGATTCGGTGGAGTTGCTGCACGGTGTCCGTGATCCTCGGCACGGGGTGCGCCTGGGGCCGTTGTGGGGGCGACTGGCCGAGGCGCTGGTTTCGCGGCCGGGTGATGTGATCGCCGACCTTGGGCGGATTGGCGGTAGGGACACCCCGGATGACTTGCTGCGGGCGGCGCGGGCCGTGGTCATGGTGTTGAAGCCGACGCTGACGCAGGTCGATGTCGCGGGCCCGCGACTCGACGCCTTGACGGCCCTGGTGGGTGATCGTGCGATGGTCGGGCTGTGCCTGATCGCGGACGGGCCTTATAGCGCTGCTGAGGTCGAACGTGTTCTTGGCGCTCCGGTGTTGGCTGAGTTGCCGTGTTCGCCTGCCGATGCCGGGGTTCTTTCGGACGGCGCTCGGCCCCGAAGGACTTTCAGGGCTTCGCTGCTTTTGCGGTCGTTCACGTGTCTGGGTCGACGCATCCGCGCGACCGCCGGTTCGTCGTCCACAGGTACTGAAGACGAGGGCGGGGCGGTTCTGTCGACGGTCGGTGCTCCTGGTCGGGGCGACCGATGAGGGCGGCGGGGTGGACGTCCGCCAAGCCGGAGGGAGCCCACTACGCGAGCCCTGTGTCTACGGGGGCGGAGCCTCCGGACGCGGTGGACGACGCGAACGTGTGGGCGGCGGTCCGTGAGGTCTCCGCGCAGCTCGTGGACGTCCTGGGCGACGGCGTCGACCGGGTACGGGCACGGCAGTTGATCGACGCGCAGGTGCAGGCGTGGTCGCATGAGGTGCTGGCGTCTGGACGAGTCATCCCGGGCGAGGCGCTGCGCGACGTCGCCCGGCTGGTTTTCGACCGGCGGTTCGGGCTCGGGCCGTTGCAGCCGTTCCTGGATCGCTCCGACGTGGAGAACATCGTCGTCAACGGCTGTCGGCAGACCTGGATCAGCTACACCGACGGCGCCAAGCGACCGGGGCCGCCGGTCGCCGAGACTGATGAGGACCTCGTCGAGTGGGTGCAACTGCTGGCGCGCCGCGGGAACACCGGCCGTGAGTTCTCTCATGCTTCGCCGCTGCTGGATGTCGCGCTCTCTGATGGTGTCCGGCTGGCCGTGGTGGCCTGGGTGTCGAGGCGCCCGCATCTGGCGATCCGGGTGCACCGGCTGGTCGATGTCACCCTGCGGCAGCTCGCCGACCTCGGCACTCTGACCAAGCCGCTGGAGGCGTTTCTGAAGGCGGCGATCCGGGCTCGCCGCAACGTCATCGTGTGCGGGGAGGTCAACACCGGGAAGACGACGCTGGTGCGTGCGTTGGCCAACGAGATCGCGCCCGAGGAGCGGGTCATCACGTTGGAGAGCGACTTCGAGCTGTTCTTGGACGACCCGCGTCTGGCGCACCGCCACCATGATGTCGTCGCCATGGAGGCCCGGCAGGCCAACGCCGAGGGCGCGGGCGAGGTCCGGTTGCAGGACCTGGTGCCAGCCTGCCTACGGCTGAACCCCGACCGGGTGATCGTGGGGGAGGCGCGGCACGGGGAGCTGGCGCCGATGCTGGAGGTGATGTACTCCGGGGCGCGCGGCTCGATGTGCACCCTGCACGTCCACCGGCCGGAACACGTGTTCAGCCGTGTCGTCCAGCTCGGACGCCGCGCCGATCTCGGCCTCGGCGCCGATGACGTGCATCTGATGTTCGGGCTGGCGGAGCCCTTGATCGTCTACCTGGAGCGGGACCAGGCGAGCAACGAGCGGTTCGTGTCGCAGGTGATGGAGATCGGGCCGCCCGCGGACTCGGTCGAACCGACCCGCAATCTGATCTTCAGCGCGGGGCCGGACGGACGAGCCACACCGGCGGGCGGGCATATCAGCGCCGCGCTCCTGGATGACCTCACGGCGCAGGGCCTTGACCCCGAGCTAATGAAGCCGACCGACGGGGGAGGCTGGTAGCGGTGAGCGTGCTTGCCGCCCTGGCCGGCCTATGTGCCGCAGGGGCCGTCTTCGCGATCGTGGCAGGGGTGCGGGGGACCGAGCCGGCAGAGCGGCGAGTGCGTCCGCCGTCGCGGTTGCGGACGTTTCTGCGCTCGTCGGCGTGGCCGGGGCGCCGTAACCGGTTGCTCGCCGCTGCGGTGGCGGCCCTTGTGGTGTTCCTGCTGTCTGGGTGGCCGGTCGCCGCGCTCGCGGTGGGGGTCGGGGTGTACGCGGTTCCGCCGATGCTGTCCGGGCGGGAACCGCAGCGTCGGATCACGCGGCTGGAAGCCTTGGCGCAATGGTCCCGGCGGCTGGCGGAGATGATGGGCGCCAGCCGCGGCTTGGAGCAGGCGCTGGCCGACAGCGCCCGCGTCGCGCCCGAGGCGATCCGCGCGCCGGTGTCGATGCTGGCGGAACGGCTGAACAATCACGCCAACACCGAGCAGGCGCTCCGGGTGTTCGCCGACGAGCTGGACGACCCGATCGCCGACCTGATCGCCTGCGCGCTGGTGCTGGCCGCCCGTCGCCGTGGACCTGGGACGCGGGAGGCGTTGAGCATGCTGGCCGACGCCGTCGAGCACGAGGTTCTCGTCCGTCGCGATGTTGAGGCCGAACGCGCCGGGTTGCGTACGACGCTGGTCGTCATCGTCGCGTCCGTTGTCGTCTTGAGCGTGTTGTTCGCCTCGTCTCAGACGTTCGCCGATCCCTACGGCACTCCGCTGGGGCAGACGGTACTGGCCGTGGTCGCGGCGATCTACGGGGCTGGTCTGTGGTGGATGCGGCGGCTGGCCGTCTTGTCGACCGGCGCGAGATTCTTGCGCAAGCCTGACCCTCGCGGGGCCTCTGAGCGGGGGGCCGGGCTGTGACTGTACTCGCTGCTGTCGCCGGATGGGTGGGTGCTCTCGGCATCATCGTGTTCGCCCGCGAGCTATGGCCTGCGCCTCCTCGCCTGGATGCCGCGTTGGCTCGTATCCTGCCCGTGCCGAACCACCCGCTGCCCGTCGATGATCTGAGCACCCGCGAAGGTGTCGGACGGTGGTTGGCGGATCATGTCGTGCGTCCGGCCGGGTTGCTCGCCCTGCCCCGGACTGACCTGGCGTTGCTCGGACGTCCGGTCGAGCGGTTCATGCTCGACAAGCTGGCCCTGTTCGTCACCGGGCTCGTCGTGCCGTCCGTGTTCACGGGCCTGGTGGCGTTGGCCGGAGGCACACCGTCGTGGACGTTTCCTGTCGTTGCCGGGCTCGCCCTGGCCGTGATCCTGTGGCTGGTCCCGGACTGGAACGTGCGATCCCAGGCTCGTCAGCGCCGCCGCGACTTCCGGTATGCCTTCACGTCCTACCTTCAGCTCGTCGTCCTGGAGCGGGAAGCGGGAGCCGCGTTGAATGCCGCGCTGGAGAACCCGGCGAAGATCACCGAGGGGTGGCCGTTCCGGCGTGTTCACGAGGCGTTGACGCGCGCCCGGCATGCCCAGCAGCAGCCCTGGCGTGCGCTCGCGCGGCTCGGTGAGGAGATCGGCGTCCGCGATCTGATCGACCTCGCGCATACGGCTGAGATCGCCGGGAGCGAGGGCGCGAAGATGCACGACGTCCTGGTCGCCAAGATCACCTCCATGCGGCACGAGGCGTCGGCCGCCGCGCGTTCCGAGGCCAACGCCCGCACCACCACGATGTGGGTGCCGACCAGCCTGCTCATGCTCGGTTTCGTGATCCTGGTCGGCTTCCCGTTCTTCTCCAAACTTCTGGCGTCCGGCTGAGCGCCCGGACTTCCACACCGACACATCGGGGGACCATGAACACGCTCAACGCTGTGGCGCTCCGCGTCGCACTCGCCGTCCACGACCGGGGGCGACGCCTCGCCGCCGAGTCGCGGAACCGGGGCGACCGGGGCTCCGGGGTGGTCGAGACGATCATCATCGTGGCGGGCTTCGCCGGGTTGGCGTTCGTCGTCTACCTGGCCGTGTCGAACAAGGTGCACGGCTGGATCAACAAGATTCCCGGCGCCAGCGGCCCATGAACACGCTGGGACGAGGACGACGTCGGGGTGACAAGGGGTCGGCGACCGTCGCGACGGCGATCACCTTCCCCGTCGTGGGCCTGCTCTTCCTGGCGCTCGTGCAGGCGGTGATGGTGTCAGTGGCCCGTGACGTGGCGCAGTCGTCCGCCGAGGAGGGGCTTCGCGTCGCGCGTGCCCGCCATGGCACGTTCGCGCAAGGACGCGCCGTCGCGGTGTCCTTCGCTCGCGAAGAGCCCGTGCTGCGGAGCCCTGCGGTTACCGTGTCCGGCGCGAACACGGTCTCCGTGCGGGTTACCGGGCGGGCGCCTTCGTTGTTGCCGGGCGTCAGCATCACCGTTTCCAGGACCGCGCGCGGTGCCCGTGAACGCTTCTCCACGCCGGGGCCCGCGTGACCGTGCGAAGGAGAGCGCGGGTGGGTGAGCGTCTGGCGGGGGACGCGGGTAACGCCGTGGTGGAGACCGCGATCCTCGCGCCGGTGTTCATAGCGTTTCTGGCTGGGCTGCTCGTGGTCATGCGGGTGACGCACGGCAGCGCCGTGGTCGCGCAGGCGGCCGCTGACGCCGCGCGGCAGGCGTCCATCGCCCGCACCGCGCGTCAGGCGCGGGCCGAGGCGAACGCCAGCGCGATGAACACCCTGCGCGACCGGGGCCTGCACTGCACGCCGTCCGTCCGGCTCGACCTGTCGGGCTTCAACCGCCCGGTCGGGCAACCAGCCACCGTATCCGCGCGGGTGACCTGCGTCATCCAGCTCAGCGACGTCGGGCTGCCCGGGATGCCCGGTGCCCGGACGGTCACCAAGACCCACCGGTCTCCGATTGACCCCTACCGGGCGGCCCGATGAGCGTCGCTCCTTGGACACGGCGGCGCGCACGCGCGTTTGGGTGGTCGTCTGAAAGTGGGAGTGTGAGCGTCTTCGCCGTCATCATCACGTTGGTCGTCGTGGTGTTCTTCGGTGCCGTCGTCGACTTCGAGCAGGCGCTCGAAGCGCGGCAGGACGCCAACACCGTCGCCCAGGAGGCCGCCCGCGCTGGCGCCGGACGAATCGACCGGGACCGTGCTTACGCCCGTGGGCAGTTCGTGGTCGACCGTGAGTCCGCGATGCGGGCGGCGCGGTCCTACCTGCGGGCCAGCGGCTACACCGGCACCGTGGCCATAGCCGGACGGCGCACCATCCGCGTTCATGTCTCCACCACGCGACCTGCGCGGTTTCTGACCCTGATCGGGATTTCCACCCTGCATGGCGACGGTGCAGCGAGCGCGAATCTGACCACTGGAGTGGAAGGACCCCACCAGCCGTGACGTATGACGGACGCAGCCGCCTCGTCGATTTCCTACGGGGTCTCGGTGCCCTTGTGGTCTTCGTGTTCTTGCTGGTCGGGTGCCCGGTCGCCCTGTACGCCATGTACGGGTCCCCTCTTCCGGACCGGGCTCCCTCATGGGACGAGATCACCACGACCCTGATGCGGCCCGACACCGACCAGAGCCTGTTCCTGGCCACGGTCCTCCTCATCGGCTGGGCCGCGTGGGGCATGTTCATCGTCAGCGTCTGCGCTGAGGCGATCAACTACCTGGTCGGACGCCACAAGTCCGTCATGCCGCGTCCGGTCCGACCGCTGCAACGGCTGGTCCGGGACCTGGTCGCCACGGCCACGCTCACCTTCACCGCCGCCGCGTCCCTCGCCGCTTCGGCCTCCGCCGTGAACCACGCGCACGCCGCGACCAGCGTCCACGCCACCGAACCGGGACCGGACGCGAAAGACACTCCGGCGCCGAGCCGGGAGGACACACCAGGATCGACCGCGTCCAACTGGACCCCGCTATTGGCCGACGAGCCCCCACTCGACCCTGAACCTGACCAGCGCACCTGGCGAACCCACATCGTCAAGCGAGGCGAGACGCTCTGGAGCCTTGCCCGTCGCACCTACGGCTCCGGGGCCCTCTATCCAAGGATCTTCAAGAGCAGCCGGACCATCGACCAGCCAGACGGAGTCCCATCCCTCACCGACCCCGACGTCATCCAGCCGGGGCAGCGCGTACGGCTCCCCGCCGCCCGCGCGACAGATGAACCGACGTCACCACCACGAACTGGCTCGCCGCGCCCAGCCAGTCCCCCGGCACCGTCCGAGCGGGGCGAGGCGAACGACAACCGAACACCGCCTCGGCCCGGCCCAACGTCCGAGAGAGCGACGTCATCGGAGGTGCGGAGCCCGGTCGTGGCACCGCCCGTCGAGCACCCGGCAAGCCCGACGCCATCGGCTTCGACCGACCAGGACGAGTCAGCCTCGCCGCTGGCGATCTCCCTTCCGTCTGGTTCGCGCATCGGTCTTGGGCTCGCCGCCGCTCTCGCGGTGGCGGTGGCCGCCACTCGCCTGCACCGGCGTCGCCGACGTCCATTGGCAACCGACCCGGACTCGACCGGCCACGCTCCCGAGCCTCCGTTCGCGGAACCTGTCCGCACAGCCCGCAAGGCGCACCTGGACACCTACGCCGACCGCGACGAACCGATCCCGTCCGATCCGGAACTCGTTCGTAAGGACCTGCTGGCCACAGAACCCGACCACCTCATCGTCGGCACCCGCGACGACAAGGCCGTCACCATTCCCCTGCACGGACTCAACCTCGGCCTGTCCGGAGACGGCGCGCACGCCACCGCCCGCGCCATCACCACCGAACTCCTGGCCAAGGCCCACCGCGACCGCGCGGAGATCCTCATCCCGCGGGCCGACGCGCAAGCGCTCTTCCCGGGCGAAGACATCAACGACCTGTCCACGGTGCTCGAAGGCTTGACCATCACGCCGTCCGTTGTTGAGGCCACCGGCCATCTGGAGGCAGAACTTCTGCGGCGTGCCCGAATCTTTGAGATGACTGACCAGCCCGACGTGTCCGCGCTGCGCGCCGATGATCCCGCCGAGCCCCTGCCCACCGTGTTGCTGGTCGCCTCGGTGTCCGCGTGCAGGGCCCCCTTGGAAGCCATCGGAGCGTTCGGCTGCCGCTACGGCATCGGCGTCCTCGTCCTCGGAGCCTGGCCGCCCGGCACCAGCGTGGTACTCGCCAGCGACGCGACCGTTCTGGACGCGCGCGGCCCCGACGCCGACCGGTTCACCGGCGCTCGCCTGTTCCAACTGACCATTGGCGACGCGGTGGGCATGCTGCGGACCGTCCGAACCGCCACCGGTAGCGAAGCGGATGTCGTGTCCCCGCCACCGGACGCGGACACCGCTGCCGAAGCTGGGCCGCGCGTTGCCTTGCCGATCGTCCCGCCTCCGCGCCCATCGGACGGGACGCGGCGTCCACCGGTCCGCCTGGACGTGCTCGGGCGTGTCCGCCTGCACACCGTCGACGGTCCGATCAAGACGGGGTTGCGGCAGCGTGCCCGTGATCTGCTCACCTATCTCGCGCTGCATCCGGGCGGCGTCACCCGCGACCGGGCGAGCGCCGACCTTTGGCCAGATGACAACCCAGACGGCGTCGTCCCGAAGTTCAACACCGCCGTTGGCAATATCCGCAGCGTCCTGCGGGCCGCTACCGGTCTCACCGAGCCCATGTACGTCGTCCACAGCGCCGGCTGGTACCGCATCGACCCTGATCTCGTCGACATCGACCTTTGGCGACTCACCGCCGCTCTCGCCGATGCTCAGCGGGCCACCGACGACGCGGATCGAGTCAAGGCGCTCTCGCTTGTCGCCGACTGTTGCGCCGGTGAGTTCGCCAGCGACCTCGCGCAGGAGTGGGCCGAGAGGCACCGCGAGTACCTGCGCCGCACGGTCGCCAACGCACTCACCGACCTCGCCCGGCGCGTTCAGGAGGGTGATCCGGAGCGGGCACTGTCGGCGCTGGAAAAGGCCACCACCCTCGATCCCTACTCCGAGGCCCTGTACCGGCGCGTCATGCGGCTACAAACCCGACTGGGCCGTCCAGATGATGTCCGCCATACCTACCAGCTCCTCGCGGCCCGCCTCGCCGAGATCGACGCCGAACCCGAAGAGGAGACGCATAGGCTCGTGAAACCTCGGACGCCAACGCCAGATCGACACTGACGGCTAGGCGCAGCACACATCACACGTGTGGGCTTCGGCTGCACGCGAGCAGCCGACCCGTGCGTGAGCGGGAAGGCCGCGTTGTCATGACTGAGGGGATGTGATCGGCTATCGGCGTGGACGTCGACCAGTTCTTCAGCTTCGGGCCGCGCGCTCCATTCGAAGTACAGAACGTCTTCACTAACCGGGAAGCCCAGATCAGGGCCTTTCGGGACCGATTCGCTCGCCTGACCGAACGATCATGGACGGTCGACGAACTGCTCGACTTCCAGCGCCCGGCGTCCAACCTCATCGCGGTGTGCGGCGAGGGCGGGATCGGCAAGTCCACCCTGGCTAGGCACGTCGCGAATCTCGCTGTGAGCGGTGACCTGGACGGGCTACCGCGACACGGCGCGCACGCGGTCCTGGACTTCGCCGACCCGGCCAGTTCGAGCTTCGAGTCCGTTCTGCTGCGGCTGCGCGCCGCGCTCGCGCCGCTCGCCAAGTCGTGGCCCGCGTTCGACGTGGCGTTGGCCGTCTACTGGCAACGCAAACATCCAGGCGAATCACTGACCGGGTTCCTTCGGAAGGAGAACGCGGCGGACTCGCTCGGCGTCGCCGAACAGGTCGGCTCCGCCGTCGATCAGCTCCTCGGCGGCTTCGGCGTGGTGTCGGTGGCGTACCGGGCCGTGAACATGCTCGGCCGGACCGCGACCCAGAAGGCACGGCTGAAACGGCTGCGCGCCGACCTGCCCGCACTCGACCCGATCCTGTCCGAGCAGGACCCCGACCGGATGCTGGGATACATGCCGGTGCTGCTGGCCGCCGACCTGGAACGAGCACGCCAAAAGCGTCCAGCGTTGGCGCTGTGCGTACTGGACACGCTCGAGAACGTTCAGCGACTGCCCGCTGAGCGCGGCGGCCTGGAGGACCTGGTTTCGCGGCTGGTGTACCTGATGCCGAACGTCGTGTTCGTGGCGGCCGGACGGCTCGCGCTGCGCTGGCATGACCCGGCGAGGGCCGTCGCGCTGACCTACGGCGGCGAGCGCCGCTGGCCCGGCCTGGCCGATGGCGACCAGCTCGGCCTGCACGGGTTCGACCGGGTGTCAGCAGAGGCGTATCTGACCGCGCGGCTCACCGTGGACGGAACCCCCGCGATCGGGTCCGACATCCGGGAACGGATCATCGCGGGATCAGGCGGGTCACCGCTGTACCTCGATCTGTCGGCCGGGTTGTTCGGGCAGTACCTCGCGCGGGGCGAGGCGCCGCCCGCCGACGCGTTCGGGCTCGGGTTCCCCGAACTGGTGCTGCGGACGATGCGGGACCTGTCGGCCCCCGACCGTGACCTGTTGCGGGCGGCGGCACTGCTGGAGGCGTTCGACGAGGACGTCCTGCACGCGGCGCTGCCACATCTGCGGCTCCGGCAGATCGAACGGTTCGTGCAACGCCCGTTCGTCCGGCGGGACGAGACGGTCTGGCCCCCGTACCGGCTGCACAAGAACCTGCGCCGAAGCGTCATCGAATGCGACGCCGACACCGACGACGGCTGGACACAGCAGGAGAGGGCCCACAACGCCGAACGCGCGATCGAGCATCTGACACGCGCCGCACTGGAAGTCTGGGACGACGACCCCGACCATCCCGTGCCGCTGGGCGTACGGAGCAGGCGATGCGTGGCGGCGTTCCTGCTGGTCCTGCACGCGGCGAACGAGCACCGGCTGGCGCCCAAAACCCTGGGTGACCTCGCCTACAGCCTCACGGTGCTCGGACATGGGCAGGTGCTGGTGTCCCTCCCCGAGTTGCCCGGCTCGAAGGACTTGGCCCGGCTGACCGCCGTCGCGCGACTGACGGCACGCGGAGACATCAACGCCGAGGACCGCTACCGCACACTGCGCCAACTGATCGGCGAACCCGACGGCCCATACTCCGACTACTACCGGCACGAGCTGGCGAGCCGCGCGCACATCATCGGCCGGGTGGACGAGGCAGCCGACCACCTGTCCGGCATCGAGCCCGCCTCCCTGATCGGCGCGAGCGCTCGATTCGGCCTGGCCGACAACGCGCTACGCCGCAGCGACTACCGCTCCGTCGCACGGCTGATGGACGGCGCGTCGCAGTCGGGGCCCGACCAAGTGCGGGCCGCCGACCTGCTCGGCCACACCCACCTTCAGAACGCCCGGTTCGCCGAGGCGGCCGCCTTCTTCGAGTCGACCTTGGCAGCGGCCCGCGAAGCCAGCGCGCCGCTGTGGGAGGCGCGTGCACTACGGCACCTCCTGCTGGCGCTGATGTGGTACGACCCAGAGCGCACCCTGTCACTACTCGGCCGCGCGCGTGAACTGAACCGCTCCGCCGGTGAACCGATCGGACTCGCCCAGTGCGACATGGCCGAAGCGATGGCGCGAGCCCTTCGCGGTGAAGGCCGCACCGCCGTAGGGCTCCTCGAAACGGCGGCGCGCAGGTTCGGGGAACTCGGGGCCGCACGCGAACTACTGCCCGTCGAGGCGCTCAGCGTCCTGCTGGACGCCTCCGCTGGCCGAATGGAGCAGGCTACCCGTACCGCGCGGAGCCTGGGCGAGGACTGCTTGCCCGTCTGGGTGCCGGTAACTCGATCATGGGCTGGGCTGGACGCCGACTTCAGCGCCGTCGAGTGGCTGGGCGATCCTGACGACGCGCGCCACCGCTGGTCGCACGCGCTGACCCGGCTACGGGAGGCGATCTGCGGTCCGCTGGACATCGGCGACCGCCGCGCACTGATCCCGACCGGCCGCATACTCGACCCACTCGTAGAGGCGGCGGTCCGAGGCGCGCTGACCAGCCCGGCGTTCGACGGCCACCGCGACTTGGACGCCGCGCTGGGGAGGCTCGGCGCGGATGGCGTCGTACCGGGCGAGCGGACGGTGGTGAAGGTCCGTCGGCGCCTGCACGAACGGCTGGAGACCGTCCGCAATTTCGAGGAACTACACACCACAACAGGCGTCCGGGCACCACGGCTACTGGACGACGGAACCGCGGGGGAGGCGTGGTGGGCGGTTCTGGAACGCCTTCCTGGCACGTCCACGGACCGTCCGACACCCGCGCGCCAGCGGGAGCTCGGCCGCCAACTGCGACTCTGGCACTCACGACCGCCCGGCGACGGTCTGCGGCTGGACGATCCTGGCGCGCTGGGCGTCCTGCTGGGCTGGGCGCGATCGACGGCCCCGGAAACCTACCCGGCCCTCGCCGAACACATCGGCGCGGCCTGCGAAGGGCTCCCCATGACCGCGATCCACGGCGACGTCGCGGTGTGCCACAACACGCTGTTCGACGGCGACACCCTCACCGGACTCCTGGACCCGGGCGCCACCGAGTCCGGCCCACCGATGCTCGACCTGGCCTGGTCATTGGCGGTCGACATGCCGCGCGGTGCCGAACCCGGCCCCCTCATCGAGGGCTATGGCGGCGATGCCGTCGACCAGGATGCCTTGGCCGCGCTGCTGCCGCTGATGATGGTGCGCCGCTTCATCGACAGCCCGTCCCTCGGCCTCGCCGAAACCGACGGCGCATGGATCAGGCGGTGGCTCCACGACCACCATCCTGACCTGCTCACTCTGGCCCGATGAGCCCGGCCCGGCGGGCACATGCGTACGGGATGTAGTTGTCCAGCACATTCGCGGGCACAGCGAGCCGCTCCCGCAGCTCGTCCTCGTCGTCGCGTGCGTAGAAACGGTTGAGGCCGTCGAACAACGCCAACCTGTACCCGGCCGCCAAGACATAGGGTTCCCACTCCTGGTGGCTCGGCCGAGCCGTCAGCGGAACAGTAGCCTCCACCACGATCACCCGTGGCCGCCACACCCGCAGATCCGCAGACCGCAACACAGCGGCCTCCGCCCCCTCCACATCGACCTTCAACAGGTCGAACCCCCGTTCGCCGTGCGCGTCAAGGATCGTCTCCAGCCTGACGACCTCGACGCGCAGTTCCTCGTAGCGCCAACCGTCCGCAAGATGCGCGTCCAGAACGTCCCTGCGCAATGTGCTGAGACCACCGCCACCAGTCCGCCCCGGACCTGGGACGACCCGGAAGAACACCGCAGTGCCTGGCTGGTCTCCCACCGCCAGGCACAGGTTGACGTCGCTTGGCCGGGCCTGCTCAAGGCGTGCGTGCCGCTCAGGCAACGGCTCAACATTGACGCCCCGCCAGCCAAGGCCGTCCACGAGGTTCTTGGTCAGCGAACCGCTGGCGGGCTCACCGGCGCCGACGTCCACGAAGAACCCGTCCCGTTGCCCAGCGAAGGCGCGCATCAGTACGACATCCTCCGCGTTGCCCGCATACGCGATCAAGTCGTAATTGCTCACACGCGCCAACCTACGGCCACTTCAACTTTGTCGTCCAACTACGCGAGCATTCTATCGAAGTTGTCCTCTTGGGACACCTTTAATTGTAGGCTTGACTAATCGATTCGAGCTGTTCCTTGATGGTGGCCGGTTCGCTGCGCGAGTTCGCCGCTAATAGAAATGCGGCGACGGGGCGGCCGGTGAGGGGGAATACAGGGAATGTCTAGGCTCAGTCGCGAACCCGCGACGGGGGTGAGCAGGCCGCAGTACTGGTGCCGCATCTTCGCGGGGCGGGTAGATCAGGTTCCGCTCACGCGAATGTTCACGGTGCTACTGTTCGCCGATCTCGAGATCGACCATAAGGTGGGCTTCGTGGTAACAGAATTGGCCACGAACGCCGTACGACACAGCCGGTCGGGCGAACACAAGGGCAGCTTCGCCGTCGAGTTGCTGCTCGATGACCTGGCCTATATCGGTGTCAGTGACCTCGGCGGACACGGGTGTCCCGTAGTAAAGGAACACTCGCGTGACGTTCCACTGCCGGAGAACGAGGATGGACGTGGCCTGTGGGCGGTCACGCAGATGGCCACGGTGTTCGGTATCGACGGAAACCCAGCCGAAGGCCACACCGTCTGGGCGGGCTTGGACCGAACCGGCCAGTCCCGCGACAACCCGCCGAAGGTCACGCCGAAGCACCCACCTGCGGGCTGGCCCGTCCCTAACGGCTTGCCACGCCCTCCGAGCTGAGGCCGAACACACCAAGGCCCCGTCCGCGCATCAGGCCAGGCGCGGGCGGGGCCTTCGCCTGCCCGCGAGCCCCAGGCAAGCGGGGCAACCGGGGGCGAGAGCGGGGGAGCAACCGGGGGGTTGCCTATGGCCGCCCCCCGTCCGCACCGACGTTGCCGCAGGTCAACGCGCGCCTCGGGTGGGGCGACGGTGCACCCGGATATCCCTCAAGAGGAACATGCATAGGGTCGGTTCGTTCGTGTGAAGAAACATTCGCCGATCACCCGGTCCAAGTATTCACCGACTTCCAACCGGAAGCCCCCCTTTCCGCGTCCCGCGCCAACCACCCAGTGCGCGAGCGCCGGTGGCATTGTCTGTCGTCTTAAGGTGGAGCGAGGCGCACGCGCCGCGCTGCCCGAGTCGAGATCACGCGACCGGGCGAATCCGGAACACGCGAGCATGATGCGCTGACGAATCAGAATGCCCGCACCCCGGCCGAGGTCGCCGAGCCCGGCCTGATCATTAAATTCTTGTTTACCGAGGTAAGCCTATCCAGCCGTCCCGGTGACGAAATTCATCGGCGCTCCGTGTTGCATTCCCCGCGCTATCGAGAAATGGTCGTCATGGCGGACGACGCCGGGCGGGAAAGCCCCGCCCAATTCGGCCGCCATTTCGGAGGTAGGAACAATGGCGAACATCAACACCACCGTGACCGCTGAAACGGCCAGCACCGCCCCGGCGGACAGTGCGACGGGCGGACGTCCGACCGGGGCGGCCGAGGCCGTGTGGGACGCGCTGAACGCCGCGCCGGACGGTGTGACGGTGTCGGCGCTGGCTGAGGCGTCCGGGGTCAGCCGCGCGACCGTGACCAAAGCCCTGGCGGCGTTCGCGGACGCCGGGCTCGCCGTCCGGGCGCCCGGTCAGGGCACCGGTCGGGGCCGCACCCCGGACGTGTGGGCCCCGGCCGCCCCCACGGCCACCACCGGGGCTAGCGACAACCACGCGGCCGCCCCGGCGGACGACAGCGGCACCGACACGTCGGCAGCGGACGCCACTACCGGGACGGGTGTCATCTCACCCGACACCCTCGCTACCGCCATGCAGGTGCTGTCGGAAGAGGCCGACCGGCGCGCGGCGGCGACCGAATCACTACGCCAGGCACAGGAGGAGGAGGCCGAACGGCGCGCACGGGTCGACGCCGAACTACGCAGGGCCGAGCAGCGCGAAACCGCGCGCGTGATCCTGACCGACCTGCTGAGCACGGTCACCACCACCCTCGCCGCGATAGCCGCTGACGACGACGAACGGGTCACGCGCGGGATGGAGGACATAGCCCGCTACGCCGGTAGCGTCCGCCGCACCACACGCGCCGGTACCCGCACGAGCGTGCGCACGCCGCGCGCGACCGGCGACCGTGGGGCGCCGTCGCCGCTGCGGCCCCTGGTCGCCAATCACCTGAACGCGCACCCGGACAAAGAATTCACACCCGGCGAGATCGCCAAAGTCCTGGACCGCTCATCCGGCGCCGTCGCCAATTCCCTCGACACCCTCGTCGGGCGCGGCGAGGCCGTCCTGACGTGTGAACGCCCCCGCCGGTTCCGCGCCGCCACCCCGGCCACCACCCACGTGGCCGCTCCTATCGGCGACGCCGACGGCACGAACACCGAGTGACCGTAGGCGGGGCGGACGGGTAAGGGCCCGTCCGCCCCGTCATGACCCGGGTCTCACGACCCCACCCCAACGTGAAAGAGGCTGTCATGACGAAGGAGACGCTACATGTCCGGTGACGCGACCGGCACGACCTCCAACGACACCGAACACGACCCCGACGACCAGGTGTTCGTCCTACTCGGCTGGGCCTGGGACGTCGCGGCCGCCGCACGCGCCGCAACCCGCTACCCCATCACCCAGACGAACGTGTCAGATATCAGCGCACTCTGCGCACTCATCCGGATCGACGCCCAATATGCGGAAACGGTAGACCTGTCCCGCCCACTGCTGGCCGTCCCGCTCCCGGACGTGGGCACACCGATCGTGATCGACGGGTGGCACCGAATCTACAAGGCACGACAGACCGGCGTCACCGAACTACCGGTCATCTTCCTGAACACCGACGACGAGCGCGCATGTCGCCTCATGGGCGGTGGCATCAAGCGCCGGTAGACCGGCAGGGACAGGACACACCGCACCACGCGCGGTAAGGGGCCCGGGTAGGCGGAACGCCACCCGGGCCCCGTGCGCGCCGCCGTCCGTGCGGCCCCGTGCGCGCCGCCGTCCGTGCGGCCCCGTGCGCG
>NZ_BAABAS010000033.1:0-80299 GCF_039537545.1 Actinomadura meridiana
AGACCGGTCACCCGGTCGCCTGGCTTCAACGACCGGACGTTCTCCCCGACCTCGATGACCACGCCAGCTTCTTCACCGCCAATGGGAGCGCGGTGATTGACCATTCCGAGTGACACGAGCACGTCCCGGAAATTGAGCCCGGCGGCATAGGTCCGAATGCGCACGTGATCCGGATGAAGCGAATCATCGTGATGGCTCGTCGGGGCCAAGACGATGTCGTCCAGACTGCCCGTCCGCGCCGTGGTCTCCAGTTGCCAGCCGACATCACTCGGCGGAACCAGCAACTTCTCGCGAGTGTTCACCAACCGCGCGTGGAACATGTCCGAGCCGCGCTGCGCCGCCTGCGTTTCGTCGTGCCGACCCGCGGAGGCCACGGCACGGCTGATCGCATCGAGATCGGTCGCGGTGCTGTCGAGGAGGCAGAACCGTCCGGGATGCTCGTTCTGCGCGGTGCGGACCAAGCCCCAGACCGCTGCCTGTGCGGGACGAAGAACCCGATCGTCCTCCGCGACGATGTGGGCCTGACGGGTGACCAGGGTGAGGGTGCTCTGCTCGAAGTACTCTGAGGCGAGCCATTCCTGGACGAGAGCGAGGGCCGTTTCGGTAGCGGCGGTCACAGCCTGCGGGCAGGAGCAGTCGCCGCTGCCATGCGCGCATTCGCTGTCGAACAGGGACGGCAGGACGATCACTTCCCTGGGCGCATCCATCCCTTCATTGATTGAAGCGGCCAATTCGTCCAGCCTCGTGTAGGCGGTCTCGTCATGGGCAAATTTGTCGCCCAGGAATACCGCGTCCGTGACCGGGTCTGCTTCGAAATCTGGGAACGGCTGCCATTCCAGATGGAAGAGATCGGATGCGGTGGGCGCGACGGGAGCCGACGGCGCGATGTCCCCCCTCAGGGCGCGGAGGGTGAGTTCCTCGATGGTGATGACGGGTTGGCCTGTGGGGTCCGTGGCCTGGAGGGAGACGGTGTCGGGTCGTGTCTGGGTGAGGCGGACTTGGAGGGTGTCGGCATTGGTGGCATGCAGCCGGACTCCGCTCCACGAGAAGGGCAACCTGGGAGCGCTGCCTTCGCCATTTTCGGTGTTGGCGGCCAATGCATGGAGTGCGGCGTCCAAGAGTGCGGGGTGGATGCCGTAGCCGGTGACGGGAGTGTTGTCGGCGACCTGAACACGCGCTCGCAGGACGGCGTCGTCGCGGTGCAGCTCGCGGAGATTCTGGAACGAGGGACCGTAGCCGTATCCCTGCTCGGCCAGCTGCTCGTACAAATTCGCGATATCGACCTGCTCTGAAAGGTCCTCCTTGTCGACGGGCGGCGGGACGGTGCCGTCGTCCGGGCCCAGAACGCCGGTCGCGTGAGTCGTCCAGACGGACTGTCCGCGCTGCGGCCGTGAGTGGACGGTGAAGTCGCGTCGTCCTTCGTCGTCGGCCGGGCTCACGGTGACGTGCAGATCCCACGACTCGTCGCCGGAGAACACCAGCGGAGATTGCAGCGTCAGCTCCTCCACGGCCGGGCAGCCTGCGGCGAATCCCGCGTGAAGCGCCAGGTCAACGAACGCGGTGCCGGGCAGGAGCGGGGTTCCGCGGACGGCGTGGTCAGCAAGCCAGGGCTGGGTTTCGAGGGAGAGGTGAGCGGTGGCCTGCCAGGTGCCATCGGGGAGCGTGGCGGCGGTGGCGAGCAGCGGATGTTCGGCTGGTCGCAGCCCCAGCTCGGTGATGTCCCCAGGACCCTGGTTGTCGGCGTCGAGCCAGAAGCGGGTGCGCTGGAAGGGATAGGTGGGCGGCGGGTCACTGGGTTGGTGATTGGTGTTGTGCCAGGCGATGGCGATGCTCGTAGTGGCGTGAACGTGTGCGAGCGTGCTGTGAAAGGCAGTGGTCTCGGATTGTTTGGGATTAAGCGTGGACTGGATTGTGGCCGTGGTAGAGAGGGTTTGGTGGGCGACTGTCGTCAGGGTGGGACGGGGCCCGATTTCGAGGTAGAGACCGGGACGGTGGGTCTGGTCGAGGTAGGTCAGTCCGTCGTGGAAGCGGACGGCGTCGCGGATATGCCGAGCCCAGTAGCCGGGGTCGCTCAACTGCTGTTCGGTGGCGCTGCTACCGGTGCGGTTGGATACGATCGGAATGGTAGTGGGGTGATAAGTGAGCCCGTCCGCAACCGCTTGAAATTCGTCCAGAATCGGATCCATCAGCGGTGAGTGGAAGGCGTGACTGACCTTCAGCCACTGATACCTGATCCCCTGCTCATCCAGGTCGCCAGTGACATGTTCGAGAGCGGTGCGGCCTCCGGACAGGACAGTAGAGTCCGGCGAATTGGTCGCGGCAACCGAGATCGGGTCATGCTTTTCGATTATGGGCTTTAGGGCTTCTTCGGTGGCGTGGGCGGTGAGCATTGCACCGCCAGCCGGAAGTGAGGCCATGAGGCGGGCGCGTGCGGTGATGAGAGTGGCGGTGTCGGTGAGTGTCCACAGCCCGGCGAGGTGGGCGGCGGTGAGTTCACCGATGGAGTGCCCGATGAGGTGATCAGGAGTGACTCCGTGGTGTCCCAGCAGCCGGTACAGGGCGGTCTGTAGCGCGAACAACGCGGGCTGCGCGTAGCGGGTGTTGTTCAGCAACTCCGCATCGTCCCCGAACACGACGCTCTTGAGAGGCCGGTCCAGGTGTAGATCGACCGCCTCGCACACCGCGTCGAACGCCTCGGCGTAGACCGGCGACACGCTGTGAAGCTCCTGCCCCATGCCCAGGTGCTGGCTGCCCTGACCACTGAACATGAACACCACACCACCACCACCGCCGTCCTGGAGGGTGCCGGTGACCAGGGACGGGTGTGGCCGATCGTCCGCTAGCGCCTGAAGGGCCGCTGAGGTCTCGTCGCGGTCATCGCGGCCTGTGACGATAACGGCCCGGTGGCTGAACAAGGCACGCTTGTTCAGAGGTTCGACGAGTTCGGTCGGTGCAAGGCCGGAATGCTCCGCAAGATGGCCCTTCAGCCGCCCGGCGGCATCCCGCAGTGCGCGCGGGCTCTTGGCTGACAACGGAATGGCGACCACGGGGCCAGCCGACGCCTCAACAACGTCCTCGACGGACGTCTCGGGCGCGGCTTCCAGAATGAGGTGTGCGTTGGTACCGCTGATCCCGAACGACGACACTGCGGCCCGACGCGGCCGATCGGTCTCGGGCCAGGGTTGTTTCTGATCCAGCAGGACGACATGCCCGGTGTCCCAGTCGACATGGGGCGACGGCTGATCAATGTGCAGAGACGCCGGAAACGTCCCGTGCCGCATCGCCTGCACCATCTTGATGACACCCGCGACCCCGGCCGCGGCCTGCGTGTGCCCGATATTCGACTTGATCGACCCCAGACGCAACGGCGACTCGGCGGTGTGGTGCCGCCCATACGTGTTGAGCAGAGCCTGCGCCTCGATCGGATCACCCAGACGAGTGCCGGTGCCGTGTGCTTCGACCGCGTCGACCTCGTCCGCCGTCAACCGCGCATTGGCGAGGGCCTGCTCGATGACGCGCTCCTGCGACGGCCCATTCGGCGCCGACAACTGGCTCGTGGTCCCGTCCTGGTTGATCGCCGAGCCCTTCACAACCGCTAGGACGCGATGCCCGAGACGTTCGGCGTCCGACAGCCGCTCCATCAGCAGCAAGCCGATGCCTTCGCCCCACCCGGTCCCGTCGGCGGCCGCGGCGAACGACTTGCAGCGCCCGTCCGGCGACAGCCCCCGCTGACGGCTGAACTCCAGAAACACCGAGGGCGTGGCCATCACGGTGACACCCCCGGCCAGCGCCATCTCGCACTCACCCGACCGCAGCGCCTGCGCCGCCAGATGCATCGCGACCAGCGACGACGAGCACGCCGTGTCCACCGTCACCGCAGGCCCCTGGAACCCGAAGGCGTGCGCGACCCGCCCGGACGCGACGCTCCCCGCGCTCCCCTGCCCGAGATAGCCTTCGATCTCCTCGGACTGACGGCTGATCCGCGACCCGTAGTCGTGATACATCACGCCGACGAACACCCCGGTCGAACTGTTGCGCAGCCCTTCCGGATTGATCGGGGCACTCTCCATCGCCTCCCACGACACCTCCAGCAGCAACCGCTGCTGCGGGTCCATGGAAAGCGCCTCACGCGGGCTTACGCCAAAGAACTCGGCATCAAAGTCCCCCGCATCATGCAGGAATCCGCCGTGCCGCGAATATGTCGTGTGCGGAACATCAGGATCGGGGTCGTACAGCCGATCGACCCGCCACCCCCGATCATCGGGGAATTCCGAGATCGCGTCCCGCCCCGCAGCGACCAGCTCCCACAGTTCCCCCGGTGACCCGACCCCGCCCGGATACCTGCACGACATGCCGACTATCGCGATCGGCTCGGTCTTCTCCAGCTCCAGTTCCCGCACCCTTTCCCGGGCATGGTAAAGGTCGTTGGTAGCCCGCCGCAGATAATCGCGAAATTTCTCTTCATTCGACATGACTATTTTCCTCGTCCGCGCAGAGAGACTCCTTCGGAACATCGTAGCGACACCCCCTAATAGAGCCCTTTGACGCCTCTAAAGCCACCCAGTAGATCCCGCAGAACGACACCCCAACCGAATTCCCGAATCTGCCCGAAGAACGTCACCGAAGTCAGTCAGGACGATCACATTGACGACTACGCGCGAATCAAGCGCGTCATGAGTGCCCACTATTGACACAGAGGGGCCGGTGACGGCAGTCTCAGCGCCTGCAAGAAGAACTCGTCAGTGGTGAGCTGTTTCAACCTCATTCGCCCTTGGCGGTGCAGGACGAGGATGGCTCGGACGATGGCGGTTGGACGAGCATCGCTTTCCCGCAGGGATACCGGAGAAGTCAGGACTTCACACCGCGCGACGCGATCGCCTTCCTCGGGGCAGGCTTGGACGACGGCCAATGGGACGCCTTCTGCCGCACCGTCAACCCGAGCGCGCAAAACGCGTGCCACCGCAACCCCTTCACTGGACACGACACCACTGACTCGGGACTCAAACCCGCCCTCATCGGCGGCGGGATCGCCGCAGTCGCCATCGGCCGCGCGGTCCTTTGCATTTCCGACGACTGTGAATCCGGCGCCTTCGAGTCGGCCGGATCGAGAACGAGATGGGGAATTCAGTTCAGGAACAGAGACGGCGACCTGCACGGCGTGTCTGGAAAATCGTCACCTTATCTCGAATACAGAGTCGCGCCACCGTCAGGTGTTCGTGGCGCCGGGCCGCTGCGGGTCGTCGTCGACCCCCAGACAGGAGCGACCTACTATGCTTGGGCCCACTACGGGGACTCGGGTAACCCGGCATTTGTAAGGATTCGGTGACGTGCTCATGAAACTCGCCTCAGGGGTGTCGATTATCGACACCGTGGACGCCGAAGAGGTCGCGCAGGTGGCAAACCAAGCAGGATGCGTCCTGTACCAGATTTCCATGGCCGGCCGATCTGGACGCGAATCCTTCTTCGCCGCGATCAAGGACGCTCTGCCACTCGATCCACCGATCAGCGGGGCCAGGAGTTGGGAGGCGCTCGCTGATTCCCTTTGGGAAGGGATACACCAGAAGAATCATCGTTGCGCGGTCATACTATGGTCCGATGCCACGACGATGGCCGAAGAGAGTCCACGCGACTTCGCGGCGGCTGTCGACGTCCTGACAGACGTCGCTCGACTACTCGGAGATCCTGATGCGGCCGCTGGGCGGCCGACTGACGTTTGTGTATATGTGGCCAAGAGGACGAATACATAGCTTGAAGACGACACCTGTCGGTACCACCATCGCCGGAATCACAGCCGGGGGCGGCGTGCGAGGTCGCCTCCGGCGGATGGGATGAAGCAATGCGCTGGTTGAACGGCGGATTGCTCAACACCCGGTCGACGGAGGGCTTCCCTTGAGCCCGAAAGGCTTCAGCGGACCGGACTCTGGCATCCCTGACGCGACCGAATGCCAGCGCGGCGACCGCCGCAGCGGCGGCCGCGATCACCAATACCGCGAGCGCGCCGGGTTGACCCAGCCTGGAACTATCTCGACGACCACGTCTCCCCGATGATACCTCGTGCTGAGCGGCAAATAGGCCGAGGAGACCGGGAGTTGGTCGTAGTTCCCCGCGTAGTCGCAGGCCCGATCTCTGAGGAATTTGCCCGAATACCAAACGGATGCGGCAACATACAACGCGCCGTCCCCCTGGGCCGCTGGTCACAGCATGATCGCGATGCTCTGGTTGGGGTTGGGACGTAGAGAGACCCCTGGTAGACGGGTTGATCACCACAATCACGTCGCCTGAACCAGAGGTCTCTTCGTGCTGTTCTACCGCGCCGCCCTGGATTTGTCGCGTTCAACGCTGAACTACGTTGCCGGGCTGATCCGCCGTCGACGCAAGACGATCAGGTCGGCCAGGCGACTGCTCAACCCCGGCCAGCAGGCGCTTCTCGTCCTGGCCTAGTTGCGCAAGGACGAGACGTTCGCCGAGATCAGCGCCAGGTTCGGGGTGTCGGCGACCACCGCCTGGAGGTATGTGGAGGAGACCATCATGCTGCTGTCGGCCCGCTCGCCCAAGCTCGCGCGGGCGTTGCGGAAGGCCGCCCGAGACGGGTTGACCCATATGGTGCTGGACGGGACGCTCATCCACACCGACCGGGTGCGGGCGGACCGGCCGTACTTCTCCGGCAAGCACCGGGGTGCACGGGATGAACGTGCAGGTGATCGTCGGCCCGGACGGGACGATCCTGTGGATGTCGGGCGCACTGCCCGGCAAGGTCCACGACCTGACCGCCGCTTGCGTGTGGGGGATCTTGCGGGAGTTGGACAAGGCCGGAACCCTTACGCTGGCCGACAAGGCCTACCAAGGCGTGGAAACAGCGGTCGTGATCACGCCCTACAAGGGCAGGGACAAACCTGAGTCGCAGAAGCGGGCCAACCGCTCGCACGCCAAGCTCCGCACGCCAGGCGAACGCGCGAACGCGCAGCTCAAATCATGGCGCATCCTGCGCAAGCTGCACTGCAACCCGAGCAAGGCCGGCCACATCGTCAAAGCCATCGCCGTCCTACAAAACCACCGCGGCGCCCAGACAACCCGAGGATGAAATGGGTTCAGTTAAGAGTGTCGGTGGGGTGTGCCGGCGGTGTGGTTGTGAGGATCAGCGGACCAGCCGGGCAGCGGGCCGCACCTGCCTGCGGCTGCAAGCGGAGCGTAGCCACGGGAGTTGGAATCTGTGGCTGAGGCTCGGTGCGGGGCTGGACGGGTAGCGCTGCGGGTCCGGGGGGCGGCTACCGTACCCGCAAGGCTGCGGAGGAGGCCGAAGGTGGCGGGCAACCAGGACATCCTCACGTCTGCCCTGGTCAGGGTGGTGGGTCGCGTGGGACTCGAACCCACAACCTACGGATTAAAAGTCGGCTGCTCTCGTATCAGAACAGTGCTCTCAGTGTCAGACTGTACCGCTCCGTCCACATCCAGCACCATCTCCGTGCTGCCACATCCCGCTCCGTGCCAGTCCGGTTCGAAACCGCCGAGCAGACAACGAGCCGACGTGGTCGGACGCCAGTGACTGTTGCGCAATCGGGCGCGGGCGACACGCGCCTGGACGGTCTCTGTCAAGGGTGGCGCCGCTCTCGCGCTCAGGAGCGGTGCTACGGCCGCCATCACTGTCTCTCGGCGCTGTCAACTGTAGAGACCGCGGTCGACCGGGCGGGCTTTTCAGTGTTCGGTGTGGGGTAGGGCCGGATGACTGGTGGATGATGCGAGAGGGTGGCGGCATGATCAGCGCGACAGGACTCTTCCCTCAGACGGTATGTGCAGCCGCTGGGCGTTTGAACGGGAAAGCGTTCCCGCACTGGACGCCCGTGACCGTTGGGCGGGTCCGCGCGCTGGTCAGTTACCGACTCAACGATCGTGAACACGAGCGGCGTGCAGAGGTTGGCTTGGGGGCGATGACTTCGCCTGACGTCCTGCGACTGCTGATCGCATTGCCGCTAGGCGAGCGGGTGTGGTCGGGTGTGTTGACGTCCGCTGATCGCAGGCGCCTGCGGAGACTGGGTGACGGATCCGTTGTCTCTGAAGGGCCAGAGCTGCTCCGGCTAGCGGTGCCTGCTGTGGAAGCGGGGATTGCTCTGGTGGCTGCTGGGTCGTGGCGTCAGGGGCTGGAGGCGGCGGGGCGCTTCACGCCGTTCTGCGTACGGGCGATCGTGCTGAGACGCAAGCCTCGTGACATGGAGGCATTGCGGTTGGAGGCTGACTTCTACGGGATCGGTGTGATCGTGGCCGATGGCTTTGGTCAAGACGGTCCGTCGGTCTTGGTTCCGCCGGCCCCGTTCGTACGTGAGCGAGTCAGCGTAGGCGGCTGGCTCTTCCTGGAGCAGTTGTACGCCACGATCCTGTAGCCCTAGTGATCAGGTGGTTCAAGCTGTGGGTTCCCGCGCCCATTGCTTGAGGACCGGCGTGGGCTTGAATGCCTTCGGTTGGCGAAGTCGTGTGTTCTCTAGTTCGTGTGCGTCAACGGCTCGCCGACAGCGTGTACGCCACCATGCCTGGCGAGCGGAAAGCCCGGTGTTGCCGAGGAAGTTCGGCAGCCAGGCGGTCCATGTGGCGGTGTTGTGGGCGTGCGCGTCGGCCTTGATGGCATCGGTTGCTCCGTGGAACGACGGGAGCGGGGAGTTGCCGCAACGGCGGCATGTACAGGGCGGAGCGGTGTCATTGGCGTAGATGCGTTCCAAGGTGTCGGCCCGCTTGTAGATCATCAGATCGGGGACCAGAACGCTGGGCCAGTTGGGGCCGCCGGCGCGTTCGGCGCTCTCAGCACGTTCCCCGGCCGGTACCAGGTGTCGGACTGAGCCGCCCGCGCCGATGCCGGCGAATGCCGCACCGTGTGCGAGAGCGTCGAACCCGGCCAGGTCGGTGCGCCAGAGGCCGACCGGTCCGACTTCGTGTAGATCGGCTAGGACCGCTCTGAGGTTCTGCGGTGCGTCGGTGAAGTGCCGGAGGGGATCGCGTTGGCCGCCGAGGATGAGGGCGACCGGATGCGGGATCCGTCTGATGACGGCGGCGAGTTGCCGCCGCTGGTCGTTCATTAGCCAGGTCACCGCTACCGGCAACGGGATCAGCACATCGTCGCGCTCGAGTTCCGCGGCCGTTCGCATGATCGCTTTGAGTGCATCGGAGTCGCCTGCCTGAACATAGCGGGTGGGGGCGATGGCCAGGTCCGCGCCGCGTCGACGTTGCTCATCCAGGACATCGCCGAGTTCTCCGCCGAAGAGGACGTCTGCGGGGAGGTCGAACGGGGCGTCGGCCGTGGCGATCTGCTTTTCGTATGGGGATTGGTCTTCCAGAAGCAGGCCGCTGCAAGCCGGACGTAGAGCGGCGGTGTGCCGGGCGGCCTTGGCGTCGCACAGCACCAGACCACTGTGCGCTGTGTTGACCAGTGCCGGCATCGCAGTGACGAAGCGCGGCCGTTCGAGGATCAGGATCCGCTGGTCGAGCAGTTGGGCGGCTTGGCGGGGAGGTGAGGCAAGGACGGGTGCGGAGATGCGGGCCGGGTTGATGCGGTCGTTCATCTGCTCACCTTCACGGGTCAGCGGTGGGCGACGCCCGAGGCGTCGGGGGCTGCGCCCAGCAGGTGGCGCAGGTCGTCGGGGATCACGCCGACCACCGCCGCAGCGTGGTCGATGCCGCGTTGATCAACCAGTCGAGCGGCTGCGTTCTTCATGCGCTGTGGCGTTTCACGGGGGACTTCACCGGGCTCTTTCGTCCGGTAGCCCAGTGCGGACATCTCGATCATGAGGTTGCGGTATTGCCATTCACTGATGGCCGACAACGTCAAAGCGCGCCGGGCCAGCGCGGCCATCGACACTCGCCAGCGCTGCTTGAGCGCGGCGAGCCGGTTGAGGTCGATCGATCCGGTCAGCTCGACACGAATATCGGCAGCCGGCATCAGCAACTCGCTGGCGAACCGGTCGGCCTCACGCTCCTGATCGGCCGACGCACCCGGTACAGGATGCATGACCACGTGCGCCAGCTCGTGGGCGAGCGAGAAGCGAAAACGGTCACCGGGCGCGTGGGCGTTAAGGAAGAACAGCGGCTCTTCATCGCCGTCCCACTGGCTGGCCGCGTCTAGGTCCCGCGTGCTTAGGTCCTGCAGGAGAACTAGCCCGCCCGCGTTCTCGATGACCTCGACCAGGTCGGCCACCGGGCCAGGAGGCATGTTCCACTTGCGGCGCACCGTTCTGGCGGCATCCTCGGGGCTGTCCAGGTCATTGATGGGCACATGTTCGAACCGGTGCGAGGAGTCTGTGGCCAGTAGGCGCCGGCTGTGCAAGCGGCCCATCGACAGCAGAGCATGAATCTGGCGCAGCGCCTGTGCCCCCAGCCGCGCCTTCTTCCGATGATGAACCAGGCCGATGCCGACGCCGTCCACCTTGGCGCTCATGCACAGGATGTCGGCCGGGTAACGAAGCGCCTGGCCGTACCTCGCCAGGCGCTCCCCGGATACCGTCAGCCGACCGCTTTCCGCCTTGCTCACGTAGCCTTGAGACACCGGTTCGCCAGCCACGTTGGTCATTCGCTTGGCCAGGGCCGTCTGTGTCATGCCGCGGGACTCACGAGCGAGGACGAGCATCCCGGCGTCGGCGACCATCTCCTCGCTCACCCACGTCTCCCTCAAGATCGACTATTTTTTCTCAGGATATCACGTCAAAATATTCCCCAAGTCATGCCTTTTGTCTGTGCGGGTTCGTTCAGCTAGCGAGTGCAGGGCCGAGCCGAACTCCGCACAGTCCGGCTGAGGACGGGGTCGCGGATCGTGGTCGAGCATTGCGCGGTCGAACCTCGCGGTGGCGCTCCGCGACCGAGGCCGGGCCGAGGACCTGCGGGAGGCGAGCGCGCTCATCGACGCCGAGATCGAGCGCCGCGTCCGCGTGCACGGGCGCGACCAGCCGCTGACCTGGACCGCGTGGGCGATCTAGGCCGACATACTGCTCGACCAAGGCGAAGCAGAGGCTGACCCCGCCCGTGCGCGGGAGGACGCCGACTGAGCCTTCGAGGTCGCATCGCGCGTCACCGGCTGCGCGTCGCGCGCTACGGCGGCAGCAGCCCCAAGACGCTTACCGCCCGCGCGCGAGGTGCGTGCGCTGATCGCCCTGGACAGGCGTGCGGAGGCCGTGCGGCTGCTGGAGCGCAACCGGCTCATCGAGGAGGTCACCGGACGCGGACGACACGGCGCGACCGAAGCGCTGCTGGCCGAAGCCCTCCGGATCGACGACCCGGACCAGGCCCGGCGCTTCGAGGTCGCGTCCCTCCACCTCCTCGAAAGCCGCTACGGCCCGGACAACGCACGCGTCGCCGAGGCGCGGCAGGCGGCGGGAACGTTGGGCCCCGCCGCCGGTGAGATCACGGCGCCGTGATCGCCGTGATCGTCGTGGACGAGCCACTGGCGGCGGCCCTTGATGAGGCGACCGCGGACGCGGCCACCATGATCGCCAGTACGCCGAGTGCCTGAAGGCACCCGGAGGCCGCCGGTAAACCCCTGGCGCGTCTGTTCGCTCGGCACGGGCGGGACGATGAGGCTTTCGCGCTGCTCCAGCCGCTTCGAGCACTGGTGGCTTGCCACCGCCCCGGTTGAGGTCGCCGAAGGGTGAGGGCGGGACGAGGATGCCAGGTGGTCTATGTGACGCACTCGCCGTCCCACGGAATGTGAGCCAGAACCGCTTCTCACGGTCGCAACCAACGAGATCTATTCCGGCTCGGCGGAGGATGCCCCCTGACGGTGACTTCGTCTCCTGGCGCGGCGGTGTCGTTGAGGACCTTCAGAACGCGCTGGTGGCGGGCGGTGTCGGCCAGCGGCCATCGCGGCTGTGAGGGAGGCCGAGCGCACCGAGCTGGAGACGGAGCGTGATGTCCTAAATAATCGGTGGTCTTCTGGGTGAGAGAGCCGGTGGGCGCGGCGGCCTTCTTCGCCGACCAGAAGACCGGTCACGGCGTGCCTCATGCGATCGTTCCCGTCTCCCACATCGAGGATGCCCACCGTCGCGGCGAGGCCCGCGGATGGCGGCCGAAGTTCCGCACTCGGGCCAGTGGATGGTTGACGCCCACGCTTGGCCGGATGTGATCACAGCAGCTTGACAGTCACGTAAAGGTTCCTTTAAAGCCCTCGCGTCGATCACGGGTGGGGCGGCCCCTAGCTTCGAGGTTGCGGAGAATATTTCGCCACTCTGTTCGAATCCCCTCGGGTGGAGTGTTCCCCAATCTGTGGAGGAAAGAGAACGTGAAACGACCTCGGTTACTCCGTTCGACCCTCGCCGTCCTGACGATCCCGACCCTGCTGGCCGGGCTGCTGGCCCCCAGCGCTGTAGCCACTCCAGGGGCGGTTCCGGCCGCGGCTCCAGTGGCTCAGTTAGCCGCCCCGGCGGCGGCTCAGGCGCAGCGGTCGCAGCCGCAGCCGCTGGCGGCCAACCCCAAGGAGGCCGCAAAGGCCGCCGCCTCGTGCACCACTCCCGCCCTACATGCCGCCGCCGCCAAAGCCAAGCCCGTCACCGCAGCACAGAACGCCGAGATCAACACCAAGCTCGCCGAAGCCGGTGAGAAGCCTGAGAACCTCGAAGGGATGCGGCTCGCGAGCTGTATCAAGGTCGACGACAAAGCCAGCGGCGGCGCGATCGACAAGGCTCTGGCCCGGCTCCGGAGCCAAGCCCCAAAAGCCCGTAAGAGCGCCCACCCCAAGGTTCAGGAGGAACGCCCGATCCCGCAGTGGTGCGTCGAGCACGCCCTGCAAGGCTGGTGGGGCTACCGCAGGGAGCTGTGTCGCATCGGCGCCGCCATGGTGCTGATCTACGTTCGTACACCGAACGGTCAGTTGGTGTACATGGGCAGTGCCCAGGCGCTCCACTACAACTTCACCTACGCGAGCGAAGTCACCGACTACTTCAACAACCAGTTCAGCGTCGAGAGGATCACCTGCCAGCGGCTGGGCTGCCACCCGTTCTCGACCGTGACCGCGGGGGCGTTCTGCAAGGGTGACTGCAAGCTCGACTACACGACGCCGCTGCGGCCCGGCAGGTTCATTGAGGGCATCCGCGGCACTGCTGATTCGGGCTGGCGTAGCCTCTATACCGACGGGATCGGCCATTCCGAGATCACCTGGGAATGGCAGGTGAACTATCCCGGCGCGGTCCCGTCCATCCCGTCGCCCGCCATCGGTCCCGACACCCGCTGCGACGGCGTGTTCGAAGACGATGGCAACGTGGTCGGCGACCCCAAAGACCCCGCCCGCCGAGCGCCGTGGCTTCCGGGCTGCGTGTTCCCGTTGATCATCCCCACCGTTGAGTACTCCAAGACTCCCGGCTTTGGCGAGTACCCCGAGTTCGCCAAGCATGTCGAAGCGGCACAGCAGTCCGGCTTGCCCGGGGCGCCCGGCAAGACGCCGCTGACTCGCCTCCAGAACCGCGCCGACCGGCGGCGCAACGGAGATAGGGCATGCCCGCAACGGCCGACGTGGGAGCGGCCACCTGGCAAGTCCTGTGACGAGTACCCGTTCCGTTCCACCCATCAAGGTGCGTTCACACAGACGCCGCAGGGCAGCGCCCGCACGTTCGCGCCGCCGAACACCTCCTGGTGTGAGATGGACCCGGCCTGGGGGATCGCGACCGGAGTGACCGGCAGCACCGGGTGGTCATCGTGCATGCTCGACGCGGGCCAGAACTCCGACGCGGGAACGAAGCTCGGATTGTTCTATTTCAAAAACCGGGTCCTTGATGGGGACCCCTTCCACGTGAGGATCACACAGTAACCAGCCCGTAACGACCGGCTCGTCCCGCCCCCGCCACCCTCGCAGAACTCTCCGGCAGGGGCGGGACGAGTCCGACGATCCAGAAAGGGGTGGCTGCGATGCCGACCGAAACGATCTTCCCTGAGTACAACCGGTTTCTCATCGGCCCGCCCGGCTGCCCGCCGTACTCAGTCGACCCACCTCCAGCCAATGGGTTGGCCGAGGCCACCCGCGACCCTGCCGGGGCCGTCGCGGTCCGCCTCGGAGTAAAAGACGATCCCATCACCGTCACCGCTGAACTAGCCGACCAGCAGCCCGGCATCGATGCCGAAGCGTGGGAGGACATCGCCGTCATCGGGATCAACTGGCCCGGCGGGTCCATGCAGGTCATCGGCGCCGACGACGTACCGCCATCGTTGATGACGTTCACCCCCGACCTGCCACCAGGCCGGATGATGATCCTCGTCGCTGGGCGGAACCGGGACCACGGAGAAGCGCGCGGCGACCTCGGGCCGACCGAGGAGTACCTGATCACCACATGGCCTGGTGATGAACCGAACCAAGTGATCAAACAGGGGAGCCTCCAGGGGGCGCGCGTCCGCCAGTACCGCCAGGAGCACGACGACGCCGAGGCCGCCGAAGGCAAGAGCTGAGTGGCCGGCCTTCCCGGCTTCCGCGGCATACCCGTGCGGCGCTCGCAACCCCAAGCCGTCGGCGCGGCGATATCGGCGGCGCGGTAGAAGGCAAAGGTCAGCTTGGAGCAGTCGATGGCGACCGGCGCGGCCGCGCCCCGAACGTACGTTTTGTCGAGCTGGGCGCGGGCGAACACGATCGCCTTGGCGGCGGCCCCGCTCGAGGTCGGCGTGGAAGGGAGGGGGCCAGCTGAAGATCAGACCGCATCTGACACCGAGGAGGGGCCGCACGGTCGTATCGCTGTTGCCTGGCTGCTGTTGGATGATGAGGCCCGTCGGAGCTGATGAGGCGTGGCTGGAGCCTGCTGTTTGTGGCCTCAGGTCGGCCCCGGGCGGGCCTCAGGCATGAGGCCAGGTACGCCTGGCAGAGGGTGTTTTGCCCTGGTTAGGGTGTTGGGTCGCGTGGGACTCGACCCACAACCTACGGATTAAGAGTCGGCGCCATTCTATGCTGCCCTTTCCGCGCCGATCCCCATTTCCGTGTCGCCCCGTGTCGTCGCGTGTCGATTCGTTTCGAAACCGCCGAGCCGACAACGAGCCGACACGGCCGTTGACGATCTCGGGCTTCCTCCCTCCTCGGTGCCCCTGTGCCCGACCTAGACGGAGGAATTGTTCGGCATGCGCAAGAGGGGTCACCGAGTGGCGGAGCCGGTGCGGCGACACCGGCCACCACGGCCCAACCGCAGCGAACGGGTGGGTCGCGATGCATTTAGGACGTCTGGACACCACCTGCTCAGAATTCAACTGCCGAACTGGCCCACTGACGTGCAGCTCCGCGCCGCCGCTGGGACGGTGTTTCCTGGTGACGAGGTGTTCGTTAGCCGTGGTAACGAAGGGCAAGGATCATCTTCTCCAGTTCCACGCCGGATCCAGAAGCGGGGTAGCGGGACGCCGAGTGCCGCTTGCTGCGCTTCGCTGTGGAATGTGGCCCGGTCGTCTTCGGGGACGAATACCGCGCCGACGTCGGTCAAGGCGCTTGCTGGTGGCCTCTAGGTCCGCCCAGTGCCGGGAGGCGTCGAGCAGCATCCGCGTGAAGCCGTGACTCAACTCTCGCCGTCGCCCGGCCCGTTGCCGCTGAGGAAGTAGAACAGAGCGAAGGAGAGCAGCACGGTGGCTCCGAACGCTCCGCATCCATACTGGAACGACTGCGGAAGAGAGTTGCCGTCGAGGCGCTGCAGGATGCCGTCGACCAGTGCGGCGATGACACCGAGAAGGACGGCGATGGTCGCGAGCAGGAAACGGACGGTACGTGATGCCTGTGACCGAGGCGCGGTCATGATTCTCCCTTCAAGGGGTGGACGGTCGCCAGTAGACCGTTGACGAGGCCGTCGGCCAGAGCGGCCCGTGCGGTCTCGGCGGCCCTGGCCAAGGCGTGGTGAGCGGTGATCTGCGTGTCGAGGGCGTCGACCGCTAGGCCGATACGGCGCTGCTCATCGGGTGGCGGCAGCTTCACCGGCAGCATCCCGAGATTCGCGGCGCTGATGGACGGGATGGCGCTGGCCGCCCCGCTGCGCGCCTCGATCCAGTTTTGGACTGTCGGGGATGAGAGAAGCGCCAGCAGGTAACCGGGGTCCACGCCGTCGTCAGGGCGCACGCGAATCAGATTGGTTGATGGCAACCAACCCTCCTCTGCCGCGGTGACGAGCGCTGTGGGGCCGACCGAGCCGGTGCGAACGATGAGAATGTCACCTAGCCGGATCTGGTACTTCTCCAATGCGCGCGCGCTTTCGGCAGAGAGCAGGACGGCATCCTCGGCCGATATGCGGTGGTCTTGCAGATGTGCGGGCATCACCAGCGGGACACCATTGGCCGCGCGTTCGGCCTTTTTGACGAGGCTGTGGGACGGACCTGCCTGGATGCGGCAGAGATCTGCCAATCGCACGCCCTGCCAGTCGCTCTTGTCCATCGTCCGGTGCGCGATCCTGATGTGGCCGACCCGCTCATCGGCTGCCCGGGCCTGTTCCACCTGGAACTCCAGCGCGGTCGCCGGTCGCGGAACCTGGATCCTGGTGTCACAGCCGGGTGAAAGCGGGGTCTCGAGGATGTGCTCCGAAGGGGCGAGCGAGTAGCCGATCTCCGCGATCTCCGCGATCGGGACGGCGGCCACGCCGCGACCGTCCATCGCATCGGGGAAACTCCCGTCCCCGGAACGCCACCGGTGCACACACTCGGTCAGGGCATTGGTCTCGTCATGGGAGAGGACGCGTTGCTTGCCGTCCTTGGTACCGAACCGGCGGGCGTCGATCAGCAGGATGCGCCCGGTGGGTGCCGCCCTCCGGCCGGTGGGACTCCTGAGGACCCAGATCATCGCCGGAGCCGCAGTTCCGGCGAAGAGCTGGCGGGGCAGGGCGATGACGCACTCCACCGCGCCGTCCTCGATCATCCTCCTGCGGATGTGCAGTTCCCGGGCATCGGTGGACACGGCCGCCTGATTGGGCATTAGCACCCCGGCTCGGCCGCCTGGCGCCAGTGTCCCGAGAATGTGCTGGAGCCAGGCGTAATTGTCGTTGTGCATTGGCGGAGGCCCATAGGCCCAGTCCTTGTCCAGCTCCTCGTGGTGGCCGTGCCGCCGGCTGTTGAACGGCGGGTTGGCCAGGACGAAGTCGGCCTGCCAGGTGGGTGAGACGCTTTGATGAGGCTGAGGATCCACGCCCAACTCCACGTGCGGAACGCCCAGTGCGTGGAGTCTCATCCCCGCGATCTCCAGCAGGTCCCGCGAAGGGCTGGTTCCCGACAACCGCAAGCTTGGAGAGACCTCCATCGCGCCTGCCAGGAACTCCCCACCGCCCAGGAAGGGATCATGGAAACGCCCGTTAGCATCGCCATCTTTGAGTAGCAGATCGACCATGGTCTCCACGACCGAGCGTGGGGTGAAGAACGCCTCGTCAGCCGGCTTACTCCAGGTTTGGAAGCAATCGAGCAGCGGATGGAAGGCGTCCATCCCGAGTTCCTCGCACAACCGCACGATGTGCGCCACGTCGTCGACGGCCTCGGTGTCGAGGTCGTCCAACCGGACCGCCGGACTCGGTGGCAGGCCTCCCGATTCCAGCGCCGCCGCGACCCGGTGGCCGATCGTCCTCAGCAACTTCTGCGGGGCCCATTGTTCGTCGAGGGCGCGGCGCACATCGTCGCGCAGCCGGGACCACGCCGGGCGGTCCCGATGCCGCAACACGATGAGCGAGGAAAGGAAGTAGAGGTAGAGGGTTGGGCGCTCGCGTCCGCGGACTCTCACCGAAAGGGGGCCGAAGAGCTCGGTCAGGACCTCTTGGGCGCGTAGGGCGGCTGCGTCGTTCGGTGCGACGGTCATGGCGTAAGTCTCAGCGGAGAACAGTGCAGTGGCAACTGCGCATCATGATGCGCACATACCCCTGCTCTCTCAGCACACGATTGCCGGTCGGCTTGGTGTGGACCTGTTGTTCGGCTCGCCGACGGCTGCGCGCGGTGGCATCGTGGGCGGGTGGCGCAGAAAGAACGAGGTGTGACGGGTTCGTTTGGCACGTGGCTGGCGGGGTTGAGCCGGGAAGAGTTGGCCGGCCTGCTGATCGAGCGGCCGGACGCGACGGCCGACCCGGAGCCGTCGACGTTGGGTGAGCTCGCGGAACGGCTGTCCGGCCCGCGCGGGGTCATGGCGGCGTTCGTCGCCTGCGATCTGCCGTTGGTGCAGTTCGCGGAGGCGCTCGCGGCCCTCGGCGGCACTGCGGCGAGGTCGGACGCCGAGACGTTGCTGGGCGCCGCGCCGGACGACTTCGCGAGGGTGCTGGACGCACTCGTCCGGTGCGGCCTCGTATGGCCGGCGGATGGTCTCCTGCATCTCGCGGAGCCGTTGAGGGAATGGCCGATTGGGGACGGCCCGCTCGGTCTGGGGTCCTCGGCCGCCATTCTGCTGCCGCACCTGAGAGCCGAGGATCTCCGCCGGATCGTCCGCGGCCTGGGAGTCGAGCCACCTGGCAAGCGCAAGGCCGAGCTGCTGGAGGCGGCTCTCGCGGGCCTGAGTGACGCGGAACGGGTGCGGCGGGTCGTGGCCGCCGCGCCGCAACAGGAGCGGCGCCTGATCGAGAAGGTTGCGCGCGCTGGCCGCGTGGACGACTACCAGGGCAATTACCTGTTCGGCCAGAAAGGCCCGTATGCCTGGGCGCTGGCGCGGGGACTGCTCGTCCAGCCCGACTGGCTGGAGCCGCTCATGCCCGCGGAGGTGGCGCTGGCGCTGCGCGGCCCGTCCTATCAGGCGCCTTTCACACCGGCCGCGCCGTCCGTCGGCACGGCCGCGGCGCCGGAGGCTACGGTGACGGCGGAGTTCGCCGCGGCGTCGGCCCGCGCCGTGGAGCAGATGGAGGCGGTTCTGCGGTCCTGCGCCTCGGAGCCGCCGACCCGCTTGAAGTCCGGTGGCCTCGGCGTCCGGGAGCTGCGGCGGACGGCCAAGCGGACAGGAGGTTCCGAGGACGCCGTCCGGCTCTGGCTGGAACTGGCCGCGGCCGAGGGGCTGCTGGACTGGCGCGACGGCGCGCTCGCTCCGACGGCCGAAGGCGGTGATCCGCTGCCGGCCGCCGAGCGCTTGACGTCCATGGTGCGTACCTGGGCGCACATGCCGCGCCTCCCATTGCTGGACGACCCGGAGGAGGGTCGTGGCGCTTCGCTGGACACTCGGGCGTACGATCCGGCGGCGCCCCGGTTGCGCGCCGCGGTGCTCGGAAGCCTCGCGGGGCTGCCCGGAGGACGCGGCGCGACCGGACCCGAGCAACTGGTCGCGGCGGTGACATGGCGGTCCCCGCTCCTGTTCGAGGACGCCGAGCTGGCACCGCCTTACATCGCGGCCGTCTGGCAGGAGGCGGAACTGCTCGGTGTGCTCGCCCATGGCGCGCTCACTGCGACCGGACGCGTACTGGCGGGCGTCGAGGCTAAGACAACGCTGGACGAGGCCGCCGTGGACGCGCTGGAAGCGGCGTGCGGACGGGTGCTCCTGCAAGGCGACCTGACGGCCGTGGTCCCCGGGCCGCCCGCTCCGTGGCTGGCCGGGCTCCTGGAGCTGGTCGCCGACCGCGAGTCCCGGGGCACCGCCTCGGTCTGGAGGTTCGGCCTGGCCAGCGTGCGGCGCGCTCTGGACGCAGGCCGCTCCGCCGAAGGGATCCGCTCCGACCTGGAGGCAGCGGCGGGCACCGATCTGCCGCAGCCGCTGGCGTACCTGATCGACGATGTCGCCCGCAGGCACGGCGAGGTCACCGTCACCGCGCTCGCCTGCGCGATCTGCTGCTCCCGTCCCGCGCTGCTCGCCGAGATCCTGGCCCATCGAGGGCTGCGCCGGCTGAAGCTCCGGGAACTGGCGCCCACGGTGCTCGCCAGCGCCGAGCCGGTGGACCAGACCCTCATGGCTCTCCGGGCGGCCGGTTACGTACCGGTCGGCGCGGGCGACACTGGCGCACCCTTGATCGAACGCGCACCGGCACGCCCCTCACACCGACCGGCACGCTCCTCACTCCGCGGGAGGCGTCCGGCCGGGACGCACGAGGCTTCCCGGCCGCGCACGCCGATCGACCTGGCCGACCGGCTGCACGGAACGTCACCGGACCTGCCCGCCGAAAACGACGGCGTCGGGGCCGGCATGGCGGACCTTGCTCCGCACCTGTCGGTTTCCGAACGGCGCATGCTGGTCCACGCAGTGCGGACGGGCACTGCCATCGGCATCGATTACGTCAACGCCGAGGGCAATCCCACCACCCGTGTGATCGAGAAGATCCGACTCGACGCCCCCTTCCTCACCGCCTGGTGCCGGCTGCGTGACGACGAGAGGGTCTTCCACATCGGCCGCGTCCAGGCCGTAACCCCGGCCGTTCTCATGACCTGAGGACCGGTCATCGGCGCATCGCCGCCGAGGCCCGCTCCTCACCCGCTGGTGTCGACTGCGCGACCACGATCGGGACTTCCACGCCGGCCGCGTCCGGGCCGTGACCTGAGGATGGTCCGCACATGTTCAGGGGCCGGGACGGCCGGTCTGAGTGTTGTTGGAGGCGCGGACCCGGCGGGGCGGGGTGACGCCCGGAATGACACCAGCACCCAGGTGCTTCTTGAGCAGGTGCTTGAGTTCGGCGCCGTTAATGAGGGTGATGCGGTTGCGCTGTGCGAACTGTTCGCTCGCGCGGCCGAACCAGGATGTCGTCACCAGGACCCCGGTCGTCGCGGTGTGGTCTGCCATGACACCGGTGAGTGCGTGCACGGCTTCTAGACCGACCAGACCGGACCATCTTTTGGCCTGGATCAGGTATACGCCGCCGAAGAACATGTTGTTGCTGGTGGCGACCGCGTCGACACCGCCGTCTATGGACGGGATGGTGGTCCATGCCTCGGCGCCCATCGCGACGAACAGTTGGCGGATGAGGTGCTCGAACTCCGTCGGTGACAGTTTGATGAGGTTGGGCCGGGAATCCAGGCCCGAGACCACGTCCATATCCTCGGTGAACCGGAAGCGCTTGAGGTCAAAGGTGATGAACGGCTCGATGGCCTCCAAATCGTAGGGGTTGGGTGAGACCAGTGCGTTGAGCCGTACCGTCTTGCCGGTGGCGGCGTCGATGGTGGTGAGTCGCCCGTTGAAGACGACCGCCTCCACCACCGCGGGTGGTGTCGCGCTGAAAATCTCGTGCAGGGTTCGTAGCGTGATCTGGGCGATGAGCTGCGCGTACCGCTTTTTCGTCTCGGTGATGGGTCGAGGAAGTGGATCGATGGCATCCCGTGTCTTGACGTACTTGTAGCCGCGGATGTCCGGGATCGTGGTGTTGGGAGGAAATTCGAAGTCCACCACGACGTCGCGGTTCTCCGGCCGGTAGGCGACCTGGACACGTCGAGGGAAGTCATCCGGGTATCGGGAGGCTTGTAGCGCCTGGTCGACGAACCACTCGACCGCTCAGGCTCTCCAGCGTCCAGACCGGCCCGGCGCCGGCTCAACTTGGCGTTCGCGGCCTCTGCTTGCGCTTTCAGTGCCTGCAGATGGCTGGTGTACTCGGCTCGGGCCCGATCGAGGGCGCTGAGTCGCTGCGACTCGCGTTGCTCGTGGGCGGCGAGATCTTCCTCGTATTGCCGCCGCGCTTCGGTGAGTGCTCGCTCGTGGCGGGCGCCGCCACCAAAGAGCCGTCCCACTGGACCTGGCGGTATGGGCGGATAGTCGTCCCATTTGGGAGCCTGCTCCGCCGTTGCGAGGCGACCGGAGTCGAAGGGCGGGATGCGCGGCGTGACCGATAGGTCCTCAATGCGCAACGGCTTCTTCGAGAGAGCATCGGTCAGGGGCGAGTCGAACAGCCCGAGGCGGTGATCGATCTCGGATGTCTTGCGTTCGGCCAGTTCTTGCTGGGCCGCGATATGCTGTTCTTTGCGGCGTTTTTCGGCTTCCTTCTCCTGCCGGGCTCGTCCTCGCTCCGCGCGCTCGGCCTCGCGCCGCATCGCCACCTGCCGTCTTTCCCACTCCGAACGGCCGCCCCCACGCTGCGCCACGGCCGCGACCTCCGGTCAGATCCTGACGAACTCCCCTTGTCCACTGTAAGTTGCCGACTTCCGCAATGGAAGGGATGAACTGCGCCCCGCCCGCGCGGAGACCCCCAGGCCCCGGTGTAGGGGCTTTCCGGGTTCGGGGGAAAGTCGAGCACGGTCGTCGGCCGCAGGCACGTCAGTCCCGACGGTGAGCTGCACTCGGTCCTAGAACATCGGCAAGTGACGAGTGCGGAGCCGTGGACCACGGCTGACCATTCTGAGCAGGCGCACGCAGACCTCCTCGGCCTCGGCCCCGCACTCGGCAGGCGCGCAATCATGTGGCGTCGTATCCCTGCCTTCAGTTGCCAAGCGACGGAAACAGCGCCGACCTTTAATCGGCAGACCAAGGGAAATGGGTTCGTTCCCGGCGTTATGGGTGGACGCTGAAGAAATCTCCGGTGCTGGTTCAGGTCGCATCCCGGTATGTAGCCTCAGGTTTCGATGAAGGGGTCGACGTACAAGAGGTGTAAATGCCGTGGCGTGGGCGGAAAGGAACTTGCTTCCCGCTGTCCGCAGTTGCGTCACGAGGACGGCACCTGGAACCCACGGCATGGTAACTGGTACTTCTACTTGGAACTCGATCCTGGCCGGGGTGGTAAGCGCCGGCGGATCCGCCGGGGTGGGTTCACCACGCAAGAGGACGCTGAGAACGCCCTCGAGGATGCGCGGTGCCGGGCATTGCGCGGCTTGGATCCGGACCTGCGGTACACGGTCGGGCAATACCTTGACGAGTGGCTGGCCGGCCACGGTGGCCTGCGTCGCAGTACCCGCAAATCCTATGGTGAGCACATCGAGTATTACCTCAAACCCCACCTCGGCCACATCGAACTGGACCGGCTACGTGTTGCGCATCTAAATGAGATGTTCGCCGCGATCGACGCCGACAACGAGCGCATCTTGTGGGCTGCCGGGGAACGCCGGCGATTGATTGAGACTGCCCGGCAGGCATGGCGGTCTGGGGACAAGGCCGCACACCGAGCCGCTCGCGCCGAACTCGCCGGGCTTCCGCCGCACCGCCGGACGGTCGGGGCAGCGACCATGCAGCGCATTCGCGCGACGCTTCGGTCGGCTCTGGCGGACGCGGTACGGCAAGGCCTGACCGCAGTGAACGTGGCGAAGCTGGCCAAGCTCCAAACAGGCAAGCGGCCCAAGGCACTGGTGTGGACCAGCGAACGCGTCACCGCATGGCAGGCGGCCTACGAGCGGGAACTGGCCGCAGAGCGGGCCAGCGGCCGTACGGTCAATGCGTTCAAGGTCTGGATGTCGCTGCCGCGCCCTTCGCAGGTGATGGTGTGGACGCCCGAACAGACGGGGACCTTCCTCGACCACGCCGCAGACCACCCTCTCTACCCGTTGTTGCACCTGATGGCGTTCCGGGGCCTGCGACGCGGGGAGGCCTGCGGATTGGCGTGGCCGGACCTGGACTTGGCCGGGACGTCGCTGGCGGTCCGGGAGAACCGTGTGAAGATCACCTACCGGGAGATCGAGGACGGTGACCCCAAGTCCGACGCCGGCGACGACACGATTCCACTCGACTCCGGCACCGTCACCGTGCTCGAAGCCCATCGCGGGCGGCAGGACGAGGCCGTGGCCGAGTGGGGCCAGGCGTGGCAGGAGTCGGGAAAGGTGTTCACGCGGGAGGACGGCTCGGCGCTGCATCCCGATCACGTGACCGACGTGTTCGCCCGGCTGGCCCACGGCGCCGGACTACCGCCCATCCGCCTGCACGACCTTCGCCACGGCGCCGCGACGCTGATGCTCGCCGGTGGCGCGGACATGAAACTGGTCCAAGCGCTGCTGCGACACTCCTCGCTCGCCATCACTGCCGACACCTACACCAGCGTCCTCCCCGAGGTCGCCCGCGAAGCCGCAGAAGCCGCTGCGGCACTGGTGCCAAGGAAGATCCCGGCTGAGGAAGACCGGTCTTCCGTCCTCCCCGCGTCCTCCCAAGGTGAGGAGGAGTAGCCCCTCACCGCGTGCACGTGACGTGTATCCGCAAGCCGCATAGGCGATGCGTTGAGTGGGCCGCCTGGGACTCGAACCCAGAACCTACGGATTAAAAGTCCGGAGCTCTGCCAATTGAGCTAGCGACCCGTCCAGGCAAGGGTACCGAGATCGGGGAGGGGTTCGCGACGGGGTTACCTGGGTGGGGCCAAGTGGACGGGGAGGTGCTTCAGGCCGTTCTGGAAGTTGGAGGCCAGGCGGACGGGGGTGCCGGTGAGGGTGATGCGCAGGGGGAGGAGTTCGCGGAAGACGGCGCGTAGTTGGGTGCGGGCCAGGTGGGCGCCGAGGCAGAAGTGGGGGCCGAAGCCGAAGCTGACGTGGTCGTTGGGGGTGCGGGTGATGTCGAAGCGGTCTGGGTTGGGGAAGACGGTTTCGTCGCGGTTGGCCGAGGCGTGGTAGACGACGACCTTGTCGCCAGGGTTGATCTGCTGGTCGGAGAGGGTGAGTTCTTTCGTGGCGGTTCGGCGGAAGTCCATGACGGGGGGCCAGTAGCGGAGCATTTCCTCTACGGCGGAGGGGAGCAGGGTCGGGTTGGAGCGTAGGCGGGAGAGTTCGGTGGGGTGGTCTAGGAGGGTTAGAAGGCCGCCGGGGATGCCGTTGCGCAGGGTTTCGTTACCGGCGACGGCGAAGAGGAAGAACATGTTCTCGAACTCTTCGGTGGTGAGGCCGCCCTCCAGCATGCGGGACATGATGTCGTCTGAGGGGTGCGCGCGTTTGTCGGCGGCCAGGGCGTGGGCGTAGGTGAACATGTCGGCGAGGGCTGTGTAGGAGCGCGGGTTGATGGGGCTTCCGTCCGGGTGGGTGGACGAGGTGGGCCGCTGCCGCATGGCCAGAAGGGCGATGGGGCTCATGGACGCGGTGTCGGCGGTGGAGAGCCCGGCGTACTCGTCATCCTGGTAGCCGATGACGCGGGACGCCCAGTCGTACAGGAGGCGGCGGTCGGAGTCGGGGACGCCCATGATGTGGGCGAGGGTCCAGACGGGGAGGTCGGCGGCGAGTTCGACGAAGTCGGTGTCCTCGCCGAGGGCCGAGGCGATGAGGGCGCGCGCCCGGTCGTTGATGGTGTCCTCCAGGGCGCGGACGGCGCGGGGCGTGAACGCGGCGGCGACGATGCGGCGGAGGCGGGAGTGGTCGGGCGGGTCCTGGTTGAGCATCATCGCGCGGACGAACGCGAGATCCTCGGGCGTGTCGGGGTCGCGGATCTGGGTGGCGCCGAGGTTGGAGGAGAACAGGTCGGGGGACCGCAGGACGTGTTTGACGTCCGCGTGCCGGAACACCGCCCAGAAGCCGGGTCCGGCGGGCCACGGGCCGACGGCCGGTTCCGGGACCCGGGTGACGGGCGAGTCGGCGCGCAGTTTCCGGAACGTCTCGTACGGCACCCCGGACGCGTAGGCGGCGGGCAGGAAGATCTCCTCGTGCATCTCCTCAGCGTGCATCATGGCGGGTGTGACGGTGAAGCCCGAGGAGATCCTGCGTGACAACTTCGCGCCCTGGGTGTTGGAGCTGGGCCTGGTCGCCGAGGAGGTGGGGGAGGACGGCACGGTGACGCTGCGGCTGCCGTGGTCGGACCGGCTGGCGCGGGAGGGCGGCGCGCTGTGCGGGCAGGCGTTGATGGCTGCGGCCGACACGGCGGTGGTGATCGCGGTGTCGGCGGCGAAGGGGGCGTTCGTGCCGATGACGACCGTTCAGCTCAACACGTCGTTCCAGCGTCCCGTGGTGGGGAAGGATGTCCTGGTCGGGGTGCGCCTGACGAAACTCGGACGGACGCTGGCGTTCGCGGACATCGACATGACGGTGGATCAGGCGACCGTCGCGCATGCCAGCGCCGTGTACGCGATCTTGGGGTGACATGGCACGCATCGAGAAGGTCTCCGTTCCGGACGGCGAGTTCGACCTGCACGTGTGGGGGCAGGGTCCGGGCCCGGGAATTCTGCTGGTCCAGGAGATATTCGGGGTCGGCGAGTACCTGGAGGCGGTCGCCGAGGATCTGGTGGCGCTCGGATATGTCGTGGCCGCGCCCGACGTGTTCTGGCGGATCGAGCCGGGCTGGTCGGTCGTCCACACCGAGGAGGCGCTCCCGAAAGGGATGTCGATGGTCTCCCGGTTCGACTGGGAGAAGGGCGTAGAAGACGCCGCGGCGGCCCTGGAAGTACTGAAGGCCATGCCGGACGTGGAAAAGGTCGGCGTCCTGGGTTTCTGTTTCGGCGGGACGTTGACGTATCTGCTGGCGGCGAAGGCCGAGGTCGATTCCCTGGTGTCGTTCTACGGGTCGGGCGTGCCGGATGCCCTGGGCCAGATCGACGCCATTCAGGCCCCGGTGCAGTTCCACTTCGGTGGCGCCGACCCTTACATCCCCCGCGAGAAGGTCACCGAGGTAGAGCGCGCGGTGCACGGGCGAGACGGCATGGAAATCCACGTCCAGGAAGACGGCGGCCACGCCTTCCACAACCGCAAGGCGCCGATGTTCTACCAACCGGAGCCCGCCGCGCGGGCATGGCGGCTCGCCGAGGAGTTCCTCGCCCGGACGCTGGCGTAGCGGCCGGGTGCGGTCCCGAACCGCGTTCGGAATCTGGGTAGGGTGCTGCTCATGGACCTGAACGGAGTTTCCGCCGTCGTATCCGGTGGCGCGAGCGGTCTCGGTGAGGCCACCGTCCGCGCCCTGGCCGCGGAGGGCGTCAAGGTGGTCGTCGCCGATCTGAACGAGGACAAGGGCAAGGCCGTCGCGGACGAGGTCGGCGGGGTCTTCGTCAAGACGGACGTGTCGGACGAGTCCCAGGTGCAGGCCGCAGTGCAGGCCGCCGTCGACACCGGCAGCCCGTTGCGCGTCATCGTGAACAGCGCGGGCATCGGCTGGGCGTCCCGGACGGTGAACCGCGACGGCTCCCCGCACGACCTCGGCCAGTACGAGACCGTCATCCGGATCAACCTGATCGGCACGTTCAACCTGATGCGGATCGGCGCCGCCGCCATCGCCAAGACGCAGCCGGTGGACGAGGACGGCGCCCGTGGCGTGGTGATCAACACCGCGTCCGTCGCCGGGATCGAGGGACAGACCGGGCAGATCGCCTACTCGGCGTCCAAGGGCGGGATCATCGGCATGACGCTGCCCGCCGCCCGCGACCTCGCCGCGATCGGCGTCCGGGTGAACACGATCTGCCCCGGCATCATCGACACGCCCATCTACGGGCAGGGCGAGGCGGCGGAGGAGTTCAAGGCCAAGCTGGCGGCGCCCGTCCCGTTCCCGAAGCGGATGGGGCGGGCCTCGGAGTTCGCGCACCTCGTCAAGGCCCTGATCGAGAACGACTACATGAACGGCGAGACGATCCGCTTCGACGGCGGCATCCGCTTCCAGCCGAAGTGAGGCCCGAAATGTCCGACACTGCACCGTCCGAGGGAGAACGACCTTCCACGCCCCCCGGCGACCCCGCCGTGCTGACCGAGGAGGACGGCGGCGTCCTCATAGTCACGATCAACCGTCCCAAGGTGCGGAACGCGGTGAACGGTGAGGCGGCACGCGCCATCGCGGCCGCGATGGAGGAGCTCGACGCCCGCAAAGACCTGTCCGTCGGTGTTCTGACCGGCGCGGGCGGCACGTTCTCGTCCGGCATGGACCTCAAGGCGTTCCTCAAGGGCGACATCCCGCATGTGGAGGGACGCGGGTTCGCGGGCCTCGCCGAGCGTCCGCCCGCCAAGCCGCTGATCGCTGCGGTCGAGGGCTACGCGCTGGCGGGCGGCTGCGAGCTGGCGCTGTCCTGCGACATGATCGTCGCGGCGCGGGACGCGGCGTTCGGGCTGCCCGAGCCGAAGCGCGGCCTGATCGCGGGCGGCGGCGGGCTGCTGCGGCTGCCCCGGCGCATCCCGTACCACATCGCCATGGAGATCGCGCTCACCGGTGACGCCTACCCGGCGGACCGGATGGCCGAGCTGGGCCTGGTCAACCGGCTCACCGAGCCGGGCGGCGCGCTGGCGGCGGCGAAGGAACTGGCCCTGAAGATCGCCGAGAACGCCCCGCTGGCGCTCACCGCGACCAAACGAATGATCACCGAGTCCGCGGACTGGACGGCTGAGGAGATGTGGCGGCGGCAGCAGGAGATCTCGTTGCCGGTGATCACGTCCAGGGACGCCCAGGAGGGTCCGGCGGCGTTCGCGGAGAAGCGCCGTCCGAACTGGAAGGGCGAGTAGCCGCAGGCCACCCGCGAGGCCGCCCGCGAGGGCGTGGAACGCCCGGAACCTGATGGTTCCGGGCGTTTTAACATTCAGTGCTTCATGCCCTCAACTATGTGGAAAGTGTGTGGAACACGACCGTTGTCGGGGGTCTCTCCCGGTGGTTATTGTCGGTGCGGCGTCCGTTTCCTCCGGAAGGGAGCGCGCCATGGACGTCGCCGCCGCGCCGTCACGAGGTCGGAAGGGTGCACCACCCGCGCTGGTCGGGCGTTCGACCATGCTCGCGTCCTTGGAGGCCCGCCTCAGCGCGAACGGCAGTGCCGTCCTGACGGGTCCGAGCGGCATCGGGAAGACGGCGCTGCTTGAAGCGGTCGGCGCCGCGGCCGCGACGCGGGGCGAGCTCGTCCTGCGGGTCGCGGGCACGGAGACCGAACGGTGGGTGCCCTGTTCGGGTCTCGCCGAGCTGCTCGACCAGCTGCCCGGCACCCTCACCGCCGAACTTCCGCGCGAGCAGCTGACCGGGCTGCCCGCGCCGCACTCGGCCACGGCCGGGGAGCGCGCGCTCGGCCGGACGTATGCGGACCGGTCCACAACCGACCATGTCGCGTGTCGCCTGGCGTTCCGTGGGCTCCTCGCGCGCTGCGCTGGTGAGCGTCCGGTGCTGCTACTCGTCGACGACGCGCAGTGGCTGGACACCGAGTCCGTCCATGCCGTCCGCTACACGGTGCGCCGTCTCGCCTCTCGCGGCGTGCGGGCCGTCGTCGCCGGACACTGGCCGGACGGTTTCGCAGCGGGCGACGGCGGCAGCGCCCCCTGGACACCCACCCCCGACGCGCTGCACCTACCCGTCCCGCCCCTCGGGCCGGACGAACTGGCCGAGATGTTCGACAGCTACGGGCTGCCCGTCCGCGTCGTGAACACCCTGCACTCCGACTCCGGCGGCAACCCCTATCTCGCGCTCGCGCTCGGCGGCGCGTTCACCGACCGCATCCCGAGGCACTGGCGTCCGGCGCCGCTGCCGCAGCGGGTGCGGGCCGTGATCGCCGAACGGCTGGGACGGCTCCCCGCGCAGGCCCACGAGACGCTGCTGATGGCGGCGCTCGCGATCCGTCCGACGACGGACCTGCTGGGACGAGCCGGACGCGCCGAGGCCGCGCGGGACATCAGGCACGCCGCCGTCCTGGGACTGCTCATCACCGAGGGCGGCGGGATCAGGTTCACGCCGCCCGCCGTCGGGACCGTCCTCGCCGAGTCCGCCGACGCCCAGCATCTGGCGCGGGTGCACCGGGCGCTGGCCGCCGTCGTACCGGACGCGGCGGGACGCACCCGGCACCGCGCGCTCGCCGACCCCGGCCCGAACGCGGAGCTGGCGCACTCGCTCGTGACCGCCGCCGAGCAGGCCGTCCGGCAGGGGTCGCACCGGATGGCCGCCGAGCTGTACCGGCTGGCGGCGGACCGGTCACCGGCCGAACCGGCGGCCGAGCGGCTGGAATGGCTGGTCGCGGCGGCCGAGACGGGCGCGAACGGCGGGCTGCCCGACCTCGTGCACCGCGCCGCCGAGGCCGTCCTCGCCGCCGACGCGACCCACGCGCAGCGGGTGCGGGTCAGGTTGGCGCTGCTCGACCTGTCCGGCCAGGGGCTCGCCGAGATGGGCGAGGTGTTCGCCGCCGCGCTGGTGGACGCGGCCGGTGACCCGGCGCTGCTCGGCCCGCTGCGGATCCGGATGGCCCTCGGCGCCCTGCTGAACGGCGCGCCCGAACGCGCGGAGCACGAGGCCAACAAAGCGCTCGCCCACGCACGAGCGGCGAGCGACACCGCGCTGGAAGCCAAGATCCTCGCCGTCCGGGCGAACATCTCCCTGATCGAAGGACGCGGCGACTACGCGGCCGACATCAAGCGCGCGTTGCGTTTGCCCGAACCGCCGTTGGACGGCCAACTGCACACGACCCCGCGCTACATCGCCGCCTACTGCGCCATCGCCGAGGACAGGCTGAGCGAGGCGCGCACCGACCTGCTGCGCATGCTGGCGCTTGTCGAACGCGGGTCCGGCGAAGAGGTCGTGCACGTGCTGCGGAACCTGACCGAGGTCGCCGTCCGCACCGGCCGTTGCCGGGAGGCGCTCGACTTCGCCGACCGCGCGATGCGCATCACCGAGGAGGCCGCGCTCAGCCCCGGACCCGCCTGGTACCACGGCGCGCTGGCGGAGCTGGCGGGCGGCGGCATCCACCGCGCCGTGGCGCTCGCCGAACGGGGACTGCGGGCGTCCGAGCAGGAGAACGACCTCGTCTTCCAGACGCGGCTGCTGCACGTCCTCGGCGTCGCCCGGATGCGGCTCGGCGACGTCCGCGCCGGGGTCGACACCCTGTGGCGCATCGACGCGCTCGCCGCCACCGACGACCGGGGCCGGGGGCTCGGCTCCCCGATGGCGCTGCGCTGGCACAGCGACCTAGCCGAGGGACTCGCGGCGCTCGGTGAGGTCGACCGGGCCGAGGAGGTGATCCGCGCGACGCGCGCGGTGATCGGCGACCGGTCCCGTGGCGTCGGCGTCACCGGACGGCTGGACCGTGCCGAGGCGTGCGTGCACGCCGCGCGCGGCGAACCCGACGAGGCCGTCGCGCTGCTGAGCCAGGCGGCCGCGCTGTTCGAGCGGCTCGGTCAGCCGCTGGAGGCGGGGCAGTGCCTCCTCGAACAGGCGCGGATCGAACGTCGTCGGCGCCGCAGCGGCCCCGCCCGGCAGGCCGGGTCGGAGGCCCTGGAGATCTTCCTGCGCTGCGGGGCGCGGCCCTGGGCCGAGCAGGCGCGGCACCGGCTCGCCCGTCTCGACATGGGCCTCCAGGACGGGACGACCCCGTTCGGCGCGATGGCGCACGCGACGCTGACCGACGGGGAACGGCGGATCGCGCTGCTCGTCGGGCAGGGCGCCACGAACCAGCAGGTGGCGCACCGGTTGTTCCTCAGCGTGAAGACCGTCGAGGCGTCCCTCACCCGCATCTACCGCAAGCTCGGCATCCGCTCCCGGTCGCAGCTCGGCTCCCTGCTCGGCGGCGGCCCGGACGGTCTCGGCGGCGGCCTCGACGGTCCAGGCGCGACCCTGTCCCGGTAGTCCTGTCCCGGTAGTCCCAGCCGTCCCCCGGCACACGCCTGTTGTCCCGCGCGTGTCCGCCCACCTCTGCCGGGACACCCTACGCGGGCGGACACCTTCTCCCGATTCAGGTCCCTTGTCCACCCCTGGGGTGTGTAGGGATTCCCCTTGCATCGGGACCGATGTCCCTACGGATGCGGCGCGGAGCGAACTTTGCGGTGACATGCACACAAATGCATGCGATCGTTCCCGGGTCAACCATCCTCCGGCACTCCGGAGCTCCGCGGGCGTCACCCGTCCGGCGGAGCGAGCCCCCCTCCGCCGTCATCCCCCGAGGACGGCCGGTAGACAAGGAGACCGCGTGAGATCCACCAACGGACGCGCCAACAGGCGCGTCGTCACCAGCATCGCGCTGGTCAGCGCCGCGGCGACCGCGGTGATCGGCATGCAGGCCGTGCAGGCCGCCGCCTCTCCCGCCACACCCGCCAAGCCCCCCGCCCTGGGCAACCCCGGCCAGCGGCCGGCGAAGGTGAGCGCCACCGAGTACAAGGCGCTCGTCGGCAAGGCCAACGCGCAGCGGGACGCGACCGCGTCCGAGCTGAACCTTGGCGACAAGGTCGGCTTGCAGGTCAAGAGCGTCGTCAAGAACCAGGACGGCACCACCCACACCCGCTACACGAGCACGTATGACGGCCTGCGCGTCATCGGCGGCGACCTGATCGTCCACCGGGCGCCGTCCGGCTCGATCACCGGCGTCACGCAGGCGGCCACCAAGCCGATGTCGCTGGACACCGCGCCGAAGACGCTGGCGTCCACCAAGCCCGCCACGCCGAAGGCCGCGGGCAGCGTCGCGCCGCACAAGGTCGTCTGGATGGCCGACGACGGCAGCACGACCCTGGCCTGGGAGACGGTCCACGGCGGGATGCAGAAGGACGGCACCCCCAACCGCCTGCACGTCCTCACCGACGCCCGCAGCGGCAAGAAGATCATCGAGTGGCAGGGTGTCCAGACCGGCACCGGGCGGAGCATGTACTCCGGCACCGTCCAGCTGGGCACGTCGCAGTCGGGCGGCCAGTACGTCCTGCGCGACACCGGCCGCGGCAACCACGAGACCACCGACCTGCGCGGCGCCCAGTCGGGCCGGGGAACCCTGTTCACCGACGCCGACGACAACTGGGGCAGCGGCGCGTCGAGTGACCGCCAGACCGCCGGTGTCGACGCCGCCTACGGCGCGGGCGAGACGTGGGACTTCTACAAGACCGTGTTCGGCCGGGCGGGCATCCGCGGCGACGGCGTGGGCGCGTACTCGCGCACCCACTATGGCAACGCGTACGTCAACGCCTTCTGGGAAGACGGCTGCTTCTGCATGACGTACGGCGATGGTCAGGGCAACAGCCGCCCGCTGACCGAGCTGGACGTGGCCGGGCACGAGATGACCCACGGCGTCACGTCCAACACGGCGGGGCTGGTCTACCAGGGCGAGCCGGGCGGCCTGAACGAGGCCACGTCGGACATCATGGGAACGGCCATGGAGTTCTGGTCGAACAACACGACCGACGTCGGCGACTACTACATCGGCGAAGAGATCGACCTGTTCGGCAACGGCACGCCGCTGCGCTACATGGACAAGCCGAGCAAGGACGGCAACTCGCTGGACTCCTGGTCGTCGCGTGCGGGCAGCGTGGACGTGCACTACTCGTCCGGCATCGCCAACCACTTCTACTACCTGCTGTCCGAGGGCAGCGGGCAGAAGGTCATCAACGGCGTCACCTACAACTCGCCGACGTCCGACGGCAAGCCGGTGACGGGCATCGGCCGGGAGAAGGCCACGGCCATCTGGTACAAGGCCCTCACCGAGCAGATGCGGTCGAACACCAACTACGCCGACGCCCGCCGCTCGACCCTCGCCGCCGCGTCCGCCCTGTACGGCGCGAACAGCGCCGAGTACAACGCGACCGCCAACGCGTGGGCCGGTGTCAACGTCGGCAGCCGGGTGTCCGACCCGGGCGACCCCGGTGACCCGGGCGACCCCGGCGACCCCGGTGACCCGGGCACCACCTGGGCCGCGGACACCTCGTACAACGCCGGCGACATCGTCACCTACGACGGCGTGCAGTACAAGTGCCTCCAGGCCCACACCGCCATGCCCGGCTGGACGCCGCCGAACGTCCCGGCCCTGTGGGAAGCGGTCTGACGGTAGCGAACTGAACAACCTTTCCTTCCGGTGTCGCAGTGCCCGTGCTCCCACGGGCACTGCGGCATTTTCAACGGAAGTCGTTCTCGTTGAGCGGGATCACCCAGGCGCGCCGCTCGGCGATCTTTCCGTCCCGCAGGACGAAGACCTCGGCCATGGACATGCGCATCTCGCCGCCCGCGGCCCGCCTCGCGACGCCGGTCATCTCCGCCATGACGACGTCGCCCTGCTCGACCAAGCGCACCACCTCCAGCTCGGGCGGGTCGATGAACTCGGGCGCGCCGTCGATGGCCTTGTCGTAGGCCTCCTTGCCGGTCAGCCGGAAGGCGCCGAAGACCGTCCACTGGATGTCGTCGGTCAGACAGGACAGGATCTGCTCGTGATCGTTCTTGCGGAAGCCGTCCAGGTACCTGGTGACGGTCTCGCCGTTGCGCGACATGGCTGGGCCCCCTCGATCAAGTGATTGCACTATGCAAGCGCTCAGATCGTGCCAGAAGTGGTTATAAAGTGCAAGCAGGTCGAACTGGAGGTGCCATGGCCGACGGACCGCGTTCCGCATGTCCCATCAACGCAGCGGTCGAGGTGCTCGGGGACCGCTGGACCCTGCTCGTCCTACGGGACATCCTCTTCGGCGACCGCCGCCACTTCCGCCAGTTGCAGTCGCTGTCGGCGGAGCGCATCGCGTCCAACATCCTGGCCGACCGGCTGCGCGCCCTGGTCGAGGCGGGCCTGCTCACCCGCGACGATCCGGGACGCGGACGCCGCGCGACGTACACGCTGACCGAGCCCGCGATCCAGCTCGTCCCCCTGATCGTGCAACTCGGCGGGTGGGGGGCGCGGAACCGTCCGACCAGCCCCGAGGCGCGCGCGGGCGCCGAACTGATGGAGGCGGGCGGCCCGGAACTCTGGGACGAGCTGATGGCCGAACTCCGCGAACGCCATCTGGACGTTCCCCGGCCACCGTCCGACGGCCCCACCGCCACCGACCGCCTGGCCGCCGCCTACGCCGACGCCCTCGCGCGCTGACTAGCCCTTGGGCAGGGGGATGGCGGTGAACACGCCGTCCGGGTCGACTCTCGCCTTGATCTCCAGCAGCCGAGCCGCGTTGCCGCCGAAGGCGTGCGCGATCTGCTCGGTGTCGTCCGGGGCGAGCATGTTGGCGTAACCGCCCGGCAGCGAATGCGGCGCGATCTTCGCCGAGGTCGAGTCGGCCCAGGCCCGGTGCGGGGTCCCGTCCGTTCCGGCGGGCCAGACGGCGATGACCTCCACCGTCAGATGCGGCTCCCGCGTCCCGAAGGCGGTGTCGGCGACCGGCACACGGGTGGCGGCGTTTCGGAACTGATGGATCGAGAGCGCCGACATCGGCGACGGCAACGCGGCCCCGGCCTCCATGAGCGCCGCGGAGATCACCGGCGTCAGCCCGGCCACCGGACGGGTCCTTATGGAGACATGCCGCCCGTTCGGGAACAAGGCGTCGCGCCCACTGACAGCGGCCGCCAGCGGCATCGTGTCCAACTGCACGGCCAGTGGATCACCCAGCCGCCCAAGCGCCCGAACCGGCCCATCGGCCTCCGGATCACCGCACCAGGTGGGCAACAGCATCACGGTCGGCCCGCCGTCCGGACCCGCTGCCACGGCGGTCTGCACGGTCAACTCGTCCGGACCACTGAGAAGGATCTCCCGAAGCCCATCGAGCACCTGCTCCGCCTGGGCCCACGGATACATCACCACACCCGTCACCACAGACGGCATCGCATGCAACCGAAGCCGAACAGAAGTCACGACACCGAAGTTGCCCCCACCACCCCGCAACGCCCAGAACAGATCAGCCTCATGCTCAGCGTCAACCTGCACCAGCGAACCATCAGCCAGCACAACCTCAGCACCAAGCAGGTTGTCAGCAGCCAGCCCCACCCGCCCACCAAGCGGCCCATACCCACCACCAATGGTCAGCCCAACAATCCCAACAGCACCCACAGTTCCGGTAGCCGCGACGAGCCCGAACGGCTCCGCCGCCGCAAGCACATCATTAGCCGTAGCCCCACCCCCCACGTGAGCACGACTCCGCTCAGCATCAATCCGAACGTCCCGCATACCGCTCAGATCCAGCGTCAACCCACCGTCCCGAACCGCACGCCCAACCCAGTCGTGCCCACCACCCCGAACCGACAACGGCAGCCCGTACTCACGCGCCACCCGCACCCCCGCCTGGACGTCCCCCGCACTCCCACACCGCACCACAACCGCGGGCCGATGCTCGACGGCCCCGTTCCACACCGCAGCCGCAGCCTCATACTCAGCACCCTCGGTAACCACCCGCTCAGCAGAAATCCGCCGACGCAGCTCAGCAACGGCCTGCCCTACAGCCACGCTCTGTGTCGTCATGATTGCCATCCCCCTGTAGCGAAGTAAGTGCCCGATGGGAAACTATTAACACGCTCATCAGAGTGCAACTCTGATGAGTAAATACCCGGTCCGGGCAATCTAGAAGAGGTCCACCGTGTCATCGACATCAACCGGCCGCCGCGCCGAGTACGCCGAGCAGACCCGCGAGGCGATCATCACCGCCGCCCGGGAACTGTTCACCGAACGCGGCTACTTCGCGACGACCGTCAACCAGATCGCCGAACGGGCCAGGGTGGCCCCCGCCACCGTCTACGCCGTGACCGGCGGCAAACACGGCCTCATCGCCACCCTCGTCGACCGCTGGAGCACCGCCCCGATCGTCGCCGAACGCGGCGCCCTCATCACCGCGTCCCGCGACCCCCACGAGGCCCTCCGCCTCACCGCCGAGGCCGTCCGCGACATGCGCATCGCCTACGGCGACATCATGCAAACCGCCCGAAGCGTCGCCCCCCACGACAAGGCCGTAGCCGAGTCCCTCCAAACAGCCACAACCCGCTACCGCGCCTCCCTGAACTCCGTAGCCGACCACCTGAACAACCTCAACGCCCTAGGCGTAGACCTGAAAACCGCCCAAGACATCCTCTGGTTCCACTTCGGCTACACCGGCTTCGCCACCTTGGTAACCGAAACCAATTGGACCTACGAACAAGCCACGACCTGGCTGACCACCCAAACCGCCCAAGCTCTAAACCTCCACAAACCACGCGAACTCCACCCCGGCTGACCCAAACCCCGCCACCGTCGCGGCGATGGAGTTGGAGACCCTTCGCGGTTACGCCGCCGCGCTAGGCGGACACGTCGACATGACCATCAGCGTGGGCCCGCATTCCATCAGGGTGGCCTAACTCCGGGTGGCCGTCTCGCTGGTTGTCAGCCTTGGCGGGTGGGTCGGATGGTGATGTCGCCTATTTCGACGTCCTGGGGCTGTTCGATGGCGAACGCTATGGCGCGGGCGACGGCCTTCGGCTCGATCGCGAGTTCGTCCATGTCGCGGCGGATCCGCTCGCGAATTTCGAGGTTGTCGATCGAGTCGGCGAGTTCGGTGCGGACGTAACCCGGTGACACCGCCGTCGTCCGCAGCACACCATCGGTGGATTCCTGCCGCAGCCCTTCCAGAAGGGTGCGGACGGCGTTCTTGGTGGCGGCGTAGACGGCCTGCGAAGGGACGATCTTCAATCCGGCCGTCGACACCGTGGTCACCAGGTGCCCCTGGCCCTGGCGGCGAAAGACCGGTAGCGCGGCGCCGATGCCGTGCAGAACCCCACGCAGGTTGACGTCGATCATCGCGGACCATCCGGCCACGTCGAGATCGGCCACCGGCCCGATCCTGCTGGTGCCCGCGTTGCTCACCAGCACGTCGAGACGGCCGAACTCCGCCACGGCTCGTCCGACGAGCCGTTCGAGGTCCTCGCGCCGGGCGACGTCCGTCGCGCAGGCGACGGCCCGTCCACCGCCAGCACCGATCTCCTGGACGATCTCGTCGAGGCGCCCCGTCCGGCGCGCACCGAGAACGACGTCCGCGCCTCCCTCGGCGAGCAGCCGCGCGGTGGCCTCTCCAATGCCGCTGCTGGCTCCCGTGACGGCGACGACCTTGCCGCTGATACCCGCCATGAGAAGGCCCCCTCTCCCATAAACTGGACACGTGTCCGCTTGACGCAGATTAGCGGACACGTGTCCAGTTGGCTACTCGCCCAGCAGAGGAACGATGGACTCCACCCGCCGCCGCGCCGACGCGGCGGACAACCGCGCGCGGATCATCCACGCCGCCCGCGAGGCCCTCGCGCAGGCGGACGAGGTCAAGCTCAACGCGATCGCCAAGCGAGCGGGCGTCGGTCAGGGCACCCTCTACCGCCACTTCCCGACCCGCGAAGCGCTGCTCGCCGAGGTCTACCGCGAAGATGTGGACGAACTGGTGGCGGCCGCCCCAAAACTGCTCGCCGAACACGACCCGCTCACCGCCCTGGCCAGGTGGTTCGACCGCCTCGTCGAGTACGCGGAGGTCAAACGCGGAGTGCTCGCCGCTGTCGAGACGGCGGTGTGGAAGGACCTGTCCGCCCACAGCCTCGGCCCGATCGGCGACGCACTGACCGTCCTCCTGAACGCGGGCAAAGTCGACGGAACCATCCGCCCAGACGTCGACGCCCGCGATGTCATCCTCCTCGTCGGCTACCTGACCCGCCTCGAACAAGAAGAGTGGACCACCCGAGCCCGCCCCCTCCTCGACGTCATCCTCAACGGCCTACGCCGCGAGGAGAACACCTGAGCCCTTCCGACTGGCCCCGACCTGGCCAGCTGGACATCGCGCGAAAGCCCTCTGGTATACGACGACGCCCCCGGGGCAGGGTCCCGGGGGCATCGTGAGTCTGAGCCGCTAGTCCTCCATGCCTTCGGACTTGGCGACCAGGCGGGCCAGGACTGCGCTCGTCTCCTCCTGGCGCGCCGCCAACTTGCCGAACTCACCCATGATCAGATTGACGGCCGACCCCAGCTCCTGCCTGACCGAGCCGATCTCCTGCCTCAGCTCCTGCCTGACCGAGCCGATCTCTCGGTGGAGGTCGTCCTTGGTGACCAGGTTCTTGAGGTCGTCCTTGGTCACCAGGTCGGCGAGTGTGACCTGTTCGAGGGGCTTCGACGCCATGACAATCATGCTACCTCTCCTGTGTTTTCCCCGGCGGGATCACCGGGAGGGGGGAGCCCTCATCCTCCCATACTCTGACACTCTCTGTGCAACTCTGATCACTCATGGGTGCGGCTCGCTCGTGGGTGCTGCTGGCCGGGTGTTCCGGGACGAGTGTGGATATGGCGAAGCCCCGGCAGGCTGGGCCGGGGCTCTGTTGGGGGGCTCGTCAGAGGTTGAGTTCGTCGCGTTTCGCGCGAGTGAGGAGGGTGACGAAGGCATCGGGGGTGATCGTCAGGTGGCCGATGTGGGGGTTCTTGCTGTCGCGGATGCCGATGCCGGTGGGCAGGTCGGCGACTTCGACGCACACGCTCTGATCCCCGGTGCCGCTGTGGCTTGACTTCCGCCACATGGGGCTGCTCACTTGATGTCCTCCATAAGAGACTTGATGAGGTCGCGCGATGGGGCCTCCGGCAGGGCCTTCGCGCTGATGCGCTCGTACCTTACGGCATAGTTCATCACGTCTGCTGGGGATGACACCAGTCGTCCGCCTCCTGGTGATTCTGAGAATGCCACCTCTCCGAAGTTCGGGCCGCCCATCAGTTGGAAACTCCCGTCAAGCCCTAGGTGAGCTCCGACGTTCCAGGAACGTGGCACCACTCTGATGACTGCGTCCGGCAGTTCGGACAGGTCAAGGAGGTGCTGTAGTTGCGCTCGCATGATCTCGGGTGACCCGACAGGCCACTCCAAGCACGCCTGTGAGAGCAGAGCAGCCGTGTACGGCGGGGGTTGCCGATTGAAGACCGCTTGTCTGGCCAGTCTTTTTTGAACAGCCTCCTCCGGGTTGGGAGGGTTGCCTTCGTTGATCACCGCGCGAGCGTAGTCCTCGGTCTGGAAGAGACCGTGGATCAGTTGTGACGCGAAGATTCTGATGATGTCGGCTCGTTGTTCCAGGGCAAGGTACTGCGCGAACCACTGCGGGTCGTGGCCGATTGAGGCGTACCAGACAAGCAGGGAGAAAAGCCGACCCGCATTCCAGGCTTTGTCGAGCAGGGCGGCCTGTGTCCCGTCCAGCCGTTCCGCTCCGATTTCGATGCGGGACACCTCCGATTTGCTGCCCCTGATGATCCGTCCTACGGCCTCACCCGAGAGGCCGCGCTGGGTGCGTTGGAACCGCAGGTAGTAGGCGATGAAGTCCCACATGTTGTTCTTCGGCTGGGGTAGTTCGTCCGGTGATCGTTTTGTGGCCATCCCTTTGCTCCCCTGTCCCAGGCTTTCCCATGCCATGACCGTACGCGCGACAAGCTGGCCAATGGCGAGGAATCTGTGGCTCAGTTCACAACGGTTCTTGGAGGCCAGCTCATGGGAGTGGTGCGGAAGAAATCGGGCGTGTCCCGGCAATTTATGGCATCCCCGGTTGTGTCGGGGTTGGCTCGGGATCTTGTTTCTGGGGTCCTGCGTCAGTGGGGGATGCCATTGCTGATCTCGGACGCGGTTCTCGTCGTCGGGGAGCTCGTGGCGAACGCGGTGGCGGTGTCCGGGGTCGTGGACATGATCAAGGTGTACGTCGGGCTGGGACCGGGAGATGTCGTGCTCGGGGTGTGGGACGGGTGCGAGGGGCAGCCCGTGGTGCGGAAGGTCGAGATCTCGTTGGAGACGCTCGACCTCAGCGAGGAGAGCTTCGACGACAACGGTGGGCGGGGGCTCGCGATCGTGGAGGCCCTGGCCCGGCGGTGCTGGACCGTTCCCACGCCGCCATGCGGCAAATGGGTCTGCGCGGCACTCTCGCTGGACAGTTGCCAGTGATCGGGACCGTCCTGTGGTGAGGATGCGGCTTCAGCTGGACACAGCGGCTGACCCGAGTTCAGGCGGCGGCGTCGGTTCCCACGGTGATGGTGAACGTGGTGTGCATGGCCTTGGCGATGCGGTCCAGCATCGCCAGTGTGGGTATTCCTGCCCCGCCCTCAATGCGCGACAGCGCGGGCTGACTGATCCCGGCCCGTTCGGCCACCAGCGCCTGAGTGAGTCCAAGTTCGATGCGGCGTTCGCGGATCATGTCGCCGAGCCGCAGGTCAAGACCGGCCTGCTCGTACTCAGGATGAGGCGCCGCGTCCTCGCGCAGCCGCTTCTCCCGGTATGCCCTCCAGTTGCTGTGTCCCGCCATCACTGTTTCCTATCGTAGACGTGCCCTGCGGGTCCAAGGTGGGACGATTCGCAGAGCTTGCGCATGTCGACCGCCCTTGCGATGTCTCGCGGTTGTGAGCCGTTGCGGACCTTCTGGAACGCTGTCAGCAGCACTATGAGACGTCCCCGTCCGGTGGGAAGCCAGTACGTGATCCGCCATGTCGTGGTCTCGAGGAAGAGTCGAAGTTCCCGAACGCCGTCCTGTAACGACCTGGTGTGGTTCCCGTCGAGCACGTCACCGCGGTCGACCAGATAGTCGTCTACGTTGCGCAAGACACGGTGATACTGGGCGAAGGTCAACGTGTCCAACCATGCGACGACCTGAGGTTCCATCTCGATCTCGAACATGCGACTGATGGTATATACCGTCGATGGTAACCCTCGAATCGCCAGGCGTCCAGTGCCCAAGATCTTTTGGGGTTAGTCCCAGCGGGTGGTGCGTTGGCGTTTTGTGGCGCTGCGGCGCTTTTTGTTTTCCAGGCGGCGTTCGTTGATGCCTCGGGGGATCTTTTTTGGGATGCGCTTCTTGGGGGGTGGGGCTGTGGCCTCGGCTAGGAGGGTTGCGAGGCGGGTGCGGGCGGCGTCGCGGTTGCGTTGTTGGGAGCGGTATTCCTCGGCGCGGATGGTTAGGACGCCCCGGACCAGGCGGGTTGCGAGGCGTTCTAGGGCGCGTGTTCTGAAGGGCTCGGGGAGGGACGGGGAGTTCGCCACGTCGAAGGAGAGTTCGGCGGCGGTGGCGCTGGTGTTGACGTGTTGGCCGCCCGGGCCCGAGGAGCGGGAGAAACGCCAGCTCAGCTCGGACTCCGGGATGGAGAGCGAGCCGCGGACATGGATGGGGGCGGGCATGTTCCCATTGTCGCAGGGGCGTGTGATCTTGTCTTCCGAGTATCGGGGGGCGGCCGCGTGGCCCCGTGTGTGGGTCACGCGGCCGCTCTCCTTTTCGTCGGGTCCCTCCCCGCCCGGCCCGGCTGGGAGGGACCCCTCTGGCCCGGTTCGCCGGCCGCCCGCTCCCCCCAGAGCCCGGCCGGTCCCGGGTCAGGCCGAGGCGCCCGCGATGATCGCGTCGGCGGTCTTCTTGGCGGAGTCGGTCGGGATCGCGAAACCGACTCCGATGTTGCCGTTGCTGCCGCCGGACGTGGCGATGGCGGTGTTGACGCCGATCACCTGGCCCGCGGCGTTCACCAGGGCGCCACCGGAGTTGCCGGGGTTGATGGCGGCGTCGGTCTGGATCGCGTTCTTGATGACTGTTTGTTGCTGTTGGGAGAGTTGGCCCTGCAAACCCGGTGGGAGTTGCGGCTGTTCGTTGCCCTCGTTTACCTGGCGGTTCAGGGCGCTGACTATGCCGGATGTGACTGAGCCGTCCAGGCCCAGGGGGCTGCCTACTGCCAGGACCGTGTCGCCTACGGCTAGGGCTTTGCTGTTGCCGAGGGTTGCGGGCTTCAGGTCGGAGAGGTTCTGGGCCTTGACCACGGCTATGTCGGCGGTGGTGTCGGCGCCGAGGATCTCTGCGGGTGCTGTTCGGCCGTCAGCTAGTTTTACGGTCACCTGGCGGGCGCCCGATACCACGTGCGCGTTTGTGAGGATTGTTCCGTCTGAGCGGAGGATCACGCCGGAGCCGCCGCTTACGCCGGATGAGGTTTGCGCCTGGATTGATACGACGCTGGGTTGGACGGCGGCCGCCACCTGAGCGGTGGTGTTCTTCGCGGACGTTCCCGTCACGGTGGTTGGGCTTGAGTAGACGATGCCCTTGTCGGTCAGAGTTGTCGCGATGGCGGCTCCCGCGCCACCTGCTCCGAGGGCCAGTGCGGTGGCGGCCCCTACTGCGGCGAGCTTCCGTCGGGTCGTGCCGAGCAGGCTGTGGCGAGGTTGTTCCCACGGTGGCCACTGGTGCGGGTTGTCGGCGTTCATGCGGTCCCCCTTTTGCTCACTTGGAGACTGCGCAACGGGGCTGCATGGTGGCTGGAGCCAACCTGAAAGTGTCCTGAAGGTGGATGGCAACGAAAAACCGCGACCGGCGGGACGTGCGGCGTGGCGTCCCTCCGGCCGCGGTGCAGGGCGGCGGCTTGTCGCTGGCCAGGGCGCGGACTTCCGTTCCCCGTCGAGAACGGGGCGCGCCCTGTACCAACAGCTAAGCGCACCTAGCTGAACGCTTCCTGAACGTGTGCTTCAGTCGTCGTCCAAGGGCAGGACGACCCTGAACGTGGCGCCCTCGTTGGGGGCGGAGTCGGCCTCCACCAAGCCCTCGTGCGCGGCGACGAGGGCGGCGACGATGGCGAGGCCGAGGCCCGTGCCGCCGCCTGCGCGGGAGCGGGCCTCGTCGGCGCGGTAGAAGCGTTCGAAGACGCGTTCCGCCTGCTCGGGGGACAGACCGGGGCCCGCGTCGGCGACCTCTATCCGGACGGCGGGCGCGTCGCGAAGCGTGCCGGGGGATAGGCGCACGTTGACCGGTGTGCCCTCAGGGGTGTGCGTGAGCGCGTTCGTGAGGAGGTTGCCGAGGACCTGGCGTAGACGTGCCTCGTCCCCTCGGACCTGGTACGCCAGACCTCCCTCAACCGAGAGTTCGATCTTGCGCTCGGGTGCGAGAACTCTGGCCTCCTGGACAGAGTCGGCGGCGACGGCCAGGAGGTCGACCGGGCGGCGCTCGATGGGACGTTGGCGGTCCAGGCGGGCCAGGAGCAGGAGGTCTTCCACCAGGAGGCCCATCCGGGACGCGGCGTCCTCGATGCGGCCGATCAGGCGGTCCAGTTCGGCGGGGCTGCGGGCCGCGCCCTGCCGGTAGAACTCGGCGAAGCCGCGGATCGCGGTCAGGGGGGTGCGCAGTTCGTGGCTGGCGTCGGCGATGAACCGTCGCATTCGTTCCTCGGAGCGGAGTGCCGCCGCTTCTGATTCGGCGCGGGCGCCGAACGCGGCTTCGATCTGCGCGAGCATCGTGTTCAGCGAGCGGCCGAGGCGTCCCATCTCGGTGCGCGGGTCCGCCGGGGGGACGCGGCGGGACAGGTCGCCCGCGGCGATCGCGCCCGCTGTTTCCTCCACTGCTGAGAGGGGGCGGAGGCTGGCGCGGACGACCCACACGCCGAGCCCGAGCAAGACGCTCAGCACCAGCAGTCCCACGATCGCGTCGATCGCGACCAGGCGCCGGACGGTCCGGTCGATCTCCTCCAGGCTGAACGCGAGGATGAGCACGCCGCCCGCGACCGGCGCGGCCAGGATCCGCCACTGCGAACCGCCCGTCCCGGACACCGTGAACGGACGGTCGATGCGATCGTCCATGTCGGTGGGCAGCCGCGGATGGCCCGACTCGCTCCACGCCGAGTTCTGCCAGACGATTCCGCCGCTGGTGGCGCGGACCTGCGCGTACATCTCGCTCGGGATCCGGACGTTGATCTCCTGCTGTCCGCGCCGCAGCCCCTCCACGACCTGGTCGACGGCCCGTCCGACCGAGCCGCGCAGCTGGTCGTCGGCGCGTCCGACCAGGTACTGCCGCAGGACGGACGCCCCCGCCGCGCTCATCACCGTCATCCCGAGCGTGACCAGGACCATCATCCCGGCGATCAGCTTCACGCGCAGTGACGTGCGGCCCCACAGGCGGGACAGTTCGCGGCGCGGCCACCGGAACGGTCCTTTCCGGGGGGAGTGGGGGGTCGCCCCCCCACCAGAGAACGGTCCGGGGTGAGGACTGTCCGGCTGTTCCGGGGTCGTCGCGCGTACGGTCGCCGACGCCCGGAACCGCGTGGCCATCAATCAGCCCGATCTCGACGGCTCGCGCAGGACGTACCCGACGCCGCGCAGTGTGTGGATCAGCCGCGGCTCGGCGTTGTCGACCTTGCGGCGCAGCGCCGACACGTAGGACTCGACGATGCCCGCGTCGCCCCGGAAGTCGTAGTTCCACACGTGGTCGAGAATCTGCGCCTTCGACACGACTCGTCCCGCGTTGGCCATGAAGTAGCGCAGCAGCTTGAACTCGGTGGGCGACAGCTGGATGGCGCGGCCGCCGCGCCACACCTCGTGGCTGTCCTCGTCCAGCTCGACGTCGGCGAACACCATGCGCGGCGGCGGCTCGGTCAGGCCGCCTCGGAACCGCCGCAGGACGGCCCGGATGCGGGCGATGACCTCCTCCAGGCTGAACGGCTTGGTGACGTAGTCGTCCCCGCCGATCGTCAGGCCCTTGATCCGGTCCTGGACGGCGTCCCGCGCGGTCAGGAACAGCACCGGCGTGTGGTCGCCGCCGGACCGCAGCCGCCGCGCGACGTCGAAACCGTCGATGTCGGGCAGCATCACGTCCAGCACGATGAGGTCGGGACGGTACCGCCGCGCCGACTGCACCGCGTCCGCCCCGTTGGTGGCGGTGACCACCTCGAACCCGGTGAAGCGCAGGCTTCCGGCGAGAAGCTCCAGGATGTTGGGCTCGTCCTCGACGACCAGCAGGGTCGCCTCCGTCGCCCTGCCACCGTTCGCCGTACGTTCAACCAATGCCACAGTCCCCCTCCACGCTCAGGGCAGAGGTTCCCACTTCAACCTGAACGTCCCCTGAACGTTCGCCGGGAATCGCCCGCCTAGCGGTCGAGGGCGCGGATGGCGCGCATCGCCTCGCGGCGCGCGTCGCCGGACAGGACGTCGATGTAGACGCCTCCGCCCAGGTGGCCGCACTCGTGCTGGAGGCAGCGGGCGAAGTAGCCGGTGCCCTCGACGCGGAGCGGTTTGCCCTTCACGTCCACGCCTTCCACGACGGCGTGCGCATGCCGGGGCGTGTCGAAATGCAGGCCGGGGACGGAAAGGCAGCCCTCCGGTTCGACCAGCATCTCCCCGTCGGCGACCACGAGCGTGGGGTTGATGACGTGGCCGACGTGCCTGCGGCCCTTGTCGTCCTTGCAGTCGTACACGAACGCGCGCAGACTCACGCCCACCTGGTTCGCGGCCACGCCCGCGCCGTCCTCCTCGTACATGGTGACGAACATGTCGTCGACGAGGCGTTCCAGCGAAGCGTCGAACGTCCGGACCGGGTCGCACTCGGTCCGCAGGACCGGATCCCCGAGAAGTCTGATCGGACGGGCGGTTCCGTTCTGGGTATGGGTCCTCTTGCTCACCCCAGGATCTTATAAACGACTATGTCCGCCCTGGGGCCGACCCTGGGCGGACACGTCGCGACGAGCTACAACTCGATGGGACCCCGCTGCTGGGGCGGGATGGCCGGGCCGGGCGGAGGCGGCGCCGGGGCGCTCGGCTCGTCCAGGTCGTCGTCGATCCGCAGCGCGGGCTCGGCCTGCTGGACGGGTGCCGGGGCGTCCGCGACCGGCTCGGGCTTGAGCATGGACGGGGCGCCCCCACCGCCGGACGCGGGCTTGGCCGCGGGCGGCTTGGACGCGGCCGGAGCGGGCGGCCCCTGCTTGCGGGGGGCGCTCTGCCGGACGGCGTCCTCGACCATCTTCTCCAGCGGGCCCGCCTCGTTCTCCGCCGTGAGCAGCCGGTGCAGGGTCTCGCTGATCTCGGTGAGGCGTTGCAGGGCCTGCGTGTGGTTCTTGGTGAGCGAGGTCAGCCGGTGGGTCGCGCCCTCGTTGATCACGCTGGCACGGCGCTCGGACGCGGTGAGGGTGCGCTCGGCCTCAAGCCGCGCGCTCGTCACCGTCTGCTCGGCCTCCTGCTTGGCGGCCGACAGGACGCTCGCGGACTCCCGCTCGGCGGAGTCGAGCACGTTGTCCGCCTTCTCCTGCGCCTGGGCGAGGTTCTTGTCGGCGTGCGAGCGGGCGTCGTCGATGATCCGGTTGGACTCGTGCTCGGCGTCCTCGCGGATCTCCGCGCCCTTGGCCTCGGCCTGGGCCACCTTGTCCTGGGCCTCGTCCTCGGCCAGGTTGATGATCTGGCGGAGCCGGTCGCTCAGATCGTCGCCGGTGGGCTTGCGCGCCTCCCGTAGCTCGGCCATCTCGCGGCGGAGCCGCTCGGAGTCGTCGTGGGCGCGGGCGAGCCGCGCCTCGAGCTCGCGGTTCTTATGGACGAAGCGGGCGATGTAGTCGTCGACCTGGCGGCGGTTGTAGCCGCGCATGACGATCTCGAACTCGTACGTGTCTTCTTGGAGGAGGTTCGGCAGGATTTCGGCTTCGTTGCTCATGATGCCTTGGGGGTCGTTGGCGGGGGTGATCACCCCGTCAGGGTCGGTAGCTCTCCTCGCCCGCCGGTGCGCGGGTCCACATGTGGAAACGTCAGGATGACTCTTGTCCGGTCCACCCCATTCGCGCAACCCGAACGCGCTTCTCGCTGTGGTTTCTTCACCTGATAGAAGCGACAAACTATCCAATCCCGGAAAATTCACGTCTTCCTGGGGACGGAGCGTCGGGGCGGCGCGTCGGGCGGCGCGCCGCGGACCCCGTCGCGTGGCGGGGACGCGGCGGGTCCTAGCATCGGCCGCATGACCTACCTCGGATCGTTGGGTGAGGACCGGCCGGACGTCCACCCGGAGGCGTGGATCGCGCCCGGCGCGGTCGTCGTCGGACGGGTCGTGCTGGGCCGCGCGTCCAGCGTCTGGTACGGCTCGGTGCTGCGCGGCGACGACGAGGAGATCGTCGTCGGCGAGGAGTGCAACATCCAGGACCTCAGCTGCCTGCACGCCGACCCGGGGACGCCCGCCGTCCTGGAGGACCGGGTCAGCCTCGGCCACAAGGCGATGGTGCACGGCGCCCATGTCGAGACGGGCTCGCTCATCGGCATCGGCGCGATCGTCCTGAACGGCGCGCGCATCGGGGCCGGGACGCTCATCGCCGCGGGCGCGCTGGTGCCGCCCGGCAAGACGATCCCCTCCGGGGTGCTCGTCGCAGGGACGCCGGGACGGGTCGTCCGGGAGCTGACCGATGACGACCGGCTCGTCCTGACGCACACGCCCGAGGTGTACGCGGAGAAGGCGCGGCGGCACCGGGCCGCCGCCTGGGACTGACGTCCCGGCCGCGACGTCCTGGCGGCGGGGTGCCGTCAAGACCTGATTTGATGACCGTCTGACCTGCGGGAACGCCGTAAAACGGCCGGTGGGCGGGACCCCGTCCGTGATCCGCTGACTACGATGACCACCGTGGTGTGGGGACCGGGCTATGGCAGTGCTCCGCCGCCCAGCCCCCCGATGGGGCAGGACCCGTTCGCTGAGGCGGAGCGGGACACGAGGGCGATGGTGGCCACCGTGTGGTGGCCTACGGCACCTCCGCAGCAACGCCATCATGCGATCGGCGGCCGCCTGCTCGCCCTTCCCGACGGCACCCGGTGGCTGTTCGGGGCGTGGGCCCGCTGGTACCGGCTGCATCCGTCGGACGGCCAGTGGTATCTGTGTCCGCCGCCGCGTACGCCCGGGATCCGGATGGCCGCGCGTCCCGCGCAACAGGTGCAGGGACAGGTCCCCAACCTGCCGCCGCATGTGATTCCCGCCGGGCCCGACTTCTCGTATGACCCGCCCGCCGGGCTGCCGTTCGTCGGGCATGGGTTCGCGACAGAGTTGACCTCGCGTGTTCGATCGACCGTCGAGTCCGCCGCCGCGCTGTCGGCGCCCGACCATCCGCATTGGTGGCCGGAGTTCTCGTCTGGGACGCCGTCCACCGTGGTCGTCGCGTGGGGCGTGATGCTGTGGTGCTCGTCCGCGCCCGCGTTCGACTCGCGGCTGGACGCGCAGATGCTCGACCTGTGGAAGCCGTACCGCGCCAAACCGCTCCCGCGCGTGGACGGCCCGCGCTGGCTCACCCCACCGCCGTTGGAGACGCTCGTCGGGCTGTACGCCGAACGGTTGCGGGCCAGCCGGGTGGACGCGGCGGTCGTCGTGCTGCGGACGATGTGGGCCGTCGCCAGCGCGCTCCGCGACGACGTCCGGTTCCAGGCCCGGGCGGACGCGCTGCTCGCCATCCTCGGGACCACGCTCGCCAACCCGACCGTCGACTACGGGGCGCTGCCGTACGGCGACCAGGCGATCGTCCAGCAGTGGCTGACGCGCTGCCCGCCGAACCTCGTCCCCGCGCTGCGGAACGAGAGCTCGCCGGGGGACGACTTCCGGCACGCCTTCTACACGCTCAGCGAGCTGATCGCCGACCTGTCCGGCGACCCGGCGGAGCCCGCCTACATCGAGCCCCGGCTCGTGGCCGCCGCGCTGCTCGCCGCCGATCTGGACGTCGTCCGCAAGGACATGGCCGACACGATCGTCCCGTGGTTGGACCCGGAGATCCGTTACACGGTGCGGGCGGTGGCGGAGCAGCCGGGACACCCGCTGCGCCGTCTGTGGCCGCAGGACATGCGCCTCCCCGAGCCGCTGCGGTCGGCGGCCGGGTCGGGCCCGGGCGCGGAGAACCTGCTGGCCGCGATGTACGAGGTCGATCTGGCCTGGTGCCGTCTCGGCGGCATGCCCGCGCGGCCGCGCGGGTTCCCCGTCCCGACCTCGATCATCGCGGGGATCATCGGCCGCAACCGGGCCCGCGCGACGGCCGCCGCCCCGACCGCCACGCCGCCGCCCAACCCGGCGCCGCCGCAGCCGTCCCCGTTCGGCATGCAGAGCCAGCCGGGGATCGCTCCCGGGACGCCTCCGCATCCGCAGGGGCCGCCGTCGGAGCCGGACCGTCCGTTCGTCCAGCCGCCCGCCCAGCCCGGGTTCGCGCCACCCGACCCGATGCTGAGCGCCCAGCCCGCCCCCACCGAGGAGGACCGGGACGAGGGCAACGTCGCACCGCCCTACACAGAACTGGGATTCCAACGCCCCGGCGCGGCCCCACCCGCCGCCATGCAGAACCCGGCGCCGATGCAAAATCCCGCGCCGATGCAGAATCCGGCGCCCGTGCAGAGTCCTGGGCCGGTGCCGAACCCGGTGCCGATGCAGAGCCCGGCGCCGCCGCCGAATCCGGCACCGGTTCCGATGCAGAATGCCTCGCCGCCGCCTCCTCAGCCCGCCGTGCCCGAGCAGCAGCTCGGCGGGTTCTCGCCTCCTGAGAGCGACGAGCAGAACGAGCACTTCGCGCCGCCGTACACGCAGCTCGGCTATCAACCAGCGGGCGCCGTCCCTCCGCAGCCCGCGCAGCCCGCGCAGCCCGTCCAGCCCGTCCAGGCGCCTCCGCCGCCCCGGCCGCCGGAGCCCGCGCGGCAGCAGCAGGCGCCGCCGCCCAACGTCCCTCAGCAGTCGCCGCAACAGCCGCCGCAGACGTCGGTCGATTCGTCGTTCGACTCGTCCTCCACCCGTGTGGAGGACGCGGCGCCCAGCCCGCAAGGCCCGGCGAGCCCGCCCGGTACGCGGGTGATGGGGCCCGCCGACCTGGAGGACGGCCCCGCGCCGACGCCCGCGCAGGGTGCCGCGCCGGGGACGAAGGTCATGTCCAAGACGATGGTCGGCGACTTCGACTTCCTGGACGACACACCGTCGCCGGAACAGCCCGTCCACGAGATCCCGCCGCCGAAGGACCGCAGCGAACGCCGCGTCCTGGAGCGGTTCGGGTTCGGTTTCGTGTACGGCGACCACGACCCGAGCGACCTGCTCGCGCAGGTCAGGGAGCAGGCCCAGGAGTGGAACGCCCCCGCCGGGGAGGGCGCCGAGGAGACCCGGGTGGACGGCGCGCCCAGCTCGATCAAGCCGGGAGTGCCGGGCGTGCTGCTGGTCGGCGGCCCGCACTCGGGGCAGCGCAGGCTGTCCCGGATGATCGCGCTGACACTGGCGAACGCGGGCCTCGGTGACGGGTCGATCCGCGCGCACGACGCCGAGGACGTCCGTGAGGCGCCCGCTGAACGCATCGCGCGGATCTTCGCCCAGTCGGGCCCTGCACCCGGTGGGGGAGCGGCCCCCCACGCCCCCCGGAACGACCTTGTGGTCTTGTTCGAGCGCCTGGACGTCGCGATCCGCTGCTCTCCCGACCCGGCCGCCGTCGTCGGCGCCGTGCGCCGGGCGCGCCGCGACCCGGTGAACACGACGCCCGTCATAGCGACCTGCGAGCCGCAGGCGTACAAGCGGCTGCTGAGCGAGCATCCCAAACTCGTCCAGGCGTTCCGCGTGCACCGGCTGCCCGACTTCAGCGATATCGACAACCGCATGACGCTGCTGCACCTGCTGGCCGAGGAGCGGCGCGTGACGATCGGCTCGTCCGCGATGGAGGCCGCCAGGGAGGACCTGAACCGGCTGCGCGGGCCGGGCGACCTCGTCAACGCGCGCCTGGTCGAGGCGTATCTGGACCAGGCGGCGCAGCGGAACATGGAGCGCGCGGGCGCGTCCCACGACCGGCTCGTGCTGACCCCGGACGACCTCGCGGGCGTCGCGGAGGGTATCGAGCCCGCGCTGCGTCCGCCCGGCGACATCGACGGCTACCTGCGCCAGCTCGACCAGCTCACGGGCCTGGAGGACGTGAAGGCCACCGTCCGCGAACTGGCCGAGGAGGCGGGTCTCGCGGCCGACCGGGCGCGGTACGGGGTGTCCGGCGACGACGCGCGGCACCTGGTCTTCGTGGGGCCGCCGGGGACTGGGAAGACGACCGTCGCGGGCCTCATCGGCGGGATCTACGCGGCGCTCGGGCTGCTGGAGTCCGGGCATGTGGTCGCGTGCCGTCCCGTCCATCTGGCGGGACGCGACCGGGCCGACACCGAGAACCGGGTCGCGGGCATGGTGGAGCAGGCGCTCGGCGGGGTGCTGCTCATCCAGGAGGCGCACCGGCTCGACCGGGCCCGTCCCGTCGTGGTGGAGTTGCTGCGCCGCATGAACGCGGGCGGCGCCCGGTTCATGGTGGTCTGCTCCGGTGCGGCGGCCGAGATGGAGGGCTTCCTCGCGGGCGACCCGGAGTTCCGGGCCGAGTTCGGCCGCATCGTCGAGTTCACCGGGATGGGCGACCGCGACATGGTGGGGCTCTTCCAGAGCTACGCCGAGCGCGACCTGTACATGCTGGACGAAGAGCTTCGGGTCGAGTTGCTGCACCGGTTCGAGCGGCTGCGGGACGACCCCGAGTTCGCCTACGCCAGGACCGTCCGGGCGCTGTTCGAGCAGACGGTGGCGCGGCAGGCGGCCCGGCTCGCGGGCGCCGACGTCAACGCGGCGACCGTGGCCCGGCTGACGGCCGGTGACCTGCCCGAGACGGCGCTGGAGCAGATGCTCGGCGACTTCCGCCCGGGGAGCTGACCCGTCCCACCCAGGGCCCCGCCCCGCCCGGCCCCGCCGGCCCTGGGACGAACGGGACATAGGTATTAAACCGGGACCTTCTGGGAAGGGTTCGAGGAGTCGCCGAGGCTACGGTCCGGGGGCGCGCGACCCGCCGGAACCGGTGGGACGTACCCCGGATTGACAGGGTCGAGGGTGGCCATCGAATGGCCCTCTTGGGTCATGTGCCTGTCCGGAAGGGGCGCGTAGCCTCGGACTTGGGTGTGGGGAACGAACGGAGGTGGACGCGGTGCGTCAATACCTTGATTTGCGCGTCCACGACCGCGTTGCGCTGGACGAGATCGAACTCTATGCCGAGATGCTCAGTGCGGTGGCGGCGGCGAAGCGGCCGCTGACCGTGGCGGAAATCGACATGGTGCTCGGAGTACGGTCCGACGAAACCGGTCGTCGCGAACTGACACCGCAGGACTGAGAGTGGCCGCGGGGCCCCGGGAGGTCGTCCTCCCAGGTGGGAGCGGCGGCAGCCACACGTACGGAACCGGAGGACGCCGATCGAGGCGCCTCCGGTTCGTCGTTTCGGGAACGGCTCTGCGGGCATGGCCCATCGCGCTCTGTAACGAATCTCACCTGTGACCTCTACTGGACTCCGGGGGGTTCGGCGGGGAGCCCCGAAACGGCCGCCGATCCTTGCAGATAGGGGCCTCGCGACGGGTATGTCCCTGATGATCCTGGGCAATCTTGGAAGTGAGAGGATGGAGGACACCAGCGGAAGCTGGGGCAAAGGTTCTTTTTACGGCTGGTTGCGCCTACGATCCTCTGCGGACTGTTCCGGCACATCAGGAGAACGACGTGCGCTTGCGTCTCACGCCGCGTGAGGACAGCTTCTACGGCATGTTCGCCGACTCGGCGAACAATCTGGTCACCGGCGCCAGGCTGCTCGTGGAGCTCATCAGCGACGGTGCCGACCGCGCGGCGATCGCGGAAAAGATGCGCGCCTGCGAACACGCGGGCGACGAATGCACCCATGCGATCATGCGGCGGCTGAACGAAACGTTCATCACGCCGTTCGACCGCGAGGACATCTACCGGCTGGCGTCCGACATCGACGACGTCATGGACGAGATGGAGGAGGCGGCCGACCTCGTCGTCCTGTACAAGATCGAGGAGTTCCCGAAGGGCGTCGTCCACATGGTGGAGGTGCTCGAACGCGCGGCCGAACTGACCGCCGAGGCGATGCCGAGGCTCCGGTCGATGAAGGAGCTCAACGAGTACTGGATCGAGATCAACCGGCTGGAGAACCAGGGCGACCAGATCTACCGCAAGCTGCTCGCCAAGCTCTTCAACGGCGACTACGACACCCTGACCGTCCTGAAGCTGAAGCAGGTCATCGACCGTCTCGAGGACGCCGCCGACGCCTTCGAGCACGTCGCGAACACGATCGAGACCATCGCGGTCAAGGAATCATGAGCGACGTCGGCTCGACCGTCCTCAAGGAGCCCGCTCCGGAGGACGATCCAGCCTCCCTCGGCGAACAGGCCACGCACCGGGTGTCCGGCCGCGCGTGGCTGCTGCTGCTCGCCGGGATCGGGCTCGTCATGCTGCTCGGCGCGCTCGGCCTGCGCTCCGACGCGCAGATGGCGGTGCTCATCCTGGTCGTCGTCGTCGCGCTCGTCTTCGACTACACCAACGGTTTCCACGACGCCGCCAACGCCATCGCGACCGCCGTCTCCACCCGCGCCCTGACGCCCCGCGTCGCGCTCGGCATGGCGGCCGCGATGAACATGGTCGGCGCCCTGCTCGGCGTCGGCGTCGCCAAGACCGTCAGCGAGGTCATCACCCCGCCCGACGGCCTGCACGGCCTCACCGTCGTCGCCGCCGGGGTCCTCGGCGCGATCACCTGGAACCTGATCACGTGGTACTTCGGCTTGCCGTCGTCGTCGTCCCACGCGCTGATCGGCGGCGTCGTCGGCGCGGGCCTCGCGTCCTCGTCATCGGTCAACTGGTCGAGCGTCCTCGACAAGGTCGCGATCCCGATGGTCCTGTCGCCCATCGTGGGCTTCGCGATGGCCTACCTGCTGATGGTCGGCATCCTGTGGACGTTCCGCCGCTCCCAGCCCAGCCGGGTCGGCCGCCGCTTCCGCATCGCCCAGACCCTGTCCGCGTCGTCCCTGGCCCTCGGGCATGGCCTCCAGGACGCCCAGAAGACGATGGGCATCATCGTCCTGGCCCTGGTCACCACCGGCCACTCCGACGGCGACTCGGTCCCCTGGTGGGTCATCATCCTGTGCGCGGGCGCTCTGTCCGCCGGAACCTACGCGGGCGGCTGGCGCATCATGCGCACCCTGGGCCGCAAGGTCATCGAGGTCGACCCGCCCAAGGGCTTCGCCGCGGAAGCGACGGCCTCCATCGTCCTGTACGCGACCGCCTTCATCTGGCACGCTCCAATTTCCACGACCCACACCATCACCTCGGCAATCATGGGCGCCGGAGCCACCAAGCGCCTCTCCGCCGTCCGCTGGGGCATCGCAGGCAACATCATCACCGCCTGGATCCTCACCATGCCCATGGCGGCCGCGGTAGCAGCGGCGGTCTACGTGATAGTCCACTTCTTCGGCGCGTGATTTCTGCGGGGTGATCCCCGCCCTCGGGCGAGGATCACCCCGCAGAGCACGCCCCAAAAACAGGGTCAGGGAGTGGTGATTCGGGTTAGTTGGGGTGGGGTGATGGTGCCTTGGGTTGTGAAGTGGGTGACCAGGGCGTCCAGGTCAATTGGGCCTAGGACCTGGTCTTTGGCTTCGGTGAAGGTTGTGAAGCCGTCGCCGCCGCCCAGGAGGAAGTTGTTCGCGGCGACTTTGTAGGTGGTGGTGGGGGCGATCGGGGTGCCGTTGATGGTGATGGCGGAGACGCGGTCGCCCACGGGCTTGGTGCGGTCGATGGTGAAGTGCAGGGTGGAGGACGGTTGGAGGATCTTCTCTCCGGCGGACGTCCACTGTTGCTCCAGCAGGGCGTCCAGTTGGGCGCCGGTCAGGGAGACGACGCCCATCACGTTGCTGAAGGGTTGGACGGCGAACGCCTCGCCGTAGGTGACGAGGCCGTTGCCCTCCTGGCCGCTCGCCGCGTAGGTGAGGTCGGTGCGGACGCCGCCGGGGTTCATGACCGCGACCTGGGCGCCCAGGTCCTTCATGGCGGCCAGTTGGGCGTCGGCGATGACGTCGCCCAGTGCCGTCTCGCCCGCGGGGGACTGGGAGCGGGTGAGGTCGGCGGTGATCTTTCCGATGGGCTTGTCGGCGATCTCGGAGACGCGGTCCTTCCAGGTCTGGACGAACCGTTCCGTCGCCGGGTCCGGCGGGACGTCGCGGGTGACGACGTGGTTGTCGCCCTTCATGGAGGAGCGGACGATGTCGCCGGTGCGGCGGTTGACCTGGAGGTTCACCTCGGTGATCACGCGGCCGAAGGACGAGCCGGACGAGAACAGGCGCGGGTCGCCGTGCGGGTCCTTGACCGTGCAGATGTACTGCTGGTGGGTGTGGCCGGACAGGACGACGTCGATCTCCGGGTCCGCCTCCCTGGCGATGCGGGAACCGGCGCCGGGCTCGATGCCGCACTCGTCCGGACGGGAACCGGCCTTGACCTGGTCGCCCTCGTGGACGAGCAGGACCATCGCGCGGACGTGGCGGCGTTTCAGCTCGCGGGCCGCGCGGTTGGCGGCGGCGACCTCGTCCACGAACTCCAGGTCCTTGATGCCCTCGGCGGTGACGATGCCGGGGGTGGTCTTGGTCACGACGCCGATGAAGCCGACGCGGACGCCGTTGATCCGGCGGATCGTCCACGGCCTGAGGGCGGGCCGCTGGCGACTGTTCTTCAGCAGCACGTTGGCGCCGAGGTAGTCGAACTTCGCGCCGCGCCACCGGCCCGCGGGGGAGCAGCCGTCGACGGGATGGCAGCCGCCGCGCTGGATGCGCAGCAGCTCCCGGTAGCCCTCGTCGAACTCGTGGTTGCCGACCGCGGAGGCCGTGACGCCCACGTCCCCGAGGAACTGGACGGACGGCTCGTCGTGGTACGCGGCCGAGATCAGCGGTGAGGCGCCGATCAGGTCGCCCTGCGCGACGGTGAGGGTGTCGCGGTTCCGCAGCTGCCTGAGGTGCGCCGCGACGTAGGAGGCGCCGCCCGCGAGCACGGTGTTCCCGTTCTCGTCGATGGCCCTGCCGGAGCTTCCGGACGGCGGTTCGAGGTTGCCGTGGAAGTCGTTGAGCGCCAGCAGCCGTACCCGTGCCGTCGGCGCGGGGTGCGCGGCCGCCGGTTGCGCGGTCGGGCCCACGATCGTCAGGCCCGCCGTGGCGCAGGCCAGGATGGTGCGTCGTCGAGTCATGATGCGGACGGTAAGTGCGTCCGGCATACGCCGTTCGGCGGCGCGGTGACGTTTCCGTGACGACTTGATCAGCCCTTTGCGTAGGGTGAGGGCGTGAGGGAACTGAAGGACGGCGAGGTCATCGACGTGCTGGCCGTGATCGAGGCGGCCGCCGACGCCGACGGGGTGGGGCCACTCTCCGAACACGCGGTGCTCGCCCTGCGAGGCGGCCACGGCGGGCTGGTGATCTCCGACGACGACACGATCGTGGCCTACGCGCATCGCGACCCGGAGGCCGGGGAACTGGTCGTCCACCCGAAGCACCGGCGCCTTGGCCACGGCCGCGCCCTCCTGCGCGCACTGCGCGAAGCAGCCGGTGAATCATTCCGGGTATGGGCGCACGGTGACCTACCTGCCGCAGCGGCGCTGGCCGAGACCGAGGGCCTGACACGAGTCCGTGCGCTGTTCCAAATGCGTCGCCCGGCATCCGGCCCGCTACCTGAGCCACATCTCGCCGAGTGCGTCACCCTACGAACCTTCGAGCCCGGACGCGACGAGAACGCATGGCTGCACGTGAACGCCCGCGCCTTCGCCCACCACCCCGAGCAGGGCGCCTGGACGATCGAGGACGTCCGCGACCGCGAGGCGGAAGACTGGTTCGACCCGTCCGGCCTCTTCCTCGCCGAACGCGACGGCCGCCTGGCCGGTTTCCACTGGACGAAGGTCCACCCGGACGGCCTGGGCGAGGTCTACGTGGTCGGCATCGACCCGGACGCCCAGGGCTTCGGCCTTGGCCGCACCCTCACCCTGACGGGCCTCCACCACCTACGCGACGTAGGCGTCGACCAGTTCATGCTCTACGTGGACGAATCCAACACGGCCGCCGTCCACCTGTACGAGTCCCTGGGCTTCACCCCCCACACAGTCGACGTCATGTACGCATCAAATTCGGAATGAGATTGTGGCTCACTTCGCGATGGCAAGAAGTGCGCGGAGTACGCCATTGCCGTTGTCTTTGGTCGCCTCAAGTGCGTTCACCAGTCGGAGGGAACGGCGGTGAAGTCGGGGCGTGATGTTTGTGCAGGTCGTGGTTGGGTGCGGTTCTAAACCTGCTTTGCTTGGTTCGGGTGAGTGTTTTGCGTGGCTGAGCTGCGTTGTTAACCCGGCGTCCATGGCAAATCGGGACATTCTTCGCGGTGGCGCTCATCCTCGTTCATCTGTCGTTCATCTGGATCGGGGCGGCTGGTCACTTCGCCTGCCTAGCGTCACAACCGACGGTGGCCCCGGCGTCCGCGGAGAGCGGTTCAGGATCGGCACGGGGGATCCGCCGGACGAAACCCAAGAGGAGACCCTCGGTGAAGAACGGTTCACGCCTCGCCGCCCTCGGCGGCGTGGTCGTCGCGGGGGCGCTGGCCCTTACCGCCTGCGGAAGCGACAACAACACGACCACGACCTCGGCCACGGCGCCGACCGGTGACATCGACTGCGCGAAGGCCAGCGTCAACGCGGCCGGGTCCAGCGCGCAGAAGAACGCCGTCGAGGAGTGGACGAAGGTCTACGCGAGCAAGTGCGCGGGCGCGAATCTCAACTACAACCCGAACGGCTCGGGCGCGGGCATCCAGGCGTTCACGAGCGGTCAGGTGTCGTTCGCGGGCTCGGACTCGTCCCTCAAGCCCGAGGAGGTGGCCGCGGCGCAGAAGCGGTGCCAGGGGAACCCGGCGCTGAATCTGCCGATGGTCGTCGGCCCGGTCGCCGTGGTCTACAACCTGGAGGGCGTGGACGGGCTGAAGCTGTCGCCCGAAACGATCGCCAGTGTCTTCTCCGGCAAGATCAAGAAGTGGAACGATCCGGCCATCGCGAAGGAGAACGCGGGCGCGAAGCTGCCGACCTCCGACATCAAGCCGATCTACCGGTCGGACGAGTCCGGCACCACCGACAACTTCACGAACTACCTGCACACGACCGCTCCCAGCGTCTGGACGTGGGAGAAGGCCAAGAAGTGGCCCAACTCCACCGGCCAGGGCGCGTCCAAGTCGGACGGCGTGACCAGCCAGGTGAAGAGCACCGCGGGCGCGATCTCCTACGTCGAGATGTCGTACGCGACGAACAACAAGCTCCAGACCGCGCAGGTCAAGAACGGCGCCGGTGAGTTCGCCGCGCTGTCGGCCGACAGCGCGTCCAAGGCGGTCGCCGGGGCGAAGGTCGTCGGCACCGGCAACGACGTCGCGCTGAAGATCGACTACACGACCAAGGAGCCGGGCGCCTACCCGATCGTCCTGGTCACGTACGAGATCGCCTGCCAGAAGGGGCTGCCCGCCGAGCAGGGCGCGTTCGTCAAGTCCTTCCTGACCTACACCTCCAGCGCGGCCGGTCAGCAGATCCTCACCAACCTCGGCTACGCGCCGCTCCCGCAGAGCGTGCTCACCAAGGTCCAGACGTCCGTGAAGGCCCTGTCCTGACAGCGGACGACGGCAGTCGCAGCCCCGCCACCGACGATCTCGGCGGCGGGGCCGCGGCCATGGGTCCGAGCGATGTGATCCAAGGAGGTTCCGCCATGACCAGCGAGAGCGGCGTCGAGGCGCAGGCGGGCGCCGAGGCGCAGACCGGCGCGCGGCACCGCGCCACCGGCGGCCGGATGAGCACCGGACGCGCCGGGGACAAGATCTTCGCCTGGGCGGCGCGCGGCTCGGGCATCACCGTGGTGACGATCGTCGCCGCGATCGGGGCCTTCCTCGTCTGGAAGGCCATCCCGGCGCTGCGCGACAACGACGCCAGCTTCCTCACCACCGAGGAATGGAACCCGAACGCGATCCCGCCGAAGTTCGGCATCGCCCAACTGGCCTTCGGGACGGTGATGTCGTCGCTGCTGGCGATGCTGATCGCGACCCCGGTGGCGATCGGGATCGCGCTGTTCATCTCGTTCTACTCGCCGCGGCGGCTGGCGTCCGGGCTCGGCTACGTCGTCGACCTGCTCGCCGCCGTCCCCAGCATCGTGTACGGACTGTGGGGCCTGGTCTTCCTGTCCAAGCACATGGCGGGGATCAGCGAGTTCCTCAACGCCGTGCTCGGCTGGATCCCGCTGTTCGGCGGCGACAGCCCCGGCAAGAGCTCCATCTTCACCGCCTCCATCGTGCTGGCGATCATGATCCTGCCGATCATCTCGTCCATCTCCAGGGAGGTGTTCCTCCAGGTCCCGCGGCCCAACGTGGAGGCCGCGCTGGCGCTCGGCGCCACCCGCTGGGAGATGATCCGGCTGTCGGTGCTGCCCTACGGACGCTCCGGCATGATCGGCGCCTCGATGCTCGGCCTCGGCCGCGCCATGGGCGAGACGATCGCCGTCGCGATGGTGCTGACGTTCGTGCCCGGGATCAACTGGCACATCCTGGAGAACGGCGGCGCCACCTTCGCGGCCAACATCGCCAACAGCTTCGCCGAGGCGTCCACCACCGGACGCGGCGCGCTGATCGCCTCCGGCCTCGTGCTGTTCGTGATCACCCTCCTCGTCAACATGGCGGCCCGCGCGGTCGTCGCGCGCCGGAAGGAGTTCGTGTGACCGCCGTCTCCACCGGCAAACGCCCCGCGAGCCTGACGTCGGTCTCGCTCGGCCGGAAGGTCAAGGACCGGGTCGTCCAGGCCCTGGTCTACCTGGCGTTCGCGCTGGCCGTCATCCCCCTGCTGTCGGTGCTGTGGACGGTCGTCGTCAACGGCTCCAAACGCTTCGACCTGACGTTCTTCCAGTACTCGATGAACGCGGTCAGCGGCAAGGACGCGGGCGGCGGCGCCTACCACGCCATCATCGGGACACTGGAACAGGTCCTCATCACCAGCGTCATCGCCGTCCCGATCGCCGTGCTCACCGCCATCTACCTGGTGGAGTACGCCGGGAACGGGCGGCTCGGCAAGGTGATCAGCTTCACGGTGGACGTGATGACCGGCATCCCGTCCATCGTCGCGGGCCTGTTCGTGCTGGCGCTGTGGCTGCTGACGATGGGGTTCGGCTTCTCCGGGTTCGCCGGGGCGCTGTCCCTGACGATCCTGATGATCCCGACCGTGGTGCGGGCCACCGAGGAGATGCTGAAGCTCGTCCCGAACGACCTGCGGGAGGCGTCCTACGCGCTCGGCGTGCCCCGCTGGCGGACGGTCTGCTTCGTCATCCTGCCCACCGCCATGACGGGGATCATCACCGGCATCATGCTCGCCGTCGCCCGCGTGATGGGCGAGACCGCGCCGTTGCTGCTCACCATCTTCTTCACCAAGGCGATCAACAACGACCCGTTCAGCGGGCCGCAGGCGTCGCTGCCCACCTTCATCTGGGAGCAGGCCGCCGACCCCAACCAGAACTCGATCAACCGGGCCTGGACGGGCGCCCTCGTGCTGATCGGGATCATCATGCTGCTCAACCTGATCGCCCGGTTCGTCGCCCGGCGCAGCGCCCCCGCGGGCCGCTGACCCACAGAAAGGAAGTCCATGGCCAAGCGGATCGAGGTCTCCGGGCTGCACGCCTACTACGGCGGCGTCCACGCCATCGAGGACATCTCGATGACGGTCGAGCCGCGCTCGGTGACGGCGTTCATCGGGCCGTCGGGCTGCGGCAAGTCCACGTTCCTGCGCACGCTCAACCGGATGCACGAGGTCATTCCGGGAGCCCGCGTCGAGGGCAAGGTCATGCTGGACGACGACGACCTGTACGACTCGTCCGTCGACCCCGTCGCCGTCCGCCGCGTCGTCGGAATGGTGTTCCAGCGCCCCAACCCGTTCCCCACCATGTCCATCTACGACAACGTCGCGGCGGGCCTGAAACTGAACGGCGTCCGCCGCAAGGGCCAGCTGGACGAGGTCGTCGAGGAGTCCCTGCGCGGCGCCAACCTGTGGAACGAGGTCAAGGACCGCCTCAGCAAGCCGGGAGCGGGCCTGTCCGGCGGCCAGCAACAACGCCTCTGCATCGCCCGGGCCATCGCCGTCCAGCCCCAGGTCCTCCTGATGGACGAGCCCTGCTCCGCCCTCGACCCCATCTCCACCATCGCCATCGAGGACCTCATCGACAAACTCAAGGCCCACTACACGATCGTCATCGTCACCCACAACATGCAACAGGCCGCCCGCGTCAGCGACCGCACCGCCTTCTTCAACATCGCCGGAACCGGCAAACCCGGAAAGCTCATCGAGATCGACGACACCAGCAAGATCTTCACAAACCCCGAACAGAAGGCCACCGAGGACTACATCACCGGCCGCTTCGGCTAGGCATTCACCTGGGTGCTGGCGTTTTCTCTTCGGAGTCGTCGGGGCGTTGGTCGGGCACGAAGCGGTAACCCACGTTGCGGACTGTGCCTATTAGGGATTCGTATTCGGCGCCCAGTTTTGCTCGTAGGCGGCGGACGTGGACGTCTACCGTTCTCGTGCCGCCGAAGTAGTCGTAGCCCCATACCTCTTGCAGGAGTTGGGCTCGGGTGAAGACGCGGCCCGGGTGTTGGGCCAGGTGTTTGAGGAGTTCGAACTCCTTGAAGGTGAGGTCCAGGACGCGGCCGCGGAGGCGGGCCGTGTAGGTGGCCTCGTCGATGGTGAGGTCGCCTCTGCGGATCTCGCCGGGGACCTCGTCGTCGTCGGAGGACGCGGCGGCGCGGCCCGCGGCCAGGCGGAGGCGGGCCTCGACCTCGGCGGGGCCCGCGGTCTGGAGCAGGACGTCGTCCAGGCCCCATTCGGGGGTCAGCGCGGCGAGGCCGCCCTCGGTGACGATGGCGAGGAGCGGGCAGTCGAGGCCGGTGGTTCGCAGCAGCCTGCACAGGCTCTTGGCCTGGACGAGGTCGCGCCGCGCGTCCACCAGGACGACCTCGGCGGGCGGCGCGTCGATCAGGGCGGACGCCTCGGCGGGTGCGACGCGCGTGGAGTGCAGCAGCAGACCCAGGGCGGGCAGGATCTGGTCGGAGGGCTCTAACGCGTTGGTCAGCAGAAGCAAGCTGCTCACGTGCTGCCTCCCGTGCCCAGGAAAAGACGAAGGACCCAGACGGCTCGTCCTTCAGCCACGGCCAGCGGCTCAAGGACGAGGTGGCCATGTCAGCTGAACTCCATGGCCTCGTCGCCCGGATCCCTTCCCAAGAGCATATACAAGCCGGTCCGGCGGACAATGGAGTGGCCGGGTCGGGCCGCTCTTCGGCGCGGGTGAGAGTCTGGGCTCATGGCGAAGGGCACGATGCGGTACTGGGCGGCGGCGAAGGCGGCGGCGGGGACGCACGAGGAGCCTTACGACGCGGGCACGCTGGCGGAGGCCGTCGCGGCGGCGGTGGCGAAAGAGGGGCGCGGCGACGATTTCCGGCGGGTCGTGGGGCGCAGTTCGTTCCTCGTGGACGGTCGGCCGGTGGGCAGCCGTCCACGCGAGTCGGTGACGTTGCCGGACGGCGGGGTCGTCGAGGTCCTCCCGCCGTTCGCGGGTGGTTGATCTCACCATGGTGTGATTTTTCCGCTTGATACGTCATTCCCCGGTGCGACCCTTTCGCTGTCTTCTGCGGACTATGGTGTGGCGACGCGCACGCCGCAGCCCGAAGGAGACATATGCGGAAGGTACTGCTGGTCCTGCTGGTCCTCGTCGCCGTGGGGCTGGTCGCCGCCGACCGGCTCGGGGTCCGGATCGCGCAGGACAAGATCGGTGAGCAGGTGGCCGCGCAGTACAACCTGCAACAGCAGCCGGGCGTCACCATTCACGGCATTCCCTTCCTGACGCAGGCGATCGGCGGCGACTACGACCACATCGAGGTGACCATCGACTCCTGGACGCAGCAGGGCGTGACGGTCACCGGCGTCAAGGTCGACATGCGCGGGGTGAGCGCGCCGCTGTCGGAGGTCACGAAGGGCAGCGCCGCGAACGTCACGGCGCGCACCGCGACCGCGTCCGCCGTCATCCCCTACGACGTGATCCAGAAGGAGGCGCCGCGAGAGGTCAAGCGGATCGGGCCGAAGGGCGACGATCTGTCGGTCGACCTGAAGGGCACCTTCCTCGGACGTCCCATGACCAGCACCGCCATCGTGAAGGTCAAGCCGACCTCGCGCGGCATCACGGTCACGCCGGTGTCGGTCGGGTCGGACGGCGGGCCGCAGATCCCGGTGGCCATGGTGCGGCAGCAGTTGACCTGGACGGTCCCGATCGCCGACCTGCCCGTCGGGTCGCGGATCAGCGAGATCCAGCCGACGCCGGAGGGGTTGCGAGTCGCCGCGACCGCCGAGAACGTCCGGCTGAACGATCTCCAGCAGCAGCAGAAATAACCCGGCGTTCGTGAACCGGTGCCGGAACACGTACGTGACAGTGGTGTGGGTCCCACGGCGGATGAGGGTTTGCTGCGCGCCCTGTACAGCGAGCACGGAGGTCCCCTCCTGGGGTATGTCCTCCGGCTGACGGGCGGGGACAGGAGCCAGGCCGAGGACGTCGTCCAGGAGACTTTGCTGCGCGCCTGGAAACATCCGGAGGCGCTGGCGGGACGTCCCGTCCGGCCCTGGCTGTTCACCGTCGCGCGCAACCTGGTGGTGGACGCGCACCGTGCCCGGCAGGCGCGGCCCCCCGAGACGGGCATCGACGAGCATGTCATGATGACCGCGTCCGGCTCGGACGACATCGACCGGGCCCTGGAGTCCTGGACGGTCGCGGAGGCGCTGGCGGGCCTGAGCCCCCCGCACCGGGCCGTTCTGGTGGAGACGTACTACAAGGGCCGATCGGTGGCGGAGGCGGCGAAGACGCTGGGCATACCGCCCGGCACGGTCAAGTCCCGGACCTACTATGCGCTGCGGGCGTTGAAACTCGCACTGGAGGAGCGGGGGTTGGCGCCATGAACGGCTGCGTTGACGTCCGCACCTCGCTCGGGGTGTACGTGCTCGGCGCGCTCGACCCCGCCGAACGGTCCCAGGTGGAGGCGCACCTGGCGGGCTGTCCCGCGTGCCGGGACGAGTTGGTGGGGCTGGCCGGGTTGCCCGCGATGCTGGGACGGGTCGACGAGGCCCAACTCACCGAAATGGCCGGGCCGCCCCCCGAACTGCTCGACGGTCTCCTAGCCCGCGCCGCCGAACGGCGCCAGGGACGGCTCGCGCTACTGCGTCGCCGCGTCGGATGGGCGCCGATAGCCGCCGCCGCGTGCCTGCTGCTAGTCGTCGGTGCCGTGTTCGGTGTTCTGATGTTCCCGTCCGACACGGACGAGACCGCGACACCGCCTCCGCCCGCCACGTCCGCCACGTCCACCAGCGGCGAGCGGATCGGCGCCGAGAACCCCGCGACCAACATCAAGGCCTACGTGGTTCTCAAGGAGAAGAAGTGGGGCACGGAGGTCGAACTGCACCTGGCGGGTGTTCCAAAGGGTTCACACTGCCGCCTGCTCGTGGTCGCTAGGGACGGACGACGGGACGCGCTCGGCAGCTGGTACGTCCCATACGAGAAGGGTTACGGCGAGTACGTCGGCTCGACGATGTTCCCGCGCGGGCAGTTGTTCTCGCTCGAAATCGTCGGCCTGGACGGAACGCCCCTGCTCACGATCCCCACCTAGGGGTGTCCGTGGAAGAACTCGTGGCCCGTACGGGTTGTCGCTACCGATGAACGGTGCATTGATCGCGGCGGCCGTGCTCGCCGCCGCCACGGTGTTCGGCCTGCTCTGGCGGCGCCGTGACGGCGTCCTGCGCGCGAGCGGGCAGAACGGGGACGACGTGAGCGAGACCCTCCGGCCCGACGAGCTGGGCGCCGACCTCGGCGAGAAGGCCACCCTGCTCCAGTTCTCCAGCGCGTTCTGCGCGCCGTGCCGCGCCACCCGCCGCGTCCTCGGCGAGGTCGCCGAGATGGTGGACGGCGTCGCCCACGTCGAACTGGACGCCGAGTCGCATCTCGACCTCGTCCGCAGGTTGAACGTGGTGCGCACCCCCACCGTCCTCGTTCTGGACGCCGCCGGACGCGTCGTCCGCCGCGCCTCCGGAGCCCCCAGAAAGCCCGATGTCATCGCCGCACTGGGCGAAGCGGTCCGATGAGTGACACCTCCATGACCTGGGCTAAGACGAATGTCACTCTCTCGAAAGGCGAGATGGATGTGACAGCGCGTGGATTGTCGGCTTACCATCGTGTCCGTGCGTGACTGGACAGAGCAGATGCTCACGAAGCGCCGCGCGGTCGACTTCTGCCGCGTGGCCGCCTCGCTCTGTCGCATGGCCTGAGGCATCGAGCCCTTCCGCCCCCGAGCACTCCCTACTCTCAGCTCGTACGCACGCTTCCTCCGCCATGGAGAACCCCGATGCAGGTTGATCCGCGTGGGCCGCGCTTCGGCGCGTCGGTCACGACAGCGGTTCTCGTCGTGGTTCTGGTGACCGGAAGCTGGGCACTGCTCGCCGCGCAGGCCGTCGTGTTCGCACTCGCGACCTTCCTCGGCCTCCGGTTCGCCCCGTACGGACTGCTGTTCACAGTGCTGATCCGTCCTCGGCTCGCGCCGCCCAGGGAACTGGAGGACGCGGCCGCGCCCCGCTTCGCGCAGGGTGTCGGGCTCGTGTTCGCCCTGGTCGGCACGGTCGGCTACGCGACGGGGACCACCTGGCTCGGCATCGGTGCCACCGCCCTCGCACTGGCGGCGGCGTTCCTGAACGCGGCGTTCGGGTTCTGCCTCGGCTGCGAGATGTATCTGCTCATCCGACGTATCACCGCGAAGTATCGCTCCGAGAGGGAGGTTCCTGCATGAGCCGCTCAGACGTCCTGGTGGAAACCGACTGGGTCGAGTCCCACCTGGACGACCCCGGTCTGGTCCTCGTCGAGGTCGACGAGGACGTGTCCGCCTACGACAAGGGTCACATCCGTGGCGCCGTGAAGATCGACTGGAAGACCGAGTTGCAGGACCCGGTCCGCCGCGACTTCGTCGACAAGACCGGGTTCGAGCAGCTGCTGTCCGCCAAGGGCATCGCCAACGACGACCTGGTGATCCTGTACGGCGGCAACAACAACTGGTTCGCCGCGTACGCGTACTGGTACTTCAAGCTGTACGGGCACGACAAGGTGAAGCTGCTCGACGGCGGCCGCAAGAAGTGGGAGCTCGACTCCCGCGAGCTGGTGACCGACGTCCCGTCCCGGCCGAAGACCAGCTACAAGGCCGTGGAGCAGGACCTGGCGATCCGCGCCTTCCGCGACGAGGTCGTCGACGCGATCGGCAGCAAGAACCTGATCGACGTCCGGTCCCCGGACGAGTTCAGCGGCAAGCTGCTCGCCCCCGCGCACCTGCCGCAGGAGCAGTCGCAGCGTGCCGGGCACGTCCCGACCGCGCGCAGCATCCCGTGGTCGAAGGCGGCCAACGACGACGGCACGTTCAAGTCCGACGACGAGCTCCGGGAGCTGTACACCGAGGCGGGCGTCGACCTGGCCAAGCCGACCATCGCCTACTGCCGCATCGGTGAGCGCTCGTCGCACACCTGGTTCGCGCTCCGCGAGCTGCTCGGCCTGGACGACGTCAAGAACTACGACGGCTCCTGGACCGAGTACGGCTCGCTCGTCGGCGTCCCGATCGAACTGGGCGCCCCCAAGTAATTCCGCTTTTCCCAGTTCCGCATTCCCCATCGGATGGAGGAGCCATGACCCAGGGCTGCGCAGCCCCCGAGCAGACGGCGCACCTTCCCGCGACCGTCGACCTCACCAATGAGGCCGTCATCCAGGGCACCGTCACGCGTGACGGAGCCCCCGTGTCCAGCGCCTACGCCCGCCTGCTCGACTCGACCGGCGAGTTCACGGCCGAGGTCGTCACCGGCGACGAGGGCGTGTTCCGGTTCTTCGCCGCCGACGGCGACTGGACCGTGCGCGTTCTCGCGGCGGGTGGCGTCAGCGTCGACAGCACCGTCACCGCCAAGACCGGCGAGGTCGCCGGTCTCGCGGTCACGATCTGAGCGGATCCGCTTCGCCGAACCCCGCCGTCCCGCCAGCCGGGACGGCGGGGTTCGTCGTCGCCCGGCCCGGCCGCGTATGACCGCGTGCTGAATGCCCTACGATCAGCGCGATGTTGGGAATGTCCCCCCGGTCACCGCTGGTCCTGCCATGGGCGACGCTGACGCTCGCGGGACGGTTCGTCCTGCCCCTCGCCCTGTGGTTCACCGTGGGGGAGTTGCTCCGCTATGGCGCGATGTACGGCGGCTACAAGCTCGGCACCATGAAGGGCACCGCCGCGACGGTCGCGCCGATCGCCACCATCGGCCTGCTCGTCGTGATCACCCTGGCGGTCGTGGTGCTGATGGTGCACTGCGTCCGGGAGGGCCTGGACGTCGTGCACGCCCGCGAGGCCGACGGCGACCTGACCCCGTGGGCGGTCGGCAACGACGAGTCGGTGGTCGGCGCGATGGGACGCGCCGCGCTCCCGTTCGTCATCTTCTACCTGGCCTGGGGGCTCCAGAGCGAGGACGCCCGCGAGTTCGCCGACATGGCCGCGAGCCGCGGCTTCCAGGAAGGCGGATTCCAAGGCCAGATCGACGGCCTCGGAATGCTGCTGTCCCTGGAGAAACACGTCGGCCTCGCGATCGGCCTCACCGCCGGACTGTTCATCGTGAAGGTCGCGGCGGAATGGCGGCTGGAGGAACGGCTGCCCCGCGCCATCGGCGCCCTCGTCGCCCTGCTTGAGGTCAACTTCGCGCTGTTCGGCATCTTCACCATCGACCATTTGCGCGGCAAGGGCGTCGACTGGCTCGCCGGACGGCAGGTCTGGACGTGGGTCACCGACGTCGCGGGCCCCGCCCTCGACCTGTGGCCGCCGTTCAAGGACGCGGTCCTCGGCGCGCTGATCTGGCTGGTCATCGCCGGAGTGATCCTCGGCCTGGACGCGGCCGACGAACAGGTCGTCCTCGGCCGCGGAAGGGCCGCGCGGCGGCTCGCCCGGGCGGGCGGCATGGATCGGGTGAACAGCCCCCGCGAGATCCTCACCCGCGGCTTCCGGGAGATGTGGCTGCCCGCCTGGTACGGGCTACGGCTCGTCCGCCGGTCCGGAATGTTGCCGTTCGCCACGTTCTGCCTGCTGTTCGCGGGCCTGGACGTCGCCGAGGACGCGACCCGCCGCCTCGTCTACGAACTGATCGGCCCGCACGAGGTGACCTGGTGGATCCAGGCCATGCCGCTCATCGGCTACGGGACGGCGGTCGTGTTCGAGATCCTGCGGATCTGCCTGCTGGCGGCCGCGTTCAACCTCGTCATGGCGCGGGTCAGTTCTCGAACCGCAGCGAAGGCAGTGGATCCCCCGGGCCCGTCCGCGACGTTTTCGGCGCCCGCACCACCAGCTCCAGCCCATCAGCCCTGGTACGGGGCACCACCCCCTTCACGGTGACCCGCCACTGGACACCCGGACGCGGCTCACCCGTCCGCGACCCCATAGCCGACCACTCGTGGCCCTCATCGTCGACGAACCGATAAACCAGACCGAACGAACTGACCGCCTTGGCACTGGCGGCGTCCCCAGGCTGAACCACGACACCAAGCAGCAACTCGACGACATCATTCGTCCCGTCATCACTCAACGGCTGTGCCTTCTCGCGTCCGACAACCGTCCACTGCGCACCGACAAGCTCGCCGACCTGCCCCGGCGCGACGCTGGTGACCTTCTCCTGGGGCTTCAGGTTCTTCTGGACGTTGTTGTTCTCGTCCACCCACTGCAAAGCGAGAATGGCGGAAACCGCGCAGAAAAGCGCGACCGCTTGCAGGATCCGTCTGTCCCTGGGACGCAGCCCCCGATCGACGCGAACAATCGGCTGCGGCCTCGTCACCGCCGCCGTCACGACGCACCTTCCTCGACGTCGTAGCCGTCCCGAGCATGCGGGACGAGCTCGTTCACCGCACCATCTGTCAGACCGAGATCAATATCAGCGGCTGCGGACAACTGCGGCAGCAATCCGCCCGTCCCAACAATCAAATGCGCCCCGCGCAGACGCTCCTTGGGCAGCTCGAACACGAACACGGTGGGAGTCCAGATCATCGGCTGAAACGTCGGCTGCGACCCCGACGCCGCCGTGGACGTCCGCGGATCATCCCGGAACGTGAAGCCGCCGGGCGTCTCCAACTCCGCCGTCCTCAACTCCAACGGCTCCCGATGACTCGTCGCCCGGACCCGAACCACCAGGTAGATCCCGTCGGTGCCGACCGGAGGCCGGTTCCCGATACTGAACCCGGGCTTGAGCGACCGCGCCGCCTCGACCTTCTCGACCCGCACGCTGAAGAACCGGTTGCCGACGTCCTCACCGATCGTCCCGCCATTCCGGATCGGCTCCAACTCGGCGGCCCTCACCTGCGGCTGCAACGTGTGCAACCACATCGCCCCCGCGAGCAGCACCGACCCTCCAACCCCGGCCCCGCCCTTAACAAGCACCATCCGCACATTCATGGGCTCACGACCGGCAGAGTCAGCCGCCCGGCGAGCACGTCATCCTCAAGCCCGACCCGCCAAGCAAAAGTGCTGTCGGTGAACCCGTGGTCATACGTCCATTTGCGCAGCCCCACGGTCAGCTTCTTAGGCGAATCAGCCGGACCCATCTCCCACATGGCGGACGCCTCAACAGGCAACCCCGGCTGCACAACAGAAGTCTCCGCACCCCCGGCAACACCCTCAACCCGCTCGGGCTTCACCCACTTGCCCGCCTTCGTCAACGCCACGACACCGTCCGCCAGCCCACCCTGACTGAGCGACTCGGTCTCCTTGCCCTCATTGACGACCCGCATCCGAACAATAAGGAACCGCTGCTTCTTGCTCCCAAAACTCTCGGTCTCAACCCCAACCCGAGCGTCCCGCACAGTCACCCTGAACAACCCGAGATCAAGCGCCTTCCCCGCCGACTCCGCAGGCTGCTTCGGCACCGCCTCAAACCCGCCCGCCCGCCACACCACCGGCACAAGAACACCCACCACCCCCACAACACCCACCAAAACAACCCACCGCCACCTACCCCCACGCCCCCGTCCAGCCTCAGGAGGAACCGGTGCATACGACTGCATCCGCCAGATAGTACCGAAAGCCCAGCTCGGCGCCCCGCCGGAAGCGTCCAACCCCGTTTACGTAGACAAGGCGAACGCTCCGACTGACGAGCGCCCATTCTCACGATTCTCGTTCGAACACTCTAGCTATAACGGACACGCTCGGAGATCACGTGATAACACAGAGTGGATACGCGGATCCCCCGGTCAGCGGCGCCCCCACCCCGCCGACCCGATCATGGAGGTCTCCCCGGTGACCAGCCCATTCGTCCGTCGGCGCCGCCTCGCCACCGAACTACGAACCCTCCGCGAGCAGAGCGGCATGACCGCCGACGACCTCGCCCGCCGCATCTACCGCTCCCGCATGACCGTCTCCAAGCTGGAGAACGGCCGCACCCGGCCCGACACCCGCGACATCGTGCAGATCCTGAGGATCCTGGGCGTCACCGGCGACAAGTTCAACGCCATCCTCGAAATCGCCTGCGACGCCACCGAACGCGGCTGGTGGGACTCATACGGCGACGCCATGGGCCCTAGGCAGCGCATCTACGCCGACCTTGAGTCCGGCGCCGCCACCATCCGCGGCTACAACCAGATGTCGATCCCCGGGCTCGTGCAGGCGCCCGAGTTCATTCGGGCGCTCATAGATCTGGACCTGGCGGATGGATTCCAACTCGACTACGTGCCGGAGCGCAATATCAAGGCACGCCTCCAACGGCAGGAGGTGGCGTTCCGACCTGACGGGCCCAAGATCGAGATCATCTTGGACGAGTTCGTGCTGAAGCGGCTGAGCATTCCCGCCCATGCCATGGCGGCGCAACTGCGTCACACGGTCGACGTGCTCACTCAACAACCGCGGTTCAGCATCCTGGTGCTACCGCTCAACGCGCGTCTTTCCCCAGGGCGTCTACCACCGTCGACATACATGATCTACACGTTCCCGGACCCGGTTGACCCGCCCATGGTGGTCGCCGAGAATGCGAACATTGACCTCGTCCACACGGAACCGGACGAGGTGGCAAACTACGAGCGGCTCTACAGCCGTCTCCGGGACGCCACGCTCCCGGCGTTGGAGAGTCTCTCGATGCTCGCAGACACGGCCGACCAGCTAAGTGAACAGGCAGGGCACGATACGTGAACCAGCATTACAGCCGTTGGCGCAAGTCCAGCTACAGCAATCCGAGCACTGAGTGCATCGAAGTCGGACGTTCCTCCAAGGGCACGATCGGCGTACGCGACACAAGACAAATTGGCGTCGGCCCTGTCCTTGACTTCACCCCTCGCGAGTGGTTGGCGTTCATCAAGGCGATTCGCTCCAGCGACTCCTGATGCGCGCGACGCAAGTCGCAGCATGGCTGGCCAAACTGGCAGAATAGCGAGCATGAGCTCCCCATACGAAGTCTGGCGCAAGTCCAGCCACAGCGCCGCCAACAGCGACTGCGTCGAAGTCGGTCGCTCCATCCAGGGTGCCATCGGCGTGCGTGACACCAAGCAAGGTGACGCAGGGGCCGTTCTGCACTTCTCGCCGTGCGAATGGGCCACGTTCATCCAGGCCATTCGCTCTAGCAACTCCTGACACGCGCGGCGTGGGTCGAGCTGCCGGTGGGGTCAAAGGCGTGTTGGGTCCATGGAATGGTCGGCTTGGCTGTGGGTTGGTCGAAGAGGGGTTGTGATCCCTTACAGTCCTTGAAGGTTCGGAACGTCAGGAGAGGCAGGCTATGCGCGGAGGGCGACTCGCGGCGGGGACCGGCAGTGTGGCACTGGGGTCCGTTCTGGTGTTCGCCCCGGCGGCGGCCGCGGCGCCGGTGGAGCGTCCGGGGGCCGCGCCGACGACCACCAAGAAGCCGCCGACCACCAAGAAGCCGGAGAAGCCGGACCAGCCGAAGCGGCCGCCGCTGGAGCCGGCCACGCCGAAGTGCAACAAGCCCGCGGGGCAGCCCGCGTCGGAGATCACCGTGGAGCCGTGGGCGCAGCGGCGTCTCGACTTCGAGCAGGCGTGGCGGATGACGCGGGGCAAGGGCGTCACCGTCGCGGTGGTCGACAGCGGTATCGACACACGGCATCCGCAGCTCAAGGGCAAGGTCGCCGGGAGCTTCGACGCGACGCACACCACGATCGACGACTGTGTCGGGCACGGCACGCAGGTCGCCGGGATCATCGCGGCGACCGACATGCGGGCCAAGGACGTCCCGTTCGTGGGGGTCGCGCCGCAGGTCAGGCTGCTGAACGCCAAGTTCGCCAGCGGTGAGAGCACGCAGGACAACACGCTCCTGCCGAAGGCCATCACCTGGGCCGCCGAACACGGCGCCAAGGTGATCAACGTGTCGGTGGACGCCCCGGACACGCCCGCGCTGCGCGAGGCCGTCCGGACGGCGCAGAAGCGGGACGCCCTGATCGTCGCGTCGGCGGGCAACGTCGCCAAGGACGATCGCGGCAAGGAGAGCGCCGCCTTCCCGGCGAGCTACAAGGGCGTGCTGTCCGTCGCCGCCGTGGACGAGTCCGGGACGATCACGAACTTCTCCAACCTCAAGACCCGGGTGGACGTTTCCGCGCCCGGCCAGAACGTCATCTCGACCCTCGGCACCGGCTATGTCGGCGGCCTCCAGGGCACGAGTTTCGGCGCCCCCTACGCGGCGGGCGTCGCGGCGCTCGTCCGGGCCCGGCATCCCCAGCTGAACTACCAGCAGGTCATCAACCGGATCCTGATCACGGCCGAGGGCGGCAATGGACGGGGCAGCGGGCACGGCATGATCAGCCCGTTGCAGGCGGTGTCCGCGCTCGTCGACCCGAATGCCAGGCCGGACGCGACCGACACGCGGCCGCTGAGCGGCGCCGTCCAGATCGCGAAGCCGGAGCCCGTCGACGAGCGGACCCGCCACATCGGCCTCATCGTCGCGGGCGGCGCGGTCGGCGCCGCGCTGCTCGTCGCGTTCGGCGGGGCGGTCATCCCGCTCGGCCGGGGACGCGGCTGGAAGCCGGGACGCGCCAGCATCCCCGCCGACGACCGCGACTGACAACCGCCCCAACGGTGGAGGGCCCCTGCTCAGGGGCCCTTCACCGGACGGGCTACTGCTGCTGCTGCTGATCGTAGAACGCGGTCTGGATGAGGCGCTTGCCGCTGCGACGGTCGGACTGGGTGCCGCGCCCCACGGGCAGCGGGCCGGGCCGGACGTCGAACAGGTTGCCCTCGTCCTTGTTGCCGGACATGATCAGCGCCGGGCTGGCCATGTCCTTGAGCCGTTGCAGGATCGGGTCGAACATGGCACGTCCCGCACCGCCCATCGTGCGGGAGATGATCAGGTGCATGCCGATGTCGCGGGCCTGCGGCAGCAGCTCGGCGAGCTGCGCGAGCGGGTTGCCGGACGGCGTGGCGACCAGGTCGTAGTCGTCCACCACCAGGAACAGCTCGGACCCGCTCCACCATGACCTGTTGCGCAGCTGGTCGGGCGTCAGGTCCGACGGGGGGAGCCGGTTGACGAGGGCGCCGTGGACGTCCTTCATCAGCCCGGCCGCGGCCGTGGAGGACGCCGCGAACCCGATGACGTGCTCGCTCTCCGCCGAGTCCAACAGGGCCCTGCGGTAGTCGAGCATGATGATCCGGGCCTCGTCGGTGGTGTACCTGGCCTTGATCGACTCGACGACGAGCCGCAGCAGGTTGGACTTGCCGCACTCGTTGTCGCCGAGGACGACGAAGTGCGGGTCGTTCTCGAGGTTCAGCAGGACGGGCGACAGGGTGTCCTCGTCGATGCCGATCGGGATGCGCTTGCCGGTCTCGGCCACGGTGGGCAGCGAGCTGTACGGCAGCACGTCCGGCAGCATCCGGACCGTCGGCGCGGGCGGGCGTCCCTGCCAGCCCGCCTGAACCGTCTGCACCAGTTGCCGGACCCCGTCGGAGAGGTCGCTCGCCGACGTCCGGCCGTCCACGCGGGGGAGCGCGCTGAGGAAGTGCAGGCCCTCGCGGGTGATGCCGCGTCCCGGCCGCCCCTCGGGGACGTTCGCCGCGTGCTTGCGGTCCATCTCCGACTCGTAGGGGTCGCCCAGCTTCAGTTCGAGCCGCGTCCCGAACAGGTCGCGGATCGTCAGCCGGAACTCCGACCACTTGTTCGTCGCGGCCATCACGTGGATGCCGTAGCCGAGGCCGCGCGCGGCGAGGTCGGTGACCGTCGTCTCGATCGCCTCGAACTCCTGCCGGACGGTCAGCCAGTTGTCGACGACGAGGAACACGTCGCCGAAACCGTCCCCGGCGATCTGCCCCTCGGCGCGCATCCGCCGGTAGGTGCCGATCGAGTCGATGCCGCGTTCGGTGAAGAACCGTTCCCGCGATTCCAGCAGCCCGGACACCTCGGCGACCGTGCGTCGGACGCGGTCAGGGTCGAGGCGCGCGGCGACACCGCCGATATGCGGCAGGTCGGCCAGCGGCGCGAGGGCGCCGCCGCCGAAGTCGAGGCAGTAGAACTGCACCTCCTGCGGCGTGTGCATGAGCGCGAGCGAGGTGATGAGCGTCCGCAGCACGGTCGACTTGCCCGCCTGCGGGTTGCCCGCGACGCCGACGTGCCCGGCGGCGCCGGACAGGTCGAGCCACATCGGGTCGCGGCGCTGGTCGAACGGCTTGTCGACGATGCCCGCGAAAGCGTGCAGCTTGCCCCGGCCGTCCCACCCGGCGGTGGTGAACCCGAACTCGGGCGTCTGCTGGAGGTTCGGCAGCACCTGGTCGAGCGTGGACGGCTCCTCCAGCGGCGGCAGCCAGATCTCGTGCGGAGGCGGACCGTTCCCCGCGAGCTGCTTGACGACCAGGTCGAACAGGCTGATCTGCGGGCCCTCGTCCTCCTTCGGGCGCTGCTGCTCCTGCGTCTGCGCCTGCATCTGCGGCCGCATGTACGCCGGGGTGAACGGGACGATCTGCGCGAGCTGCCGCGCCCCCTGCCGGGACTCCTGCTCCTGGCCCTCGTCCGGCTTGTACGGACCCGAGACGTAGGCGGCGCGGAACCGCGTCATCGTCTCGGTGCCGATCTTCAGATAGCCGTTGCCCGGCGCCTGCGGCAGTTCGTACGCGTCGGGAACGCCGAGGACGACCCGCGACTCGGCGGACGAGAACGTCCGCAGGCCGATCCGGTACGACAGGTGCGTGTCCAGGCCGCGCAGCTTGCCCTCCTCCAGCCGCTGCGAGGCGAGCAGGAGGTGGACGCCGAGCGAACGGCCGAGGCGTCCGATCATCACGAACAGCTCGGCGAAGTCGGGCTTGGCCGACAGCAGTTCGGAGAACTCGTCCAGGACGACGAACAGGGTCGGCATCGGCTTCAGCGCCGCGCCCTGCTCGCGGGCCTTCTCGTAGTCGCGCAGCGAGGCGTAGTTCCCGGCCGCGCGCAGCCACTCCTGCCGCCGCACCATCTCGCCGTGCAGCGCGTCGTACATGCGGTCGACGAGCGGGAGTTCGTCCTCCAGGTTCGTGATGATCGCGGAGACGTGCTGGAGGCCGTCCATGCCGAGGAACGTCGCGCCGCCCTTGAAGTCGACGAGGACGAAGTTCAGCACCTCGGACGAGTGCGTCATCGCCAGCCCGAGCACCAGCGTGCGCAGCAGCTCCGACTTGCCGGACCCGGTCGCGCCGATGCACAGGCCGTGCGGGCCGTAGCCGCCCTGCGCGGCCTCCTTGATGTCGAGGTCGATGGGGCGGCCGTCGGCGTCCAGCCCGATCGGCACCCGCAGCCGGTTGCGCGGCGCCCGCGGCTGCCACGCCTGCCGGGGGTCGATCCGGGCCGGGTCGGGGACGCCGAGCAGCGTCGTCAGCGTCGTCGCGGCCGCGAGCGCGTCCATCTCCGGGCCGGTGACGGCGCTGGCCCGCATCGGGGCGAGCTGCCGCGCCAGACCGTCCGCCTGGACGTAGCTGAACGCGTCGGGACGGCCCAGCGAACTGGGCACGTCCTTGCCGGTACGGTCGCGACGCAGCATCGCCATCTTGTCGGGCGCGACCCGCAGCCGCAGCATCGTGTTGTCGGCGGTCGGCGCGATGTGCCCGGTCAGGTCGATGACGCAGACGCCCTCGATGCCGTCCGAGCCGATCTGCGAGTCGGGGGTGACGGCGCCGCCGTCCACGATGACGACGTGGTACGGCAGGTCGCTCTGTTGCAGGCCGGGGGTGAACCGGGCGCGGTCCTTCACCTCGCCGCCGAACATCCGCTCCAGCTCGGACATGGTGCCCGCCATCAGCCGGACGGGCCCCGCCGCGTCCGTCACCGTCGGGTGCATCGCGTGGGGGAGCCACTTGACCCAGTCCCAGTGCGGCATCGTCTCCGCCGACGCGCACACGCTGACCCGCATGTCGTCGGGCGAGTGGAACGCGGTGAGCTGCGCGATCATCGCGCGGACCATGCCGCGGACCGCCTCCGGGTCGCCCATCGGCAGGATCCGCGCGAACGACGGCAGCGACACCGCCACCGGCAGGTTCGGCACCGTCGAGTGCGCGCGGACGAACCGGCGCAGCGCCCCGGCGGTCATCGGTTCGAGGTCCTCGACCGGACGGGTCTCCGGCGGGATCAGCTGGACCGCGAGCTTCTGCGGCCCGGCGCCGATCCGCACGTTCCCGAAGTCGGGGTCGCTCGGACGACGCTCCCAGATCCGCGCGCTCATCACCAGCGACCACAGCGAGTCGGGGGACGGGCTGTTCCACTCCAGCGACTCGCGCTGCTGCTCGGCGGCGCGGCGCACCTTCCGGCGCACCTGCGACAGGTAGCGGAAGTAGTCGCGGCGCGCGCCGTTCAGCTTGAACTTGCGCTCGCCGGAGCCGCGGCCGAGCTGGCCGAGCATCATGCCGCCCATCGCCAATGCCATGCCGCCACTGCTGATCATCATCATCGGGCTGCGGGTGCCGCCGCCCAGGAACATCAGCCCCATCATGACCGGCATCACGGCCATCGGCAGGTACATCAGCACGTTCTGGAGGCCGCCGCTTTGTATCTCCGGGATTTCCGGCGGCGATTCCAGCAGTAGTTCGCCCTTGGGGGCTGGGGGTGGTTTGCGGCGCTCCTTGCGCCGGACGAGGACGGTGCTCACCTTGGTGTTCCTCCGGGAGCTCGCGCCCTGGGCGGCGGACGGCTGCGGGGGGACGACCGGCCCGGGGGGTACTTGTACGTCTTGAGCTTCTTATGCGTATTGCGCTTGATTTAGCGTAGGCGGACGTCACATCCTAAACTGCGCGTCGCTCGGATCCGCCCCTGATCTGAACCTGGAGGACGGGAGCTCCCGTGAATTCGCCCGCAACAACCGAACTTTGCAGGGTCACCATCGTCGCGCCGAAACGGCGCATCGACGTGTCCCTGCCCGCCGACGTGCCGCTGGCGCACATGCTTCCCACGCTGCTGCGCGCCGCGGGCGAGAACATGGCGGACGCGGGACTCGCCCATTCCGGCTGGGTCCTCCAACGGCTCGACGGAGACCCGTTCGACGCGGCCCAGACGACGAACGCCCTCGGCATCCGCGACGGGGAGGTGCTCTACTTCCGGCCGCGGATGGCGCAGTTGCCGGAGATGTCGTTCGACGACGTCGCCGACGTCATCGCGTCGGGCATCCGGGAGCGCACCGACCGGTGGCGGCCCACCACGACCCGCTCGTTCGGCCTCGGCGCCGGGGGGATCGCGCTCCTGGTCGGCGCGGTCGTCATCGCGCTGTCGGGGCCGCCGTGGATCGTCCCGGCCGCCGCCGCCGGGATCGTCGCGCTCCTCTCGCTCATCATGGGCGCGGTGCTCTCGCGGGCGGTCGGCGACTCCGGCGCCGGGACCGTCCTCGGCTACGCGGCGCTCCCGTACGCGTTCATCGCCGGGCTGGCCGCGCCCGCCCGCGACGACCTGGACCTGCTCGACCTCGGCGCGCCGCACCTGCTCGCCGGGTTCGGGGTGACGGTGCTCGCCGCGATCATCGCCGGGTTCGCCATCGCGGACGGGTTGCCGGTGTTCCTCGGCATCGCGTTCGCCGCGTTCGTGGGCGCGATCGGCGCCGGCGTCGGGCTCGCGTTCGACGACCTGCCCGCCGCTGGCATCGCCGCCGTCGCCGCGGTCGTCGTGATGATGTTCATCGCGGCCGTCCCGTCCCTGGCGTTCAAGCTCGCGCGGATGCCGCTGCCGCCCGTCCCGGGCAGCGCCGAGGAACTGCGCCGCGACACCGAGACGGTGGACGGCCGCCAGGTGCTCTCCCGCACCGCCGCCGCCGACCGGTTCTCCACCGGCCTGATCGCCTCGATCGCGCTGGTCTCGGCGGGCGCGATGCTGTTCCTGTTCGGCGAGGACGGCTGGGCCGGTCCGGCCACGTCCGCGACGATGTCGGTGTCGCTGCTGCTGCGGGCCAGGATCTTCCGCGGCGTGTCACAGCGCTCCTGGATGCTCGTGATCGGGCTGTTCGGCCTGGTGCTGACCACGATCGGGGCGGCGCTGCACGGCAGCCAGGTCGTCGCGCTCTCCGCCGCGCTCGTCCCGCTGCTCGTGCTCACCGGGATCGTCGTCGCCGTGACGCTCTGGCTGCCCGGCCACCGTCCCACCCCGGTCTGGGGCCGATGGGGCGACATCCTCGACATGGTTGTGATGATCTCGCTGATCCCGCTGGCGCTCGCCGTCCTCGACGTCTACTCCCGCGTGCGCGGGCTGGCCGGGTGACGCGCTGATGCAGAACCGGCGGGATCTCTACCAGGCGCACCGCCTGATGACACAGCGGGTCGGCCTGGCCCTGCTGCAAGGCGAGCCCGACATCGCCGAGTCGCCCATGCGGCGGCTGTCGATCGCGGCGTTCGCCGGGGTGATGGTGGGCCTGCTCGTCATCGCGGTGTTCGGCATCTGGGGGCTGCTGTCCCCGGGCGGCGCCAAGGGGCTGGACGAGCCCGGCAAGCTCATCATCGAGAAGGAGACCGGGACCAAGTACATCTACGACGCCAACAGCAAGAAGATGTTCCCGGTCGCGAACTACGCGTCCGCGCTGCTGGCCCTCGAGTCCGACGGCGGGCCCGAGCGGCGCACCGTGTCGCGCAAGTCGCTGGCCGGGTTCGAGCGCGGCGCGATGATCGGCATCCCGGGCGCCCCCGACTCGCTGCCCGGCGACGACCAGCTCATCCGCGGCCCCTGGTCGGTGTGCACCCGCGAGTCCGCGACCGCGACCGGCGTGAAGCGCCAGGTCAGCGCCCTCGCCGCCGGGAAGGACGTCGGCGGGCGGGGGCTGGCCGCCACCGAGGCCGTCGTCGTGCAGACCGGCGGCGTCCCCTGGGTGGTCTGGCAGGACCACCGCATGCAGATGACGATCCCGGCGGCCCAGGTCCCGTCGCTGACCGGCGGCCCCGGCGCGGAAGAGGTCCCGGCGACCTGGCTGAACGCGATCCCGGCGGCGGGCAACTTCGGCTCGCCCGACATCCCGCAGCGTGGCCGCGCGGTGCCCGGGCCCCGGGGCGGGACGTCCCGCGTCGGCCAGGTGTTCAAGGCCGAGACCGGGGCCGGTGGCCAGGCACTCTGGTACGTGATGCTCCCCGACGGGCTCTCGCAGATCAACGAGACGCAGGCGCAGCTCCTGCTGCGGGACGTCAAGACCACCGCCGCCTATCCGGGCGAGCAGGCGCGGCCATTGCCGACGGACGTCCCGTCCGCGCAACAACTCGCCTCGCAGACGCGCCTACTTGACAACAACTTGCCGCCGACCCTGCCGAAGTTCGTCGCCTGGGACACCACCACGCCGTTGTGCGCGGTGTACCCGATCGGCTCGTCGACGGCGCGACTGTCGATGGGCGGATCGCTGCCCGCGCCGTCCGCGGGCGTCCTCGGCTCCGGCACGGCCGGGTCGTCCGGCACGATCGACCAGATGGTGCTGCCACCCGGCGGCGCGGCGCTGATGAGCCTCGTGCCCGCGGGCGGCGACAGCTCGGGAAGTGGCGGATCGGGGTCATTGTCACTGGTCAACGACCAGGGAATCCGTTTCGCACTGCCGTCGGCAGAGATCGCCAAGAAGCTCGGCTATGACGCCAAGAAGGCGGCGCCCGTCCCGTCGAGCGTGATCCATCTCATCCCGCAGGGTCCGGCGCTCGATCCGGCGCTGGCTCGGAAGCCGATCTCGACCTCGAGAGTGTAAGATATGGCGTAGATCACATGAACCGTCAGATCATCAAGTGCGTCGACATAAGTGGCGTGCAACGCCTATGATCAATGGCATTTCGTGTCGACAGGATTGCTCCCAGGCTCACTGGGCGCCGGCGGGCAGTGCCCCTCTTCTGCGGCACACGACCGAAATTCGCAAACGGAGGTGGCGCTGTGGGGAACACGTCCGCAGCTGACAGAGCAGCAATGCAGCAGGCCGCGACGCG
>NZ_BAABAS010000034.1:0-1847 GCF_039537545.1 Actinomadura meridiana
AGACCGGTCACCCGGTCGCCTGGCTTCAACGACCGGACGTTCTCCCCGACCTCGATGACCACGCCGGCTTCCTCGCCACCGATTGGGGAGTTGGTGTTCACCATCCCTAGGGCGACCAGAACGTCCCGGAAATTGAGTCCGGCGGCATAGGTGCGAATACGCACGTGATCCGGATGAAGCGGTTCGAGATGACGGGTGATCGGGGCGAGGACGATGTCGTCCAGAGTGCCCGTCCGCGCCGTCGTCTCCAATTGCCAGCCGAGGTCACTCGGCGGAACCAGCAACTTCTCGCGAGTGTTGACAAGCCGTCCCTGATAAACGGTATCGCCGCGGCGCGCCAATTGCGGCTCGTCGGCAGCCTCCGCCATTCCCACAATGCGAACGATGGCGGCCGCGTCCGTCTCGCCGTCCAGGTCCAGGAGGCGGAACCGCCCGGGGTGCTCGTTCTGCGCGGTGCGGACCAGGCCCCATACGGCGGCATGCGAGGGCGACACGTCCTCGTCGTCCTCGGACACGTGCTGGGCGAAGCGGGTGGTCAGAGTGAGGGTGCTCTGCTCGAAGTGCTCTGAGGCGAGCCATTCCTGGACGAGGGCGAGGGCCGTTTCGGTAGCGGCGGTCACAGCCTGCGGGCAGGAGCAGTCGCCGCTGCCATGCGCGCATTCGCTGTCGAACAGGGACGGCAGGACGATCACTTCGCCGGGCGTGTCCATTCCCTGATCGATTGCGGGGATCAGCTCGTCCAGCCCGGTGTGCGCGACCGCGTCGCCGTCTGCCGAGGCCTCGCCGAGGAAGACCGGGGTGCCGAGATCTGCCGGAGTGGTCTCGGGCAGCGGATTCCACGCGAGGTGGAACAGGTCATTCGCGACCGGAGCCGCGGCCGTCTTGGCCAGGTCACCGCTCAACGGGCGAAGGATGAGTTCGTCGACGGTGATGACGGGTTGGCCTGTGGGGTCGGTGGCGTGAAGGGAGACGGTGTCGGGTCGTATCTGGGTGAGGCGGACTTGGAGGGTGTCGGCATTGGTGGCATGCAGCCGGACGCCGCTCCACGAGAAGGGCAGGCTGGGGGCGCCGTTCTCGTCGCCGTTGTCGGTGTTGGCGGCCAGTGCGTGGAGTGCGGCGTCCAGGAGTGCGGGGTGGATGCCGTAGCCGGTCACCGGGGTGTCGGGGTCGAGTTGGACGCGGGCGTGCAGGGTCGCGTCGTGTTCACTCAGTTCGCGCAAATTCTGGAACGAGGGGCCGTAGCCGTAGCCCTGCTCGCCGAGCCGCTCGTACAACCCGGTGATCTGGACGTTCGCCCCGTTCTCGGCGGGGGCGGGGGCCGAAGGCGAGACGGTGCTCTCGTCCGAGGTGAGGGTGCCCGTGGCGTTGGTGGTCCAGGTCGACTGGTCACCGAGCGTCGAGACGGACGATCGTGAGTGGACGGTGAAGTCGCGTCGTCCTTCGTCGTCGGCCGGGCTCACGGTGACATGCAGATCCCACGACTCATCACCGGAGAACACCAGCGGAGATTGCAGCGTCAGCTCCTCCACGGCCGGGCAGCCGGCGGCGAATCCCGCGTGGAGTGCCAGGTCGAGGAACGCGGTGCCGGGCAGGAGCGGGGTTCCGTGGACGGCGTGGTCAGCGAGCCAGGGCTGGGTTTCGAGGGAGAGGCGAGCGGTGAACACCAGCGTCCCGTCGGGCTGTGTGACGGCGGCGCCCAGAAGGGGGTGTTCGGCGGAGGTGAGCCCGAACCCGGAAACCTCGGTGACGGGGACTGCACCCTCGACCCAATAGCGCTCCCGCTGGAAGGGGTAGGTCGGGGGCTGGGTGTGGGGGATGGTGGGCGGTGTGTGCCAGGCGGTGGTGGG
>NZ_BAABAS010000035.1:0-142455 GCF_039537545.1 Actinomadura meridiana
CGGACCCCCAAGCGTCGCTCAAACCGACGCACAAACGTTCCTGCTTCTCGCGGCTGCAACCAGCTCGCAGGACGGGGCCATCGTCATGGGGCGAGATGATGACGTGCGGGACCTTGGGGACGCGGTACTCCACGTCCCCTCGGGACGGGTACGCCTCATGGGCGGTTTGAGAGTGGTAGATCCCCACCAGCTCCTCGCCCCGTCATACATCGCCTCCCGGGCGGCGAGCTGCTGGGTGGGCTCGAACGCGTAGTCGGTCTCGGAGTGCAGCTCGTTCTCCATCGGGACGATGCGGGCCGGCGAGTCTGCTGGGCCGCACAGGATCCACACGCCTCGATGGGGTGCTCCTCTAGCGCGTGGGCGGTCATCGCCTCCGCCAGCTTCCGCGTGATCCTCATGGCCCCACTATCAACCGGCCTGCGCGCACACCCGGCGCACTCCGGGCATCACGCTGGTGATGACGTCCCCCAGGCCCGCCTGCCCGGACGCCAGGGCCATGTCCACCTCGTTCACCACCCCGCTGAAGGCCGTGTACTCCAGCGGAGCGAGCCGGGCCTGCTCCTCCCCCAGGACCAGCGCAGTGTCCCCGCCCTGCGTCCGCACCTGGGCGTACCGGGCGAGGGACTGGGTCACCGCCCTCTCGCAGCCACGAGAGCCGCTGAGAGCCCCTGTGGCGGTACGGGTGTCCTCGGGTACCGGGGTCACCTGTACGGCGGTCGGTGGCGAGCCCCCACCGCGCGCAGCGGCCATCCAGGCGACGGTGCCCAGCAGGGACAGCAGCACGAAGCCCGTGACGAGAACGAGCACGGGACGGTGGGGGTCAGGGGGTGCCGCGTGCATCATGTCGTCTCCCATCAGTGCTGAGGCAGCAGGTCGGCCAGCCAGCACTCGGGACGGGCCTCGGACAGGTCGCGCTCGATCAGATCGCGGGTGCCGCCGGAGCGGATGACCTCGGCGGCCTTGATGATCGAGTAGTCCTGCGCGGGCCACATGCCCACGGTCATGACCATCTGGATCGGGCGGGCGGCCAGCCGGTGCGCGGGACCGGCGGGGGTGGCCATCTCCTCGGCCAGCGTCACCTCGAAGGGGGCGACGTGCACCATGGCCCGCGCCCCCCAGTCGCGGATCTCCTCGGCGATGTCGTCCGGCGTGTCCTGGAAGGGCACGCCCGAGATGGAGCTGATCAGCCGGTGACGGCCCCGGCGGTCCATCAGCAGGAGCATCTCGGTCACATGGTCGTCGTTCAGCATGTGCCTGCGGGCGACCTTGAACAGCAGGTCGGCGGCGGTCTGGACGTGGGAGGTCTGGAGGCGGGCCATCTCAGCCCTCCACGATGGCCAGCACGCGGGAGACCCGCCGGGCGGCCACGGCACGCTCGCCGACCGGGGCGATGGTCTGGCCCCAGGACCACTGGTAGTAGCCCTCCAAGACCTTCACCCGCTCGCTGAGGCGGGCGGCTTTCCGGTTGGTGACGGTCAGCTCGGGCCAGTCTCCGGCCGCGCGAATGAGCTGGGTGCGGAAGGTCTCGGGGTCAAGCTCCCCGGCAAGCTCGGATAGGTACTGCTCGGCAGCGTTGGTGTCCATGGCCGGGGACGGTAAGCCTGACCCGACGCGTGAATTTCACGGCTGTGAAGGCAGGACGAAAAGATTAAAAAATCTCAGTGCGGGACGCCGATTCGTGCGGCCAATCCTCGCAATTCACGCCCAACCGCTGCACCGTACGACTGCTGAAGCATCACCGCAACCGTCTCCCCCACGGCTCCGGAGTTGCGGATCTTGTGCGGGGCGACCCGCTCCGCACGCAGCAGCCACTGCTCCGCCTGGCTCCTGGTCTTCTTGTCCCGGGCCAGCCCGCGTCCCACGTCGGCCAGGAACGAGGCGTGCCGTCCCCGCCGGGGAGCGATGACGTCCTCGTCCACGTCCTGCGCCAGCTCCAGCAGGGTGCCACCGGACTCGCCCCGCTCGGTGGCCAGGGAGACCTTCCAGACACCGACATTGGAGGAGGAGAACGCGCCCCAGTTCTCGCCCGGGGTGTCGGACGTGCGCCCGGCCAGTTCGGTGGCCTGGTCCATCCAGTGCTCGGCCTTGCCGTAGTCGTAGACGACCGTGGCCGTGAGCGAGGCAGCCAGGGCGAGCATGCCCAGCACCTGCACGCCAAGGTCGTCGGTGGCGTGCGGTTCCAGGGTGTTGGCCGCGTTCTCGGCCGCCTGGAGGGTGGCGTGCCGGGTGGTGGTCGGCATGGTGTGCACGCGCAGGCTCGCGGCCTTGGCGGTGGTGATGGGCTCGTCCAGGATCGCCGCCACCTCGGCCGCCTTCATCGCGGCGATCGTTGCCAGGTCGTCGTACCCCAGGTCCTTGGCCGTGAAGGTCGCCGTCTGGAACGCCTCGATGAGCGTCTTCAGGGCGAGCCGGTAGGCGCGCTCGTCGGCAGGAGCTGCGGCGTGGACGTGCAGTTCGCCGATGAGCTGGGGAAGCTTCTCACCCACGGTCGTGTGCTTGAACTCCGACCGGTCGATCTTCCCCATCTCGGCGACCAGCTCGTCCAGCGGGCGGGCCCCGTCCACCGCCGGAGCGGTCAGGGTGTTGGTCATCAGGGCCGCCCGGACGGCCGGGATGGTGGCGTGCGGTGCGGCCTGGACGGGGTCGGCCGTCAGGTGGGGACCACCGATCAGGTCCTTCTCCGAGACGCGCAGCGCGGTGGCCAGAGCGGAGATGTGCGACCGCCGGTCGAGTGCGCGCTGCCCCCGCTCGGCCATCGACAGGAACGAGGGCGACAGGCCCGAGAGCCCGGCCAGCTCGGTGAGGGTCAGCCTCCGCCACTTGCGCAGGACCCGCAGACGCGCACCGATGGTGCCCGGGTCCCACGTATCCTGATCATGCATCGGCCCGTCCTCCTGGTTGCTCGCACTCCCAGGTTAGGCACGGGCCGACGCTGTTCGTAAGAAAAGCTGGAGCAGATCCGCCAGGATCAGTCTTATGAGGCTAACGCCCAACGAAGTCGCCTTGATCACCTCGGGGCTGACGACGTTCATGGCTCTGGTGACCGTCGTCGTCACGCGCCGCAATACCCGTGACACTTTGCAGCATCAGCGCGAGCTGGCTCACGACGAGCGCGTGTGGCACGAACGAGCGGCGTTGTACTTGGATCTCCTCGACTGGGTCCAGCGCCAAGAGGCTCACGTGACCACTCATCTGGGAAACCCCGACCTCCCCGCCGTCCTGCAATCGAGCGACGAAGAGGTCCGGGACAACCACCGTCGCCGGGCGCGTGTCCACGCCTACGCATCTGACGAGGTCAAGGGCCTGGAGCACGAGATGCACACCGTGCTGCTCGCCATGGTGGCCTGGAATGGGTCGCTGGTACGGGACGGCCGGTGGGGAGACATCAGGTCGCCGGAGTACGAGCACCACTCAGGTCAGGTCAAGCAACACCGAGAAGCTCTCGTCGGACAGATCCGACGAGAGCTACGACTCGACACCTAAGCGGTCTTCAGCTCACGGAGCACCGAGCTGGCGGTGTTGGTCGAGACCCCCAGGGCCACCCGGAGCTTGTCCCGGGAGATGGGCTTGCCCGCCTTCTCACGGTGCTTGGCGTCCAGCTCCTTGGCCAGGATCAGCAGCTCGGCCAGGGACTTCGGCGGCTTGGGGGACGCCTTCTTCTTGCCCTTCTTCTTCGGCTTCGGCTCGGGGGGCAGGCTCGGGCTCGATCACCGGCTCCTCGTCCTGGACGGGCTCGCTGACCGGCTCCTCCTGCGTCTCCTCCGCAAGGGCCGGCTGGCTCCCCCGCCGCTCGATCAGGGCCACCGCCAGCAGGAAGGCACCCGCCGGGACGCCCGCGCAGATGCGCCCCCAGACGGTGGGCTGGGCCTCGGCGAGGTTGGCTGCCAGGGTGAGCAGGACGCTACCCGCCAGCACCAGCGTGGGACGGTGCTCCTCTTGCCCATGCGCTTGTCCCGGCGAATCTCCAAGCTCGCCACCACCGCGAGGGCGTCCACGCAGACGGCCACCGCGTAGCTCATCCAGCCGTCCTGGCCGGACCTCTCCGCGAGGTGGGCGATGTGGCTGAAGCTCCCGCAGGCCGCGATCACGGCCAGCACCCCGATGGGCAGGTGGTCCAGGATCCTCACTGCTCCTCCAGGATCTCGTGGGCGACGGTGTACAGCTCGCTGTCGGTGGCCCCCATCAGCGCGGCGTGCAGATGCTCCAGCCCCTCCATCGGGATCCACGACGTACGCAGGACGGCACCCAGCAGGGCCTCGTCCATCTCGGCCACGAAGGCGGTCTCGTGGCCCTTCAGGGCGAGCCGGACGGCCCGGCGCAACTCGGTCACCTCCCGCACGGGCACCTCCCGGCCTGCTGGCAGGGGCAGTCCAGGATCTTGTCGGTGAAGGCGTAGACGGCCTGAGCGAGCCTGAGAAGCCCCTCACCCATCGAGGGGTGCCCGGAGTACCCGGCGAGGGAGATCGGCCGCGTGTGTCCCGCCGTCTCGACGAAACGGGGGCGGTACTCCTTGACGAGCAGGACGCCCATCAGGGCGATGCCCGCCAGGTCGCAGACGAGGGCGAGGTAGAGCAGGATCACCGGCCCTCTTCCTCGGCCTCGGTGAAGTCGGTGCACCGGCAGGCCGGGCAGCGCAGGCCCTCCGTGTGGTCGGTGGAACGGTGCCCGCAGGAGGCGCAGACCGCCGACCGGGGGACGGGAGCGGTCAGGTCCAGCTCGGTCTGCTCACCCTCCTGCGGGGTGCGTCCCATCTCCTCCACCAGTGCCTGCTTGGCGAGGTAGATGGCCGTGGCCGCCTCGTCGAGCAGGGCCCCGATCACGGGGCCGTCGCTGGCGTCCCCGATCAGGAGCCACGGGGCGAGGGTGTCGGCCTGCCGCAGGACCCGGCGGGCCCGGCGGACCTGCCGGTGCAGCTCGTGCTGCGGCCGGGGCCGCCGCTTGTTGTTCCTCATGTGGAGCCTCCTCAGATCCGGTCGCCCAGCGACAGCCGCTGTCCGGCCGCGCGGGCGCGTTGATCAGCAGCGGAGGCCCCGTAGCGGGAGGCCATCGAGACCGACTTCCAGCCCGCCAGGCGCATCAGGTCGTCCACGGAGCCGCCGTTGAGGCGGAAGAAGTGGCTCCAGGTGTGGCGGAGCATGTGCGGGAACAGCTCCCTGATCCCGGCGTCGGTGCCCCTGCGCTGGATCATCTGGAAGATCCCGGAGCTGGTGAGGTGGCAGCCCTGCGTCCCGAGCCACAGCCAGTCCAGGTGCGCGAGCCGCTGCTTGCTGCGGGCCTTGAGGTAGCGGTCGAGAGCCCGGCAGGTGGCGTGGCCGAACGGGACGGTCCTGGAGCGGCGGCCCTTCCCGAGGACCTTGACCTCGCGGTAGTCCAGGTCGATGGCGTCCAGCTTGAGGGCCGCCAGCTCGCCCCGCCGCAGGCCCGCGTCCATCAGCAGCATGAGGATCGCGGTGTCGCGGAGCTGGACGAAGGTACGGCCCTCGGCGGTCTTCAGGAGCTTGCCGAGCTGCTCCTGGGACAGGACCGGGATCGGCTGCTCGGGGACCATCGGGGGCTTGAGGCCCCACATCGGGTTGGCGTACCCGTACTCGCCGGACCACCAGCGGAAGAACTGCTGGATCGCCCGGTAGAGGTTGTTGGCGTAGCCCGCGCTGCGGCTGTCCAGGATGTCGATCGTGAAGTCCTGGACGTCGCGTCCCTCCACGTCCTCCCAGTCCGCGCAGTCGGTGTGCGCGATGAGCCACCGGGCGAACTTCTCGGTGGCCTGGACGTAGATGGTGGTGGTGCGCTGGCTCTTGTTCTCCGCGCGCAGATGCCTGCGGAAGGAGTCGATGTCGGGCTGGTAGGGGGTCGTGCTGGTCTTCAAGGTGACGTCCTTACTGCTAAGGAGTCACCCTCTGTGCGGCCTTCTCGGGTAAGAAGCGACGTCTCTTCAGACGTCCCGCACAGCGGGTCCTCCCTGCGGGGAACGTGTCCTCGCAGGTCAGACCGGCTGTGGTGGGCGCGGCAGGTTTCGAACCTGCGGCCACTCGCTTGTAAGGCGAGTGCTCTACCCCTGAGCTACGCGCCCGCGTTGCCGGGAAAGCGTACCTGGTTCGTGGTGGCGGGCGCGAAACGGTTTCCGTGGCGGGGGCGGATAGGGTGTGCTTCCCAAGGAAGGCTCAGGAGCGAGGGAAGCACCGCGACGTTGACCGCACTGCACCGGGACGCGGCCACGGTCCGGACGGAGCGTTCCGTCCTGGCCGTCGCTCATTCGGTGACGTCGACGACTCGGCTCATGGACGCGATGGCCGCCCTCGACGGGGATCTGCGGCTCCAGTGCTACTTCACCGAGATCCCGGGAGCCACCGTTCCGGACGGGGTCGCAAGGTTTCTCAGCGATCTTGAGGTGCGGGAGATCCCCTGGGAGCAGGCGGTCAGGCGCCGGTTCGATCTTGCTGTGAGCGCCGCTAGTAGTGGGCCCGTTGATCAGATCGACGCGCCGTTGATGAGCATCCCGCACGGTGCCGGATACAACAAGCATCTGGGGGCGGGGGCGCAGGTCTACGGGCTGAGCCGGGAGCAGCTTCTTCGTGGGGGGAGGGTTGTTCCTTCGGTGCTTGTCCTTTCGCATGAGGGGCAGGTGCGGCAGCTCGCTGACCAGTGTCCGGAGGCCCTTGATGCCGCGCTTGTGGCCGGGGATCCCTGTTATGACCGGCTTGTCGCCGGGATGCCGTGGCGGGACGACTATCGGGCCGCGCTCGGGGTGCGGGCGGATCAGCGGCTTGTGGTCGTGTCGTCCACCTGGGGGGCGGAGTCGTTGCTGGGGCGGGGGCCTGAAGTGCCCGCGCGGTTGCTTGCTGACTTGCCGGTGGACGAGTACCGGGTCGCGGCCGTGTTTCATCCGAACGTGTGGCACGGGCATGGGGTCTGGCAGTTGCGGGCGTGGCTCGCTGATTGTCGGAGGGCCGGGCTTCTGGTCATTCCGCCTCGGGAAGGGTGGCGGGCCGCGTTGGTCGCGGCGGACGCGGTGGTGGGCGATCACGGGTCCGTGACGCTGTACGCGGCGGCCCTTGGGCGTCCCGTGTTGATGGGGTTCGCGGCGTCTGGGGAGGTTGTGGCGGGGACGGCTATGGCGGAGTTGGGGCGGGTCGCGCCCGTTCTCGATCACCGGCCGGTCGACGCTCAGATCGAGGCGACTATCGCCCGTGGGTGGGAGGGGGCCGGGTTGTCCGCGGCCTCGTTCGCCGTCCAAGGGCGTAGTTCGGAGGTTCTGCGGGCGGAGATGTACCGGTTGATGGATCTGGCTCCGCCGCCGGGACGAGTGCGTGTTCTTCCCGTGCCGCCGCCGTATCCGGAGCCGCGCCGGTGGGAGGACGCCGAGCGGCCCGCGCTGGTGGCCTCGGTGACTGTTGAGGAGGCGCCCGGCCGCGTCGTCTTCGGGGTCGAGCGGATTCCGGCCGAGGTCGCCGATCTGCGGACAACCCCGCGCGGCGGTCATCTGGTCGTGGACGGCACCGAGACCGATCACCGGCTGCGTGGGCTGGCCGATGTGCTGGTTCGGCGGCACGACGCCGGGCACCGTCCCGTGTTCAAGGGGGATGAAGCCCGCACGGTCGCCGAGACGTCGGCCGACGGGTCGTGCCGGGTTCGGGTGCGGGACGGCTGTGCGGTCGTGGTGCGCGCGCGAGGCATGATCGACCCCGGGGTTCTCGCGTCGGTCGTGCATGCCTGGGTGGAGCGGAGGCGGCTCCTCGATGACCTGCCCAAGGAGACTGTTGTTCGGATCGGGACGAGGGTTCTGCCCTTCACCTGGGAGCCGTCAGGCTGAGGCGTCCCGGAGCTCGTCGGCGCGGAGGCTGCCGACCTCGTCGTAGGCCATGATCGCGGCCTGTCGCAGGGTCTCCGAACGGTCGGGGTCGCCCGTCAGCGCGGCCACCTCCGACAACGACTCGGTGATCTCGGCGACCTGGTAGGTGCGGTGCTGCGTGCGCATGATCTCCAGGGCCGTTTCGAGGACGGGCATCGCGGCGCCGGGGTCGCCCGCGGTGAGGTGGAGCCTGCCCAGGGTGGTGAGGACTCTGGCCTGGTTGTACGGGTCAGGGATCTCCGCGAAGAGTCGCTGTGCGCGTTCCAGGCAGTCTCTGGCCTCGTCCAGGGTGTTCAGTGCCAGGTGGGCGCGGCCCAGGTGGTGCAGGTTGATGGCGACGCCCCGTGGCCGGTCGTGTCGCGTTTCGAGGTCCCGGGCCTGGAGGAAGTACTCCAGCGCGCGTTCCGGTTCTCCCGCGTCGAGGTGGGCGCGTCCGATGAACTCCAGGGCCGTGGCGCGGTCTAGCGGCGCGGTCGCGGCGTGGAGGGCTCCGGCGAGGACCTCGTGCGCCTCCTCGAAGCGTTTGGTCTCGTACAGGGCGCGGCCGAGTTGGATGCCCATCCGGAAGCGTGCGCCCGGGTCGTCCAGCTCCTGAGCGGCGCGCAGTCCGATGCGGTGGGTGTCGATCCACTGGTCGTAGTGCTTGAGCGAGAAGTAGAAGCCCCACAGGGCTTCGCACACCTGCCAGGCCAGGTCGTGCCACCCCCGGTCACCAGCCGCATGGACGACGGCGGCCAGGTTCCTGTGCTCAAGACGCAACCGACCTAGCGCCCGCTGCACGGCGTCGCGGCCCTCCCCGTAAGGCGACGGCCGCCCCCGCAACTCCCGAAACACGGGCCCAGTCGTCGGACGGTACGGGTTGATCGCCAGATCCGCCTCGGCGGCCATGCGCAGGTACCACTCGGCGACACGCCGGACGGCCGTGTCCCCCTCCGGCTCCGCATGGCCGCGGGCGTGCGCCCGGACCAGGCCGTGGAAGGCGTAGCGGCCCGAGTCCGCGTCAAGGAGGTGGCGGTCGACCAGGGAGTCGAGGAGGTGGTCCGTCTCGGGTGCCGGACGGTCCAGCAACGCGGCGGCCGCGCCCGAACCGAACTCGACCGTCGAGGTGGGGCCGCCGGGCACCACGGTGGGACGGTCTCCGCCCGGATGCAGGGCGAGCAGGCGGTAGGCACGGCGCAGGTCGTCCGGCAGGTCACCGTACGCGGCGTCGCCGACCATCTGCACGATCCCCTCCTCGGCGGGGCCCGGACGCGGGACGCGCCGCGCGGCCTCCAGACCGGCGGCGAGTTCGCCGAGGCCCCGGCGGCGGACCTTCACCCGTCCCGCCGCCATCCGGATCGCCAGTGGCCAGCCGCCGCAGGCCCGGACGAGCCGCAGCGCCCCGTCCGGATCGCGGTCGACGGTCTCGTCGCCCGCCAGGGTGCGCAGCAGCGCCAGCCCGTCGGCCTCGGGCAGCCCGCCGAGGACGAGGACCTCAGCGTCGTGGCGTCCGGCGAAGTCGCCGACCTCGGTCAGGCCGCCGTCGGTGGTGACGAAGACGACGCTGTGTGGGGACGTGGGCAGCAGCCGTTCCACCTCCCCGGACAGGCGCGCGTCGTCCAGCAGCAGGAGCACCTTGCGACGCGCCAGCCGCGACCGCAGCAGGGCGAGACGCCCCTGGTCGGAGTACGAGAGATGGTCGCCGGACACCCCGAGCTGCTCAAGCAGCGACGTCACCGCCTCGCCGAGCCCGCCGCCCATGCCGCGCCGGGACAGGCCGCCGCCCAGGTCGGCGTACAGCAGGCCGTCCGGGAAGCGGTCGCGTTGCGTGCTGCCCCAGTGGACGGCCATCGCCGTCTTGCCCACCCCGCGCAGCCCGGCGACGACGAACAGCGCGGGGCCCGAGCCGTCGCGGGACGTCACGACCTCGGTGATGCGCTCCAGCATCGTCCGGCGGTCGTGGAACCGGTTGGCGGCGAGGGGGAACGCGCTGGGCGGCTCCGGCGGGCCAGAGCCGCCGTGCACATGCATGACCTCGATGTGCTGCGCCTGGACGACGTTGCGCGCTTCGCCGTCGAACCGGTTACCGCTCCCGTGCTCGTCGTTGCCGGACACCCAGGCACCGCCCCGCGAGTCGTGTTCGCTTGATCGAACGCAAGTCTGTCAGCGCGGCGGCCCGGCGGCAACGCGGGTCAGGGGGTGTCCAGGTGGACCCAGACCCCCTTGATCTCGGTGTAGGCCTCCAGGGCGTAGGGGCCCATCTCGCGGCCCCAGCCGCTGGACTTGTAGCCGCCCCACGGCGCCGCCGCGTCGGGGATGGGCAGCATGTTGATGAAGACGGCGCCCGCGCGGATGTCGGCGGCGAGGCGGTGGGCGGTGGCCAGGTCGCGGGTCCACAGGGACGCGGCCAGGCCGTACTCGGTGTCGTTGGCGCGGACGGAGAGTTCCTCGGGGTCGTCGTAGGCCAGGACCGGCAGGACGGGTCCGAAGATCTCCTCGCGGGCGATGGTCATGTCGTCGGTGACGCCGCCGAAGACGGTCGGCGAGTAGAAGTAGCCGTTCGCGAGGGGGCCGTCGGCGCGCTGCCCGCCGGTGACGAGTTCGGCGCCCTGCTCGCCGCCCGTCTGGACGAGTGAGTCGACCCGCTCCAGCTGTTCGAGGGACACCAGCGGGCCGATCTGCGTCTCGGGGTCGAGGCCGGGGCCGAGGCGCAGGGACGACGCGGCGGCGGCGAGCTTCTCGGTGAACTCGTCGACGCGGCGGCGGTCGACGTAGAGACGCGTGTAGGCAGCGCAGACCTGGCCGCTGTTGAGCAGGGCACCCTGGAGGTTCCCGGCGACGGCCTTGTCGATGTCGGCGTCGCGGGCGATGACGCTGGGCGCCTTGCCGCCGAGTTCGAGGGTGACGCGCTTGAGGTTGCCCGCGGACGCCTTGACGATCTCGCGTCCGACCGCGCTGGAGCCGGTGAAGGAGACCTTGTCGACGTTCGGATGCTCGACGAGGGCGCGCCCGGCGGCGGGGCCGCCGGTGAGCAGGTTGATCACGCCGGGCGGGAACCCGGCCTCGGCGCACAGCTCGACCAGCCGGACGGTGGTGAGCGGCGTCTGCTCGGCGGGCTTGATGATCACGGTGTTGCCGCAGGCGAGGGCGGGCGCCAGCTTCCACGAGGCGATCATCAGCGGGAAGTTCCACGGGGTGATCAACGCGCAGACGCCTACGGGTTCGCGGCGGACGTAGTGCAGCGTGTCCGGGAACGAGATCGGGGACACCGCGCCCTCGATCTTGGTGACCCAGCCCGCGAAGTAGCGGAAGTGCTCGGCCGCGCCGGTGACGCTGACGGACTGCGCGACGCCGAGGGGCTGCCCCTGGTCGCGGGTCTCCAGCTCGGCGAGGTCGGCCTGGTTCGCCTCGATCAGGTCGGCCACGCGCCACAGCAGACGGGCCCGGGCGCTCGGCGCCATGGCGGCCCACGCGGGGTCGTGCAACGCGGCGCGGGCGGCGTCGACGGCGGCGTCGACGTCGCTCGGGCCTGCTTCCGCGCAGGACGCGAGGAGAGTTCCGGTCGCGGGATCGGACGTGGTGAACTCCGCGCCGTCCGCCGCGGCGGCCCATTCGCCGTTGATGTAGAGCCGTGTGTTCATAAGGGGACCTCCCTCGCAGGTGGGGCCCCAGTCTCGGCGGACGGCGCTGATCAGGTCTTGTCTGTGGGCGTACGGGCTTTGACCGAACCGGTAACGATCAGCTGCCGTCGACGGTGACCCGGTACTCGCGGGGGCTGGCGCCGTAGGTGGCCTTGAACAGGCGGCTGAAGTGCGCCGCGTCCACGAAGCCCCAGCGGGCCGCGATGGCGCTGACGGGACGGTGCAGCTGGAGCGGGTCGCGAAGATCGCGGCGGCAGTGCTCCAGGCGGCGTTCCTTGATCCACGCCGAGACCGTCGTGCCCTCCTCGCGGAACAGGTTGTACAGGTGCCGGGACGAGACGAAGTGCGCGGCGGCGATGTCGTCCGGGGACAGTTCCGGGTCGTCCAGGTGCCGTTCGATGTAGGCGCGGACGCGCAGCAGCAGGGCGCGGCGGCGCGAGTCGGTGGTGGGCGCCGTCATGTCGAGGCGTTCGGCGAGGAGGGTGACCAGGAGGTCGACGATGTTGTCGCCGAGCCGGACGCTGCCGTGGTCGTCGAGGTCGTCCAACTGCTGGGCGAGCTGGAGGAGGAACGGGGACAGCAGCCCGCCGACGCCCTGGCGGCCGGAGATCCGGGTGGCGGTGATGCCCGCGACGGCGTCCTGCGGAAGGTGCAGCAGGCGGCGCGGGACCATCAGCACGAGCTGCCGGTACGAGTCGTCGAACGACAGCGTGTACGGGCGGGTCGTGTCGTAGATCGTGAAGTCGCCGGGGACGAGTGCGGCCTCCCGCCCGTCCTGCGTGAGCACGCAGTACCCGTTGAGCTGCACGCCGATCTTGTAGTGCCCGGGGTCGGACTGGGCGATGAGCGCGCCGGTGCGGCGGACGACGTTCGGCGTGGACGCCACATCGGCCACCTTGAGCGCGCCCAGCTCACGCCCGCGCATGCGGCCCTCGAAGCGTTCCGGGCGTGCCGTGTCGGCGCGCAGCGGCACGAACATCTCCGTGACGGAGTTGCGCCAGTACTCGAACCGCTCGGCGACGGGCAGTTCGGACGTGCGAATAACCATGGACATGAACGTTTCCCCAGTTGAGGCCCCATTCCCCTGATGTCCACATGGTGCACCGTCCGGACCGGATCGCGCTAGTGGCGTCCCGGTCCGGACGGTGGTCGCGTACCGTCCCGTTCAGGACATGGCCTCGCGGACGTTGTGCGTGTCGCAGAACTGCTCGAAGCCCGTGACCGCCCCGTCCTTCACCCGCCAGACGTGGACGAACCGCACCTTCATGGCCTTCCCGGTCGCACGGTAGGTGCCCGAGTAGTGACCGATGGCGACGACCGTCCCGTCGGTGCCGTCGATCAGCTCGGCGGCGTCGGCGCGGAAACCCTCCCAGTCCGCGTTGAGGCGCGCGAAGACCCCGGCCTTGATCTCGTCGGTGCCGACGTAGGTGCCCGCGTAGGGGAACCCTGCCATCTCCGTCCAGGCGATGTCGTCGGCGAACGCCTCCAGCATGCCCGCCAGGTCGCCCCGGTCCGACGCCGCGTAGTGCGCCTTGATGATGTCGTAAGCCTCGCTCATATCCTGCCCTCCCATTCCTGCCAGTCCAGCGTCTCGGCCAGCCCAAGATCTTGATTGTGTCCGAACGGCCCTTGTCTGTCGCGGCACAGGTTCAGGACGCGGGCGTGACGCGGGTCAGCGCGGCCGCGAGCCGGTCGGCGGCGGACGGGGCGGCCGGTGCGGGCAGGGTGCCGACGACCGTGAGGGCGAACCGCATGAGGGCCGGGTGCGACAGCCCGTGCCGGGCGGCCAGGCGCATGACGCGCGGGTCGTCGATGGCGCAGGCGCGGCCGAGGCCTTCTCCAGGACGAGAACGTCCAGACCAGACCGGGCCAGATGACAGGCGACAGCGGATCCGGCCGGACCGGCGCCCACGACGATGACATCACGCATCACAGACGACGATTGAACCACTACACAGCGTCATGTGGTGGGCGGTCCCGCGCTGATGTCGGCAAGGGCGGAACGTTCGTCGCGCTGAACGGCCAGGTCGCCGATCGACACCATCCCGATCGGACGATCGCCGTCCACGACCGGCAGACGACGCACGGCGTGGCGGCGCATCAGCAGCACGGCGTCGTCGGCGTCCGCGTCCGGCGCGACGGTCACGATGTTGGTGCTACAGATGTCGGCGACGGCCGTCGTGGACATGTCCTTCTCGACGGCGACGGCGCGGACCACGATGTCGCGGTCGGTCACCAGGCCGCGCAGCCGCCCCTCGTGGACGACGAGAACGTCCCCGATCCCGTGCTGCCGCATCAGATCACCGACCCGCACCAGAGACGTGTCCGGGGACACGGCCACCGGCACGGGAGTCATCACCTCGTTCACCTTCTGGGCCATGTGCGAGCCTCCCCTCACGGGCTCGCGTACCCACCGACAAGCGGGATATGTCGGCATAGGGACGTCAGCCCTGGGCGTCGGGCCCGTCCTGCTCGGCGAGGAAACGCTCGAACTGCGCGCCCAGCTCATCGGCGGTCGGCATCTCCTGCGACTCGGCGAGGAGGCTGTCGCGCTCGGCGGCCCCGGCGAAGGCGTCGTACTGCTGCTCCAGGGCCCGGACGACCTTCTCCACCTCGTCGTTGCCGTCCACCTGCTCGGCGATGTCGGCGTCCGTCGCGGCGGCGGCCTCACGCAACGTCTCGACGGGCAACGCCAGCCCGGTCGCGTCGACGATCGCCTCCAGCCCGGCGACGGCGGCCGCCGGATACGCGGACTGCGCCAGGTAGTGCGGGACGTGCACGGCGAACCCGACCGCGTCCTGCCCCGCCTCACCGAGCCGCAACTCCAGCAGACCGGCCACGCTGCCCGGCACCTGCACCTTGTCGAACCACGAGTTCCGCGAGATCAACTCCGGCCGCGTCGCGTGCGAGGTGATCCCCACCGGACGCGTGTGCGGGACGCCCATCGGAATCCCATGGAACCCGACGACCAACCGGACACCAAGCCGCTTCACCAGATGCAACACCGACGCCGTGAAGCCCTCCCACAACCGGTCGGGCTCCGGCCCGGACAACATCAGGAAAGGATTCCCCGCGTCGTCATAAAGGACCCGCACCACCAGCTCCGGCGACTCGTAGGACGCCCAATGATCACGGTCAAATGTCATCGGCGGGCGCCGAGCCCGGTAGTCGAGCAGCGCGTCGACATCGAACCGGGCGACGACACGGTGCTCCAGCGCTTCGAGGAGGTGCTCGCGCACGAGCTGCCCGGTGGACCCGGCGTCCACGAAGCCGTCGAGGCTGTGCAACAGCACCGGACCCGTCAGCTCCGGCAGGTCGGCGTCCAGCTCGTACAGATCCTCAGGGTTCAGCCTGCTCATTGCACATCTCTCGACTCGCCTGGCGGCTTCACGGACGTTGGGAGGCTCCTCGGGAACTCAGGGGAGGCTCCACAGGGACAGGGACAGCAGTCCCAGGCTAACCGCGATGAGGATCACCGCGACCGACTCGCCCCCCTCGTCAGCGGGCTCCGTCCTGCCGCGCGTCACCAGAGCCACGAACCACACGACGAACCCCACGGCGACGACATCCATCGCGACGGCGAGCGCGATCACATTAATCACCCTATCTATCTGGGGGGCGACCCCCAGACCCCCGGCTGCGCGGCTCGGGTCTCCTCGCTTCGGTCGCTGACTGTTGTTTATCGGGGGGGCGACCCCCCGAGCCCCCCGGAGGCGCGGTTCGGGTCTCCTCGCTTCGGTCGCTGGCGCTCCCTACGCTGCGGGACCCGCCCGCGCGCGCGGGCGTGCCCGCTCCGCTCGCTGGCGCTCACTCCACGTGCCCACCCGTAACCCTGTGGCTGAGGTTAGAGCCCCGTGACCGAGGTTAGGGCCTTGCGGAAAGGAACGCGGGAGAATCCGGGGTGGGATTGGGTTAGGGGTGTTCATGGCTGGTCGGTACGACATTGTGTTGTTCGGGGCTACCGGGTTCACCGGGGGGCTGACCGCCGCGTATCTCGCCTTGCATGCTGAGGCTGGGACGACCTGGGCTCTTGCTGGGCGTGATCTGGGGAGGCTGGCGGCTGTTCGTGAGCGGCTTGCGGAGTTGAATCCGGCTTGTGGGGAGCTGGCGCTGCTGCGTTGTGATGCCTCTGACGCCTCGTCGGTCGAGGACGTCGCTCGCTCGGCACGGGTTGTGATCACGACTGTTGGGCCGTATGCGCGGCTTGGGGAACCGCTTGTGGCGGCGTGTGCGCGGTTTGGCACCGATTACGTCGATCTCACGGGTGAATCCGCGTTCGTTGATCGGATGTATGTGAAATATCACGACGAGGCCGTGCGGAGTGGGGCGCGGATCGTGCATGCGTGTGGGTTCGACTCGATCCCGGCCGATCTCGGCGCGTATTTCACGGTCAAGCAGCTTCCGGAGGGCGTGCCGCTGCGGGTTGAAGGGTTCTTGCGGGTGCACGCGGAGGCCTCGGGTGGGACGTTGCATTCGGCGGTCGGTGTCTTCGCGGATCTGGGTGGGTTGGTGCGCGCTGGGCGGGAGCGGCGGCGGGTTGAGCGGGCCCCTGCCGGGCGTGCGGCTCGGGTCTCGCGGGTGCCGAAGACTCGGGTCCGTGGGTGGGCGCTTCCGTTGCCCACCATTGATCCGCGGGTGGTGGTTCGGTCGGCGGCGGCGATGGAGCGGTACGGGCCGGACTTCAGTTATGGGCATTTCGTTGCCGTCCGGCGCCTTCGTGGGGTTGTGGGGCTTGTGGCGGCGGGTGGGGCGTTGGTTGTGCTGTCGGTGTTGCCTCCGACTCGGCGACGGTTGCTAGGGCTGCGTTCCTCTGGTGAGGGGCCTTCTGAGGAGCGGCGTGGGCGCCACTGGTTCAGTTTGAAGTTCGTGGGGGTGGGCGGCGGCGAGCGGGTCGTGACGGAGGTCGCGGGAGGTGATCCCGGCTATGACGAGACCGCTGTGATGCTTGCCGAGTCGGCGTTGTGTCTTGCTCATGATGAGCTGCCGGTGAACGCTGGTCAGGTGACTACGGCCGTTGCCATGGGGGACGCGCTCATCGACCGGTTGGTCTCGGCGGGGATTGTCTTCCGCGTCCTAGAGCTCGTGCCAGGGGATTTCGGGGCGGGTCGGGGCCACCACTGCTAGGGACTGGCCGCCGCAGACCTTCTCGTCTGGGTTCAGGGTGAGCCGGAAACGGGCGTTGGGACGGTGCGACTCCCCCACCGCCAACAGGGTGCTGCCACGGCGCAGCAGGAACATCGACAGGTCGATGCGGGACCACTCGCCCGCGTCCTCTGGAACGTCCACCCGGTAGAGGGTTCCGTCCGTGTCGAGCGTGCTCGCGAGGTTGTGGTAGATCGACGCGACGCCGGGGTTGCGGACGGCGACCGCGACGATGGCGGGGTCGTCGATGTCGACCAGCTCGATGTCGGGGCTGATCAGGGCGAGCGCCTCGGTGATCTCCGCGCGGTGGCCGCCGTCGTGGACGCCCGCGAGCAGGTGCACCGACCCACCGTCCTCGCGGCGCAGGTAGGCCGACACGCCGAGCATCACCCGGACGGTCTCGTCGTCGCTGCGGCCGATGACCACGGCGGTGCGGGCCTTGTCCAGGCACGCGCGCTCGTAGGCGGTCTCGTCCAGAGCGACCACGTCGTACAGGTCGGGGTCGGGGTTCTCGCCCGCCAGCTCGTCCGTCCGGAAGATCGCGACGACGGGGGTCGCGGCGAACTCGGGGTCGGCGCGCAGCTGGCCGATGATGGCCCGCAGTCCCTCGCGCTCGTAGCCGATCACCACGAGGTGCCGCCGTTTGTGGAGCCGCGCCTGGCCGGTGGCCCGCATGGTCCGTCCCCTTCCCATCCAGAGCGTCAGCTCGGCGAACATCACCAGGCCCGCGGTCAGCCCGGCCACGATGACGATGGCGCCGCCGATCCGGCCGCCGGTCGTCGCCGGGGACAGGTCGCCGTAGCCGGTGGTGGTGCCGCTGACGAGGAAGTACCAGATGTAGTCCGTGGGCCGCTTGATGTCGGCGCCGGGCTCCTCGAACACCGCGATCAGCAGCCAGCCCGTCAGGAACGCTCCAAGGAGCACCAGCGCGGGCGCCCGCCAGGACCGCCGGGTGATCCGGTTGACCAGGCGCACCAGCATGATCGGCATCCGCGCAGCGTGCCAGCGGGCGAAATGCCGCGTCAAGGGGTGAATGCCCCGGTCACGGCGAGAGGGGGCTGGCCGAACACGGCCACGCGCCCGCGATCAGGTCGCCGGACCCCGCCGCAGCACACGGTTCAGCGCCGCGGCGACCTCCTCGGACAGATCACCGTCACCGGCCGGGACGGCCTGTGCCCCGGACGCCACCAGATCGGCGGGGGCCGCGTCGCGCGTGTGGCCGCAGTCGCGGCACTCGACCTCGCCCAGACGGCACACCAACGCGGTGGAGCCGCAGGTGGCGCAGGAGTCGAGGTCGTCCGCCCAGTCGTGGGCGGACTGGCAGCCAGGGCAGATCAGAACCTGACGGTCCGCCCGGACCCCGCGCTTCCACGGGCTCGCGCCGCGCACGGGGTCGGTCTGCCGCGCCCCGCAACGGAAGCAGGGCATCACACCTCCAGGGGTGCGGGGGCCGGTCCGTCGCGTCGGACCGGCCCATGTCACTCAGAGCCCGGCGAGCACCCTGCGGTACTCGTCGATGTCGCGTGCGTCGGGGATCGCGTTCACGACCTTCCAGCGGACCACGCCCTCGGTGTCGATGATGAAGGTGCCGCGCCGGGCGAGGCCCTTCTCCTCGTCGAACACGCCGTATCGCTGTGCCGTCCCGCCGTGCGGCCAGAAGTCCGACAGCAGGGGGAACTGGTACTTCTCCTGGTCGGCCCAGGCGCGCAGCGCGAACGTCGAGTCGACCGACACCGCGAGCACCTGGACGTCGTCGCCCGCGCCGTCGCCGCCCAGGGTGGGCAGCTCGTCCCGGATCTCGCACAGTTCGCCCGTGCAGACGCCGCTGAACGCCAGCGGGTAGAACACGAGGACGACGTTCTTCCCGCGCAGGCCGGAGAGCCTGACCGGGGTGCCGTGGTGGTCCTTCAGTTCGAAGTCGGGTGCGCCGTCGCCTACCTCAACCGTCAAGGTCTCTCCCGCGATTAGTGCCCGCCCATAGCGGGATATGCCCGCCTCCCACCGGACATGGGAGGCGGGCCCAGTCTGTCATCCCGCGGCGCCCACCGGCCCCGGGCCCCGGGTCGTCCGCCCTACTTGCGGACCTTCGGCGCGACGAGCCGCGTCCCGGACCACTCCCTCGCGGCGCTGACGCTGCTGGTCTGCGACAGACCCGCCGTCTGGGCGGCCTCTCCTATGTCGCTCGGCTCGACGTGACCGTCACGGCCCGCCTTGGGCGTGAGGAGCCAGATGTCTCCACCGCCCGTGAGCGGGATCATCGCGTCGGTCAAGCCCTCGAACAGGTCGCCGTCCTCCTCGCGCCACCACAGCAGCACGACGTCGACCACGTCCTCGTAGTCCTCGTCGACCAGCTCGCTCCCCGTGATGGACTCGACGGATTGCCGGAGCTCCTCGTCGACGTCGTCGTCGTAGCCGATCTCCTGCACCACCTGGCCCGCCTTCAGGCCGAGCCGTTCGGCCAGGCTGCGCTCAGACTGCGCCTGACCCGCGGTCGCGCTCACGAAAGTCCTCCCATTGTCGTCATTCCGCACGGTGTCGTGCGCTTGTCCCGGCCCCCTGGACCGGTGGCCCGCCCGCACCCGTGCGGTGTTTGCGGGACAGTCCACACAAGTGAGGGCCCCTAGCGCAAGTGTCTTCCCGGCTTTTGGTGGCCTCATTGGCCCGATTACGGAAATCACTGTCACAGAACGCACACGCACGGTGACCTGTCCCCGCGTCTTCGCGTGTCATCCCTTGATGAAGGACAGCCTGACCTGGCGATCGGGGTTGTCGACGTTGAGGTCGACCAGCGCGACCGCCTGCCAGGTGCCGAGGGCGAGACGTCCGCCGACGACAGGAAGCGTCGCGAACGGTGGTACGAGCGCGGGCATCACGTGTGAACGGCCATGCCCCCTTGACCCGTGCGCGTGTTCCCAGCGGTCGTCGGCCGGGAGCAGGTCGCCCAGGGCTGCCAGCAGGTCGTCGTCGCTGCCCGAGCCGAGTTCGAGGATCGCCACACCGGCGGTGGCGTGCGGGACGAACACGTGCAACAACCCGTCCCCACCCGCCGACGCGGCGAACCTCTCGCATTCGGCCGTGATGTCGTGCACGGTCTCGCGCGTACCGGTGGCCACCTGGACCACGGTGCTATCCATGACCCCCGGTCTACCCCATCCGGAGACCGGAACGCACCCGGAGCGGACGGAACCTCCGTCCGCGAATCCGCTCAGCGCGTAACTCGCGCCTTTTGTTCGATCACCGTGTCCGGCCCCGGGTAGACCAGAGCCTCGTGACCGTCGTCGAAGCGGACCAGGTAGGGCGGAGCGCCGTCCCTGCCCCGTACCTCGACGATCTCTCCCATGCGATCCGGCTGTCCCACGACGTTGCCGTGCACGTGCAGCCGGTCACCGATCTGTCCGTTCATCTCTCCCCCAAGCTCGTCCGTCCGGACCGTGCCGGGCATGGGGTGCCGTTGTTCCCCCCGCCTCATACGTTCCCCGCGTCCTACCAGGGGGAATCCTTCGCGGACACGGAAAACCGACCTCGCCGGGCAGGACGGCGCCCGCGCCGACCGGAGAGAATGGTTACCGAGTGGTAGAGATGCGTTAGCCGTGATTAGCGGCGACGATGGATCACGTGCCGAGGCGACGAACAGTCGACCCGGCGATCGGGGGCCACCACCCTGGCGGCACCGGTCTCACCAGCAAGGACGGCAAGGACAGAGGGGACCACGTGGCTTCCGGACGTCAACGCTTTTCGATCATCAGCGACGGCCTGCCGAGCCAGCTGCCCGACATCAACCCGGACGAGACCCGGGAGTGGCTGGAGTCGTTGGACGCGGTCATCAAGACCGAGGGCCGCGGCAGGGCCCGCTACGTCATGCTCCGGCTGCTGGAACGCGCCCGCGAGTTGCAGGTCGGCGTGCCGGGCCTGCGCAGCACCGACTTCATCAACACGATCCCGCCGGAACACGAACCCTGGTTCCCCGGCGACGAACACGTGGAGCGGCGCATCCGCGCCTACATCCGCTGGAACGCCGCGATCATGGTGTCGCGGGCGAACCGTCCCGACATCGGCGTCGGCGGGCACATCGCCACGTACGCCTCCGCCGCCTCTCTGTACGAGGTCGGCTTCAACCACTTCTTCCGCGGCAAGGACCACGGCGAGTCCGGCGACCAGGTGTTCATCCAGGGGCACGCCTCACCGGGCATCTACGCCCGCGCCTACCTTGAGGGACGCCTCCCCGAGGACAAGCTGGACGGGTTCCGCCAGGAGCACTCGCATCCGGGCGGGGGCCTGTCGTCGTACCCACACCCGCGGCTCATGCCCGACTTCTGGGAGTTCCCCACCGTCTCGATGGGTCTGACCGCGATCGACTCGGTGTACCAGGCCCGGTTCAACCGGTACCTCTACAACCGCAAGATCAAGGACACGTCCCGGTCGCACGTGTGGGCGTTCCTCGGCGACGGCGAGATGTCCGAGCCCGAGTCGCTGGGCGCGATCGGCCTGGCGGCCCGCGAGGAGCTCGACAACCTCACCTTCGTCGTCAACTGCAACCTCCAGCAGCTGGACGGCCCGGTGCGGGGCAACGGGAAGATCATCCAGGAGCTGGAGTCGTTCTTCCGGGGCGCGGGCTGGAACGTCATCAAGGTCATCTGGGGCCGCGACTGGGACCCGCTGCTCGCCCAGGACGTCGACGGCGTGCTCGTCAACCAGATGAACACCACGCCGGACGGGCAGTTCCAGACGTTCAGCGTCGAGTCCGGCGAGTACATCCGGGAGAAGTTCTTCGGCGCCGACCCGCGGCTGCGCAAGATCGTCCAGCATCTGTCGGACGACGAGCTGCGCAAGCTGTCGCGCGGCGGCCACGACTACCGCAAGGTGTACGCGGCGTTCCAGGCCGCCCGCGAGCACGTCGGCCAGCCGACCGTGATCCTCGCGCACACCATCAAGGGCTGGACGCTCGGCTCCGACTTCGAGGCCCGCAACGCCACCCACCAGATGAAGAAGCTCACCAAGGCCGAGCTGAAGGAATTCCGCGACCGCCTCTACCTCGACATCCCCGACTCGGCTCTGGAAGCGCCCCTGCCGCCCTACTACCACCCGGGCGAGGGGTCGGACGAAATCCAGTACATGCGCGAGCGGCGCGCCGCCCTCGGCGGGTTCCTGCCGAAGCGAGTGGTGCGCGCCAAGCCGTTGAAACTGCCGGGCGACCCGGTCTACAGCGAGATGAAGAAGGGGTCCGGCAAGCAGAACGTCGCGACGACGATGGCGTTCGTCCGGCTGCTCAAGGACCTGATCAAGGACGAGAACATCGGGGCCCGGTTCGTCCCGATCGCCCCGGACGAGTACCGCACGTTCGGGATGGACTCGCTGTTCCCCACGTCCAAGATCTACTCGCCGCACGGCCAGACCTACGACGCGGTCGACCGGAAACTGCTGCTCTCCTACAAGGAATCGGAGAGCGGGCAGATGCTGCATGAGGGCATCAGCGAGGCCGGTTCGATGGCGTCGACCATCGCCGCTGGCACCGCCTACGCCACACATGGCGAGCACATGATTCCCGTCTACATCTTCTATTCGATGTTCGGGTTCCAGCGGACCGGCGACCAGATGTGGGCCCTCGGCGACCAGATGGGCCGTGGTTTCCTCCTCGGCGCCACCGCGGGCCGCACCACCCTCACAGGCGAGGGTCTCCAGCATGCGGACGGCCACTCGCCGCTCCTCGCGGCGACGAACCCGGCGTGCGTCCACTACGACGCGACGTGGGCGTTCGAGCTGGCGCACATCGTCCAGGACGCGCTACGCCGCATGTACGGGACGTCCGAGGAGCACCCGACAGGCGAGAACGTCTTCTATTACTTGACCGTCTACAACGAGCCGTACCAGCAGCCCGCCGAACCCGACGACGTGGATGTCGACGGGCTCCTCAAGGGCCTCTACCGGTACAAGGCCGCCCCCGAGACCACCTCGGGGAACGGCGAGGCGCCGCACGCGCAGATCCTTGCGTCCGGCGTCGGCGGACGCTGGGCCCTGGAGGCACAACGCCTCCTGGCCGCCGACTGGGGTGTCGCCGCCGACGTCTGGTCCGCCACCTCGTGGAACGAGCTGGCCCGCGAGGCCCGCGACTGCGACGAGTGGAACCTGCTCAACCCTGATGGCGAACAGCGCGTCCCCTACGTAAGTCGAACCCTCGACAGCGTAGCCGGACCAATAGTCGCGGTATCGGACTTCATGCGCGCCGTACCCGACCAGATCGCCCCCTGGGTACACGGCGACTTCACCGCCCTGGGCACCGACGGTTTCGGGTTCTCCGACACCCGAGCCGCCGCCCGACGCTACTTCCACGTGGACGCCGCGTCGATCGTCCTAGCGGTTCTTACTCGCCTGGCCCATCACGGCGAGGTCAAGCCAGAAACATTGCAGCAGGCAATGGAGAAGTACCGTCTGAACGAGGACGTGGCCGACGTGTTCGCCAACGGCGCCACGACCTCGGAGAGCAACACGGGCGGCGACGCCTGACGGTGATCGCGGAGGTGTAGGCCGCGATCACTCGAAGGGCCCCGGGCTGACGCTCGGGGCCCTTCGCGCGTTCAGCCCGCCGGAGGCGAAAAGACCGCGAAGCGGTTACCGGACGGGTCCTCCAGGTGGGCGAACCTCAGCCCATCAGGCGTGGACCTCGCGGGGATCGCGACCTTTCCACCGAGCTTCTCGCTCTCGGCGCAGGTGGCGTCGACGTCCTGGACGAGGACGAAGAACACCGCGTGGTTCTCGGACGGGTCCGCAGTGCGCGAAAGGCCACCGCTCGGCGCCTCGACGCCCGGGTAGCGGATCAGGTCGTAGCCGTCGGAGTTCGGGTCGACGGCGAACTTCCAGCCGAACATGTCGCCGTAGAAACGGCGAGCCTCCTCCGGCGCGTCGGTACCGACCTGGAACCACGTGACCGTGTTGAACGCGGGAACACTCATTGATTTCCTCCTTCGAACGCTGCGGGCACCAGCGTCCTGGAGCACTCCGACAACCCGATGTCGGGGTTTCCGGACGATTTCTCCCCGAACTCTGCCCACACGACGGTGTGGTTACCGTCCGTCCGAAACCCCCACCCATCGGCCAGAGCCTCAACGACTCGCAGGCCACGCCCGCTCTCGCCCCCGTCCTCCGCCTTGACGCGCGGACGCCCGCGCCCACCGTCGTCCGCGACCTCCAGGCGGTAGACGCCCCCTCCCGCCAGCAGACTGACGGTCACGACACCCCCACCACCGGAGTCCGAGTGGACGATGGCGTTGCAGACGATCTCGCTCACGACGGTCACCAGGTCGTCCAGCCGGGGGTGGTCCTGCGACACCATGTCCCGCAGGAACTGCCGCGCGTACCCGACGGACCTCCGGACGCCCGGCAACGTGAGCGCGCCGAGCACCAGCAGCCCGCCGCTCATCACCGCGCGACCCACGACACTCCGCGCCGCGCGACCGGCGTCCCGTCCTTAACGGACGTGGTCCTTCTCGTCTCGGGCGCTCCCATCATGCGCCTCCTTCCATTTCGGAGTCGCCCGCCACATTCGCCGCCCGATGACCTCGTGTCGCCCGCTCTGAACGTTTCTCGACTGAACGTTCAATGCGTCGCCGTTTCGCATACGAGCGACCACACTCGGTGACACCCTGGAAGGATGCCTACCGGGAACGCCCCCACCGTCCGCCAGCGCCGGATCGGCTCGGCGCTCCGCAAGGCCCGCGACCACCACCAGTTGACCGTCGCCACCGTCGCCCTCCGCATCGGCCGCTCCAAGGGCTGGCTGAGCATGGTCGAAAACGGCCTCCAGATCATCGCCCCCGCAGAACTCAGCAACCTCCTCGACTTCTACGAGGTGGAGGACGGCCCCCTCCGCGAATCCCTCCTCCACCTCGCCACCCACAGCCCCGGTCAATGGGTTCGCGGTTTCGAGTACCGGATCTCGGCCGCAGCCCTCGACCTGGCCAGTCTCGAAGACGACGCCGCCGAGATCCGCACCTTCGAGCCCAGCATCGTTCCTGGGCTCCTCCAACTCCCTGACTACACTCGCAAGCTCATCGCCGTCGGCCCCGCCAAGCACTCTGGTAACACCAAACCGCTCGTGGACTTCCGGCTATCCCGTCAGCGAGTACTAAGCCGTCCTGACCCTCCCCGCTACGTGCCGATCATCGCGGAGGCGGTTCTCCACAACCAGGTCGGTGGTGATCCCACACTCCTGCGCGCGCAGCTTCGGAAACTGGCCAACGCCGCTCGCCTCGATCATGTAGATCTGCGCGTCCTCCCCAGAACTGCCAGCGAGTACCTCTGGTTCGGCAGTCCGCACCTCCTCATCTCCCTGCGCCCGCCCGGACGGCTCACTGTCTCTGTGAGAGACCACTACGCCCAGAGCCTGTTCGTAGAAGATGAAGACGAAGTGTCGGCCCATGAAGAGACCTTCGAACTACTGCGCTCGGCGGCACTCAACAGAACCGCTTCGCTGAAGCTCATCGAAGAGATAGCGTCACAATTATGAGTTCCCCCGAGCCAACCCACACAGCCTGGCGCAAGAGCACGCACAGCGGCGGCAACGAAGGCAATTGCGTCGAGATCGCCGACCTCAACGATCGCATCGCAATCCGCGACAGCAAGTCGCCTCACACTGGCCATCTCACGCTCACCCGCCAGACCTTCTCCACCCTCCTAACCCACCTGGCAGAGCAGCCATGATCACGGCGCCCCGCTGGCGCAAAAGCACCTACAGCGGCGGCGACGAAGGCAACTGCGTCGAGATCGCCGACCTCGATGTCCACGTCGGCGTGCGTGACAGCAAGGCACCGGACGCGGGTCACCTCACTCTCACTCGACGGGACTTCACCGCTCTCCGCGCCCGCCTGGTGTCCCTGCGGTAAGCGAGTTCTCAGACGAACTCGTAGGTGAGGTGGACGAGGCCGTCACCGATGGTCTTGTTGTCGACGAGGCGCATGGGCTTCTTGCCGTTGGCCTCGCCGAAGAGATGCTCACCGGCTCCGAGTACGACCGGGAACATGACCAGCCGCACCTCGTCGGCCAGGTCGTGCTCGATCAGCGTGTGTGCGAGTCGGTAGCTGGCGGGGACGACGATTTCGCCGTCCAACTCCTGCTTCAGCTTCGAGACCTCGGTTACGACGTCGCCGCTGAGAATCGTCGTGTTGTGCCAGTCGGGTTCGTCGAGCGTCGAGGACACCACGTACTTGGGCATGGTGTTCAATCTGTCGGCGAGTTCGTTGCTGCGGGGGCGCCACCGCGTCCCGAAGAATTCGTAGCTTCGCCGTCCCATCAGCCATGCCTCGGCAGTTAGCGCCTCCTGGAGCGCGACCTTGTTCCACTCCTGGAGGTCCTTGCCCCCGTACTGGGCGAACCAGCCGCCCCGCTCGAAGCCCTCCGCACCATCGGGGTCCTGGACTACCCCGTCCAGCGAGACGTTCTGCGGTCCGCTGAGCACGATCCTGCCCATTTGCGTTCCTCCTTCTTGCCGGCGCTGTTCGCCGAGTCACCCAGGTAGGCGCCATGGCGGGCGGGAACTGGGCGTCCGGCGACCGCCCAGTTCGGCCTTCGTCCGGCGCCTGTACAAGGGTGGAAGTGGGGCAAGCTGGGAGAAGAAGGGGGCGGTTCGGATGGCGGCAGCCGATCTGATCGCGCGGGCGCGGGCCGGTGACGGTGAGGCGTTCGGGGAGCTGACCGAGCAGTACCTCCGAGAGCTGCGGGTGCACTGCTATCGGATGCTCGGATCCTTCGAGGACGCCGAAGACGCCCTCCAGAACACGCTGTTGACCGCCTGGCAGGGCCTGGGCGGGTTCGAGGGACGGGCCTCACTGCGCACCTGGCTCTACCGGATCGCCACCAACCGCTGCCTTGACGCCCGCCGCGCGGCCAGCCGACGTCCGGCAAAGGCGTGGGACGTGCCCGGAGTGGAACCGCCCGAGCCGACCCGCCTCGGCGAGATCGTCTGGTTGCAGCCGTTCCCGGACGCCGTCCTGGAGGGCTCGGTCGAGGCAGGCCCCGAGGCCCGTTATGAGCAGACCGAAGCCATCTCCCTGGCCTTCATCACCGCCCTGCAAGCACTGCCGCCCCGCCAGGTCGCCGTCCTGGTCCTGCGGGACGTCCTGGGGTTCCACGCCCGCGAGGTGGCCGACATGCTGGACTCGACCGTCGAATCGGTCAACAGCGCCCTCAAACGAGCGCGCGCCAGCATGCGCCACCGAGCGACCACCGCCGACCGGCCGCCGCCCGCCGGGTCCCCCGGCGAGGACGCGCTTGTCGCGAGCTTCGTCCGCGCATGGGAGTCCGCTGACGTCGACGCGCTGGTGGCCTTGCTGACCGATGACGTCCTGATGTCGATGCCGCCGATACCCTTCGAATACCAAGGCCGAGACGTCGTCGCCCGATTCAGCGGCCTCCTGTTCGACGCGGGCCGCAGGTTCGATCTCGTCCCAACCCGAGCCAACGGCCAACCAGCCTTCGGCGCCTATCTGCGCACCCCCAACGGCCCCAGCCACGCCGCCGGTCTCTACGTCCTCACCCTCACCCACAACCGAATCAGCGCCCTGACCCGCTTCGAAAACACCACACTCCCCTGGTTCGGCCTCCCCCGCACCCTCCCCAACCGCTAGTCAATCCACGCCCGCCGAGCCGTACTAACTGGTGGTCAACGGGGCCGTCCCCAATACCGGAGTGCTGGGAAGTGGCCACCCGGGAGGCATGCTTGGTGTCAGACTTCGGGGAACTGGAGAGGACGGCACCGTGCCCGGAATGATCTACTACCCGACGATCAACCCGCCGACCCCGATACTCCACCAAGCGCTGCTCTATTGGGATCGCATAGCAACGGTAGTCCCACGCCGCGAATGGCGGATCCATCTAAACGACCGTACCCGCGAAGTTCTGGATGCGGGATTTTACATTCCCGCCGAGGTGGAGCTTGATCCGAGGGGAGCAAGCGAGCGCATCATCCAAGCTGTTGATAAATGGGCCAAGCGAACTCCATCTGACCTGATTTTAGGACGTCAGGACGAAGGTGTACACACCCTGCTTCCCCTCAAGGCGGGCATTCCCCTGTCAATGTTCCTGATCGACTCGGAGCTTGGACGGGGCGACCCGTTTGGCGGCCCGCTCTTCGTTTCCAACGCTGTACAGACGGCCGTGATCAGCGCATTGATACGTGAAGCCGTAGTCGATCTGGAAGCTTGGGGGCGTGCCGACTGTCACTTCCATCCCTGCACGGAGAGACCACCGTCCTTCAACGTGGCATACGACCCTCGTCCGCTCCTGGCCACCGACGATGCGGAGCGTCCTCAGCGCATCCCCTGTTGGAAAGTCGATATCGGCGGGCTGCTTCCCGTCCCACATCATGACGTCCTGCTCAGCGACCTGATCGCGTTTCGGGAACGCTATGCCGACGAGCGGCGGCGCCTGATGGAGGGTATCGACCTGTTGGTGGGCCAGCTCGGTAGCGCCCACGCGTATCCGGACGAGGTTTTCGCCGCGCTCAAGCGCGAGCTCGACGCGGCCCTGGCCGACTTGTCCGCAGCGGGGAAGGCCAGGCGGATCGACTGGATCAGGAGGCCGGTCAGCGTCGTCCTCGGCCTTGCGAGTGCCTATGCCGGATCCAAGGTGGTCCCGGACGCCGGCTGGCTCCTCGGTGCCGTCTCCGGGTATGCGATCAACATCGCGTCCACCAGCGTCCGCAATGGACCGACAGAGATCGGCAGAGATGTCGGCTACCTCTATCGCGTGGAACAACAGCTCAAGTCCGCCTGATATCCGGAGGGCGAAGCGTCAGCGCTGACGATCGGATGGTGCACTGTCTTTCCGCGCGTCCATCTCCCGACCAGCGGTGGATCAGGCGAGGAGTCTGGTGATGAGTTCCTCACGGGCGGACACACCGATCTTGCGGTAGATCGACTTGAAATGGTCGTTGACGGTGTGAGGCGACAGTTCCAGACGCCGGGCGATCTGTTTGGTGGCCAGTCCTTCAAGGACGTGGTCGACGACCGTGCGTTCCTTCGGGGTCAGGCCGTGCCAGACCGCCATCGCCGAAAGCAGTTCAGTGCCGGTGGCCGGTTGGATTGTCACGGCGACTGCGCTGTTCTCCTCCTGGCCGGTCATGGGTTGGGCGCGTAAGACGATCCATCCGCGCCGAGTGGGGACGCGGGTGAGCGCGGGCAGACTACGGCGCGCGGCCTGAGTGAGGTTCCAGATGGTGCTTTCCATCGGGATGGTCGGCGCGGCGAGGGCGTGGGCGGGCAGGGTTTCCAGTTCGCCGATCCACTCGCGCGCCGATGGTGTGGCCGCCACGACTTTCTCATCGGCTCCGATGGTGAGCACGCCTGGTGGTCGGTCGAACCTGCTGGGCTGCGGCAGTGCGCCCGTCGCATAGCGTCTCATCGCGGCGACGACGTCCCGGCTGAGTCGCTGGACGCGGGCGGCCTCGGCCGCTGAGATGGGCGCGACTCCAGATGCGCTCCGTCCAAGGCTCACCCGTCCAGTATCGACTACGCAACGCAGGGTGACGCCCACGTAGCGACATCACTTACCACCGCGCCTCTGGCTTCACGCCCTTGGCGACCCCCCGAGGTCTGGGGATGTCCGCGTGCCCGTCGCTCGGGCGACCGTTGAGGCCGACAGGGCGGATCGCCCGTCGACAAGACGGATGACCCCCCAGGACTGGAATGGAGAGCAAGATGCGCAAAACCATGATGTCGGCGCTGCTGCCGGTCATCGCCATACTCGGCGGGCTGTGGGCCGTTCCGTCCGCCTCGGCGACAGCGCCCTCGCCTCGTCCGGAATCCCAGCGGATCGACGGCGTCCTGATCAAGCCTCGGTTCGCCCACGACCTCTGCCTCGAAGTCGCCGACAGCAACTCCGGCAACGGCGCCCTCGTCACCGCGTGGGGGTGCCATGGCCGTGAGAACCAGCGGTGGACCATCGACGGAACAAGTATCAAGACCAGCCTCCCCGGCCACAGGTGCCTGGACGTCCGGGGCGGAAACGGCGGCAACGGGGCCGCCATCAACCTCTACGACTGCAACTCCTCAAGCGGACAGCAGTGGCACTTCGACGGCGACAGGCTGGTCAGCGGAGTCAACGGACACTGCCTCACCATCGTCGCCGCCAACTTCGCCGGAGGGGGCGCCGTCGTGAACTGGGAATGCGTCGGCTTCAACGAACAGGCGTGGGAACTGTCCTGACCGACGACGTTCGCGGCAGGGCTCGACAGGACCGTCCCCTGGCGTCGGGGGGCGGTCCTGGCTGCTGCGAGAAGGAAGACCCTTGGTGGTAGTCGAGCGGATGCGTTGGGCTGAGTTGCCGGACGACGTCCGCCTACCGCGTGAGGGATTGCGGATGCGCGTCCATTAGCGGGTGCGTTCGTAGTGGCGGCGTGCCTTTTCGCGGTTTCCGCAGACGGCCATAGAGCACCATCGGGCGCGGTTGGCACGGCTTCGGTCGAGCAGGAACAAGGTGCACTCCTGGTTGGCGCAGGGGCGTAGTCGGCCGGGTAGTTCCTTCTCGGTGGCGGCCCAGGCCAGGACGATTTCGACGGCCAGCCGGGCGTGCGGGGGCGTGTGCAACGTCCACTGGAGACCGTCCGAGGTGAGCTCCGGAATCTGGTGGACGTCTTCGAGCAGCGGGATCAACGTGGTGGGTTGGCTCTCGCCCGTCACTACGTCCCGCAGGGCGTCTCGTGCTTCTCGTAGGAGCTCCAGTTCGGCGAGGGTGCCGTCGCCGCCGTGCTCCCGCGCCCAGCGTCTGCCTGCGGTCGCGTCGCCGAGTGCGTCTTGTTGCTCGCCGTTGACGATTGGCCTGCTGTTGAGCAGGTCCAGCAGCGCGTCCATCGGGTGCCGCTCCCCTCCTAACCGGATTGAATCCTTTGACAGGTTAGCCCATGACGTGCTTCCATGGCGAAAGGCTAACCAGATCGAGCCATCAAAGGGGTTAGAGATGAGTTCAGTGCGCCATCGGACCGCCACTGTTGACGGGCACGAGATCTTCTACCGGGAGGCGGGGTCGGTCGACGCTCCCGCGATCGTCCTGCTGCACGGGTTCCCGACCAGCTCGTTCATGTTCCGCGAGCTGATCCCGCTACTCGCCGCGGACTACCACGTCATCGCGCCGGACCACCTCGGCTTCGGCCACTCCGACGCTCCCCTCGTGGACGAGTTCACCTACACGTTCGATGCCCTCACCGACCTCACGTCCGGGCTGCTCGACCGACTGGGCCTGGACCACTACGCCCTCTACGTCCAGGACTATGGCGCCCCCATCGGGTGGCGCCTCGCGCTCAAGCACCCGGAGCGGATCGCCGCCATCGTCACCCAGAGCGGCAATGGTTACGAGGACGGGTTCGTCGAGTCGTTCTGGGCCGGTCTCTGGGCGTACGGGACGAATCCCGGCCCTGACACCGAACCCGCCGTCCGTGCCGCGCTGAGTCTCGACGCCATCCGGTGGCAGTACGTACATGGCGTGCCCGACCCGAGCCTGGTCAGCCCGGACACCTGGGAGCACGACTTCGCGCTCGTCTCCCGCGAGGGCAACGATCAGGTTCAGCTCGCGCTGTTCCGCGATTACCAGAACAATCGCCCGCTCTACCCGCTGCTGCACGAATTCCTGCGCACGAGCGACGTCCCGGTGCTCGCCGTGTGGGGACGCAACGACGAGATCTTCGGCCCGGACGGCGCGCGAGCCTTCGCCCGGGACGCCAAGGACGCGGAAGTGCACCTGATCAACGGCGGTCATTTCCTGCTGGAAAGCCACCTGGACGTCGTCGCGGGGTACATGCGCGGCTTCCTCGGACGCGTCCTTCACCCCTAGCCGTCATCGCCGGGAGTGGCCGCGTCTCAGCGGGCCGTCTGCCGAACGGCCCGCTGGAAATGCGGTCTCAGACGAATTCGAGGGGACGGACCACGTAATCGGGCGGGGCGGATTTCATTTCATCGAAACCGCGTTCGGGGGCGGGTTCGTCCAGCAACGCGGCGCGGCGGACACGGTCGGTACGGAAGACGCGGGCACCGCCGCGTAGGCGGCACCAGCCGATCAGGTACCAGCGCGTCGAAACGGCCGTGAACGCTACGGGCTCGACGTCCCGTTCGGTTTCGACGCCGTCGGCGTCCACATAACCGATCCGGACTACGCGGCGAGCGGACATGGCTTCTTCCAAAACTGCGGGCACTGATGCCGCCCGCTGGTCGAAGGCTCCCGGCGGGGTCACAAAGCGGACGCGCTCGGCCAGTTCACGGGCTGATGCGCTGTCGGCCGCCGACATCGCCGCGACGATCTTGTGGAGCGCGGTCCGGGCAGAGCGGGAGTACGGGGAACCGCCCGATCGGGACAGGGTGATCGCTACCGCCACGGCCTCGGCCGGGGTGAAGTTCAGCGGCGGCAACGTGCGGCTTCGGTCGAGCGTGTAGCCGCCGCCTCGGCCGACGTCCGCGAAGATCGGAACCCCGGCCTGCTGGAGCGCGCAGATGTCACGCTCTATCGTGCGGACGCTCACCTCGTACCGCGCGGCCAGCTCCCGCGCGGTGACCCGGCGCGGCGCGCAGGCCCGTAGCTCCTCCACCAGGGCGTACAAGCGGTCAGTGCGGTTCACGCCGCGACCCTACGGCGCGCCTCCGACATTCCTCAGAGCTTGGAGCGGGCCCAGGTCAGGAGCGTTTCGGCGGGCAGGGTGTTGACGATCTGGGACTCGGTGACGGCGCAGCGGGCGGCGCGTTCGCAGCCGTGGGGTTGCCAGTCGAGTTGGCCAGGGGCATGGGCGTCGGAGTCGATCGCGAAACGGCAGCCTGCCTCAACTGCCAGGCGGAGGAGCCGTTTGGGCGGGTCCAGACGCTCTGGGCGGGAGTTGATTTCGACGGCCACGTCATAGGCGGCGCAGGCGTCGAAGACCAAAGGAGCGTCGAACTCTGATTCGGGACGCAGACCGCCGCGCTTGCCACCCGCTTTGACGATGCGTCCCGTGCAATGGCCCAGGACGTTCACGCGAGGGTTCGCGATGGCCGCGACCATACGTTTCGTCATGGCGACGCGGTCCATACGGAGTTTGGAGTGGACGCTGGCCACGACGACGTCCAAACGTTCCAGGAGGTCGGCGTCCTGATCCAGGGTGCCGTCCTCCAGAATGTCGACCTCGATGCCGGTCAGGATGCGGAACGGCGCCAAGCTTTCGTTGAGTCCCGCGACGTCGTCCAGTTGCCTGCGAAGGCGATCGGCGGTCAGGCCATTGGCGACCTTGAGGCGGGGTGAGTGGTCGGTCAGGGCGATGTAGTCGTGGCCCAGCGCTCGTGCTGTTTCGGCCATTTCCTGGATAGGTGAGCCGCCGTCCGACCAGTCGCTGTGGGTGTGCAGGTCGCCTTTCAGGGCGGCACGGAGGGCGGCCGTCGTCTCGTCCAGCGGTTCGCCCTCGGTGGCTTCCAGACGGCGCAGGTAGATGGGGATCTCGCCGCGCAGGGCCTCCTCGATCACGAGGGCGGTGACCTTGCCGATGCCGGGGAGCGCGGTCAAAGTGCCGTCGCGGGCGCGGGTGGCGAGGTCGTCGCGGGAGGCGGCCACGTCGGCGGCGGTGCGGAACGCTCGCACGCGGTAGGTCGGCTCGTGGGCGCGTTCCAGGAGGAACGCGATGCGGCGCAGGGCTTCGACGGGCTCCACGCCTCGCACCGTACCCAGGTATGACATGAAGTGTCGCACCGCGGTGTCATCCCGTTGCGGTCGCGGGTTCTCTAGCCTGTGCTCATGGCCAGGGTGGACGCTCTACCGCGGTATGTGCTGCGGGACGTCTTCCTTGCCGCGGCGGTGACGGGCCGGGCGGAACCGGCGCCGCTCGACCGGCCCTGGCCGTTCCTGCTCAGGTGGACGCGCTACGAGGTGTTGACGCTGGTGGCGCGCGGGCTGTCCAACGGTGAGATCGCGGAGAAGCTCGTCGTCGCCGAGCAGACCGTCAAGACGCACTTCGGACGGATCCTGATGAAGCTGGAACTCCGCGACCGTTCGCAGGCGATCGTCTACGCCTACGAGGTGGGGCTGGTCCGTCCGGGCGACTGATACCGGGGTCGCATCCGAAACCTCGCACCGTCGGTTGATCCGCGCTACAGCGCCCGATCCGTAGCTTCCTGATGAGTCGACCAGGGAGGACGGATGCTGAGCGTTCGCAAGGCGGTGACGGTCGTGTCCGTCCTGGTGGCGGCCGGGTCGGTGACGGCCGCGACCGGCAGAGCAGAGGTGTACTCCGCCCCGGGCCCGGAACCCGAACTGTCGGCGGTGACACTTGACGCCCGCTACCGGGCCACCGGCTGGGAGATCGCGAAGGCATTGGCGACCGCCAGACGCGTCCGCGACCGTGACCGGATACGAGCGTTAACGGCGTTCCTGGGCAACGGGCGGCGGTTCCTGTCGTTCGATCCGCGCGGCCACGGCCGGGCCGTCGAGATCATCGGCGACCTTCGCAGCGCCGACCGGGTCGCCGTCGTGGTGCCGGGTGCCGACAACTCCCTGACCAGGTTCGACTCCCCCGGGTTCGTCGGCGACGGTGGCCGTGCCCTGTACCGGCGGGCCCGCGCGACGGCGCCCGGCGCGCGGCTCGCCGTGATCGCCTGGCTCGGCTACGACCCGCCCCGGGCGCTCAGCGCCGACGTCCTGATCAGCGGACGGGCCGAGGACGGCGCGCCCGCCCTCCGCCGCCTGCTCGGCGGCGTCCACCGCGTCAACGCACGCGCCAGGTTCGCGCTCCTGTGCCACAGCTACGGCTCCGTCGTCTGCGGCAAGGCCGCGCCGCGCCTCGGGCCGCTCCCCGTCGACGAGATCGCCCTGTTCGGCAGCCCCGGCACCACCACGGACACCACCGCCGACCTCGGCACACGCGCCCACGTCTGGGCGGGCCGCGCGAAAGGCGACTGGGTGCGGTACGCGCCGAACGTCCACGTCGCCGGGCTGGGCTTCGGCGCCGACCCGGTCTCGTCCGGCTTCGGCGCGACACGGTTCGACGCCGGGACGGGCCCGCACAGCGCCTACCTGAAACCCGGCAGCCGCGCGCTCCGCAACCTCGCGCTGATCGCACTCGGCCGCGACGCCCAGGTCACCCGCGCCTGATGGGGAATGGTAGAAAGGCCGACGATGCCGCCGCCACAAACGACCAGCTCGCCGTGCACGCGGCGGCGCCGACGGGTTCTGGCCTGCGCCGCGTCCATCGCCGTCGTCCTGCTGACCAGCGCCGGGACCGGGCACGCCGACCCCTACGCGCCGCCCGTGGACGTCCCCGCGCTGACGCCGTCCACCCTGGACGTCCGGTACGCCGCCGAACGCCGGTCCATCGAGGACGCCCTCACGACGGCCCGGGCGGTCGGCGACTCCGGCCGGACCCGGACACTCGGCGCGTTCCTACGACCCGGACGCCGTTTCCTGTACTTCGACCCGCGCGGCCGGGGCCGGGCCGTCGAGGTCATCGGCGACCTGGCCCGCGCCCACCGCGTGGCCGTGCTCGTCCCCGGCGCCGACACCACGGTCACGGCGTTCGACACGCGCGGCGACAAACCATGGTCAACACCCGGCGGCGGGGCCCGCGCCCTCTACACACAAGCCCAGAACAACACCCAAGACTTGGCCGTCGTCGCATGGCTCGGCTACGCCGCACCGGAAACCTTCAGCGACGACGTCCTCACCGACGACCGAGCCGGAAAAGGGGCCGTGCGGCTCCACCACTTCCTAGACGAAATACACAAGGTCAACCCGTCCGCCCACGTCGGGCTGCTCTGCCACAGCTACGGCTCGGTGGTCTGCGGACGCGCGGCGATCGACGGCCCCATGGGCGCGGCCTGGCGACAGGTCACCGACATCGCCCTGTTCGGCAGTCCCGGCGCCGCCGCGCCGTCGGCCAAGGCCATGAGTTACACCACACGGATCTGGGCGGGACGCGGCACGTCCGACTGGATGGAGGACGTCCCCCACGTGCGCCTCCTCGGCCTCGGTCTCGGGCCGGATCCGGTCTCAGCACCGTTCGGCGCGCGGCTGTTCGACGCGGGAGAAGCAGGCCACAGCGACTACCTGGAACCCGGCTCCACCTCTCTACGCAACCTGGCCGCCATCGCGATCGGACACCCCACCTCAGTCACACGCGGCTGACCACGACGACCACGAAATGACGGGTCACCGCCGGTGTGGTGGCACCCTGGGAAGGTGGACACCGCGAACGAGACCGAGATACGCGAGCAGACCACCCAGCGCCTGGAGAAGGCCATGGGCACGTTCGGCACCGCGGCGCTGACCCGCATGGAGGAGCAGCTCCCCTGGTTCCGGCGCATGCCCGCCGACCAGCGCTCCTGGATCGGCCTCGTCGCCCAGGCGGGCATCGCCGCGTTCGTCGAGTGGTTCAAGAACGAGGAGAAGACCCGTCCGGCCATCGCCGGGGAGGTGTTCGGCACCGCGCCCCGCGAGCTGCTCCGCGCCATCAAGCTCCAGCACACCATCGACATGGTCCGCGTCATCATCGACGTGGTCGAGACCCGGCTCGACGAGCTGGCCGCGCCCGGCGGCGAGGCCCAGCTCCGCGAGGCCATCCTGCGCTACACCCGCGACGTCGCGTTCGGCGCCGCCCAGGTCTACGCCCGCGCCGCCGAGACCCGCGCCGCCTGGGACGCGCGCCTGGAGGCCCTCGTCGTCAACGCGGTGCTGCGCGGCGAGGTCGACGACGGCATGCACTCCTGGGCCGCCGCGCTCGGCTGGACCTCCAAGCCCGTCACGGTCATCGCCGGGCTCACCCCGGAGGACGAGGAGCCCGAGGTCACCATCGACCAGATGCAACTCGCCGCCCGCCGCGCCCGCGCCGACGTCCTGGCCGGAGTGCAGGGCCACCGTGTCATCGTGATCGTCGGCGGCGACACAGACCCCATGGAGGCGGCCCGCCCAATCGCCGCAAAGTGCGGCCCGGGCCCCGTCGTCGTAGGCCCCCAGGTCCCCGACCTGTACGACTCAACACGTTCCGCACACGCCGCCGTCGCGGGCCTACGCGCCGCCGCCGGCTGGCCGGACGCACCACGCCCCGTCCTGGCATCCGAACTCCTACCCGAACGGGCCCTGGACGGCGACGACGACGCTCGCCGCCACCTCGTCGACGACGTCTACAACCCCATGCTCGCCGCAGGCGCCCCCCTCCTCGACACCCTCACCACCTACCTGGAACAGGGCTCGTCCCTGGAGGCCACCGCACGCCTACTGTTCGTCCACCCCAACACCGTCCGCTACCGCCTACGCCGCGTCACCGAGTTGACCGGCCTGGCCCCCACCGACGGCCGCAACGCCTTCACCCTCCGCATAGCCCTAGTCCTAGGCCGCTTCCAAAAGCGTTGGTGACCGGCACGGGTCGCGTGGCCGTCGGGGCTCCAGGGGGTGCCCCCCTGGGCCAACACAGGTCGGCTCCTGAATATGCACAGGTTGTAGGGGTCGTACAAAGGGTTCCGACCAAACTTCGTGCCGATCCGCATCGTGGGGCGGCGAAGATCGCGGCAGGCTGGACGCTGTGATCCTCCTCGCATCGCCCGGCCAGGGCGCCCAGACCCCCGGCTTTCTGCGGCCGTGGCTAGAGATACCCGGAGTCTCCGATCGTCTCGCCTGGTGGTCCGCCGTCACGGGGCTCGACCTCGTCCGGTACGGGACGGACGCGGACGCCGAGGAGATCCGTGACACGGCGGTGGCGCAGCCGCTGCTGGTCGCCGCCGCCCTCGCCGCCTACGAGGCCCTTTACGAGGGGATCGACGGTGGCCCCGACGTGGTCGCCGGGCACAGTGTCGGCGAGTTGGCCGCTGGAGCGGTCGCCGGGGTTCTGACGCCGGAGACGGCGCTGGTCCTCGTCCGGGAACGGGGGCGCGCGATGGCCGAGGCCGCCGCCGTCACCGAGACCGGGATGACCGCGGTCCTCGGCGGCGATCCCGACGAGGTGCTCGCCTCCATCGACAAGCACGGGCTCACGGCCGCCAACGTCAACGGCGCCGGGCAGGTCGTCGCCGCCGGGACGGTGGAGCGGCTGGCCGAGTTCGCCGAGGAGCCGCCCGCGAACGCGCGGCTCCGGAAGCTGTCGGTCGCCGGGGCGTTCCACACCGAGCACATGGCGCCCGCCGCCGACACGCTGCGCCGCCTCGCAACGGGGGCGCCCACCGCCGATCCGGCGACGCGGCTGCTCCAGAACCGCGACGGCGCCGTCGTCGAGTCCGGCCCCGAGTTCGTGGCGCGGCTCGTCGACCAGGTCAGCGCGCCCGTCCGCTGGGACCTCTGCATGGAGACCATGCGCGAACTCGGCGTCACCGCGATGGTCGAGCTGCCGCCGGGCGGGACGCTCAGCGGCCTCGCCCGCCGCGAGCTCAAGGGCGTCGAACGGGTCGCTCTCAAGACACCCGACGATCTCGACGCCGCGCGCGAGCTGATCAAGGCGCACACGTCATGAGCGGCGGACTCCGCGTCCCCGACGCGCGGGCCGGTGCCCGCATCCTGGCCTTCGGCGACTACCGTCCCGCGCGGATCGTCACCAACGACGAGATCGCGCGGACCGTCGACACCAACGACGAGTGGATCCGCAGCCGGGTCGGCATCGCCGAGCGCCGCATCGCGGGCGACGACGAGGGCATCGTCGAACTCGGCGCGCACGCGGGCGGCAAGGCGCTGGCGGGCAGCGGGCTCGACCCGTCCGACATCGACCTGGTGATCCTCGCGACCTGCTCGGCGGAGTCGCCGATGCCGGGCTACGCGCCGCAGGTCGCGCACCGCCTCGGCATCGACGCGCCCGGCGCGTTCGACCTGAACGCCGCCTGCGCGGGCTTCTGCTACGCGCTCGCCACCGCCAGCGCCGCCGTCCGCGCCGGGAACGCCCGCAACGTGCTGGTGATCGGCTCGGAGAAGATGTCCCAGTGGCTCGACTGGACCGACCGTTCCACCTGCATCATCTTCGCGGACGGCGCGGGCGCGGCGGTCGTCACCGGCAGCGACTCGCCCGGCATCGGCCCGGTCGTGTGGGGCAGCGCGGGCGACAAGTACGACAAGATCATCATTCCGGACCGGCACTCGTTCATCCAGCAGGAGGGGCAGGCGGTCTTCCGCTGGGCGACCACCGCCATCGCCCCGATCGCGGCGGAGGCGTGCGAGCGCGCCGGGATCAAGCCGGAGGATCTCGCCGCCGTCGTCCCGCACCAGGCCAACCTGCGCATCATCAACGCGATCGCCCGCAAGGTGAACGCCGTCAACGCCGTCGTGGCCGACGACATCGTCCAGTCCGGCAACACCTCGGGGGCCTCCATCCCGCTGGCCCTCTCCCGCATGATCGAACGCGGCGACGTGCCGTCCGGCGCCCCGGCCCTGCTGGTCGGATTCGGTGCCGGACTGTCCTACGCTGCCCAAGTCATCCAGATCCCGTAGGCCGTCAACCCTGCTCGCAGGGCTCTCGACCAACCATCGAAGGAGAAACACAGACCATGGCCGAAGTCGCCACCGAAACGCAGATCCTGGACGGCCTCGCCGTGATCATCGACGACATCGTCGGCATCGACAAGTCCGAGGTGACCCCGGAGAAGAACTTCATCGACGACCTCGACATCGACTCGCTGTCGATGGTGGAGATCGCCGTGGCCGCGCAGGACGAGTTCGGCGTCGAGATCCCCGACGACGAACTGCGCAACCTGAAGACGGTCAAGGACGTCGTCGACTTCGTCCAGAACCTCCAGAAGACGGCCCCGGCCAAGAGCTGAAATACGGGGAAGGCACGCCGCCGCCCCCGCAGCGGGGACGGCGGCGCACCCCACCCCATCCCCTTTTCAGTCCGCGAGGAGCACCCACCATGAGCAAGAGCCAGACCAGAGTCGTCGTGACCGGTCTCGGTGCAACGACACCACTCGGCGGCGACGTGCCGTCGACCTGGTCCGCCCTGCTCGCCGGCGAGTCCGGGATCCGCCCCCTCGAATGGGAGGGCGTCGAGGACCTGCCGGTCCGGTTCGCCGCCACGCTGAAGGTGCAGCCGGACACGGTTCTGCCCAAGCAGTCGCTGCGCCGGCTCGACCGCAACCAGGCGATCGCGCTGGTCGCCGCGCGGGAGGCCTGGACGGACGCGGGGTTCGCCCCGTCCACCGGCGGCAAACCGCAGAAGGGCACGGACAAGGCCGGTGTCGACGGCGGGTTCGTCGTCGACGGCGACCGGCTCGGCGTCGTGGTGTCCAGTGGCATCGGCGGCCTGCACACCGCGCTGAACAGCTACGACGTGTACAAGGAGAAGGGCTGGACGCGGGTCTCGCCCTTCACCGTCCCGATGCTGATGCCGAACGGCGCGACCGGGCACGTCGGCATCGAGTTCGGCGCGACCGCCGGTTCGCACGCCCTGGTCAGCGCGTGCGCGTCCAGCGGCGAGGCCGTCGGCTACGCCATCGACATGATCCGCACCGGCCGCGCCGACGTGATCATCTGCGGGGGCACCGAGGCGTGCATCCACCCGTTGCAGATGGCGTCGTTCGGTTCCATGCGGGCCCTGTCGACCCGCAACGACGAGCCCGCGCGCGCATCCCGGCCCTACGACAAGAACCGCGACGGGTTCGTCCTCGGCGAAGGCGCCGCGGTGATGATCCTGGAGTCGGAGGAGCACGCCCTGGCCCGCGGCGCGCGGATCCACGGCATCGCGTCCGGCGCCGGTTACTCCAACGACGCCTTCGACATCGTGCTGCCCGAGCCGACCGGCAAGGGGCAGGCCAAGGCGATGCAGCGGGCCCTGGTCGACGCGGGGCTCGAGGCGTCCGACATCATCCACATCAACGCGCACGCCACGTCGACGCCCGCGGGCGACGTCGCGGAACTCAACTCGATCAAGGCGGGGCTCGGCGAGGACGTCGCGAGCCGGGTGGTCGTCACGGCCACCAAGTCGATGACCGGGCATCTGCTCGGCGGCGCCGGGGCGCTGGAGTCGATCTTCACGATCCTGGCGTTGAAGGAGGGCCTCGTCCCGTTCGTCGCCAACCTTGAGGACGTCGACGACGAGGTCGACCTGGACATCGTGCGCGACGAGCCGCGCAAGCTCCCGGACGGGCCCGCCGCGGCGCTCAGCAACTCGTTCGGCTTCGGCGGCCACAACGTGTCGGTCGCCTTCGAGCGCGTCCTCTGACCACCGCGGCCTCACGGCGACAGCGGACGGCCCGGCGAGTCTTCACTCGCCGGGCCGTCCGCGTTCGTGGCACCGGTGCGCGACGCCGGGCGCGGTCAGCGGGGCGCGCCGACCGGCCGCCGGTCGCCGTTCCGCTCGGTGGGGCGCGCAAGTTGCGGGGCTAGCACGCTCCGTGGGACGGCGTCAGGCGGCCACCGGGGTCACACGGCGGCGTGCAGCCAGCGGACGGGAGCGCCGTCACCGGCCCGGCGGAACGGCTCCAGCTCGTTGTCCCAGGGGGTGCCGAGCAGGCGGTCCAGCTCGATCTCCAGGGTCGTCTTGCCCACGGCGGCGTTCGCCATGACGGAGCGGAGCCGGTCCTCGGGGACCATGATGTCGCCGCTCGCCCCGATCACCCCCGAGAACACCCCGAGCGACGGGGTGAAGCTGAAGCGGACACCGTCGGTGCCCGGGGTGGGATCCTCGGTGGCCTCGAAGCGCACCAGCTTCCACGAGCGCAGCGCGGAGGTGATGCCCGCGGCGGCGCCCGGCCTCCCCTCCCAATGAAGTTCGGCGCGCAGCGTCCCGGGCGCGGCCGGCTGATCAGTCCACTCAAGGGAAACGGGCACACCTAGAACACCTGCGGCGGCCCACTCGATGTGCGGGCTCAGCGCAGGCGGCGCGGAGTGGACGTAGAAAACGCCACGTGCGGTCACCGGACCTCCTGGATCTGTACCGAGGCTCGTCTTCCCCTACGGCCTCGTACGTCCCAAGTCGGCGTCCGCGTCCCTCATTGTGCATCATCGGCACGGTGTCGCACCACCGTGAGTTCACCGATTATCGAACGCTTGACCACAGGATGCACACCGTTCACCGGGCCTGACCGACAAGCGTAGGCCCTCGCGGGCCCGCGCGCGGCGAAAGTCGGCCTTGGAACACGGCCGCCTCCGGCCGCATCGGTGCGTCCAAAACTCGTCACAAAGGGTTGCGACACGGGCACGATGTGTGCGGGGCCGGGCTGGTGACGAAACGAGGACGCAATGTTCGATCAACAGGCGCGGCTGGAGAGAGTTCTGGCGCGGCACACCGACGCGGTCGTGGTGGAGCCCTTCCCTGGGCGTCCGGCACTGATCCGGCGGGACGAGATCCTCGTCGCCGGACGGGACGCGGCCACCGCCGAGACCCTCGTCCGGCGCTGGTACGACTCGCGGGACGACGGAAACAGCGTCACGCGACTCCGGCTGCGCGCCGCCGCGAAGGTGGACGTGTGCGAGCTGGCCGCCGGTCTCGGCACCGGCGGGGGCCAGCGTCGGCAGCGGCGGCTGAGCGCGGCGCCGAACCATCTCGTCCATGGGCAACCGATGTGGTGGAGCGGCCCCGCCGACCTGCCCCGCCCGTCCGCATCCCTCGCCGCGCCGCCCGCGCCCGGGGCCGACGCGGCGCGCCGGGACGTGGCGGTCGCGATCCTCGACACCGGCCTGTCACCGCACCCCTGGTACGCCGACACCGACTGGTACCGGGAGCAGCGCGCCGAGGTCACGGAGGTCCTGGACGCCGACCTCGACTACGACCTGGACGCGCAGGCCGGACACGGCACGTTCATCGCGGGCGTCGTGCTGCGGCACGCCCCGGCGGCGCGGCTGCGGGCCCGCCGCGTCATCGGCGGCGACGGCGTCGGCGACGAGCTGGGCGTGATCCGGGCGCTGGAATGGCTCGCCGCGTGGGGCGGCGCCGACGTGGTCAACCTGTCGCTCGGCTGCCACACGTTCGACGACCGTCCGTCGCCGGTGCTGGCGTCCGCGATCGCGGCGCTCGGCCGCCGGACCGTCGTGGTGGCGTGCGCGGGCAACGCCGCGACCGACCGCCCGTTCTGGCCCGCCGCGATGAAGCCCGTCATCGGGGTCGGTGCGCTGGACGGCGACGTCCCCGCCGCGTTCACCAACCACGGCTGGTGGGTGGACGCCTGCGCGCAGGGCGTGGACGTGGCCAGCACGTTCGTCCGGTTCGACGGGACGCGGCCGCCCGTCCACGGCATCGACCCCGACCTGTTCGACGGCTACGCGATCTGGAGCGGGACGTCGTTCGCGACCCCGGTCGTCGCGGGCCGGATCGCGGGGCTGGCGGCGTCCGAGGGGCTCGACGCGGCGGCCGCCGCCGACCGCGTCCTCGACCCGGTGGCGCATCCCGTCCTGCCCGATCTCGGCGTGGTCGTCGGTTCCCGGACGCGCGTCGGCCAGGAACCCGAAATCGTCCACGCGGAGTGACACGTTCATGGCATAGGGTGAAATACCAGCGGGGGGCCTCGGGAGGAGACTTCGGTGGCCCATAAAGACGACAGTACGGGCGAACTGGTCGACCGGGCGCGCGGCGGTGATGGTGCCGCGTGGGCCCGGCTGGTCGAGCGGCACAGCGGGCTGCTGTGGTCGATCGCCCGCTCACACGGTTTGGACGACGCCGACTCCGGCGACGTGGTGCAGACCACGTGGCTGCGGCTGGTGGAACGGATCGACGGGTTGCGCGATCCGTCCGCCACCGGATGCTGGCTCGCCACGACCGCGCGGAACGAGAGCCTGCGCCTGGTCCGCCTGCGCGGGCGCGACGTGCCGCTCGTTCCCGCGCCGCGCACCCCGGAACCGGGCCCCGACCAGGTGGTCCTCGACCGGGAGCACGTCGGCCGGGTCGGCGCGGCGCTCGGGGCGCTGCCCCGGCGGTGCCGGACGCTGCTGCGGCTGTTCGCGGTCGCGTCCAGCCAGGCCGAGCTCGCCGCCGCGCTCGGTATTCCGGTCGGCAGCGTCGCCCCGACCCGGGCACGCTGCCTGGACGCGCTGCGGAGGCTCGTCCAGTGAACGACGACGAACTGATCGCGGGCGTCCGGGCGGCGTTCGACGCGCTCGACCCGGTGCCCGGCGAGGTGCTGGCGGCGGCGCGGGCGGCGATCGCGTGGAAGGCCCCGTCGGCGACGCTGGCGGAACTGAAACGCGACCGCGCCGCACGCGCGGCGGCCGGAGTACGCGGCCCGGCGGCCCGCGTGCTGACGTTCGCGTGTCCGGGCGGCTCGGTGGAGGTCGAGGTGTCCACGAACGGCCGCGACCGCGAACTCACCGGACGGCTCGTCCCGTCGGTGCCCGCCCTCGTCGAGGTCCGGCACCGGGACGTCCCACCGGACGGCATCACGGTCCGCGCCGAACCAGCCGGCCTGTTCTGCGTACCGGGCGTGCCCGAGGGCCTGGTAAGCCTCGTCTTCCGCCTGGAAGACGGCACGTCCATCGTCACCAGCTGGATCCGCCTGTGACGGGAACGTCCTTCCGGTGGGGCACCCACCCCCACCGGAAGGACGGCCCCGAGACCGAACTCCTACGCCTGGTCGACACAAACCCCTCGACCGCCCTCACCCAGGCCCTGGCCCTTCTCAACGAGGGCAAGGCTCCCGACCCGAACAAACGCGTGCCAGCCAAAGACGTCGACGCACCCAACGCCAACAACAGCGCGCCCGACACTGACGGCGGGTCGCTGGCAATGAGTGGCGGTGCGCTCGACATCAACACCAAGGTGTTCGCATTGCGGGTGGCAGGGCTGGCTGCGAAGGAGTTGGGGCGGCTGGATGAGGGGGTCGCCTTTCTGGACCGTGCTCTGGGCATGGCTGATGGGTATGGGGCGGCTCAGGTTCGTATGAATCTCGTCGGGTTGCTGACGGCGCGCGGCGATGTCACGAAGGCGTTGGCTCATGTAGCTGAGGCGGAGGGCATCCTGCGAGGGCCGGACGCTGATCGGCTGGCCGCCAACGAGGCGTGTGCATTGGCGCGGGCGGGGCGTGTGGACGAGGCGCATGCCGTAGCCGAGCGTGCCTTACCCGGGCTGAGGCAAGGGCACGACCCGGCGGCGCTCGCCGGGCTGCTGACCAACCTCGGGCTCGCCCAGGCGTTGCGCGGCGAGGTCGCCGAGGCGGAGGTGATCCTGGGTGAGGCGGTCGTGGTCGGCGAGGCGGCCGGGCTGCGACACCAGACGGCGATGTCCAAGGGGAATCTCGCGTTCGTGGTGGCGCGGCGCGGGGACGTTCCGCGCGCGCTTCGCCTGTTCGCCGAGTGCGAGCCGTATCTGGTCGGTGAACGTTGGGCGCAGTGCCGTTTCGATCAGGCGGAGATGCTCATCATGGCGGGTCTGCCGGGCGAGGCCCGTCCTCTCCTCGCTGAGGCTTTGGACGCCGCCACGGCCAATGGGTACGGCTGCGACATCGCGGACGGTTTCCTGCTTCTCGCACATGCCGAATTGGCCGCTGGCAACGCCGAGCAGTGCACCGGCGCCGCCGAACGGGCCCGCGCCGCGTTCACCGAGCAGAACCGCACCGGCTGGACGCTTCTGGCCGAGCACATTCTGCTCAAGGCGCGGTGGGCGTCCGGTGAACGGTCGGCCGTCCTGCTGCGCTCCGCCGAGGCCGCCGCCGAACGCCTGCACGGCGGCGGCTGGAGCGATGCGGCGGATGAGGCCCGGATCGTCGCGGCGCGGGTGGCGCTGTCGCTCGGCCGACCTGCCGGACACCTGCTGCCCTTGGTCGGGCGGCGGGGTGGGCCCGCGTCCGCGCGGATCGCGGCCTGGCATGCCGCCGCTCTCGAACGCACCGCCCGCAGCGACCACCTGGGCGCGGTGGACGCGGTCAACGAAGGGCTTCGGGTCGCCGAGGAGCACGCGGATGCGTTGGGCGCGCTGGACCTGCGGGCCCGGGCGTCGGGACTCACCGCCGATCTGGCCCAACTCGGCCTTGACCTGGCCGGTTCGGCGTCGGACCTGCTCGCCGTCGAGGAACGGCGGCGGGCGATCGCGCGTCCGGCCAGCGTCCGGCCGCCGAAGGACCCGAAGCGTGCGGCGGCACTGACCGCACTGCGGGCCCTCAGCGTCGAGCACACCGGACGCACGGCGAGGGGCGGCTCCGCCTCACCGCTGTCACGGGACCTGGCCGAATTGGAGGCTGAGGTCCGTTCTCGGACGCGGAGCCGCCCGCTCGGCGCTGCCCTGGCGGGCGCGGTGGACGGCGCCGAGATAGCGGCGGCGCTCCAGGAACGCGCGCTCGTCGAGCTGATCGCGATCGGACCCGATCTGCATGCCGTGACTGTCGTCGGGGACACGTTCCGCCGTCACTTGCTTGGCACGTGCGACGACGCCGTCCGCGAGACTGGGTTGCTTCGCTACGCCGTGCGTCGGCTTGCTGGCGGCGACGACCCGCAGGCGCTGTCTGTCCTCGGTGACGCGGCGGCTCGGCTCGATCGGTGGCTGCTGGCCCCGCTGCGGGACGATCTCGGCGATCGTGATCTCGTCATCGCCCCGACCGGTGCGCTGCACGGTCTGCCCTGGGCGGTGCTGCCGTCACTGGTCGGGCGGCCGTTCACGATTGTGCCGTCGGCTGGGGCGTGGCTGCGTGCCCAGGCCGCCGGGGGTGCTGGGCACACCGTGCTGATCGCCGGGCCGGGGCTTCGTCATGCAGGACGTGAGATCGCGGCTTTGCGGCGCCTCCACCCGGGTGCCCTGGTGTTGGACGGTGACAACGCGCGCGCCGAGACCGTGCTGGCCGCTTCGGACGGTGCTGGCCTCGTCCACATCGCCGCGCATGGCGAGTTCCGGCAGGGAAGTGCGCTGTTCTCTCGGTTGCGGCTCGCGGATGGGCCACTGCTGGTGCACGATCTGGACGAGCTGTCCGTCCCACCGCGATTGGTCGTCCTGTCCGCGTGCGACATCGGACGTGCCGACGAAGGTGACGCCGCGCTCGGCATGGCGGGCGTGCTCCTCGCGCTCGGCACCGCCACTGTCGTCGCCAGCGTCGCGCCCGTCCGGGACGCGGCCACGCCCGAGTTCATGGCCGCGTTCCACGCCAGCCTCGTCGACGGTATGACCCCGTCCCATGCGTTGGCCGCCGTCCCGCGCCCATCCGATGTGCTCGGCCTCGTGTGCATGGGCGCGGGCTGACGGTGTGTCCGCACGGAGCTGCGCCCTCGGTGACCACACAGTCCGTGCGGAGAGCCGCAGGGCTTCAGGTGTCTCCGACCGCGACGGGGTTGGACGGGTCCGTCACCCAGTTGGACCAGGAACCCACGTAGAGGGCGGCGGGGATCCCCGCCAGGTGGAGGGCGAGGATCTCGTGGGCGGCCGTCACCCCGGAGCCGCAGTACGTGCCGACGTCGAGCGCGTCGGTCGCGCCGAGTTGGGCGAAACGTTCGCGCAGCAGCTCGGGCGGCAGGAAGCGGCCGTCCACGCCGACGTTGCTCGAGGTGGGCGCGTTGCGCGCGCCCGGGATGTGCCCGGCGACGGGGTCCACGGGCTCCTGGTCGCCCCGGTACCGTTCGGGGGCGCGGGCGTCGAGCAGCACGCCCGCCGTGGCCAGCTCGGCGGCGCCCTCGGCGTCCAGCACGGGCAGCCGTCCCGGGTCGGCGATGAAGCCGCCCGGCTTGACCTCAGGGTCGTCGCCGCTCACCGGGCGGCCCGTCTCCGCCCAGGCGCGGTACCCGCCGTTCAGCACGCGGACCCGGTCGTGGCCGAAGTACCGCAGCGACCACCAGACGCGGGCCGCGGACATGGAGTCGGCGTCGTCGTAGACCACGACGAGACGGTCCTGCGACACCCCGGCGCGGCGCATGGCGGCCTCGAACGCGACGGGTTCGGGCAGGGGGTGGCGGCCGCCGGGTCCAGGCGGTCCGGCCACGTCCTGGTCGAGGTCGACGAACACGGCGCCGGGCAGGTGCCCCTTGCGGTAGGACTCGATCCCCGGCGGACCCGCGAGATGCCATCGGACGTCCAGCAGGACCACGGGTGTCTGCCGTCGGAGCAGCAAGTCCAGCGCGGGCACTTCGATGAGAGGGTGCACACCGCCAGTTTGACCGTCGTTGCCCCGATTAGGGAGGGGCGATTCCTTGTTCATCTCACCCATCTGAGCCTCATTGTCGGAACGTGGTCAGCAACGGGACCAGTTGTTCCGCCGAAACGAGGGAGCCGTGCATGCCGACCATCCGGTTCAGCCACGGTTCCCGCTCCGACGCGACGATCGCGAGTTCGGCGTGCGGGACGGCGATCACGTCCCCGATCCGCTCCAGCATGCCGGGGCCGACGGGGCCGAACCAACCGTCCGCGACGGCCCGGTCACGGGACACGACCCACGCGCGGTCGCCGAGCACGGCCGTCCAGGCGGCGAGAACGTCGTCGTGGGCGCCGGGCTCGCTGTAGACGTACCGGGCGCGGGCATCTCCGCCCAGGAGCGCGACGCCGTCCCGCAGCCCGTCGACGGTGTCGGCGTCCACCCGGTCCACCGGGTCGACCATGCCGTGGTCGGCGGTCACGTACAACGCCGACCCCGGGGGCAGGACGTCCGCGAGCTGCCGGACGAGGAGGTCCACGAACCGCAGCTGGTGCCGCCAGTCGGCGGACCCGACGCCGAACCGGTGCCCGGTCGAGTCGAGATCGGGGTGGTAGACGGTGACGAACGTTCGGTCGCCCGCGCGCAGGGCCGCCTCGGCGCGTCCGACGAGCTGCCCGAGGCCCTGCGCCGAGCGGTATCGGGCGCCGCGCGCGGTGGCGCGGCTGAGCGCGGTGCCCCGGTACTGGCGCAGCGCGACGTAGGAGGTCTCGACGCCGTCCGCCGCCGCCCGCTCGTACACGGTCGGGACGGGCTGGAACTCGACCGGGTCGACGGAGTCGTCCTGCCAGCGCAGGCAGTTCAGCAGCCTGCCGGTGCCGGGGATCGCGACCTGCACGCCGAGCAGGCCGTGCGCGCCGGGCGGGGCGCCGGTGGCGAGCGAGCCGAGGCTGCTGACCGTCGTCGCCGGGAACCCCGCCGTGATCGGGCCGCCGTCCATCGAGGTCAGGTAGGGGGCCTCGTCCGGATGGGCGCGGAGCTGCTCCCAGCCGAGCCCGTCGATCACCAGGACGCAGACGCGCGGCACCGGCGGCAGGCCGAGGACGTCCACCGCTCCGGGCACGCCCAGCGACGCCAGCACCGCGGGCGGCAGGTCGGCCAGCGCACCCGTCCCGTACCGGGGGACGGGCGGTTCGGGCGGCGTGCTCATCGCGCGGTCGCGGCCGACAGCTCCTCGGCGAACGCGAGCACCTGCGTCACGGCGTCGGCGCCGTCCGCCGCCTCGCTGACCCGCAGGGACAGGTCGTCGGCCGTGACGCTGCCCGTGTAGCCGTGGTCGGCCTCGCAGTTCTCGTCCCCGCATGTCGCGGGCTCCAGGTCGATGTGGGCGATGGCGCCCCAGCCGATGGTCAGCACGACCTCCGTGGGCGGCACCCCCGGGACGTAGGACGCCGGGTCCGGGACGACCCGGGTCACCGCGACCGACTGGACGCGCTCCAGCTTGACGGCCTCGGTGGTGGTGGACGCGTGCGGCTGCGCCATGCCCTCGCCCGGCGGGTGCTCGTCGGTGTGGCACACCAGCAGGCGGCTCGCCGACAGCACCAGCACGGTCACGTGCCGCCGCACCTCCATCGCGGGGTCGAACGTCGCCTCGTGGTGGACGACGAAGGCGACGACGGGCTCCTCGCCGATGGCCGACTCCACCGCGTCCGCGACCAGGTCCGGGTAGTAGCCGCTGCGCTCGATCGCCGTGCGCAGACCGCCGACGGTCGCTCGGGTTTCCCTCATGGCCCCATCCTGCCCTGTCCGGGGTCGGCCGCGCACACGACCGGCCCCCGGCATGATGATCGGCTCCATCGCGGGTACGGGTCCGGCATGGACGAGAAGCCGCTCCCCACGCCGCCACCGGTGCCGCCGCCCACCCCGGACCCGGCGCCGACCCCGGAACCGCTGGTCCCGCCCGTGGAGCCGCCGCCCGGGCCGTCCCCCGGGCCTCCGCCGCGGCCGCCCGGGCCCGTCCCGCCGGGGCCGTCCCCCGAACCGGTTCCGCCCGGACCGCCGCCGGAACCGACGCCGCCCGGCCCCGCGCCCGACCCGTCTCCCCCGGTGCCCGACCCGGACCCGGTTCCGCCGGGGCCGGAACCGGCCCCAGGACCGCCGGGCTGACGGGCTGACGGGCTGACGGGCTGACGGGCTGACGGACGTCAGGAGAGCCGCCGCGGCCCCAGTTCGGGCCGCGGTCCCGGCGGCCGGGCCAGGGTCATCGTCACGTGCCGGACGTCGACGCCCGAGGCGTCCGCCATGACCGGGCTCAGCTCCAGCCGCGCCACCTCGGGCAGGTCGTAGTTGAGGCGGGACGCGCGCAACAACAACTCCTCCAGCGCCGTCAGGTTCACCGGTTCCGCGCCGCGATGCCCGAGCAGCAGCGGCGCCGTGCGGACGGCGCGGATCATCTCCGCCGCGTCGACGTCCGCGAGCGGGGACAGCCGGTAGGCGCGGTCGTCCAGCAGGGCCGCGGTCTCGTCGGCGATGCCGAACAAGATCACCGCGCCGAACGAGGGGTCCTCCCTGATCACGACGCGGGTCGGCACTCCTCCGCCCTCGGACACACCGATGCCGTAGCAGGCCAGCAGCTCGGCCGCCTGCTCCGCCGTCGCCTCCACGGGCCCGCCCTGGTCGTCCGAGTCGAGCCATTCGGCGACCAGCTCGCGGGCCCTGTCTCGATCAACGCCGTCGAGCTCCGGCACACGGCCCGCGGGGCGCCGCCGCCACTGTGCGTACCGGATCACGTAGGCCAGCGCCCTGACGGCGTCCTCCGGCGACGGATAGGACGGGATCGAGCCCTCCGCCGCCATGCCGTCCGGGCCGGTCGCGCGCAGTTCGGCGGGCATGCCCTCCGTCCCGAGATACGTCGCCACGATCGGCTTCACGGCACCCGCCGCCAGCCGCCGGATCCTTTCCGGGACGCGCGGGTCGTAGCCGCCGAACGTCGGGGGCGTGAACAGCGCCACCACCGCGTCGACGGTCTCGTCGCTCAGCGCCGATGCGAGCGCCGCCTCGTAGTCGTCGGCGTCGGCGCTCGGACCGAGGTCGATGCGCGGCCGGGCGTCCAGGCCGAGCGCGACGGCCTCGTCCTGCGCCAGCAGCCCCAGCGAGTTCGAGTTGTCGATGATCGCGATCCGGTCGCCCGCAGGAAGCGGCTGGTAGGCCAGCACCTGCGCCACGTCGAACAGCTCCGCCAGGTCGTCCACGCGGATCACCCCGGCCTGCTGGAACAGCGCGCTGACCGCGTGATCGGGCAGCGTCAACGCCCGCGCCGCGTGCCCGAGCGGGACACCCTGCGTGCTCCGCCCACTCTTCACCGCCACGATCGGCTTGCGGCGTCCGAGCCTGCGCGCGAGCCGCGTGAACTTGCGGGGGTTGCCCAGCGATTCCAGATACAACAGGACGGCCTTGGTCGCCGGGTCCTCTTCCCAGTACTGCATCAGGTCGTTGCCGGACACGTCCGCCCGGTTTCCGGCGGAGACGAACGTGGACAGTCCCAGGCCGCGTTCAGCCGTCCGTTGCAGAATCGCGATCCCGAGCGCACCCGACTGGGAGAAGAAGCCCACGGGGCCCCGTCCCGGCATCGTGGGCGCCAGAGTCGCGTTCAACCTCACGCCCGCATCGGTATTGGCGATGCCCAAGCAGTTCGGACCAACGACACGCATCCCATAGGCCCGCGCGAGCCGCACCAGTTCCTCTTGCCTGGCACGCCCGTCCTCGCCGATCTCCCCGAACCCGGACGAGACCACGATCAGACCCCGCACGCCCTTGCCCGCGCACTCCTCCACCACCTCGTGGACGACGTCCGCCCGCACGGCCACGACCGCGAGGTCGACATCGTCCGGAATCTCCAGAACAGACGGATAAGCACGAACACCGGCCACCGCCGCCGCAGTCGGATGCACCGGATACACGGGCCCGCTGAAGTCCCCGGCCAGCAGGTTCCGCAGCGCCGTCCGCCCGACGCTGTGCTCGGCCCGGCTCGCGCCGATCACCGCCACCGACCCCGGGAACAGCAACCGCTGGATCGACCGCGACTCCGCCCGGTGCTCACGCGCCGCCATCACCTCCAGCGACGTCTCGGTCGGCTCGATGTCCAGGACGAGTTCGAACACGCCCTCCTCGTACCGCTGCTCGGCCCGGAAACCCGCCTCCCGGAACACCCGCGTCATCCGCCGGTTGTCGGGCAGCACACTCGCCACGAACCGGCGCACGCCCCGCTCCCGCGCCGCCGCCGCGATGTGCTCCAACAGCACGGGCCCGAGCCCGCGGCCCTGGTGCGCGTCCTCCACCAGGAACGCGACCTCCGCCGTCCCGCTATCAATTCGGTCATAGCGGACGACTGCCACCATCTCCTCGCCGATCGTGGCGATCAGCCCGACCCGCCGATCGTGATCGACATGCGTGAAGTGTTCGACATCACGGTCCGAGAGCGTCGGGCGCGGCGAGAAGAACCGGTAGTAGATCGACTCCGGTGACAGCCGCGAATGGAAATCGCGCAGGAGCCCCCCGTCAGCGGGCCGGATGGGCCGCAGATGCGCCGTTCCGCCGTCGCTCAGGACGACGTCGGCCTCCCACTGATCCGGGTAACGCTCGGTCACGTACCCGAGAGTAAGGCACGGGCACTCCAGGCCCCGCGAGAGGAAAAACCGTGCTTCCTCGGTTTCGCTGCGCGTTCGAGACCTAATCCGGGCTCAAGAGCTGTTACGGTCAAGCACACGCCCAGAATTGCCGCTCGCGCGGGCCGTGTTGATCGAGGTGATGACTCCATGACGCGCGTGGTCGTGGTCGGCGATCTTATGACAGATACCGTCGCGCGTGCCGCGTTCCCCCTCGCGAAGGGGAGCGACACGCCCGCCGCCGTGACGATCCACGGTGGCGGCTCGGGCGCCAACGTGGCCGCCTGGCTCGCCGTCGAGGGAATCGACGTCGCCTTCGTCGGACGCCGCGGCTCCGACATCGCGGGCCGCAACCGGGACATGGAACTGATGGGGTACGGCGTCGACGCCCGCCTCGTCATGGACCAGGAACGTCCCACCGGAACCTGCGTCGTGATGGTCACCCACAAGGGCGACCGCACCATGCTGTCCGACCCCGGAGCCAACGCCGCCCTCCTCCCCGAGGACATCGAGCGCTGCAAGGACCTGTTCGTCCAGGGCACCCACCTGCACATCTCGGGCTACTCCCTGATCAACGAGGGTTCCCGCAAGGCCGCCATCCACACCCTCGATCTCGCCCGCAAGGCGCAGATGTCGGTGTCGGTCGACGGCGGCTCGTCCTCCCCCCTCAAGCGGATGGGCGCCGAGCCCTTCCTCGAATGGACGCAGGGCGCCCGCCTCCTGGTCGTCAACGCCAAGGAGGCCGAGATCCTCACCGGCCGCGACACCCCCGAACAGGCCGCCAAGGTCCTCACCGCCTGGTACCCGCAGGTCGTCATCAAGAGCGGCGCCGACGGCGCCCTCTGGTACACCAACGGCCGCCCCGAACCCGTCACCGTCTCCGCCGAACCCGTCGAGAAGATCGCCGACGGCACCGGCGCCGGCGACGCCTTCGTCGCGGGCTTCATCCCACCCTGGCTGGACGGCAAGCAACCCGCCGACGCCCTGACCGCAGGCTGCCGCCTGGCCGCCCGAGCCATGCAACACCTAGGCGCCCGCCCCACCCTGGACGTAGTAGACAACCAAATCAAATAAGCCCAGGGGGGCGTGCGTGTTAGCCCAGGGGGGCGACCCCCTGGAACCCCCGCAACGCTGCTCAGGGCCTACTGCACGACGAACGTGCCACGTCCAACGCGGAGCTCACCCAGAACGCAGTTCACCTAGGGCACGAGCAGCGCTGTGCACCGCACGTCGAGCAACCCGCCATACCGCCGCGCGGCAGCAGGGGCAGCGGTGGTGGGTAGCCCGTCAGTCGCACGGGCGGTTGTGGGCGCGGCGGGTGGTGGTGGGTGGGGCGGGGTTGGTGGGTCAGGCGATGGGGGTGTAGGTGCGGACGTCCTCTTTTACCGCGGCCCACAGGCGGTTCAGGGGGTGGGCGGCGTCGTAGCGTTCGAGGTCGGCGCGGCGGACGAAGGCGCCGGTCATCAGCTCGGCTCGGGGCTTCAGATCGTCGTTCAGGGTGATGGTGCGGAGCGGGACGGCGTCCGGGTCGTCCTGGGCGGCCATTCCGCGGCCGATCGAACCGGTGACGATCATGCATCCCCGGACGAAGCCCGAGCGTAGTAGGGACAGGCCGTAGTGCACGTCGTCGATGTCGGCGACGACGGTGAGGCGGTCGCGGAAGTTCGTTCCGTACCAGGTGGCGAGCAGGTCGGCGACGAGGCCTGCCGGTGGCACCACCAGGGGGACGCCGCCTAGCCGACTGGTTTCGATTGCCGCGTCCGGCAGCTCTGACTCAGTCAGGTTGGTGAGGAGTAGCGCTTGGCCTCGCGCGTATTCGATGACCTCGTACTCCTCCAGGCGCAGGTCGCCCTCGGGGGTGCTGACGATGCTGCCGCAGATCAGGTCGACCTGGCGGGTCTCCAGGCGTGACCACAGCTCCTTGGTGCGGACGTGGGCGACCTTGAACTCCACCTCACGCTGCTGGAACTCCTCCGAGACCAGGTTCCACGCCCGGGACACGATCGGCAGCGTGAACTCGGTGGTGCCGACGGTCAGCATTCTGCCCAGACGGCGTCGGCTCCAGTGGATCGACTCCAACCATTTCTCGAAGGTCGTCCGCGCCAGTTCGACGGTGGTCTCCCCCGTCGGCGTGAACAGGTAATCCTTGCCGCGCCCCTGCCGAACCGTCAGCACCTCGCCGCACAACGCCTGGCTGTTCCGATTCAGGGTGTCGAGTTGCTTCTGGACACTCGACTGCTCACGCCCGAGCACTCTGGCTGCCCGCAACGCGGACCCCGTCTCGTGCACGGCCAGCAGCGTCCGCAGTTGGTCGAACGTCATATCGAGCAGCCCGGACGGGCAGTCGAGAAGCGCGTCAAGATTCGGCGACACGGAGATGGACATTACTACCTGCTCTGCTGGGCCGCCGAAAATGGCCGAACGGTCAGTTCGGCGGGAAATGATGACATTTCCTGCTGAACTTATCTCAAGATGTTCTTTCAAACAACTGGACAGAGTTTTCTAACCTCTAGAACACTTTCTCCGGGCCGATCCACCGCCGTCGTCATCCGTCTCTTCAAGACGGCGGCGCTCCCGGGCGCGCCCCGGCGGTGCCGGCCGCCGGGGCCGCCGTCCGGTCAGCCGACTCCCGTTCGCCGCGGACCTTCTCCGCCGCGGCGCCCGGGGTGGGACGCCGGCCCGTGCGCGGGGCCGCGCGCACGGGCCGGCCACGTCGTCACCGCCCGCGCCCACGGGGGCGCGCGGGCGGTCGGCGAGGGCCCACTGGTAGCCGCCGTCTTCGTCCGCGCCCACAGGGGCGCGCGGGCGGCTGACAGATGGGTTGGGTCGCTTGGGGTCCGGTTAGTTGGGGGTGGCCAGGGTCAGAGGGAGGATTGATTGGGCGCCGGATTCTTTGAGGAGGCGGGTTGCGATGGTCATTGTCCAGCCGGTTTCTATCTGGTCGTCTACCAGGAGGATCGGCCCTGGGGTGGTGCGGAGGGCTGTGGCCAGGTCGGGGGGGACGGTGAGGGTGTGCCAGACGGAGCGGAGGCGTTGGGCGCTGTTGTGGCGGCGTGGGGTCGGGTCGCCTACGGGGGTCAACTCGCCCAGGTAGGGGAGGCGGCCTATTTCGGCGATCTGGCGGCCGAAGGTGGTGACCAGGCGGGGGCGGGAGCGGGAGCCGATGGTGACCACGCCGGCAGGGCGGGCGGGCCAGTCCCAGGCGGCGAGGATCCGGACCACGGCGTCGAGCATGTCGGTGGGGACGTCGGTGTCGGGGGCGGCGAGCAGGGCGCGTAGGCGGGTGCCCCAGCCGATGTCGGTGAGGCGGCCCAGGGCGCGGCCCGTCTCGGCCTGGAGGGTGGGAGGGATGCGGCCGGAGACGCCCAGGTCGTCCTTGACTCCGGCGGGCCACATGCGGCGGGGGGCGACGTCCACGCCGGGGCGGTGTAGGCGGGTGCGGGCCTGGGTCGTGCTCTTCTCGGTGACGTCGGCGGGCCAGTGGCGACCTGTGCAGTTGTCGCAACGGCCGCAGGGGGTTGCGTCAGGGTCGTCGAGCTGGCGGCGTAGGTACTCCTCTCGGCAGGTTGTGGTGGTGATGTAGTCGAGCATTGTTTGTTGTTCTCGGCGGCGTTCGGCGGTGACGCGGTCGTAGCGTTCGCGGTCGTATGACCAGGGTTGGCCGGTCGCCGTCCAGCCCCCCTTGACGCGGCGGACGGCGCCGTCGACGTCGAGGACCTTCAGCATCATGTCCAGGCGGGTGCGGTTGAGGTCTACGTGGGGTTCCAGGGCGCCCGTGGAGAGAGGGCGGTCTGTGGACTGGAGGATTTCGAGGGTTTGGCGGACGGTGGGCTCCGGGGGGAACGCGAGGCTGGCGAAGTAGGCCCAGATGTCGCGGTCCTCACGGCCGGGGAGCAGGATCACCTCCGCGCGGTCGACGCCGCGTCCGGCGCGTCCGATCTGCTGGTAGTAGGCGACCGGAGACTGTGGAGCGCCGACATGGACGATGAAGCCGAGGTCGGGTTTGTCGAAGCCCATGCCTAGGGCGCTCGTGGCGACCAGGGCTTTGAGGTTGTTGTCGAGGAGGTCTTGTTCGTGCTGGAGGCGTTCTGCCTGTTCGGTCTGGCCTGAGTAGGCGGCTACCCGGTGGCCCCGGTCGCTGAGGTATCCGGCGATCTCGTGGGCGGCGGCCACGGTGAGGGTGTAGATGATGCCGGAACCGGGGAGTTCGCCTAGCCGGTCGCCCAGCCAGGCGATGCGCTGGGCGGCGGTGGGCAGTGTGACGACGGCCAGGTGGAGCGATTCGCGTTCGAGGGGGCCGCGCAGGACGAGGGCGTCGTCTCCGGCGAGTTGCTCGGCGACGTCCTGGGTGACGCGGGAGTTGGCGGTGGCCGTGGTGGCCAAGACCGGGATGCCCGGCGGGAGTTCGGCGAGGAGGGTGCGGAGCCGCCGGTAGTCGGGGCGGAAGTCGTGGCCCCAGTCGGAGATGCAGTGCGCCTCGTCCACCACGACGAGGCCGGCCCCGGCGGCGAGCTTGGGCAGGACGAGGTCACGGAACTCGGGGTTGTTGAGACGTTCGGGGCTGACCAGCAGGACGTCGACCGCGCCCGCCTCGACCTCGGCGAAGATCTGCTCCCAGTCGCCGGTGTTGGACGAGTTGACGGTGCGGGCATGGATGCCCGCGCGGTCGGCGGCGTCGATCTGGTTGCGCATCAGCGCCAGCAGCGGCGAGACGATCACGGTGGGCCCGGCGCCGCGGGCCCGGAGCAGCCGGGTGGCCACGAAGTACACGGCGGACTTGCCCCAGCCGGTGCGCTGGACGACCAGGGCACGGCGTCGCTCGACGACGAGGGCGTTGATCGCCGTCCACTGGTCGTCGCGGAGGCGCGCGCCGTCGCCCGCCAGTGCGCGCAGGCAGCGCTCGGCCTCGTCCCGGAGCTGGTCGGAAGTACTCATGCGTCCTTGCTACCAGCACCGCCGACGGCACCGCACCAGAATCTCGTTCTGTGGATAACGGGGGCGGCGGATTTCGGACGTGAGGGCACGGGTAGCCTGCAAATCAAGATCGGTTACCGGCGGGAAGGAACGCGGGCGGGGCATGGGCGCGGCGGAACGCTTGCGGCGGACGTGGCATGTTCTGATGACCCACTCGCCCCCTGAACCCCCCGAGGAGGAGCCCGCCGAGAGCGTCGACCCGCGAGCCATCGACCTGGTCCTGCGTGTCGGCGAACTGCTCCTGGCGAGTGGTGAGACGACCGAGCGGGTCAACGAGGCGATGCTGGGGTTGGCGGTCGCCTACGAGCTTCCGCGTTGTGAGGTGCAGGTCACTCTGACGAGCATTCTCGTCTCGGCCCATCCTGGGAAGGGCGAGCCTCCGGTTACGGGGACGCGGGCCATTCGTCGTCGTACACCCGCGTTCTGGCGGCTCACTGCGCTTCATCAGCTTGTCCAGGACGCATCTATTGGGATGTTGGAGCTTGACCAGGCCCACGAGAGGCTCGCGGAGATAAAGCGGGCTCGTCCTCCCTATCCGGCGTGGTTGCTGGTGGTGTCGCTGGGGCTTATCTCGGCGTCCGGCAGTGTGCTTGTTGGGGGCGGGCCACTTGTGGCGACCACGGCGTTCGTCGCCACTCTGCTTGGTGACCGTGCCGCTGCCGCGTTGGCGCGGCGCGGGATCGCGGAGTTCTTCCAACTGGCGTTGGCCGCCGCGATCGGTGCGGGGGCCGCGGCGATCGTGGTGGCGATGGGCAATCCCGGTCAGGCCGCGACGATCGTCACGGGCGCGATCCTGGCGCTGCTGCCGGGGCGTCCGTTGGTCGCGAGTATCCAGGACGGAATCACTGGTGACCTGGTCAGCGCTGGTGCGCGGGTCCTGGAGGTCTTCTTCATGCTCGCGGCGATCGTGTCGGGGCTGGGCGCGGTCGTGTACATCGCGGTCAAACTCGGTGTGTCGCTTGATGTCGGCCACCTGCCCACTCCTGCGGCGGAGTTGGAACCGGTCGCCGTCCTGGCTGCTGCGGCGATTTCGTTGACGTTCGCCGTATCGCTGGCCGTTCCACGCAACGTGCTGACTGCGGCGGCCCTTGGCGGCGGGGTGATCTGGGTGTTGTACGTCCTGGCGCGTGGGTGGAATGTCCCGCCGGTCTTGGCGGCTGCCGTTGCCGCCACTGTGGTGGGTGTCGGGGCGAACTGGCTGGCGCGTAGGCATGGGCAGCCCGTCATGCCGTTCGTGGTGCCTGCGATTGGCCCCCTGCTGCCCGGGACCGCGCTCTACCGGGGCATGGTCGAGCTCAACACTGGTTCTCCTGAGGCGGGTGTGTTGAGCCTTATTGGCGCCGTTTCCGTGGCGTTGGCGCTGGGCGCGGGCGTGAACCTCGGTGGTGAGTTCATCCGGGCGTTCCAGCACGTCGGGTTGAGCGCGTCGGGGCGGTGGGCCCGTCCGGCGGCTCGGCGCACGCGGGGCTTCTAGCCGGGTTGGGCGCCCGCGTCTGTCGGTGCTCGTTTTGTCGGCGCTCGTTCTGTCGGTGGTGGACGTTACGTTCGTCGCATGTACCGACAGGGAGACATCCTGATCTTGCCGGTGGCGGAGGACGCCGTCCCGCAGTCCGTCCGTGACCTGCCGGAGGCGCCACGGGACGGGCGGGGCCGCATGGTCCTGGCGCTGGGCGAGGCCACCGGGCACGCGCACGCGCTGTCCGCGCCGGGTTCGCTGCGGCGCGTCCCCGATCCGCTCGCCCCGGACCATCTGCACCTGCCGTCCGGCGGGCGGCTGGTCCACGAGGAGCACGCGGCGATCACCCTGCCGAAGGGCTGGTACCGCGTCATCCGCCAGCGCGAGTACATGCCCGGTACCGTCCGCGTCGTCGCCGACTGAGAGGTCTGTAAATGCCCACCGCGACAGCACGCGAACCCCATTTCGTGGTCGGCGACTGGCAGTCGACCGCCTTCTCCACCGGGCCCGCCGACCGTGAACGCGCGGAGGCCGGGATCGCGGCGGCGTACGCTGCCGCCGGTCTGCCCGCACCCGAGCGGTATGTCTGGGTGCCCTCCCCCGCGCGCGGCGCCGTCGCCGCGGCCGTCCTGGCCGGTCATGGCGACGCCCTGGCCGCCGCCGGGCTCGGCGAACTCGTCGCGCAAGCCAGGGCCGACCTGGTCGGCACCGACGCGGGAGCGAGCGTTCTGGCCAAGGTGCGGACGCGCCCGTGGGAGGCCGAACGCACCGCGGCCTGCTCCGAACAGGGGCCGGAGCAGTGGCCGCGGGTGTGGTCCGAGACGGGCGGGCTCCTCTGGAACCAGGTGCAGGCACTGGTCACGCGCGTGCGCGGCGCCATTGGCGAGCTGCCGGACGGCGACCGCGCGGAGGAGGCCGGGGCCCTCCTGCGCGGTGCCACGCTCGACGCGGTCCTCGGCCAGCACGACGCGCCTTGGCTGGCGCTGTTCGAAACGCTCGGACGGTTGGACGGCCCGCTCGCCGGTCTTGCCGAGGCCGCCCGGTCTTCCGGTTGGTGGTGGCCGTACGAGCGGCTGGTCATCCTGTCGGAACGTCCCAGCGAACTGCACCGCGACGAACCCGGACGGCTCCACCGTGGCGACGGTCCCGCGCTCGCGTATCCCGACGGCTTCGCCTTGCATTCCTGGCGCGGAATGCCGATTCCGCCCGACTTCGTCGACTCGCTGACCAACCTCACGCCCGCACGCATCTCGTCCGAGGAGAACGCCGAGCTGCGCCGGGTGATGCTGGAGATCTTCGGTTACGACCGCTATCTGGCCGAGACCGGCGCCCGTCCCGTGCACCGGGACGAGACCGGTGTCCTGTGGTCGATCGAGCTTCCCGGCGACGAACCGGTCGTGATGGTGGAGGTCGTGAACTCCACCCCGGAGCCGGACGGAACCCGCCGCACCTACTACCTGCGCGTCCCACCAGACACTCGCACAGCGCGCGCGGGCGTCGCCTGGACGTTCGGCGTGGACGAGTCCGACTACCACCCCGAGAAGCAGACCTGAGCCAGCGGGCCTCCCCCCCGCCCCCGGGCGGGCGTCCGTTGGTCGCACTTCCCCAGTCACCAACGGACGCCCGCTCATATGGGTCAGGGGCGGGCCGGGATTCGTTCCAGGATGCCTCCGGCGAAGGTGGTGTACAGGTCGAGTGGCTCCAGGTGGACGTAACCGATGTGGCAGTCGCACACGTCCAGGGGGCAGGGGCGCGGGGCGAGGGCTTTTCGGAACGAACCGTCGTAGAGGTTGCCCAGGACGGTGGGGACGAAATGGCAGCGGCGGACGGTGCCGTCGCCGTCCACAGAGACGACTGTGTCGCCGGTTCGGCAGGCGAGGCCACGGCTGGGGTGCGGGTGGCGGCTTGTCGGGAAATGGGGGTCGATCGCCGTCCAGTCGTCGGCCTCGGCGTCGGTGTAGGTGTGGCCTTCGGCGGCGTTGATCCACAGGTAGGTGCCGGAGGGCAGGTCGGCGCGCAGGCGTTGGGCGGCTTCCAGGTGGTCGGGGAGGCCGACGACGCCGACGCTGAACCGCACCCGACGGGCGTCCAGCTCATGGCACTTGGCCAGGAACCGGTCGTACGGGACCTGGCCGGGGTGGTACGTCGCCCACAGCGCGAGGCGGGTCAGGTCGGCGTCGGACGTCCACGACACGCGATGGCTCAGGTTCGTCTGGATAGCGACACGGTCGATATGAGGTAGATGGCTGAGGTCCGTGAGCGCGCGCCGGTACCAGGACCGGACGAGACCCTCGCCCCACGGCGTGAACAACACGGAGATGCGGTGGTCTTGGGTAGAGACCCATTCCGTGAAGCGTTCTAGCGCGGCACGGTCTGCGCGGAGCTGGGCCGGGGTGTCGCGGCGCTTGGCGAACGGGCAGTACGGGCAGTCGTAGTCGCAGCTGGAAAGCGGCCCCCGGTAGAGGATGGTGAGGTGCTCCATCAGCGGGCCTTGTAGGAAGCCATCAGCTCCTGGACGCGCGGTGAGAACAGCGCGGGGCCGATGGCGTCGGAGTAGGCAAGCCCTTCTGGAGTCAACCTGATGGTGTCGTCGGACGTTTCCAGCCATCCGTGCTCTTGGAAGGTGCCGAGGTCCGCGGGGAAATCGTCCAGCGGGTCTGTGCCGAAGTGTGACTTGTAGAGGGTTCGGTCAAGGCCTGGCGCCTGCAGGAGCGACTGGATGAGGTGGCGGCGACGGCGTTCGTCGTCGTCCAGGTCGAAGCCGACCCGTGCGGTGGTGAAGTCCTTCTCGGCCACGTAGTCGTTGATGATGGAGCGGACGTGTCTTTGCTCCACCGCGTATTCGAACGAGTAGTGGCGGCGGGACGTGTAGGAGCGGGCTCCGCACCCCAGTCCGATCATGCCGTCCGTCTGGCAGCAGTATTCGGTGCCATTGGCATGCGCGGAGGGCTTCCGGAACATCCGCATTGATACCTGCTCATAGCCTTCGGCCAGGAGGTGGTCTCTGCCGATCCGGTAGAGGCTCAGGCGGTGGTCGTCCCAGTCTTGCGCGCGGTGTTCGAGGCCGGTCTTCGGACGGACGTACAAGGGGTAGAGGTAGATCTCTTCTGGGTGCCAGGCTAGGGCGGCGTTCAGGGAGTGCATCCAGGTCGCGGGTGTCTGACCGTCGATGCCGTAGATGAGGTCGATGTTGAGGGTCGGGAAGCCCACGGCACGGATGCGCTCCAGGGCCGCTTCGACTTCGGCGCGTTTCTGGGGTCGGACGGCCGCGCGAGCCTCGCTGTCGATGAAGGTCTGCACGCCGATGGAGATGCGGGACGTTCCTCGGTCGGCGAGCACGGTCAGGCGGTCTGTGGTCGCGGTGGCCGGTGACGTCTCCACGCCCAAGGGGACCGTGCCGAATCCCGGGAAACGGCCCGCGATATCGCAGAGCCGTTCCAGTTCGGGCGCGGCGAAGTAGGTGGGAGTACCGCCACCGAAAGCGGCGGTGGCGAACGAACCCTTGCCGTCCAGCGCGTCCAAGACGGCGGTGGCCTGGCGGTCGAGAGCGTCTAGGTACGCGCCGGTCAGTTCTTCGGGCGCGCCGGTGCGTGTGAACAGATTGCAGAAGCCGCACCGCATCTCGCAGAAGGGCACATGCAGGTAGAGAAAGAGCGCGTCGAGCGCCTCGCCGGACCACACGTCGCGCAGTGGCTGCGAAACAGAGAACGGACGGTACGCGGTCTTGTGCGGATAGGCGTAGACGTAGGCCTGATAAGGATTCACGAAAGAACGAACTCCCCGTACGGAACGGTCCAGACGACCTCGTGGCCGATGCGGTGCCCGATGTGACCGTCCTCCCCGTAGGCCGTCCCATGGTCGGAGCAGACGATGACGAAGCAGGGACGTCGCATGAGGGAGAACAGGCGGCCGAGGTGCGCGTCCACGTGCCGGAGCGCGGCGGCGTGGCTCGCGCGCGTGTCCCCGTCTGCGGGCGTGGCACCGTCCAGGTAGAACCAGTTGGGCTGGTGCAGGGCCGCGACGTTCAGAAGCAGGAACAGGCGTCGTTCGGCTGGCAGCCGGCTGACGCAGTCGGCTATGCGGTCGATCTGGTTGGGCAACGATTGCGGGTCGGTCACGCCGAACCCACGTTCCCAGTGACTTTCGGCGAACAGCGACGGAAGCGCGGATCCGAGCGGTGTCAGCTTGTTGAAGAACCCGACGCCGCCCACGCAGACCGTGTGGTACCCGGCGGCGGCCAGCCCAGACGGTAGGTCGGTGGCGTCGAACGTCCAGGTGCCGTCCGTGGTCGTCTCGCTGCCCGGGAACGTCCCGGCGAACAGGCGAGGGTGCGGCCCCGGGGACGCGGGGGTCGGCAGGAAACCGGCCAGCATCGCGGTGTGCGCGGCGTAGGTGAAGCTGCCCGGCGTGTGGCGGCGTTCCCAGCGTCCGCCCGGAAGGAACCCTGCCAGGGTGGGCGTCTCACCGGACGCGGCCAGTTCGGCCGCCACGTCGTAGCGCAACGTGTCGAGAGTCACCAGCAGCAGGTCGTGGCTGCCGACGACGTCGTTCATGTCATACATACGGACAGTGCTGTTCTCAAATCGGCTGTTCTGATCTGGGTGGCATAGGTGTCGAGCCCTTCGGCGGGACCGCCGGGCAGACCGGTGAGGCCGGGAAGCAGGTCGCCGAAGGCATTGACCTCGCAGACCGCGAACCGCTTCATGCCCTGACCCACGAGCAGGTCGACGCCGACCATAGGGCTGCCCGGGAAACATGCGGCGGCCCGCACGCACACGTCCAGGGCCCGTTGCCAGCCGTTCGGCCCAAGCGCGCCCTGCACCGCAGTGAGGTCTCCCCTCGCACCGCCCAAGTGCAGGTTGGTCATCGGGTGGCGGCTCGTGCGGACGACCACGTGAGTGGGTTCACCGCCAATGACGACGACGCGCAGGTCGAACACACGGCCGCCGACCATTGCCTTCGGCAGCCACCGCTCCACGTGCAGCCCGTCCGGCGCGAGCGCGTCGATCAGGGCGGCGACCTCCGACTCGGTCTCGTAGGCGCGCACGCGCAGCGAGTTGACCGGCCCGTCTCCGGTCATGAACGCCGAGGTGACCGCCCTCACCCGGCCCGGTGCGGTTTGCAGCGCGACCACACCGGACGCGGACGAACCGTGCGCCGGTTTCACGAACACCCGCCGCTCCCCCGCCTCGGCCATCCGGGAACGGAGCGCGGCATAACCGTCGATCTCGGGCAGCGCGTGCGGGACGGGCACTCCGGCGTCCAGGAGCCCGGCATGCGCGCGCCGCTTGTCGAACATGATCGCGATCTCCTCGACGTCGCCGAGGAACCGCGCCCCGGCGGCCGTCGCCGCCGCCGACAGACGGGCCAGCGCCGCCGTGAACGTCCGGTGCCAGCGGGCGCCGCCGCCGACCCGCGCCGGTGAGCCGGGGCCGCGCAGGAGCGCGTCGGCAGCCGGGTCCTCGCCGGGCGAGTCGACGCGCAGCAGGTCGCCCGGCCGCAGGACGATCTCGCCGCCGCGCAGCACGTCCGTCCAGGCGATGAGCCGGGGCTCGGGCAGCCCGGACGACCGGCACGCGGCGGCGAACAGCGCGGGACGCCTGTCACCGGGCGTCCCGACCACCACGAACGTCATTCCGGCACCGCGCCGCTTTGCACGGCGACGGTGGCGCGGGTCATTCGGACACCGCGATGTAGAGCCAGTCCTCGTCGGGCTTCGACTGGTCGTCGAGATCGACCTCGACGCCGGGAAGCGCCGCCTTCACCCGCTCCATCATGGCGTCCGTCAGGAAGTGGTGGTGCAGGTCGAGTTCGCGCAGATGCGTCAGCGGCTGGCCCGAGAGCAACGCCTCGGCGCCCCGGTCGGTGAGGATGCCCATGGCGAGGCTGAGCGATTCCAGGCGCGCCACGACGGGCGCCCCCGCGATCGCCGCCGCGATCTCGTCCTGGATCTCGCTGTCCTCCAGGCCGAGGCGGCGCAGGGCGGGGAACCGCTCGCCGCCGAGGAACGGCGCGAGGTCCGCGACGGTCGCGTCGCCGCCGTAGTTGTCGGTGCCGAGCCACAGGTCGAGGTGCTCCAGGTTCGGCAGGTCGCTCGCCCCCACGGCCCGGACGATGTGCGCGGGCAGCCCGCCCGACTCGAACCGCAGCACCTTCAGCTTCGCGCTCGTGATCGGTTCGAGCGTCATTCCCTCCGCGCCGCGGACCTCGAACCGCTCCAGGCCGGGGAACGCGGTGAACAGCGGCGTGATGGCGGAGTGCTCGATCCAGGAGATCTCCGACTCCTCGCCGGTGATGTCGCCGAGGAACAGCGACGTCAGCTTCGGGAAGGAGGCCGCGGCCTTGCACAACAGGTCGACCGGGTCCGCGGCGTCGTCGTCGTAGGACGCGCCCCAGTAGCCGATGATCAGCGCCGTGACCTCGGTGGTGTCGACCAGCTCCAGGAACCGCGCGAAGACGTCCGCGAAGGGCTCCTCGCCGAACGTCGTCCCCACATGCCAGGCGGCCTCGGCGGCGGCCGGAAGCTCCTCGGCGAGACCGTCCTCAAGCGCGCCGTCCTCGGCCTCGTCGTCGTCCCACGTCCCCTCGTTGAACGTGGTCACATGCAGGCCGGCGTACTTGGATAGATGCTGGTAGACGCCCATGGGTCCCCTTCGTGAGCGAGATCGTCGGCCCTGTCCTATCAGGAGGGGCGGACACTACGCCGCGCTTTCTGGCGTTTCGCCAGGTTTCCTCCGTCCCATCCGTTCATGCCGAGGGGGGACGTGAGTAGCGGCGAGATGAAGCGCTCATGGCAGGGCATCGAAAAGAGCGCGTCAACCTCGTGCGGCACTCGCACGAAGGCTCGCCCGACACCGCATGCGGTACCGATATTTGACCGTTCGTTCTTGATAGGACTATCGTTCCGGGCATGGCACGGACGAAGGAGTTCGACCCGGACGAGGCGTTGAGCCGCGCGCTCGACCTGTTCTGGGAGCGCGGGTACGAGGCGACCTCGATGGCCGACCTCGTGGCGCGCCTCGGCATCGCCCGCGCCAGCATCTACGCGACGTTCGGCGGCAAGCACGACCTGTACCTGAAGGCGTTCGAGCACTATCTGCGCACGACGGACCCGACGGTCGCGGACGCGCTGTCGCGGCCGGGGCCCGTCCTGCCGCAGCTCCGGGCGCTGGTCGAGAGCTACGCGGCGGAGTCGGCGCGAGACCGGCCGAGACACGGCTGCTTCGTCGTCAACGCGGCGGTGGAACTCGCCGCCCGCGACCCCGAGGCCGCCCGGCTGGTGGAGGCCAGCTGGACTTTCCTGGAGGCGTCGCTCACGTCGGCGCTGACCCGCGCCCGCGCGCAGGGAGAACTGGCTGCGGACCGTGACCCGCGCGCGCTTGCACGGTTCGTGGTCGTCTTCCTCCAGGGCCTCCGGGTGCTGGGCCGCGCGCCCGCCGACGACGACCGTCTCCGCGAGGCGACCCGCGAGGCCATGACCATCTTCGACTGACCCTTTCCCCGCCTCACGCGAGGCGGGGCTTTCTTCGGTCCAATTCAAGAACGATTGATCTAATATCTAGGGAGACACGCCATGACGCTCGACGGCAAGATCGCGCTCGTCACCGGAGGTTCGGGCGGCATCGGCCGCGCCATCGCCCGCGCGTTCGTCCGCGAGGGCGCCACCGTCGTTCTCGCGGGACGCGACACGTCCGCGCTGGTCGACGCCAGCAAGGAGATCCATCCCGACCGCGTCGACCACATCGTCGCCGACGTGACCGACACGTCCAGCGTCGCCCGGATGGTCGAGACCGTCGTGGCCCGCCATGGCGGCCTGCACGCCGCCGTCAACAACGCCGGAGTCCTCGGCCCGACCGGGCCGCTCGCCGACATCGAGGAGGCGGCCTGGGACGACGTCCTCGCGGTGAACCTGTCCGGCGTGTTCCTGTCGATGAAGCACGAAATCGCGCACATGCGGCGGCATGGTGGCGGGACGATCGTGAACATCGCGTCGAACATCGGAGCGCATCGCCGTCTTCGCGGTATGGCCGCGTACACGGCGTCCAAGGCGGCGGTCAGCGCATTGACCCGCGCAGCGGCCCTCGACCACATCGCCGACGGTGTCCGCATCAACGCCGTTAGCCCCGGCGCCAGTGACACACCGATGTCGTTGCATCCCGGCGAGACCCGTGCAGAGCGCGCAGAACGGATGCGCACCGCCGCGCCGTCCGGGAGGGTGGCGGACACCTCCGAGATCGCCGAAACGGTGTTGTGGCTGGCGTCGGACGCTTCAAGCCACGTCGTCGGGCACGACCTGGTCGTCGACGGTGGCGCCGCCGCCTGACGGCGCTTTTCCGGGGCGGTTCCATGGGCAGACTCAGTCCATGGCCGTCACGCCCGACTTCGACTCCGACCCGGACCGCTTCCGCCTCGCCGCGAGGGTCACCAGGCAGTACCTGATCGGGGCGCGGAGCCTGCACGACCACATCGCCGCGAAGCTGCTGGCGGACGGGCCGTCCCGCGTCCTGGACATCGGCTGCGGGGAGGGCGCCCTCAGCGACGCGCTCCCCCACTCGCCGCCGTTCCAGCTCGTGGGTCTCGACGCCTCGGAGAGCCTCCTGCGCGCCCATCCGGGGACACGCGTCCAAGCGAACGCGCTCCGCCTACCCTTCCGGGACGGGACGTTCAACGCCGCCGTGGCCGTCAACATGCTCTACCACCTGGACGACCCGGGTCTCGCGCTCCGCGAGGCCCGTCGCGTCCTCGCCCCCGGCGGAGTCCTGTTCGCCACCGCGATCTGCCGTACCGACAGCCCCGAACTGTCGCCCGTCTGGCGTCCCCGGCCGACCACGTTCGACGCCGAGGAGGCCCCGGCCCGCGTCTGCGAGGTGTTCGGCGAGGTCGAGGTCGAACGCTGGGACGCGCCGCTGATCACGCTGCCGGACCGCGACGCCGTCCGCGACTACCTGGTCGCCCGCCACATGGCCCGTCCGGAGGCCGTCGAGGCCGCCCGCCGCGTCCCCACGCCCCTTCCGGTGACCAAACGGGGAACCCTGGTCGTGGCCCGCCGTTAGTGTGACGTCCGCCGCGAACCGGGCGTGAAGATCGGGCGTGTTCGGCGGGGGTGGCCGAAGATGTCTCTGGGACCGGCAACAATGTGGGCATGGCACGACGCGGATCCCAGGCCCCTCCACCGCCGGACTTCGAGGAGAACATCGTCGACGTCGACGTCTCCGAGGAGATGCGCGGCAGTTATCTCGAGTACGCCTACTCGGTGATCTACCAGCGGGCGTTGCCCAACGCCCGCGACGGGCTGAAGCCCGTCCAGCGGCGGATCCTGTACTCGATGAACGAGATGGGGCTGCGCCCCGACCGCGGGCACGTCAAGTGCGCGCGGGTCGTCGGCGAGGTCATGGGCAAGCTGCACCCGCACGGCGACAGCGCGATCTACGACGCGATGGTGCGGATGGCGCAGCCCTGGGCGATGCGGATGCCGCTGGTCGACGGGCACGGCAACTTCGGCTCGCTCGGCGGCGACGACATGCCCGCCGCCATGCGGTACACCGAGGCGCGGCTGTCCCGCGAGGCCATGCTCATGGTCGACTCCATCGACGAGGACACCGTCGACTTCCGCCCCAACTACGACGGGCAGGAGACCGAGCCCGAGGTCCTGCCCGCCGCGTTCCCGAACCTGCTGGTCAACGGCTCGTCCGGAATCGCGGTCGGGATGGCGACGAACATGGCGCCGCACAATCTCGGCGAGGTCATCGCCGCCGCCCGGCACCTGATCGACCACCCGGACGCCACGCTCGACGACCTGATGCGCTTCGTGCCCGGGCCCGACCTGCCCACCGGCGGCAAGATCGTCGGGCTGGACGGCGTCCGCGACGCCTACCAGAACGGGCGCGGCACCTTCCGCACCCGCGCCACCACGACCATCGAGAACGTCACGCCCCGCCGCAAGGGCATCATCGTCAGCGAGCTGCCGTACGCGGTCGGCCCCGAACGGGTCAAGGCCAAGATCAAGGAACTGGTCAACGCCAAGAAGATCCAGGGCATCTCCGACCTGAAGGACCTCACCGACCGCACCGTCGGCCTCCGCCTGGTCATCGAGATCAAGAACGGGTTCAACCCGCAGGCCGTCCTCCAGGACCTGTACAAGCTGACGCCGATGGAAGAGACGTTCGGCATCAACAACGTCGCGCTCGTCGACGGCCAGCCCCGCACCCTCGGGCTGCGCGAACTGCTCCAGGTGTACGTCGACCACCGCATCGAGGTCGTCCGGCGCCGGTCGATGTTCCGCCGCCGCAAGCGCGAGGACCGCCTGCACCTCGTCGACGGCCTGCTGATCGCGCTGCTCAACATCGACGAGGTCATCCAGGTCATCCGGCAGAGCGACGACGCCTCGCAGGCCAAACAGCGGCTCATCCAGATCTTCGAGCTGTCCGAGATCCAGGCCCAGTACATCCTCGACACGCCGCTGCGCCGCCTCACCCGCTACGACCGGCTCGAACTGGAGAAGGAGAAGGAGCAGCTCGCCAAGGAGATCGCCCGGCTGACCGCGATCCTCGAATCGGAGCGCAAGCTGCGCGGCGTCGTCTCCAGGGAACTGGGCGACGTCGCCAAGGAGTTCTCCACCCCGCGCCGGACGATCCTGCTCGAATCCTCGGGTCAGACCGCGGCGGAGGCCGTGCCGCTTGAGGTGGCCGACGACCCGTGCACGGTGCTGCTGTCGTCCACCGGGCTGCTGGCCCGCACCCACGACGCCGCCCCGCTGGCCGACAGTGGCCCCCGCGCGCCGCACGACGTGCTGACCTCCGTCGTCCCTGCCTCCGCACGCGGTCAGGTCGGCGCCGTCACCTCGCTGGGACGGCTGATCCGGATCGACGTGCTCGACCTGCCGACGCTGCCGGCGTCCGCCTCACCACCGTCCCTGGCGGGCGGCGCCCCGATCACCGAGTACGTCGACCTGGAACCGGACGAGACGATCGTGGGCGTCGCGGCCGTGTCCGACGCGGGCGGTGGCCTCGCCCTGGGCACGGCGCAGGGCGTGGTGAAACGGGTCGTTCCCGACTTCCCCGCCAACCGCGACGAGTTCGAGGTCATCACCCTCAAGGAGGGCGACCGCGTCGTCGGCGCCGTCCAGCTCCTGTCTGAGGAGCAACATCTCGTGTTCATCACCAACGACGCGCAGCTGCTGCACTTCGCCGCGTCGATCGTCCGTCCGCAGGGACGGGCGGCGGGCGGCATGGCGGGCGTCAAGCTCGGCGCGGACGCCCGCGTCCTGTGGTTCGGCGCCATCGACCCGGCCCGCGAGGCCCGGGTGATCACGATCTCCGGCTCGTCGTCGGCGCTGCCCGGCACCCAGACCGGCGCGATCAAGGTCGCCGACTTCGCCGAGTACCCGGCCAAGGGCCGCGCCACCGGCGGCGTCCGCTCGCACCGCTTCCTCAAGGGCGAGGACGTCCTGCTCCAGGCGTGGGCGGCACCGACCCCGCTGCGCGCCGCCGCCGCGGGCGGCCGCCCGGCCATGCTGTCGGCCACGCTGGGCCGCCGCGACGGCTCCGGCGAAGGCCTGGACACCCCCCTCACCGCCGTCGGCGGCCCCCTGGGCCCGCCCCCGCCCGAATCCACCCATCCCGAGGACTGATCCGCAGCGGGTGAGTTACGCCGGGGTTGTTTCGCCTACGCGGGGGCGCGGGATCGCGGCGGACGGGTCGCCGCCGTCCGGGCGGTGGCCGCGTTCGGCGGAGGACGCGAGGGCTTCGAGGAGGTCGGACGGCCCGCCGACGGCGCTGTCGTAGTGCCAGAAACGGATCAGCCGCTCCCCCTCGGCGCCCGGGTCGAACCTGCCCCGGGTGAAACAGCCGGCGACGGCCATGCGGGCGATGACCCGGGCGCCGTCGTCCAGGTGCGCGACGTACGCGGCCGCGTCGATGAGGCCGATCGCGGCGCGGGCGTTGCGGTCGTCGTCGCAGATGTCGGGACGGTTGATCCGCCACTGCGCGTACGGGCGCAGGTAGTTCACGATCATGCGGGTTCTCAGCACGGTCCTCATGCTGGAGGCGCGGAGACGCGGGCGCGGGCGGCTTGACCGAGGTCTTGCTGCCCGCTGACCGATCGATCAGTCGGTGAGGCCGTGCCTGAACGCGTAGGTGACGGCCTGGGCGCGGTCGCGGAGGCTGGCCTTGGCGAACAGGTTGTTGATGTGCGTCTTCACCGTCGCCTCGGAGATGAACAGGTCACCGGCGATCTCGGCGTTGGACCGTCCGCGCGCGATTAGGGTGAGCACCTCGGCCTCGCGGCGGGTGAGGCCGTCTGGCGGTTCGCCGCGGGCGGCGGCCTTGCGGGGGCGTTCGTCGGTGGCGACGGCCTCGACCAGCAGGCGCTGCACGGCCGGGTCGAGCTGGGCCGCCCCGCCGCGGACGGCGGCGACGGCGCGGGCGATCTCGTCGGCCCCGGCGTCCTTGGTGAGGTAGCCGCGGGCCCCCGCGCGCAGCGCCGCGAAGATCGACTCGTCGTCGGCGTAGGTGGTCAGGACGACGACCTCCACGTCCGGGTGCTCCTGTTTGATGCGGCGGGTCGCCTCCACGCCGTCCATCCGCGGCATCCGCAGGTCCATCAGGACGACGTCGGGCGCCAACTCCGCGACCATCGCCACGGCCTGCTCGCCGTCCCCGCAGGAGCCCGCCACGTCCAGGCCGGGCAGCAGTTCCAGCAGCAGCACCAGGCCCTCGCGGACCACCGTCTGGTCGTCGACGACCAGGATCCTCGTCTTGTCGCTCACCGCGTCAGTCTCCCGTCACACCATCACGCCATCACGCCGTCCCACCGTGACGCCATCGGCTGTCACACCGTCACGCCGGAACCCGCAGGGCCACCCGGAAGCCCCCGCCGTCCGGTCCGGTCACCAGCGTCCCGTCGATCAGCTCGGCGCGCTCCCGCATGCCCACCAGACCGTACCCGTCGCCGTTCAGCTCCAGGACGGGCTCCGTCCCCCCGCTGTCGACGACCTCCAGCTCCACCCCGTCGGCGAGGTAGCGCAGGACGAGCCGCACCCGCGCGCCCGGCGCGTGCTTGCGGACGTTCGTCAGCGCCTCCTGTGCGGTGCGGACGACCGCGAGGCCCGCCTGCGGGGACAGCTCGCGCGGCTCGCCCGTCACCCGCACGTCGCAGGGACGGCCGGTGCTGGCGTAGAACTCCTCGGCCAGCTCGGCGATGACCTCCTTCGGCTGGAGGATCTCGCCGCGCAGCGTGGCGAGCGCCCGGCGCGTCTCCTCCAGGCCGGATCGGGCCAGGTTCCGCGCCCGCTCCACCCGGTCCAGTGCCTGCACGCGGTCGCCGTCCCGGGCCAGCAGCAGCCGCGCGCCCTCCAGGTGGACGATCTGCGCGGACAGCGAATGGGCGAGGATGTCGTGGATCTCGCGGGCGATGTGCGACCGTTCGGCGAGGACGGCGTTGGCGGCCTCCGCGCGCCGGGTCGCCTCCTGCGCGAGGGTGCCCTGCCGGGTCGCCGCGGCGCCGACGGTGACGCCGACGAACGCGCCGAGCAGGCCGAAGTCGACGCCCTTGTCGCGGAACGCCTGACCGAGGACGGCGATCGCGGCGATGGTCAGCATGCTCGCGGTGATGCCCCAGCGCAGCGGCAACCGGACGAACAACGCCCACAGGGCGATCATGGAGACGACGAAGGCCCCGCCGAAGTCGGGTTCGACCGCGTAGAACGTCAGCGAGCCCGCGAGGGCGCCCACCAGGAGCGCGGTCGACTCCCGGAACAGGGGCGAGCACTCCCGCTTGCGGCCGAGGGCCAGACCGCTCACCAGCAGGGAGAACATCACGATGTTGAGGACGGCGACGCCGAGGCCGCCGCCGTGCAGCGCGGGCGGATGCTCCGAATGCAGCAGCCCGCGCACGTAGACCACGAAGGACCAGAGCATCATGAGGCCGACCAGCACCCTGATGGCGACCTTCTCCACCGACTTCGCGCCGCACTTCACGGTACGACGCTAACCGCTGGTGCCGCGTGCCCGATCCCCGTGGCGGCGACGGCGCCACGCGCGTTGGCCGAGGTGTTCATGGCCACGACACTAGAAGCCGGGCGGCACGCGCGGATCGGCCCCGGGCTGGAGGTTCCGTGCTCCACCGCCGGGTGGACGCCGCCCGCCCGCCGGGGTCAGACGTCGATGCGTTCGGTGTCGAGTTCGGACGCGCCCGCGGTGATGAACGCGCGGCGGGGCGCCACGTCGCTGCCCATCAGCAGGTCGAAGATCTTGGCGGCGTCCTCGGCGTCCTCGATGCGGATCCGGCGCAGGATGCGGTAGCGCGGGTCCATGGTGGTCTCCGCGAGCTGGTCGGCGTCCATCTCGCCGAGGCCCTTGTAGCGCTGGACGGGTTCCTTCCAGCGCTGGCCCTTGCGTTCGAACTCCACCAGCTTGCGGGTCAGCTCGCCGTCGCTGTAGCAGTAGACGTACTTCTCCTGGCCCTTGCGGGGCTTGACCAGCTCGATGCGGTGCAGCGGCGGGACGGCCGTGTAGACGCGCCCCTCCTCCAGCATGGGCCGCATGTAGCGGTAGAGCAGGGTCAGCAGCAGGCAGCGGATGTGGGAGCCGTCGACGTCGGCGTCGGCCATCAGGATGATCCGGCCGTAGCGGGCGGAGTCGACGTCGAAGGTGCGGCCCGAGCCGGCGCCGATGACCTGGATGATCGCCGCGCACTCGGTGTTCTTCAGCATGTCGGCGACGGACGCCTTCTGCACGTTCAGGATCTTGCCGCGGATCGGCAGCAGCGCCTGGAACTCGGAGTTACGGGCCAGCTTGGCGGTGCCGAGCGCCGAGTCTCCCTCGACGATGAACAGCTCGCTGCGGTCGTCGGCGGTGCGGCAGTCGACGAGCTTGGCGGGCAGCGCCGAGTTCTCCAGGGCGTTCTTGCGGCGCTGGTTGTCGCGCTGGGTGCGCGCGGAGATGCGGGTCTTGGCGGCGCCGACGATCTTCTCCAGCACGGCCCGCAGCGGCTGCTTCCGCCCGCGCGACGGGTTCTCGAAGATCGCGCGCAGCTCGCGCGTGACGACCTGGGAGACGATGCGGGTGGCGGCGGACGTGCCGAGGACCTCCTTGGTCTGGCCCTCGAACTGCGGTTCGGGCAGCCGGACCGTCACCACGGCGGTCAGGCCCTCCAGGACGTCCTCCTTGAGGACGTCCTCGTCGCCGTTCTTCAGCAGCTTGATGCCGCGCAGCTGCTCGTTGAGCACCTTCAGCACGGCGCGGTCGAAGCCGCGCACATGGGTGCCGCCCTTCGGGGTGGCGATCACGTTGACGAACGACCTGGTGATCGTGTCGTAGCCGCTGCCCCAGCGCAGCGCGATGTCGACCTCGAGGTCGCGTTCCACGTCGGTGGGGGTGAGGTGGCCCTGGTCGTCCAGGACGGGGACGGTCTCGGTGAAGTGGCCGCGCCCCTGGAGCCGCAGTACGTCGACGATGGGCTCGTCCTTGGCCAGGTAGGCGCAGTACTCGCCGATGCCGCCGTCGAACCGGAACGTCTCGTCGACGACCTCCTCGCCGCGCTCGTCGCGGACGTCGATCGTCAGGCCCGGGATCAGGAACGCGGTCTGGCGCATCCGGTCGAGCACGAGGTCCTGCTCGACCGTGGCGTCCTTCAGGAAGATCTCCAGGTCGGGCCAGAACCGGACCCGGGTGCCGGTGACCTTCTTGGCGACCTTGCGAACCTGGCGCAGGCCGGAGCTCTTCTTGAAGCGGGCGTTCGGCCGCCCGTCGTCGGCGAACTCGCCGGGCAGGCCGCGCCGGAAGCTGATCGCGTGGGTGTGCCCGTCGCGGTCGACCTCGACGTCGAGCCGCGCGGACAGCGCGTTGACCACGGACGCGCCGACGCCGTGCAGGCCGCCGGACGCCGTGTAGGACACCCCGCCGAACTTGCCGCCCGCGTGCAGCCGCGTCATGACCAGCTCGACGCCGGGCAGGCCGGTCTTCGGCTCCAGGTCGACCGGGATGCCGCGGCCGTTGTCGGCCACCTCGAAGGAACCGTCGGCGCGCAGCGTCACGCCGATGTGGGTGCAGTATCCGGCCAGGGCCTCGTCGACGGAGTTGTCGACGATCTCCCAGAGGCAGTGCGCGAGGCCCCGGCTGTCGGTCGAGCCGACGTACATCCCGGGGCGTTTGCGGACGGCCTCCAGCCCCTCCAGCACCGAGAGGTGCCGGGCGGAGTAGCCGTGCGGGTCTTCGGTGGTCGCTTCGGCGGTCGCGGCGGTCAACGTGCGTGTGCTCCTCGGGGGTGGGACGGTCGGCAGAAGAGTACCCCCGGCCGCCGACAATCCTCCGAAAGGCTCGCCGCCACGGCCGTTCCGGCACGTCCGCGCGGCGGACCGGGGACGGTTGGCCAGGTTACCGCGCCCGACGCACCAGACCTGAATGTCCACCGTCGGGTGGGTGTGTCCTCCTGGTCCGGATGTCTATCGTCCCCTGCATGGCGGAAACGATCGAGGTCACGGGCCTCCGCAAGCGATACGGGGACGTCCGGGCCGTGGACGGGGTGACGTTCGGGGTCGAGGAGGGCGAGTTCTTCGGCATCCTCGGCCCGAACGGCGCGGGAAAGACGACGATCCTGGAGATCGTCGAGGGGTTGCGGCAGGCCGACGAGGGCGGCGTGTCCGTGCTCGGGGAGTCCCCGTGGCCGCGCAACCCGCGGCTGCTGCCGCGCATCGGGGTTCAGTTGCAGGCGTCGTCGTTCTTCGAACGGCTGACGGCACGTGAGCAGTTGCAGACGTTCGGCTCCCTCTACGGCGTCCCCGCGAACAAGGCGGACGAGATGCTCGAACTGGTGGGGCTCACCGACAAGGCCGACGTCCGGGTGGAGAGGCTGTCGGGCGGGCAGGCGCAGCGCCTGTCCATAGCGTGCGCGCTCGTGCACGATCCGGAACTGGTGTTCCTGGACGAGCCGACCGCCGCGCTGGACCCGCAGGCCCGCCGCAACCTGTGGGACGTCCTGCGGCAGATCAACACAGAAGGACGCACCATCGTCCTGACCACGCACTACATGGACGAGGCGGAAGTCCTCTGCGATCGGGTCGCCATCATGGACGCGGGCCAGATCCTGCGCCTCGGCCCACCAGCCCAGTTGGTGCGGGGCCTGGACTCACCGGCCCGGATCAGCGTCGCCAGCGGCGTGCTCACGGTGGAGGACGCCCGGCGCCTGCCCCAGGCGGACGAGGCCGTCGACGACGGCGTCTCCCTGACCATCTCCACCCGGGACCCCTCGGCGGTCGTCGCGGCCATGGCGGCCAAGGACGCGCTGACAGGCGTCCAGATCCACGGCGCCACCCTCGAAGACGTTTTTCTGGACCTCACAGGACGGGCCTACAGAGCGTGAGCACGGTCGAAAGTTTCAAGAGTCTGTCCCGTGCCATGCTGCTGGGCTTCCGACGTGACCGGACGGCGTTCTTCTTCACCATCCTCTTCCCGCTGATGTTCCTGGTCATCCTGGGCGGCGTCTTCGGCAACATGGGGACGTCGAAGGTGGAGATCAAGGCGGTCGGCCCGACGCCCGTACTGGACGAGGCCGTCGCCCACGGCGGCTCCGAACTCGGCAAGGTCCTGAAGGTCACCCGAACCTCCGACCGGGCCGACGCCCTACACGACGTGGCGAAGGGCGACGTGGACGGCGCGGTCGAGCAGAAGGGCCAACAGCTGGTCGTCCACTACTCGATGGCCGACCGGGTCAAGGCCGGGACGGTCCAGGGCCTCATGGACTCGATCGTCCAGTCGGCGAACCAGGAGGCGACCGGCAAACCGCCCGCGTACACGATGACCGCGCAGAAGGTGGAGGACGACTCGCTCAAGGCCATCCAGTTCTTCACCCCCAGCCTGCTGGGGTGGGCGCTGGCGTCGGCGGGCATCTTCGGCGCGTCCCAGACACTGGTCTCCTGGCGGTCCAAGGGCATCCTGCGCCGCCTCCAACTCTCCCCCGCGCCGGTGCCCACGGTGTTCGCCGCGCGGGTCGTGGTCAGTCTGGTCATCGCGCTCGTGCAGTTCGCGATGTTCGTGGCGGTGGCGAGCCTCCCGATGTTCGGACTCAAACTCCAGGGCGCCTGGTGGATGGCCGTCCCGATGGTGCTGTCGGGCGTCCTCGCCTTCCTGTCGATCGGGATGATCATCGGCGCCTGGGCGAAGACGCAGGAGACGGCCACGGCGCTGACCCAGATCATCGTCCTGCCCATGGCGTTCCTCGGCGGCTCGTTCTTCCCGTTGGACCAGGCGCCGGCCTGGATGCGGACGTTGTCCTACATCTTCCCGCTCCGGTATCTGAACGAGGGGATGCTCGATGTGATGAGCCGTGGCCTCGGGCCCACCTCGGTACTGCCGGAAATCGGCGTCATGCTGGGCGTCGCGGTGGTCGGCGGATTGATCGCGGTCCGGCTGTTCCGCTGGGAGGCCAACTGACGGCGCGAGTTGACCGCGCGATGTGACCTTCCTGTGACCTCGCTCACGAATTGGGCCATTCTGCTGTGGGCGTACGGAGAACCAGGTTGGGAACGCAAACGTCGGGTTAGATGTTGTCCTAAGTACCGACCCCGAGCATGAGGAAGGTGCCGTGACTGGAGCCCTTGCCCCAACCAAGCCGCTGACCGTCGCCGACCGATGCGACCGCTGTGGCGCCCAGGCCTATGTCCGTGCAGTCCTTGTAGGCGGCGGCGACCTTCTGTTCTGCGCCCACCACGGGCGTAAGTACGCAGAGGCCCTCCGCTCCAACGGGGCCGACATTCAGGACGAGACCGACCGGCTCAACGAAACCCCGGCCGCCGCTTCGGAGGATGAGCGGTAGATCCCCATATAGCAGGAGCTCCGAACGGCGACCACCGGAAACGGTGGTCGCCGTTCACATTCCGCCCTTCGGCTCCATGCAGAGCGAATACGACCGACTTCCCAGAGTAATCATTTCCCGGCAATGCGCGCGATGAAGTGATCGACGTCACCGTTCGTCATGGCGGTCACTTCGCGGCGACGTCCCTCACCCGGTAGTGATAACCGCCTGCCCGTGTGAAGCCCTCCGACTCGTACATCGCGACGGCGGCCGCGTTGCCTTCGACGACCACCAGGTACGCGTGGTCGCACCCCTGTTCGCGACCCCATCCAAGGAGAGCTCGCAGGACGCGCCTCCCCAGCCCGCGCCTACGCGCGTCGGGCACGACCGCCATCGCGTAGATCCCGAGCCATGGCCCCTGGGGGACGGCACGGCCGACGGCGACACCGTCCAGGAACGCGTAACCCGCCGGGACGCCGGTGAGGATCCGCTCCGCCATGGGCATCTGGTGGTCGTAGCGTCCGTCCACCGTCCACCACAGGTCGAGCCACTTCTGGGACGGGGACGCCGCGATCTCCACGCCGTCACGCTCGTAGGCACCGGTGAGGGGCTTCACCATGGCGAGCGTCGGATCGACCAGCTCGTAGCCCCGGCCGTCTAGGAACATGTCGAGATTCGCGGGTCTCGGCCTGGCGCCCAAGGAGAACACGGTCGGCAAGCCGTGGGACGTGTAGAAGCGCTCCGCCTGGTCCACTGCCGGGCCCACGTCGCCAGGGTCGTTCAGGGGCAGGACGGAGTTGGCGCGCTTGGTGACCCCCGCGGCGTGTCGGAACAGCCAGCCGTCCATACTCTGGACCGACGGCGCGGGCCATGCCGCGGCGACCAACTCGTCGAGGTTCCAATCCGGGTGTCGCGCCACTCGTCTGCCTTCTGGGAGGAACGTGCACATCCTGCTGCCGCCGTCGGAGAAGAAGGCTACCGACGGAGACGGCCCTCCCCTCGACCTGGCCTCGCTGAGCCACCCGGGCCTCACCCCGGTGCGCAAGCGCGTCCTGGCGGCCCTGACGAAGGCGAGCCGCCGCAGGAACGCGGCCCAGGTCCTCGGCTTTCCGGCGGGGCAGGCGGACGCCGCGCTGGCCCACGACAGGGCGCTGCGCGAGGCCCCCACGCTGCCGGTCGCGCGGCTCTACACCGGCGTCCTGTACGACAACCTGGACCTCGCCGACCTCGACGCCACGGCCGCCGCCGAACAGATCACCGTCTTCTCGGGGCTGTGGGGCGCGCTACGGCTCACCGACCGCGTCCCCCCATATCGGCTTGCCATGGCGGTGTCGCTGCCGCCTGTGGGCCGCCTGAGCGCGCTGTGGCGCCCGGCGATGCGGACGGCGATGCCCGGGCCGGACGGCGACCTGGTCGTCGACATGCGGTCGGGACCGTACGCCGCCGTGTGGAAGGCGCCCGCACCGGCGGTGGCCGTGCGCGTGTTCCGCGAACAGGTCGTCGACGGCGTGCCACGGCGGACCGTCGTCAGCCACATGGCCAAGGCGACCCGCGGCCGGATCGCCCACGACCTGATCAAGGCCGGTGCGACGCCGCGTACCCCGAACGAGCTGCTGAAGGCCGTCTCCGATCTCGGCCACACCGCCGAACTCGACGGCGCCCATCTGGACGTCGTCCTGCCCGACTGACCCGCTTGCGCCCGATTGGCCCCGTCTGCCTGACCGACCCCGCGCTCGACAGCGCGGGGTCGTCGGTCAGTCGAGGTAGTCGCGCAGGACCTGCGAACGGGACGGGTGGCGCAGCTTCGACATGGTCTTGGACTCGATCTGCCGGATGCGCTCGCGGGTCACCCCGTACACCTTGCCGATCTCGTCCAGCGTCTTCGGCTGGCCGTCGGTGAGGCCGAACCGCATCGACACCACGCCCGCCTCACGCTCGCTGAGCGTGTCCAGGACGGAGTGCAGCTGCTCCTGCAGAAGCGTGAAGCTGACCGCGTCCGCCGGGACGATGGCCTCGGAGTCCTCGATGAGGTCGCCGAACTCGCTGTCGCCGTCCTCGCCGAGCGGGGTGTGCAGGGAGATGGGCTCGCGGCCGTACTTCTGGACCTCGACGACCTTCTCCGGGGTCATGTCGAGTTCCTTGGCGAGCTCCTCCGGGGTGGGCTCGCGGCCCAGGTCCTGGAGCATCTGGCGCTGCACGCGGGCCAGCTTGTTGATGACCTCGACCATGTGCACCGGGATGCGGATGGTGCGGGCCTGGTCGGCCATCGCGCGGGTGATCGCCTGCCGGATCCACCAGGTGGCGTACGTGGAGAACTTGTAGCCCTTGGTGTAGTCGAACTTCTCGACGGCGCGAATCAGACCGAGGTTGCCCTCCTGGATCAGGTCCAGGAAGAGCATGCCGCGGCCGGTGTAGCGCTTGGCCAGCGACACCACGAGCCGGAGGTTGGCCTCCAGCAGGTGGTTCTTGGCGCGGCGGCCGTCCTCGGCGATCCACTCGAAGTCCTCGAGTTCGTCGCCGGTCATCGTGGCGACGGCGAGGCGCTCCTCGGCGAACAGCCCGGCCTCGATGCGCTTGGCGAGCTCGACCTCCTGCTCGGCGTTGAGCAGCGGGACCTTGCCGATCTGCTTGAGGTAGTCCTTGACGGGGTCGGCGGTGGCGCCCGCGGCGGCGATCTGCTGCGCGGGGGCGTCCTCGTCGTCGTCACCGAGGGTGAAGCCCTCTTCCTCGGTGGTCACGCCGTCGGTCGGCTTGCCGGTGGCGGCGGGGGCCTTCGGCGCGGGCGCGACCACGGGCTCCTCCTCGGCCTCGGGGGTCTCCACGGCCTCCGCGGCCGCGTCGGCCTCCAGGTCGACGTCGAGGTCGGCGAGGTCGGCGTCGAGATCGACGTCCACGTCGTCCTCGACCTCGGGGTCGTCGTCGGCCTTCTTGGCGGACGACGCCTGGGACACCGCCTTGGCGGCCGGACCGACGCCCTTCTTCGCGGGCGCGGCCTTCTTCGACTTGGCGCCCTTCGCGGGCGCGGCCTTCTTCGGCGCGGGCCGGACGGCCGCCGGACGCGGCTCGGCCACGACCTCGTTGGCGGCATCCCCCGGCGCCGCGTCGTCGCTGACGACCGCGGTCACCGTATCGGGCTGCTCCTTGGCCGCGGCGGCGGTCTTGGGCCTGCGAGCCGACTGCGACGCGCGTTTGCGCGAACGCTTCGGCGCCGCGGAGTCGGCAGCGCTCACCATGACGGTCACACCCTCCTTGCTGAGGCTCCGCAGAATGCTGGAGGCCGCGGACACGGGGATGTCGGCCTCCTCGAACGTACGTCGTACGTCGTCGGCTTCGAGGCGATTGCCGTTGGACCGGCCACGCTCGATCAGTTGCGCGATGACGTGATCGTGCAGATCTGACGCTTTCGAGGTCGAGCTAGCAGGCGACACAAATACCTCTCGAACGAACGTGTGGCTTGGCTGACCCAAGTGCCCTGACGGGCCCGGCCTCACACTGGGTGGGGCCACACACTGGGCGGACCTTCCCGGTGCGGGACCGCAGCGTACCCGCTGTCACAGGGTCAAGCATTCTGGCACTGCTGCGCATTCCACCCTTGAAGTCCTACCCGGTAACTCTCCACCTTAGAGGGCGCGGGACGGTCCTTCGTACGTGCTGAGCCGTCTTCGCGTCGTCTCCGGCGCGTGTCAGGCGTGTTTGGGCGGGACGTGCAGCGCAAGCACGGTCACATCGTCTACCTGCTCATACCCGGCAAGCATCCGATCGACCAGGAAGTCGACGAGTCTCTCGGGATCTCCTACCACTTCAGGTGGGGCGTCCGCCGCGACGGCGACAAGCTCCTCCAGCCCTGCGTCCACCCCACGCCTACGGTTCTCCACAAGTCCATCGGAATAGAAGACCACAGTGTTGCCGGTCTCGATGGAAAAACTTGTCTGCTGTCGCTGGCTCGGCCACCCGAGGGGCGTGCCGGGCTCCCGCGTGCTGACGCGCGCGGGCGTGTCAGGCGAGATCAGGAGGGGTGGCGGGTGGCCCGCGTTGCTGAATTCGCCGTGCCCGGTCTCGGGGTCGATGACCGCGTACGCGACGGTGGTGAACTGTTCCTCGTCCTCGGTGGCGCTGAACAGCCGGTCGAGCCCGGCCAGGACGGCGGCCGGACGCGCGTCGTTCAGCGCGAGGGCACGCAGAGCGTTGCGGACGCGCCCCATCCCGGCTGCGGCCAGAACACCCTTGCCCATGACGTCGCCGACCGCGATGGCGAGCCGGTCGTCGGAGAGGCGGAACACGTCGTACCAGTCGCCGCCGACCTGCACGTGGCGGGTCGCGGGGTTGTAACGGGCGGCCAGCACCATGCCGGGCAGTTGCGGCAGGTCGCTGGGCAGGAGGCTGCGCTGGAGCTCCTCGGCCGTCCGGTGTTCGCGCTCGAACAGCAGGGCCCGCTCCACCGCCAGGGCGCACTGACCGGCGAGCGCTTCCAGGAAGACGCGTTCCTCTTCGGTGATCTCCCTGGGACGGGTGAACGAGAAGCGGAGGGCTCCTATCGGGGCACCCGCCGCGAGGAGCGGAAGACCCACCCAGGCGCGTTCTTCGAGGTTCTGGGCGAACAGGTCACGTTCGCTGTGGCCGAGTTGGATGCGCAGGCTGTCGGGGTGCTCGGCCAGAAACGGCCGACTTTCGCGCACGGCGACCGACATCACGGTCTGGTCGCTGACCTTGAATCCGCCGTCGCGGGACGGCGGGCTGGTCTCGGCCTCGGTGCCCGGCTGGGACGGGGCGACGATGCTGAGCCGGAGCTTGTCGTCGTCCAGCAGCGCCACCGCGGAGTAGTCGGCGCCGATCGCCGACCGGCCCACCTCGGTGATGACCTGGACGACCTGGGACACGGTCAGCGCCTCGGCGAGCATCGAGGTGGCCTGCTGGAGGCGCGCGGTGCGCAGCGCCGCCGCCGACAGCTGCTCGGTCAGCCGACCGCGCATCTCCTCGGCCTCACGCTGGCCGGTGACGTCGGTGTTGGCGCCGACCCACTCGATGACCGCGTCGCCCTGCCAGATGGGCACGGCGCGCACATCGAAGTGCCGATAGGTGCCGCTCTTGGTGCGGATGCGGTAGTTGGTCTCGAAGACGCGGTTCTCGTCGACGCAGTCGCGCCAGGCGACCTCGATGCGGGGACGGTCCTCGGGGTGCACGACCGACAGCCATCCGCCGACCGCGTAGTCGTCCGGGGTCTGGCCGGTGATCGCGCGCCACTCGGGCGCGTCGTCGATCACGCCACCGGCCGGGGCGGCGACCCACACCACCTGGGCGCTTGCCTCCACGAGCGAGCGGTAGCGCTGCTCCTTGCGCCGAATGACCTCTTCGGCCCGGCGCCGGTCGGTCACGTCCAGCGCGGTCAGGACGACGCCCTGATGCTCGCCGCCCGGATCCTTGGCGGGCAGCCACGAGCAGGCCAGGATGCGCTCTTCGAGCGCCGTCGTGACGCCCGCGGGCTCCGTGGCCGCGTCTTCCGGCGTGGACGCACTGTCGGCGGGAACGACCAGGTCGAGGTCGCTCAGCGGACGGTTCTCGTCGATCACCTTGCGCAGTGCCGTCTCGAAAGCGGACGCCACCGTGTCCGGCAGCACCTCGCCCGGCCTTCGCTGGTGCAGGTCCCCCACGGGCACGCGCAGCAGCGCGGCGAGGGCGTCGTTGGCCCTGCGGCACCGCAGATCGCGGTCGAAGAACGCCAGCCCGGCGGGGGCCTCGGTCAGCAACGTCGCGTACAGCGCGGCGTCGGACGCGTCCATGGGCTGCCCCTCCACCCCTGATGCGCGGGGATGCGGAACGGACGTCTCGGTGCTCATGGACAACACCTCCGCCCCAGAGGGTCCCGTACCGCGCGGCAATTTTTCATCACTATGAGTGAATGGGAGCAGGCTAGCGCTCCCGCCTCCATCACAACACCGGTTGGAGTCAGGTATTCATCATCTCGATGGTTCGCCTCGTACGGAAGCCCTGCTGAAACATCGTTGCCCCCTTCGGTCCCGGCGAACCCGTCGGATTCGGACACCGTCGCGGAAGACCCCTCAGGGAGGTCCGCCAAGACGGCGAGTAGGAGATGTTACGCGCTCAGGTGTCACAGGGCGTGGTAACCCCGGGGACGACTCCTGGAGCGCCTCCGGCAGCACAACGCGCGCGAGGTCGGCCGAGTTTCCTACTTCGCGGCCTTCTGTTCCTGCTTGAACGCCCGGACCTTGGCGAGGGTCTCGGGGCCGGTGATGTCGGCGACGGAGCGGTGGGAGCCCTCCTCGCCGTACGCCCCGGCGGCCTCGCGCCAACCCTCCGGCCGAACCCCGTACTGCTTGCCCAGGAGCGCGAGGAAGATCTGTGCCTTCTGCTTGCCGAAACCCGGGAGGGCGTTGAGGCGCTTGAACAGCTCCTTGCCGCTGTCCACGCCTTTCCAGACCCTCTCCGCGTCACCGTCGTAGTTGTCCACGAGGTACTGGCACAGCTGCTGGACGCGCTTGGCCATGGAACCGGGGTACCGGTGGACGGCGGGCTTCTCCGACAGCAGCGCGGCGAACCGTTCGGGGTCGCGGGCCGCGATCTCGTGCGCGTCGAGGTCGTCGGCGCCGAGCCGCTGGGTGATGGTGTAGGGGCCGGTGAAGGCCCACTCCATCGGGACCTGCTGGTCGAGCAGCATGCCCACGAGCGCGGCCAGCGGACTGCGTCCGAGCAGCTCGTCGGCTTCGGGACGCTGGGCGAGATGAACCTTCGTGGCCATGAGGCCAGCTTAGAGCCGGTCCGGATCCCCGTCAGAAGGGTCGCGCGGACGTCCCGCCCGGTCGCCGGGGCGCCCGGGCCGACCGGGCGGGGGCCGAGCCGAGTCCGTTCAAGGACATCTCAAATTTCGCCCAACGACACTCAGAACACATTGACACTCGTCACAAAAGCGCTGGAATGGGACATCAGACCCCGTGCGCGGAGGTATGCGCTGATGCCTGCACTAGCCGATCACCGGAGCGACACCCGTGACGCGCTCGCCCGGCGGCTCTGTGACGAGTTCTCGTCGTTCCCGTCGGACACGGTGCGCAGATGCGTGACCGACGTCCAGGCGCGCATGGCGCATCTGGGTTTGGAGGCCACTCCCACCAGGGTCGAACGGATGGCGCGCGAACACCTCACCGGACGGTTGAAATCGCAGCCGCCCTCCGTTCACGTCCAGGCGGACGGTGTCGACGGCTGACCCGCCCTTCGGACGTGTCTTGGGACACCGCCCTCGCCTGATCTGAGAGGCTAGAAGGGTGAGTCCCCGTAGCCGCCACCGTCCCTCCGGGGAACCGGGCCGGGACGGATCGGCGCTCCAGGGCGAGGTCTCCGCGATCTTCGACGGCATGCTGCAGCACGCCCGCGAACTGCTGGCCGTGCGCAGCCCCCTGGACGCCGAGCTCATCGTGAGCGAGATCCTCGGGTCGTGGTGGGGGCAGCGGGTCCCCGAGGGCGACGTCGAGGAGGTCATCGGCGAGGCCCTGGTCGACTACGCCGCGACCGCCCGGACCCCTGCCGCGCTGGCGTTGCTCATCGGCATCGCCTATCTGGGCACGCCCCGGCAGGCCGCCAAGGCCGAACGCGCGGCGCTGGACCTGATGGGCAGCGGCGTCGCCAGACCGGGGTGGGCCGACGGCGTGGGGATGGTGGCTCCGGCGGAGTGCTTCGTGTCCAGGGACGTCTACGGCGACCAAGACTCCATCATCTGCATCTACACCTATCGCGGGGCTGAACGGCACGCCCTGGTGGTCCTGGTCGATCGGAACAAGGGCGGAGACACCCGGTCGTCCACCGACCTGTTCGTCCCGCGCCCGCGCGTGCGGCGCCCGCAGACACCGGGGATGGTGCGGGACGCCTGGGTGTCGTCCCACGTCGACCGGCTCCTGGAACACTGCCGCCGGGAGGGTCGCGACAACCCGCTGATGCGGTTCGAGCCCTACGACTCACGGGACGCCAAGGCGTTGCTGCGCAGCGCGTTGAACGTCACCAACGACACCTACGATCCGCCGGTTAACGAGAACTTCGGGTCGTACCACGCTTTCGTTCGCGCACGTGTGGACATCCTTCCGCCCGGTGGGCGCCTGCCGCAGGCCCCGGTGTACGGACGCGACCGGAGGGCGACGATCGCGGCGAGGTTCCTGGCGTCGGACGAGGCGGAGGACCTGTCCGACCTTTCCGCCGCCAGCCGGTGCGCCGACCGCATCATCGAATACGGATGCATCCTCGATTTCGGACGGCCTCTGCGAGTCAGTCCCGTCAAGTGCGAGATGTTCCTTCTCGACTGGCTGCCGCGGAAGGTGCTGCTCTCCCCCACCGAGCAGGAGGCCGTGCCGCACGTGCTGGCCGCGTGGGTCCGGTGGGCGGGCAAACGCACGGGGCTCCCGGACGAGGGCGTCAGAGCGACGCTGGACGCCCTCTGGGACGCCACCGCGAAGTTCGCCGACGCCTACCGCGACCCGTCCGCATTCGGCCTCGACCGCGCGGTCGTCGACCGGCTGCTGCCCGACGGGGACCTGGAGGCGCTCCCCCGCCGCGCGTTCGCCCTGCCGTTCCTGTCCGGCACGCACAGGAGATCCGGGCGGCACGGTTATATCAATCTGTCCACCCTGAATCCCGCCGATCCCGACGACCGTCGCGTGATCCTCGAGTTCGAGCATCCCGGCGCCGACGAAGAACACCTTGACGCGCACGAACGGCTGGCGAAACGACTGTGGGACGGGGACCCGCCGCAGCTGTGGCACACCGCACAGTCGCTGCTCGACGTCGGCTTCGAACGGCATGAGATCCTGCACAGACTCATCGACGCCCTCGACCACTGGGGGGACGACCCGGAGGAGCTTCACGAAGCCCTGCGGGTGCTGCGCCACGAACCCCCACCGGAGTGAACTCCCGGTTTGCACGCGGCGCCCTCGGCGGTAATCATCAATTCTCGGACACGGTCTCGCGGGGGCCCGGGGCCCCGCCCCCGGTCATAGGGAGTGATCTTGTTGGAGTGGTCCGAGTTCGCCCGGCGGCTGGGTCGCGAGCTGGCGGGTCTCGAACGGGACACCATCCTCATCGTGCGGGAGCGCGATGAGAGCCGGCACTACGTCCAGGCCATGCGCGAGCCCGACCGGCTCTACGCCGAGGCGGTCAGCAACAACTTCCTCGAAGGCCCGCTGCTGCTCACGATGGCCGACGAGGAGATCATGAGCGATGTGGGCTGGCGCCCGCCCGCCGAGCCCGCCCCGCGCAACTGGTGGACGGAGCTGCCCGAGTTCGGCACGCCCGGCGGGATGCGTGCGGTGACCGGCGGCGACTTCTCGCGGCTGGCCGACGTGATGGTCACCGCGTTGCGCGACGTACAGGGCGTCCGGCGACCGTCCGACCTGGTGTACGAGTCGTTCCACCGGCACGGCACCGGGCTGATCGAGCTCAGCGACTTCGGTATCGACGTCGCCGACCCGTCGCGGGTGAACAGGCGCCGCGCCTCGACCGATTCCGTGCCCGATTCCCTGTCCGCTTCCCTGTCCGATCCGGTGGCCGACGCCATGTCCGATCTCACGTCCGACCGGCTGTCGGGTGAACCGTTCGTCGAGGTCGGTCCTCCGTTCGGCGAACCGCCGTCCACGGGACGCTCCCTACCGCTGGACGGTTTTCCCGGTCTGGACGCCGATCTGCTCGAACCCCGTCTCGCCGAGGCCAAGGCGAACGGTGACAACACCACGTACTTCCAACTGCTGGCGAACGCCGACCTGGTACTGCCCGCGACCGCACCCGCGGTGGAAGACCCCGACCGGGCCGAGTTCCCCACCATCGCGATCGGTAGCAGCACCTACGTCACGGTGTTCACCTCGCCGGGCGCCCTGGCCCGGACCGGGGACCGGCATCCCGGCCTGTACCGGCGCACCTCGTTCGCCCAGCTCGCCTCGGGCTGGCCGGATCCCACGTGGCGGCTGGCGATCAACTGGGGGCTGCCGAGTGAGGTGCTGCTGGACTCGTCCGTCATCACCCGCCTGCTCGGAGGGTCCGAAGCGACACCGCCGGTCGCGCCGGACGTGGCCAACCCGTACGGGACGGTGAATCCGAACGCGCTCGCTGGCCCGAATCCTGTGGTCGGTGGGTCGAGCCCATTGGTGAACGGTTCGGCACCGGGTGTCAACCACACGCCTGATGACTCCCACACCGCGATAGACCCGTACACGCTCGCCGAACTACAGGCGGCGCTCGAAGCGGACACGCCCGACCCTCGGGGCTCCGCCGCGCCGGAGCCGGTCATGCCGGAGGCCGTCGAGCCGCCGCCCGCCGAACCGGAACCCGTCTCGGCGCTCCCGCTCGGCGCGCCGACGAACAGAAACCCGGGCGCGCCCCCGGCGCGGCAGCCCGGCGGCCTCCCGCTGCGGCCGCCGCACGGCACCCGCCTGTGGCGCTCCACGGGTGAGGGCGAAGCGGCACCCCTCGCGGTCTACGACGCGATCGGCGGCGTGTGGGCGCCGGTGCGGACCGACGCCGTCCCGGCACCGCGCCCCGAATGACCCCGCACCCCGAGTGACCCCGCCGTTCCGTGGGGGCGTCAGGCCGCTGGAGGGCCTCTCCCGGTCGCAGACCTGACCCGGTGGACCGTCCAGCGACCCCGACGTCTCACAGGCGCGCACAGACGCGGCCGTGACCTGGTCGTCTGAGACGCGGAGATCGGTGGTAGGTCTTGGGCATGGCGGTCATCGACATCAACGCCGACCTCGGCGAGGGGTTCGGCGTCTGGGAGCTGGGCGACGACCTCGCGCTGCTCGACGTCATCACGAGCGCCAACGTGGCGTGCGGGTTCCACGCGGGCGACCCGCTGATCATGCGGCGGGTGTGCGCGGCGGCCGTGGCGCGCGGGGTGACGATCGGAGCGCAGGTGTCCTACCGGGATCTGGCCGGTTTCGGACGCCGCGAGATGGACGTCGCCGCACCGGAACTGACCGCCGAGGTCCTGTACCAGATCGCGGCGCTGGACGGCATAGCGCGCGCGGAAGGGGGCCGGGTGGCCTACGTCAAACCGCACGGGGCGCTCTACAACCGGGCGGTTCGTGACAGCGGCCAAGCGCGCGCGATTGCCGACGCGGTACGGGCCTACGATCCCGTGCTTCCCTTGTTGACCCTTCCCGGTTCAGCCGTGCAAGACGTCGCCGACGGGCTCACCGTTGTCGCCGAGTGTTTCGCCGACCGCGCGTACACGGCGTCCGGACGGCTCGTGTCGCGCCGTGAACCGGACGCCGTGATCCACGATCGGGGCGCTGTCGTCCAGCGCGCCGTCAGGATGTCCGTGGACGGGACGGTCGTGGCATCGGACGGCAGTGAGGTCACCCTCAACGCACGATCCATGTGCGTACATGGCGACACCCCGGGCGCAGTGGAACTGGCCCGGTCGGTGCGGGCGGCGTTGACGGAAGCAGGAGTCGCTCTGGAGCCGTTCGCGTGAGGGTGCTGCGAGCCGGTGACGCGGCACTGCTCGTAGAGGCGGGCGACCTCGCGACCGCGCACCGCTTGAACGCGGCCCTGCGGGACGAACCGCTCCCAGGGGTGGTGGATGTCGTCCCGGGTGAACAGACCGTCCTGCTGATCCTCGACCCGTCGGCTGACGTGGATGCCCTCGCCGCGCGTCTCCCCCGTTTGCGGCTGCCCGAGAACGCCGAACGCGACGCGGAGCCGGTGGAGATCCCCGTGATTTACGACGGCGCGGACCTGGATGAGGTCGCCGACCTCACCGGCCTGTCGCGCGACGAGGTCGTCCGCAGGCACTCCGCCGCCTCGTACACGGTCGCCTATCTGGGTTTCTCCCCCGGGTTCGGTTATCTGACGGGTCTCGACCCCGCGCTGCACGTGGCGCGTCGCGAGTCGCCACGGACATCGGTCCCGGCGGGTTCGGTGGCCATCGCGGGCCCGTACGCGGCCGTCTACCCGTCGCGGTCACCGGGCGGCTGGCGGCTGCTTGGACGCAGCGAACTGCGGCTGTGGGACGTGACGCGCGATCCGCCGTCGCTGCTCCGGCCGGGAACGCGCGTCCGGTTCGTCCCTGAGGGACCGGCGTGATCGAGGTGGTGCGGCCCGGGCCGCTGGCGACCGTCCAAGACCTCGGCAGGCACGGCCGGGCGCATCTGGGCGTCCCGAGTTCCGGCGCGGCGGACACGCGCGCCCACCGCCTCGCGAACCGGCTCGTCGGCAACCCTGAAAGCGCGGCAGAGGTGGAACTCACGTTGGGCGGGGCCGCGCTGCGATTCCACCGGCCCGCCTGGGTCGCGGTCACGGGAGCGCCTGTGCCGGTGCGCGTCGACGGCCTTTCCTACGGGACTAACGCGCCCTGCCATGTTCCGGAGGACGCGCTGGTCGAGTTCGGCACACCACGCTCGGGGCTGCGCAGTTATCTGTCCGTGCGCGGCGGTGTCGTCGTCGACGATGTCCTTGGCAGCCGTTCGACCGACCTTCTGTCCGGGCTCGGCCCGGCACCGCTCTCGTCCGGCGACCGTCTCGCGATGGGCGCCACCAAGGGACTCGGCGACATCCTCGTGGACGTGGCGCCCGTGCCGTCCATCCCAGAGACGCCGGTACTGCGCATCATCGCCGGGCCACGCGACGACTGGTTCACGGACGACGCGCTGACCACACTCACCTCCGCGTCCTACGTGGTCTCTCCGGACAGCAACCGTGTGGGGGTGCGGCTGGACGGGCCGCCACTGAATCGTGTCCGTGACGGTGAACTGCATAGTGAGGGCATGGTGACGGGTTCTCTCCAGGTGCCGCCGAGCGGAATGCCCATCATCTTCTTGGCCGACCATCCGACAACCGGTGGTTATCCGGTCGTCGCGGTGCTCGCGTCGTGTGCCGTCGCGGACGCCGCGCAGTTGCGCCCCGGCCAGAGTGTTCGTTTCCGCCTGTAGGCAGTGGTCAGGCCAGGCGGTGGGTGAGTTCGGCGAACGCGTCTCGCACATCGTCGGTGGTGAGGAGCGTGAGGTCGTCGGCGGTGGCGGCGTCGCCCAGTTCGGCGGCCCGCAGCGCGCGTCGCGCGCATGCCTTCTCGTACATGGACCGTGCGAAGCGGCCGTTGCCCAGTTCGTCGATCCTTCCCGCACCGCACGCGCGTTGGAAGACCAGGGCGAGGTCGTCCAGGGCACGTTCCTCCCAGTGGTCTCCGCCTTCCTCCGCGATGAGTTGGGCGATGCGCAGCAACTCGTCCGGCCCGTAGGAGGGAAAGTCGACGCGAACGTCGAACCGTGACGCCAATCCAGGGTTGGACGACAGGAAACGGTCCATCTCGGTCTCGTAACCGGCGAGGACGATGACGACACGGTCCCGGTCGTCCTCGGCACGCTTGAGGAGCGTCTGCACGGCCTCCGCGCCGAAGGCGTCCCCACCGGAATAACCCTGGTTGCTCAGCCCGTACGCCTCGTCGACGAACAGGACACCACCGAGAGCGGAATCCACGACCTTGTTCGTCTTGAGCGCCGTCGCCCCCAGGTGTTCGCCGACGAGGTCGGCGCGCTGCGCCTCGACCACTTCCGGACGCGCGAGCAGCCCGGCCGCGGCGAAGATGCGTCCGAGCACCCGCGCGACGGTGGTCTTCCCCGTTCCGGGCGGTCCGGTGAAGACGAAATGGCGGGTCGGCGGACGAGTGACCAGGCCCTGCTCCCGGCGCATCCGCGCGACCTGCAACTGGGCGGCGATCTCGCGGACCTGCCGTTTCACCGGTTCCAGCCCGATCATCGCGTCCAGCGAGCCGAGCGCCTCGTCCAGCGTCGGCGTCTCGACATAACCCCGGTACGGCTCGGTGACCTCGGCGAACGCGGCCTCGACGTCCTCGGCTCGCAGGGTGACCAGGTCGTCGGCGCTGGGCGTGGCGGGCCCGGCCCCCGCCGACACCGCGTCGACGACCCGCACGTCACGCGCGCGGGCCGCTGCCTCCGTCAGGGATCGCACAAACCGTCCGTTGCCCAGGTCGTCGACGATGCCGCGCCGTTCGACCTCCTCGAAGCGCACCGCGAGCCGCCGCCGGGCCTCCGGGTCAAGCCGGTCCTCGCGGAGGCCGGTGTGGTAGTCGGCGATCTGGAGCAGCTCGGACGGCCGGTACGACGGGAAGTGCACGCGCGTGCCGAACCGCGACGCCAGCCCGGGGTTGGAATCGAGGAACTCGGCCATCTGCGCGTCGTACCCGGCAAGGATGATGACCAGGTTGTCGCGGTCGTCCTCGGCGCGTTTCAGGAGCGCCTGCACGGCCTCGTCGCCGAACCGGTCGGGCTGCCCTTCGCCGGAGTTGATCAGGCTGTACGCCTCGTCGACGAACAGCACCCCGCCGAGGGCGGAGTCGACGAGCCGGTTGGTCTTGAGCGCCGTGGCACCGAGGAACTCGCCCACGAGATCGGCGCGGTGCGCCTCGACCAGCGACGGCTGCGGCAGCAACCCGAAGGCGTAGAAGATCTTGGCGAGGACGCGCGCCACGGTGGTCTTGCCGGTCCCGGAAGGGCCGACGAACACGAAGTGCCGCATCGGCTTCTCCGTGGGCACCCCGGCGGCGGCGCGCATGTGGGCCGCCTCGATGGACGCGGCGATCGACCGGACCTGGCGTTTGACCGGTTCGAGCCCGATCATGTCCTCAAGTTCGGCGAGGGCGTCTGCCACAGAAAGCTCCGGCGCCGCCTGCCCGTGGGTCTCCGCAGGGGCAGCGCGTTCTGCGGAGACGGTATCGGTCGCCTGCGCCGCCGCACGTTGCTCGTGGGCGGGCTGTTCTGTCGGGGCGGCAGCAGGTTCGTCGTCCGAAACTCGCCGACCGGGACGGCTCGGCTTGTCACCCTTGTCAGAGCGGTCCGGCCGGTCCCGCTTGTCGTTGCCGGACGGGTTCTTACGCGGGCCCACGGTCGCGTCCCCTTTCGGACCCGCCTGCTCCTGGACCCACCCCGTCTCGTAGGCCTCGGCGGGCACGGTCCGCCGTGCCTGGTCCCAGCGGTAGGCGAGGAAGGCGAGCGCCGCGAGCCAGCCGGGTACCACGCTCGCTTCCGGCAACGGATGCGCGACGGCAGCCGTCACCACACCGGCGGCGACCAGGGCGAGAAGTGTGGAACGCCACGGCTTGTACCCGCGCAACCGGAACGCGACAAACGCGACCGGAAGTGCGAGCAAGGCCAGCAGCAGTGCGGGGTTCAAATACGACGGATGCTCGTCGTCGGGGAAGAGGCGTCCCAAGGGCACCGACACCGCGAGCCACGTCACGATGACGGCGACGACCGCCATACCCGTGGGCGAACGCAACGTCAGATGGAAAACGACGAGCAGGATCGCCGTGAACGCGGCGGCCGCGAGGAACGGCCCGTCCAACACGACCGTGGCCGCCACCACCATGGCCACGAGGACGAGCCCGCCCAGGAACCGCACTCCCGGAGTGACCTGGAAATAGCGCCACCGCAGGCGCTCGAAAAGATCCCGCGCCGCGGCGTCCTTCGCCGTGCGGGAGCGAGACCTGCCGAACAAAGCCATCAGAAGCGAGTAAAGCGCAGGACCGCCCGGAACGGCACTCCCCGCGCCCGGTTCGTTGCCGTCGCCGCGCCCGCCTGGTACGGAACAAGAGAGACTTCCATCCCGGCACCAGGACATTTGTGCTGTCCGGAAGTAGGTGTTCGGCTCCCCATGGCGAGGCCGGTCGGCTGCGATGATGAGCGCATGGACTCCTCGCCCGAACCCACGCACGCCTTGCCAGGGCTCGACCCTGACCCTGCCGTATCGAAGAAGACGGCTTCCAAGGTGGCAGGACGTGCCGCGGGTTACGAAATCGAGGACGAGCTTCGGGCGGCGCCGTCGCGAAGCGGCCGTCCCGTCACGATCGCCGGAGTGGACGAGGTAGGACGCGGCGCCTGGGCGGGCCCCGTCGTGGTGTGCGCGGCGGTCACGGATCTGACTCCGCCACCCGTCCTTCAGGGGCGCGGCACCAGGACGGTCAGCCTGACCGACTCCAAGCTCCTCACCCAGGCCCACCGCGAGTCGTTCGCGGACGTTCTGCCGGGGTGGCTCACGGGCCACGCGATCGGCGCGTCCAGTCCCGAGGAAATCGACGAGGTCGGGATGACCGAGGCACTGCGGCGCGCCGCAGTCCGCGCGCTGGAGGCGCTGCCCGTCCCGCCCGATGTGGTCATCCTGGACGGCAAGCACGATTTCCTGAGCCGCCCTTGGCACGTGCGATGCGAAGTCAAAGCGGACCAGAGGTCGGTGACCGTCGCGGCCGCCTCCGTCTTGGCGAAGGTCCATCGCGACCGGCTCATGGCGGGCCTGGACGACGAATTCCCCGGTTACGGATTCGCGGACAGTGCGGGCTACCCGTCGCCCGTCCACCAGAAGACCCTCGCGGAATTCGGGCCGACTCCGCAGCACCGGCTGTCGTGGTCGTATCTGGACGACCTTCCGCGCTGGCGGCACCTCAAGAAGCACCGCGACCCGCTCGCAGGAGAAGGGCAACTCAGCCTCCTGTGACCCCCTGCGCGGTGCCCACGGCATGAGTCATCCAAGCAGCCTCGGGTAGGGCGGGCCTATTGGGAGGTGGATGCCATGGACACCGTTGTTAAGAAGCTGCTGCACGAATCCGGCGGGACGTATGCCGAGGAAGCCGGAATCCCCCTGAAGGACCAACCGGCCGCGTTGTTCAAGCTGCTCGTCCTGGCCAACCTGCTCAGCGCCCGCATCTCGTCTGACATCGCCGTCGCCGCCGCCCGCGAACTGTTCGCGGCGGGCGGCGGGACACCGCACGGGATGAGCGAACTGACCTGGCAGGAGCGAGTCGACGCACTCGGACGCGGCCACTACGTCCGCTACGACGAGAGCACCGCGACCCGGCTCGGCGAGGTCGCCGAGATCGTCCAAGACAAGTACAAGGGCGACCTGCGGCGACTCGCCGTCCAATCAGGACGCGACCCCGAGAAGGCGGCCGAACTGCTCCGCGAATTCCCCGGGATCGGCCCCACCGGTGTGGACATCTTCTGTCGCGAAGCCCAGTCCATGTGGCCGTGGCTCCGCCCCTACATCGACAGTCAGGTGCGCAAGGGCGCCGAACGGCTCGGCCTGCCGACCGACACGCGCGGGCTCGCCTCCACGGTTCCCGACAAGGACCTGGGACGGCTCACCGCCGCCCTGGTGCGAGTCGCCCGCGACAAGAAGCTGGCCGACACCGTGAAGGCCGCCTGACCGGTGCTCACAGCTGGATGACGACCTCATCGACGGGCTTGCGGGTGATGTCGGGCACCATCGCGTGATCGGCGGGATAGCCGGCCGGGATCACGACGTAGGCCCGTTCCTCCTGCGGACGGTCGCACACCTCGTTCAGGAACTTCATGGGGCTCGGCGTGTGCGTGAGGGTCGCCAGGCCCGCCTGGTGCAGTCCGGCCAAGAGGAACCCTACGGCGATGCCCACCGACTCCTTCACGTAGTAGGGACGCGGGGTTTCCGGACCCTTGTGCACCTCGAACACGATGATGACCGCCGGGGCGTCTTCCAGGAACGGCTTACGCCAGTCGGTGCCCAGTGGCGCCAGCGCTTCGAGCCATTCCTCCGAGGCACGCCGTTCGTAGAATTCGCGTTCCTCGTCCTCCGCGGCTTCCCTGAGCCTCTTCTTGCGCTCGGGGTCGGTGATGACGACGAACCGCCATGGTTGGAGATTGGCTCCACTCGGAGCGGTCGCCGCCGCGCGGATCGCGTGCTCGATGACGTCCAGTGGGACGGGACGGCTCGAGAAGTCGCGCACGGTACGCCGCAACGTCATCATGTCCGCGAACGCCTGGGCGCGCTGGACGGCTTCTTGCTCCGGAACGTCGAAACGGGGTGCGGGGACTACTGGATACTGCCGCTCAAAGCTCATGCGACGTTCCTACCCGCCACGCCGGGCCCGGAGCAATCGGCAGGATCAGCCAACGTTCCGGGCCCGTGCCAGCACCTGTGCGGGCGGGACGCTCAGTCCTTGCCGCGTGAGGCGACCCACTCCAGGTTCCAGTTGTAGGCCTGGTCGACGGTCATCTTCCCCCAGCGCGGACGGCCGGGCGGCGGCAGGACGAACCGGCCCTCACGGCGCACGACCAGTTCGCCGTTCACGTTCTCGATGAGTGCGAGGACGGCGTCGCGCGAGGCGTCCACGCAGTCGTTCATGCGCATGTCGATCGGCGGCGCGCCCACGGGGAACAGCGTCGCGATGGCGTCCAGGCCGCGGAAGTCGTCGGCGCCGTCGTAGATCTCGGCGAACACCAGGATCCGCTTGAAGTCGGCGGTGTGGTCGAGGTTGATGTGGAGGTTCTCGCCCGCCGCGATCGCGCCCGTACGGTCGTCCTTGTCGAGCTTGATGAAGGGCGGGCGCTCCAGCGCGCCCATGTCGCCGAGCGCGTGGATGATGCCCTTGCGGCCGTCGCGCAGCTCCCAGAGGCAGCACAGGTCGAGGTCGAGGTCGTGGCCGCGACGCCGCTTGCCGAACCGGCCCTTGGCGACGCCCTCACGCGCGGTCCAGTTGAGGTTGACCCGCATGTGGCCGCCCGTCGCGCCGTGCTTGGTGAGCGACACCGACGGCGAGTTCTTCGTGAGCGACACCGCGCCCGGCTGCCCGGCGGGCTGCGGCGCGGGAGGCGGCTGGTACTGCCCGCCAGGGGGCTGAGGCGGCGCGTACTGGCCCGGGGGCGGTGGAGGCGGCGCGTACTGCCCGGGAGGCGGCGGGGGCGCGTACTGCCCACCCGGCGGCGGAGGCGGCGTGTACTGGCCCCCGGGCGGCGGTGGGACGTACTGCCCGCCGGGCGGCGGCGGGGGCGGAGCGTACTGTCCGGGCGGCGGAGGCGCGGGCGGAGCCGCCGGGGCGGGCGGAGCGGCGGGCGCGGGCGGCGGGGCGGCCTCACCGGGTTCGTCGACCGAGATCCCGAAGTCGGTGGCCAACCCGGCGAGCCCCGAGTCGTAGCCCTGGCCGACCGCGCGGAACTTCCACGCGCCCTGCCGCCGGTACAGCTCGCCGAGCACGAACGCGGTCTCCGTCGTGGCGCCCTGGCTGTCGAAACGCGCGACCTCCGCGCCGCCCGCGGCGTCCACCAGCCGCACGTACAGCCCCTGGAACTGGCCGAACGTACCGCCGTCGGCCGACGCCGCCACCACGATCCGGTCGATGTCGGACTCGACGCGGTCAAGGTCGATCGACAGGAAGTCCTGGACGGTCGGCCCCCGCTGCTTGCCATCGTGCCGGACCGCGCCCGACTTGTGCGCGGGCTGGTTGTAGAAGACGAAATCGTCGTCCGACCGCACCCGGCCCGTGTCCGCGAGCAGGAGCGCGGACGCGTCCGCGTCGGGGACGCCGAGACCGCCCTGCCACCCCAGCTCGACCCGGACCGAGGGAACCGGCACCGCGGTGTTGGCGCCCTTCTGCATCGACATGAACGCTCCTCATCAACGACCGATGTCCCCAAACCTACGGGCCGCCGCACGCCCCCGCGACCTGCAATGAGGGACGCACGAAAAGCCCGGGGAGTTCCGGTCCGGTCGCGTCAGGGGACGCGGGCCGTCCATTCGGGCGTGCTGAACTTGTCGGTGACGTACTTGTGGGCGAGCCGCAGCTCCTCCTCACCCACCTGGTCGCCGACCAGGCCGTACCGGCTCCGGAAGTGCGCGACCATCCGGTCGATGATCTCCTCGCGGGGCAGCCCGGTCTGGCGGCGCAGCGGGTCGACGCGCTTCACGGCGCTGGCGATCCCCTTGTCGGAGATCTTCTCGCGGCCGATCCGCAGCACCCGCAGCATCTTCTCGGCGTCGATGTCGTACGCCATGGTCACGTGGTGCAGGACGGCGCCGGACGCTAGCCGCTTCTGCGCCGCACCCGCGATCTTGCCCTGTTCGGACGCGATGTCGTTCAGCGGCTGGTACCACGCCTTGATCCCGACCTCGCCGAGCGCGCCGAGCACCCAGTCGTCCAGGAAGGCGTAGCTCTCCACGAACGACATGCCCGCGACCAGCGTCTCCGGCGCGTACAGCGAGTAGGTGATCGTGTTGCCGGGCTCGATGAACATCGCGCCGCCACCGCTGATGCGGCGGACGACCCGCACCCCGTGCCGTTCGGCGGCCTCGGCGTCGACCTCGTTGCGCAGCGACTGGAAGCTGCCGATGACCACGGCGGGCGACGCCCACTCCCAGACGCGCAGGGTCGGCGGGCGCCGTCCCGCGCCGACCTCCTCGGCGAGCACCTGGTCGAGCGCCATGTGCAGCGCCGGTTCCTGCGGCGGTTCGTGGATCAGCCGCCAGTCGTGGTCGCGCCAGTCGGACGCCCGCGCGACGGCCCGCCGCACCGCGATCCCCACCGCCTCCGGGGTGATCCCGAGCATCACCGTGTCGCGGGGCAGGCCCGCCTCGACCCGCGCGCCGATCGCCTTCGCGTCGAGGCCCGCGGGCAGGCCGTCCAGGATGGCGTCTATCTTCTCCAGGGCCGCGTCGGGTTCGAGGAAGAAGTCACCGCTGATCCTGGGGGCGTGCAGGAGGCCGTCGACCACGTCCACGTCGGCGACGACGAGCTTGCCACCGGGGACCTTGTACTCACCGTGCATCACGTAGATTCGAACCCCGACCGACCACCGCTGATTCCGTCGACTGATTCCGTCGACGAACCGGCGGGAGGGCATCGTCGCGGATGTCGGTCCAGGGGGAAGGACGGCGCCAGTGAGCAATCTCGATGTCCGGCCCAAGCCGGTCGAGTGCGGCGGACGAGCCGACGTGTCCGGCGGTCCCGTGCATGAGCTTCTGCCCTCACGGGAGGTGCCGCTCGCCGGCACCGCCTTCACCCCGATCATGGGCGCGGACATCGCCCTGGCGGACGGTTCCGACGTGCGGCTGCCCGTCGAACCCGACTTCGAGTACGCCGCCCTCACCATGTCCGGAGTGACGGAGATCGGCGGGCAGCGCGTGGACCCCGGCTCGATGCTGTACCTCGGCTGTTTCCGCCGCGAACTGCCGCTCCGCGCGGTCGACGGGAACGGCGGGCTGGTGCTGCTCGGCGGCGAACCGTTCGAGGAGAAGCTCGTCATGTGGTGGAACTTCGTCGCCCGCACCGGCGACGAGATCGCGAAGGCCCGCGACGACTGGGCGGCGGGCGACCGCTTCGGCGAGGTGCGCGGCTACGACGGCGCGCGCCTTCCCGCCCCGGCCCTGCCCACCACCCGTCTCAAGCCACGCGGCCGCACCCGCTGACCAGTCGACCCCAAGATCACCTTCCGGTTCCGGGTCCGAATGCCGCTCTCACCTGCACCGGTCGCAAAATCGTCGCCCAGGCCGTCATACTCTCCGATCAAACCGGGCCCCACCGCACCGAAGGAGCGACGGAATGCGCGCTCGCCCCCTGTACGACGTCGTGGCCGTCCTCGCGCGGCTCGGCGTGGGCCTCGTCTTCATGGCGCACGGCTGGCAGAAGATCGAGGCGGGCATCACCGCGACGGGCGACTCGTTCGACGACCTCGGCGTCCCGCTCCCGACGGCGGCGGCCGTGTACACCGCCTTCGTCGAGCTGCTGGGCGGGGCCGCGCTGATCGTCGGGCTCGGCCTGCCGATCGCCGGGGTGCTCCTGTTCGCGGACATGGCGGGCGCGTTCGTGTTCGTCCACGCCGACGAGGGCTTGTTCATGGTGGACGGCAACACCGTTCAGAACGGTTACGAACTCGTCCTCGTCCTCGGGTTGGCGAGCCTGGTGTTCGCCGCCGGTGGCGGCGGGCGTCTCACGGTCGACCACTGGATCGGGGCGAAGCGGCAGCGCCGTCGCCATCCGCGCGTCACGGACGAGGACGACGCGGCGAGCTTCGTGAAATCGCTGCGGCTGGCGGAGTCGGAGCCGGTCGAGGGCGTCCGGGCGCCACGGTCGTTGGCGGAGGCGCCGCCCACCGACCCCGACGTCACCCAGGCGGACCCTGACGTCACACAGGCGGACGACGACCTGATGGTGGCCGGTCCGCGCAAGGCGAAGCGAAGCCTCCGCGTCCGGAGCACCAAGGCACCGGCCACCGCCCCGCCCGACGAGGGCACCGACGCCACCTGACCCGCCCGTCCGGCCACACCTCAGCGCGGGGTCGGACGAGGCCCGTGCGCGAACCGCACCGTGATCGACAGACCGCCTTCAGGACGCGCACTGGCGGTGAGATCGGCGTGGTGAGCCCGCGTGACGGCGTTGACGATGGCGAGGCCGATCCCGTAGCCGTCGCGGCCGTGCCGGTCGGGCGCCAGCTTCTGGAACGGCCGCAACAGCCGTTCGACCTGGTCGTCGGGGACGACGGGCCCGCTGTTGACGACCGTCAGGACCGCCTCCCCGCCGGAGGTCCGCGTGGTGATCCGCACGTGCCCGCCGACATGGTTGTGGCGGACGGCGTTGTCCACGAGGTTGGTGACGAGACTCTCGACCAGGCGCGGGTCACCGGTCATCATCGCGGGGCCCAGGTGTTCGGCGAGGTCGATGCAGCGCGCCTTCACCTTGTCGCGGCGGGAGCCGAGCACCTCGTCGACGACGCGGGCGAGGTCGACGGGGTCCCACCGGGTGACACCGCCCTCGCTGGTGGCCAGGGCGAGCAGCGACTGGACGAGCCGCTCCTGGTACCCGCCGAGCGACAGGGCCTCCTCACAGGCCGCGCGCAGCGACTCGGTGTCGGCGTCGGGGTCCGCGAGGGCGACCTCAAGGAGGGTGCGCAGCCCGGCGAGCGGCGTGCGCAGCTCGTGCGAGGCGTTCGCGACGAAATGCCGGTGCGCGTCGAACGAGGCCTGGAGGCGGGCGAACAGGTCGTCGAGGATGTGGCCCAGCTCGGTCAGCTCGTCCATGGGTTCGCCCAGGTCGAGCCGCCGGTCCAGGTCCTCGGCGGAGATGGCCCTGGCGGTCGCGGTGATGGCGCGCAGCGGACGCAGGAACCGGCCCGCGACGAACCAGCCGAGCGCCAGCGCGACCGGCACCAGCACGACCAGCGCGACCGCGGATCCGCCGAGGAGCTGCGGCCAGCCGAGCCCCGGCCCGTCGTCGGTGAGGGCGCTCGCCGAGGGGTCGTCCTTGGGCGAGGCCCCGTCCACACTGGCGAGCGGGACGAGGACGAACCCGAGCGCGCAGACCCCTGCCGCGTAGATCCCCGCCGCGTAGGCGAGCGCGAGCCGCGTCTGCAACGACCGCCGGGCAAGGCGCCGGGACGTCATGACGGCGACCCGACGCGGTAGCCGCCCTCGCGGACGGTCTCGATCACGGGCGGGTCGCCGAGCTTGGCCCGCAACCGGTGCACGGTGTGCTTGACGGCGCTGCTGAAGGGGTCGGCGGCCTCGTCCCAGACCCGTTCGAGCAGTTCCTCGGCGGAGATGACCAGGCCGGGCACCGCGAGCAGGCATTCGAGGAGCGCGAACTCCCGCGGGCTCAGCTCCAGGCGCCGACCGCCCCGGGACGCGACACGGCGGGCCGGGTCAAGGGTGATGTCCCCGTAGGTCAGGGTCGGCGGGACGGGCGGGCTGGCGCGGCGGCCCAGCGCCCGGACGCGGGCGACCAACTCGGCGAACGCGAACGGCTTCGGCAGGTAGTCGTCGGCGCCGAGGCCGAGACCCTCCACACGGTCCTGGACGGTGTCGGACGCCGTGAGCATCAGTACGCGGGTCGCGCAGCGGTCCTGGGCCAGCCGTCCACAGATCTCGTCGCCGTGGACGCCGGGCAGGTCACGGTCGAGGACCACCACGTCGTAGCGGGTGACGGCCAGCCGTTCGAGGGCGTCCGTCCCGTCCAGGACGACGTCGACGGCCATGCCCTCGCGGCGCAGCCCGGTGCCGATGGAGCGGGCGAGGACCTCGAAGTCCTCGACGACGAGGACCCTCACCGTCGCTCACCGCCGCTGGTCCGGCGGGCGGGTCGGGCGGGTCGGCCGCCGGATCGGGGTGCCATGCGGGTCACGATGCCAGATCCCAGGTTCCGTCCAGGTCTCGGCGACCGCGACCGGGCCGGAACCGGGCGCCGCGTACAACCATCGGCATGAGTCCATTCCGAACCCTGGGCCCGGCGCAGTGAGCGCGCCGGGAATCGTCGTCGACGGGTTGCACAAACGGTACGGCCGCGCGCTCGCCCTCGACGGCATGTCCTTCTCCGTCCGTCCGGGCGTCGTGACCGGTTTCGTCGGGCCGAACGGGGCCGGGAAGTCGACGACGATGCGCGTGATCCTGGGCCTGGACGCCGTCGAGGCGGGCACCGCGCTCGTCAACGGGAAGCCGTACCGCGACCTCCGGCATCCGCTGAACCACCTCGGCTCCCTGCTGGACGCGGCGGCGCTGCATCCGACCCGCAGCGGACGGAGCCATCTCCTGTGGCTGGCGCACGCGCAGGGCCTCAACGGGCGGCGGGTGGACGAGGTGATCGAGCGGGTCGGCCTGACGTCGGTGGCCCGGCGCAAGGCGGGCGGCTACTCGCTCGGCATGCGCCAGCGGCTCGGGATCGCCGCGGCCCTGCTGGGCGACCCGCCGACCCTCATGCTCGACGAGCCGTTCAACGGCATGGACCCCGACGGCATCGTCTGGATGCGCGCGTTCCTGCGGTCACTGGCCGCCGAGGGCCGCGCCGTGCTGGTGTCGAGCCACCTGATGAGCGAGGTGCAGGACACGGCCGACCGTCTCGTCGTCGTCGGACGCGGCCGGGCCATCGCCGAGGCCGCGGTGGCCGACCTGATCGCCGCCTCGTCCGGGAACCGGGTGCTGCTGCGGACCACGGCCGGGGCGCACGCGACGAGGGTGCTCGTGCACGCGGGCGCGACCGTCGCGACCACCGTCCCCGACGCCCTCACCGTCTCCGGACTGCCCGCGGTTCGTGTCGCGGCGCTGCTGGGCGAGCAGCGGGTGCCGTTCTCCGAGGTGTCGGCGCACCGCGCGACCCTTGAGGACGTCTACCTCGAACTCACCCGCGACGCGGTCGAGTTCCACGCCGCGACACCCACGGAGGCGTCGCGGTGACGCCAGTCATGACACCTCAGTCGTCCGGCCCCCGGGTCGGACGGGACGGCTTCCCCCAGCTCCTGCACGCGGAGTGGACCAAGTTCCGGACGACCCCCGGCTGGGTGACCGGCACCGCCGTGGCGGCCCTGCTGATGGTGCTGTTCGCCGTGCTCACCGGGATCAGCAGCGTTCAGAACGACGCGTCACCCGTTCCGAACGGACCGGACGGAACGGCGGTCACCGACAGCTTCTACTTCGTCCACCGGCCGCTGACCGGAGACGGCGACATCACCGTCCCCGTCTCCTCGCTCACGAGCAGCATCCCCACGAGCCCCGCCGAGCTTCGGCCCGGCAGCGTGCCGTGGGCGAAGGCCGGGCTGATCATCAAGGGCGGCACCCGCCAGGGCTCCCCCTACGCGGCGATCATGGTCACCGGCGGGCACGGCGTGCGAATGCAGGACGGCTTCGTCCACGACATCGCGGGCCCAGCCTCCGCCTCCTCCGCCGCCGTCCGCTGGCTGCGGCTGAAGCGCTCGGGCGACACGATCACCGGATACGCCTCGCCGGACGGCCGCCGCTGGACCACAGTCGGCACGGCACACGTGCCCGACCTCGGTTCGACCACACAAGGCGGCCTTTTCGTCGCGTCCCCACCGTCCATGGACGGCATGGGCACGCGGGGCAGCGTGACCACGGCCGTCTTCGGAGACCCGCGCGCCCAGGGAGCCTGGTCCGGCGATGACTGGACGGGCGAGCAGATCGGCCCGGAGTCCCCCACCTTCGCCGGTTACCCGGAGACCGTCTCGGGTTCGTTCACCGGGTCGGACGGCCGCTTCACCGTGACCGGCGCCGGTGACATCGCGCCCGCCGTCCGCGAGTCCCTGCCGACCGGCGGCACCGTCGGAGAGATCCTCATCGGCACGTTCGCCGCGCTGGTCGCCGTGATCGTCGTCGGCGCGCTGTTCATCACCGCCGAGTACCGAAGGAGCCTGATCCACGTGACCCTGGCCGCCAGCCCGCGACGGAGCCGGGTGCTACTGGCCAAGGCGGTCGTGCTGGGCGGCGTCACCTTCGTCGCCGGGTTGGTCGGCGCGGCCGTCGCACTTCCCCTCGGCGAACGCCTCGCCCGCTCCAATGGGGTGTACATCTTCCCGGTGGCGTCGTCGACCCAGCTACGAGTGGTGCTCGGGGTCGCGGCGCTGCTCGCGGCGGCGTCGGTGTTGGCGCTCGCGGTCGGCACGATCGTCCGGCACAGCGCCGCAGCGGTCACCACCGTCATCGTGGCCGTCGTGCTGCCCTACCTCTTGACGGCTGTGCCGTTCATGCCCGCGAGCGTGTCGAACTGGGTGGCGCGGGTGACTCCGGCCGCGGCGTTCGCCGTCCAGCAGACGCTGGAGCCGTATCACCAGGTCACGAGCATCTACACGCCGTACAACGGCTACTACCCGCTGGCACCGTGGGCCGGGCTCGCCGTCCTGGTCGGCTACGCGCTGGTGGCGCTGGCCGTGGCAGCCGTCCTGCTCAACCGGAGGGACGCATGAAGGAGGCCCTGCACGCGGAATGGACGAAGCTCCGCACCGTCACCGCCCCCCTGCTGCTCCTGCTCGGCACCATCGCGGCGACCGTGAGCCTCAGCGCCGGAGCGACCTCCCTGGCGACCTGCACGACTCGCGCCTGCGGCGGCGACCCGGCCAAGCTCAGCCTCACCGGAGTCCACCTCGGACAGGCGCTGGTCGCCGTCCTGGCCGTGCTGACCATCTCCGGCGAGTACGGCACGGGCATGATCCGCACCACCCTGACCGCGATACCGCGTCGTTTCACGGCCCTCGCGGCCAAGGCCATCACCCTGACCGGCGCCGTGACCGTGGCCGGGACGATCGCGGTACTCGGATCGCTCCTGGCCGGACGCCTCATCCTGCCCGCCCTGCCCCTGGCCAACGGGCCGACCCTGCGCGCGTCCGTCGACTCGATCGTCTACCTGGCCCTGATCGCCCTGCTCAGCCTCGGGGTCGCCACCGTCCTACGGGACTCGGCGACCAGCATCGGGATCGTCCTCGGCCTGCTCTACCTGTTCCCACTGCTCGCCCAGGTCGTCGCCGACCCGCAGTGGCAACGGCTGCTCCAGCGGATCGGACCGACGAGCGCCGGACTGGACGTGACCGCCGGATGGGCCGCCGCGACGGTCCTACTCGGCGCCCTGCTCTTGCACCTGCGCGACGCCTGACCCACCGGCCGACACGAGCGGCTCCCACGCGGCCATCGCGCAGGTGATGACCGTCTCCAACTCGTCGCGGGTGGCCCCGTCCCGAGCTTGGACGGACATGCCCTGCACCACGGTCGTGTAGTAGCGGGCCATGGCGTCGAGACCGGCCGACGACGCCCTGAGATCGCCGTCGACGACCCCGCGTTCGAGCCGCTCCCTGACGCTGGCGAGCATGCCGTGCCGGATGTCGGCCAGGAACTCACGCACCGCGTGGTTCTCCACTGCACCGGTCGGCGCGGCGAGAATCAGCATGCAGTAGTGCGGATCGTCGGACCGGGTGATCTGGTCTGCGGTGGCGCGCAGCATCGCGTGGACCGCCGCCCGCGTGGTCGGGTACTCGCGCAGCGCACGCTGGGGCGGGTCCCCAACGGTCGTGCCGTAGAGCAGCATGACCTTGCGGAACAGGTCCTCCTTGCTGCCGAAGCAGGCGTAGATGCTGGCCGAGGCGATCCCCATCGCCTTGGCCAGCTCGCTGAGCGAGGCACCCTCGTAGCCCCGTTCCCAGAACACGTCCAGCGCCTGCCGCAGGGCGATGTCCGGGTCGAACGTGCGCGGCCTGCCGCGAGTAGCCATCGGGAAGCACATCTCCGAACTTGTTTGTCGTTCGACCAACAATAGCTTGACCTGCACCGCGTCGCACTGCCACGATTTGTTTGTCGCTCGATAAACAAAAGGGGACCACCCATGCCCACCACCATGCCCGCCCACGTGCCCACCACCATGCGCGCCCTCCAGCAGACCTCCCTGGACGGCCCGGACGACCTGCGCCTGATCACCGACGCCCCGGTCCCGACGCCGGGCCCGGGCGAGGTGCTGATCCGGGTCACCGCCGCCGGTGTCAACTTCGTCGACATCTCGCAGTCCCGAGGCGTGTTCGCGGGCGGCCCACAGCCGCCGTACCTGGCGGGAGTCGAGGCCGCCGGGGAGGTCGTCGCGCTCGACGCGGAAGTGACCGGGCTCGAACCCGGCACCCACGTCGTCGGCGTCAACATGGGAGGCGGCGCCTTCGCCGAATACCTGACGCTGCCCGCCGTCGCCGCGCTACCCGTCCCCGAAGGCTGGACCGACGAGCAGGCACTCGGCCTGGTCGTGAGCTGGCCGACCGCCCTGGCCGCGCTCAAACCGCTCGGCGGCGTCACCGCCGGACAGACCGTGCTGATCCACGCCGCCGCCGGAGGCACCGGCCAGGTCGCGGTCACAATGGCCAAGCACTACGGCGCCAGGGTGATCGCCGCCGCGTCCCCGGGCAAACACGACACCGTCCGGGCCCTGGGCGCCGACCACGTCATCGACTCCCGGAGTACCGACATCGCCGCCGAGGTCCTCCGGCTGACCGGCGGCGCGGGCGCCGACCTCGTCCTGGACTCCGTCGGCGGCGCCACCCTGGAGGCCAGCCTCGCCGCGACCAAACGGGTCACCGGCCGCGTCGTCGTCTACGGCCTGGCGGGCGGCGAAGCCTCGATCACCAACTGGGACCTGGTCTACAAGCACCAGGTCCACGTCATCGGCCTGAACATCGGCATGCTGATCCAGGCCACCCCGCACATCTTCGGCGAGGTCATGGGCGACCTGTTCGGCCTCCTCGCCACCGGCGTCCTCGCCCCCGGTACCCCCACCACCCACGCCCTCGCCGACGGCCCCAAAGCCCTCGCGGAACTGGAAGCACGAGCCACCACCGGCAAACTCGCCCTACTCCCCTAACCAAGAAAGACGACAAGGGGGATCCGGAACACTCCCGGATCCCCCCCTCACACGTCACGGCCATTCGGCCGGGCGACGGGTCAGCTGCAACCGCTGGTGGAGCCGCAGCCCTCGCAGACGTAGCAGCTTCCCGCCGGGCGCATCTTCGTGCCGCAGGTGAGGCACAGCGGCGCGTCGGCGGTGCGGCCCTGGCGGCTCTCGATGACCTCCATGGACGAGCGCACCTCCCCCGCCGGGGCCGAGGCGGCGGGCGCGGGCGGGGTGATCGCGGCGGACTGCGCCAGGGTCTCGTGGTCGACCTCGTCCTCGGCGTGCAGGGCGGCCGGGTCCTCGCCGTTGGCCTGGAGCGCGCGCTCACCCGCGGTCAGGATGCCGAGCTCGGCCCGCTCCTCGTAGGGGATGTGGTCCAGCGCCAGGCGGCGGAAGATGTAGTCCATCACCGAGGTGGCCATGCGGATGTCGGGGTCGTCGGTCATCCCGGCGGGCTCGAACCGCATGTTGGTGAACTTCTCCACCCACGTCTCCAGCGGCACGCCGTACTGCAAACTGATGGAGATCGCCATGGAGAAGGCGTCCATCACACCGGCGAGCGTGGAGCCCTGCTTGCCGAGCTTGAGGAAGACCTCCCCGACCCCGTCGTCCGGGTAGGACGAGGCGGTCATGTACCCCTCGGCGCCCGCCACGGAGAACCGGGTGACGGTCGCCGGACGCTGCTTCGGCAGCCGCCTGCGGACCGGGCGCGTCGGGCCCGCCTCCGCCGGGGCCTCCTTGGCCTCCTCCTTCTTCCCCGCGACCGACAGCGGCTGACCCACCTTGCAGTTGTCCCGGTAGATCGCCAGCGCCTTCAGGCCGAGCCGCCAGCCCTCGAAGTACACCTTCTCGATGTCCTCGATGGTGGCCTTCTCCGGCATGTTCACGGTCTTGGAGATCGCGCCGGACAGGAACGGCTGGACGGCCGCCATCATCCGGACGTGCCCCATCGGGCTGATCGCCCGCTCGCCCATCGCGCAGTCGAACACCTCGTAGTGCTCGGGACGCAGCCCGGGGGCGTCCACGACGTGCCCGTGCTCGGCGATGTACTCGACGATCGCCTCGATCCGCTCCTGCTGGTAGCCGAGCTTCTCCAGCGCGCGCGGCACCGTGTTGTTGACGATCTGCATGGACCCGCCGCCGACGAGCTTCTTGAACTTCATCAGCGCGAGGTCGGGCTCGATCCCCGTGGTGTCGCAGTCCATCATCAGCCCGATCGTGCCCGTGGGCGCGAGCAGGCTCGACTGCGCGTTGCGGTAGCCGTACTTCTCGCCGACCTTCAGGCACTCCTGCCACTGCTTCGCGGCGGCGGCGTGGATCACCTTGCCCATCTCGTCCGGGGTGCGGATGCCGTCGTTGGCCGCGGCGTGCTTGCGCATGACGCGCTTGTGGCCCTCGGCGTTGCGCGCGTACCCCGCGTAGGGGCCGACGACACCGGCGATCTCCGCCGACCGCCGGTACGCGACACCCGTCATCAGCGAGGTGATCGTCGCGGCGAGGGACCGTCCGCCCTCCGAGTCGTAGGCGTGACCGGTGGCCATCAGCAGCGCGCCGAGGTTGGCGTAGCCGATGCCGAGCTGCCGGTAGTCGCGGGTCGTCTCCGCGATCTTCTCGGTGGGGAAGTCGGCGAAGGTGATCGAGACGTCCATCGCCGTGATGATCAGCTCGGTCAGCTTGACGAACCGCTGGACGTCGAACGTCCCCGCGTCCGTGAGGAACTTCAGCAGGTTGATGCTCGCCAGGTTGCAGGACGAGTTGTCCAGGCTCATGTACTCCGAGCACGGGTTGCTGGCGGTGATCCGCCCGGTCTCGGGGTTGGTGTGCCAGTCGTTGATCGTGTCGTCGTACTGGATGCCGGGGTCGGCGCACTCCCAGGCCGCCTTGGCCATCAGGCGGAACAGATCCTTGGCCCTGACGGTGTCGACGACGTCGCCGGTCATCCGGGCGCGCAGGCCGAACTCGCCGTCGGACTCGACGGCGTGCATGAACTCGTCGGACACGCGGACCGAGTTGTTGGCGTTCTGGTACTGGACGCTGCCGATGTCCTTGCCACCGAGGTCCATGTCGAACCCGGCGTCCCGCAGCGCGCGGATCTTCTCCTCCTCGCGCGCCTTGGTCGCGATGAACTCCTCGACGTCGGGGTGGTCGACGTCGAGCACGACCATCTTGGCGGCGCGGCGGGTCGCACCGCCCGACTTGATCGTTCCGGCGGAGGCGTCGGCGCCGCGCATGAACGAGACGGGCCCGCTGGCCGTGCCGCCGGACGACAGCAGCTCCCGGCTCGACCGGATGCGGGACAGGTTCAGGCCCGCGCCGGACCCGCCCTTGAAGATGACGCCCTCTTCCTTGTACCAGTCGAGGATCGACTCCATCGTGTCGTCCACCGACAGGATGAAACAGTTGTGCACCCGAATGTTGTCGCAGAGGTACTCGCCGCTCTCGGTCTGGATGTCGTAGACGTCCAGCGCGCCGAGATCCTCGATCTTCGCGATCTCCAGCCGCTTGGTCGGCCTGGCGGGACGCCCCGGCTTCTCGAAGCCCTGGTGCATCTTCAGGGCCTTGGCCGGGTCGATGAAGCCGATCTCGTCTGCGAAGACGCGGCGGTCGCCCGCGTTCTGGATGCGCAGCGTCCAGCACGGCTTCTGGTCCGGCCGGTTGGGCTTCTTGACGCCCACCCGGGAGAAGACGCCGAAACGCAGCAGCAGGCGCTGCATACCCCGGATCAGCTCCTCGGAGATCATGTCGACCTCGATGACGGTGGACGCCTCGCGGGCGGACACGAAACCGTCGGCCTGGAAAACGCTCCGCAGGTAGGCGGCGACGATGGGCAGCGGCGCGGTGAACAGACCGTCGGGGACGACCATGTCGACACCGCGGGCCAGAAGACCCCATTTATCAACGTAACCGGACAGAACATCGCCGTAGAGGCGTGTTCGGCGGCAGTCGAGGGTGTCGTCCTGCGTCTCGACCGACCGCTCGTGCCGGTGGACGTCAGGGAACACCACGTTCAGGTGGCGTGTGACCCACTCCCGCTCGGCGTCGGTCACCGTCATGGCTTCGATGGTCAGGGAACGGTTCGTTCCGGTCTCGTAGCAGCCCACGAAACCGTCCGCCTGGAGCCATCCGGCGAGTGCCGCCTCGGCGAACTCCCGCGAGGTGATCTCGCTCTCACCGTATGCTGCGACGCGATGCCATTCGAGCTGGTCACCGACGTTCAACTCGCCTGCCTCGACGAACCGCCCCGAATCGTCACCGGATGCCTTCCACACGACGTGGTCAGGGGTGACGTCGAGGGTGTAACCGGCCTTGGTGTGGATGCGCAGAACGTCCCGGACACCGTTGGCCTTGGTCGCGACGACGCGGGTGAGTCCGTGTGCGTCGTAGACCTTCGTCCCGACCGCGTCCCGCTCGACCAACCGGCCGATCGGGATCAGACCGGCGGGCGTACTGACCAGGGAGTCATAGGTCTGACACGCGCTCACCTGCTGGGGGGACCTGGTGCCGACGTTGAACCAGACGGGCGAGTTGAAGCTGAACAGCTGGTGGACGAGGGCGTGCTTCAGTTCGTGGTCGAAGATCTCGACGTCCTGCTCGGACGCGAGGTAGCCCTGTTCGAGGGCCGTGTCCACGTACTTGCTGACGACGCGGTCGACGAGCTGCTTCAGGCTCCATTCCCGCTGCGGCGTGCCGACCGCGCCGCGGAAGTACTTCGACGTGACGATGTTGACGGCGTTCAGCGACCAGAAGTCGGGGAACTCGACGCCGCGCTGCTCGAAGTTCACCGAGCCGTCGCGCCAGTTGGTCATGACGACGTCACGACGTTCCCAGCGCAGCTCGTCATACGGATGCACGCCGGGCGTGGTGAAGATGCGCTCGACCTTCAACCCCTTGCGGCCCCCCTTGCCGCGCCGGGCCGCCGAGCCGCTCACCGTCTCCGTCATGACCTTCCCCCTCTCGGGCCCCACCCGCAGGGCCCTGTTCAGGAACAACACCGCCGCCGCCCGGGCCATGCCCGCGCGGAGGCGCTCCTACCTGTGCTTATGTGTGCTGGCCTCGCCCTTACGTGGACGGGCCGGGTTCCCCCGAGGAACCGGCTTTCCGCAGTGCCTCGATCTCCTTGGCGAAGTCGTCCAGAGACTCGAAGCTCCGGTAGACCGACGCGAATCGGAGATAGGCGACCTCGTCGAGTTCGCGAAGCGGTCCCAAAATCGCGAGCCCGACCTCGTGCGAGGGTATTTCCGCGGATCCGGACGATCTGATCGCCTCTTCGACCCGCTGACCCAGCTTCGCGAGCGCATCCTCGTCGACCGGACGGCCCTGGCAGGCCCTGCGCACCCCGGCGATGATCTTTTCTCTGGAGAACGGTTCGGTGACCCCGCTTCGTTTGGCCACCATCACGAGCACGTTCTCCTGTGTCGTGAATCGCCGACCGCATTCGGCGCACGACCGGCGGCGCCGAATTGCGCCCCCGTCGTCGGTCGAACGGCTGTCGATCACTTTGGTGTCAGGGTTGCGGCAGAACGGGCAGTGCACGCTTGACCCCTCCCCTGACGAAAAGCTCCGCCACACTCAACAGTGCCATACATATTGGGTAAGCACATCGGTGTGACTACTAGATGTTGTGGTCAACGGTACGGCGCGCCGCAGGCGTACGCAACCTGATCCGATGCCTCGCACGTCACATCCGCCACGTCCACACAGGCCATCTCTCCTGTTCGACGATCTTCGCCCGGGCGTGTCGCGCGTCGCGTGTCGTGGGCTCCGTCGAGCAGAAGCGGCGATCAGTGGGCGGGAAGGCGAAGTTCCTGGCCCGGCTGGACGGTGGGGTCACCGCCCAGACCGTTCAGGTCGAGGATGCGCTGGACGACGCGACGCGGGTCGGCCCCCGGTTCGGCGCCGGCGGCTATGTCCCAGAGGGTGTCGCCGGGTCCGACGATGACGGTTCTCGCGGGATGCGCCGGGATTCGGTGAGTCTCACGGTCTCCGGCGAAGGCGCCGGGGCCGACCGTGAGCCAGAGTGACATGAGTGTGGCGGTCGCGGCGAAGCCGACCAGAACGGCGCGTCCGCGGCGGGTGAGCCGGATCGGGGCACGGTCACTGTGGGGCGAACCCGGCATCTCTCCCCCTCCTCGACGTCGAATGCATTTTCGATCGAACACCAGTACGATGTTCTACCAGGAGACGTCGGGAAAAAGCGAGGACCACTTCGAACAATTGTTTGATCATCGCGTTCCGACGCGATAGGTTCATGACAAGGAGTGACGGATCGAGGCGCCCGGGAGGCGACGAGCGATGAGCAAGGTCCGGGAGCTGCCAGACGGCCCCATGGACGAGACGGGGTTGACCCAGCGGCAGCGCATGGTGCTGGAGGTGATCCGCGACTCGGTCCAGCGCCGTGGGTACCCGCCCTCGATGCGCGAGATCGGTGAGGCCGTGGGGCTGACCAGCACCTCCAGCGTGTCCCACCAGCTCCGGGCGCTACAGCGCAAGGGCTTCCTGCGTCGCGACCCCAACCGTCCGCGCGCGGTCGAGGTACGGGTACCGGGCGCCACCCCGGTACGCACCGAGGAGGAGGCCTACGAGACGGCGGGGGCCCAGGCCACGGCGGCCCAGCCCGCGCCCGCCTACGTGCCGCTGGTCGGCCGAATCGCGGCCGGCGGCCCGATCCTCGCCGAGGAGTCCGTGGAGGACGTGTTCACCCTGCCGAAGCAGCTCGTCGGCGAGGGGACCCACTTCCTGCTGAAGGTCACCGGCGACTCGATGATCGAGGCCGCGATCGCGGACGGTGACTGGGTGGTCGTCCGGCAACAGCCGGTGGCCGAGCAGGGCGACGTCGTGGCCGCCATGATCGACGGCGAGGCCACGGTGAAGACGTTCAAGCGTCGCGACGACGGCCATATCTGGCTGCTGCCGCAGAACCCGGCGTACGAGCCCATCGCCGCCGACGAGGCGACGGTCCTGGGCCGCGTCGTGGCGGTCCTGCGCAAGATGTGACCCCCCGCCCGTACGGGCGTCCACATGACGACTGAGGGGCCGCCGGTAATGACCACCGGCGGCCCCTCAGCGTGTGCCGGCGTCTCTGTGGGCGCTCGGCGAACCGTCAGCCGCCCGCTCCCGGGAGCGGGCGGCTCTCAGCGCGTCAGCGTTGGGGGACGATGTTGACGATCTTGGGGGCGCGGACGATGATCTTGGCGATCTCGGCACCGGCCAGCGCGTCCTGGATCTTGGTGGAGGCCAGGGCCAGCCGCTCCAGATCGGCCTCGGCGACGTCCGGCGGCACCTCCAGGCGGTCGCGGACCTTGCCCGCCACCTGGACGACGCACGTCACCGACTCCTCCACCAGCAGGTTCGGGTCGGCCGACGGCCAGCCAGCCCGGACGACCGGCGCGGTGCGGCCCAGCAGCTCCCAGGTCTCGTCGGCGGTGTAGGGCGCGAACAGCGACAGCATCGTCGCCATCGACTCGGCGGCCTCGCGGACGGCCGGGTCTGCGGCGCCCGGCCCGGAGTCGATGGCCTTGCGGGTCGCGGTGACCAGCTCCATGATCCGCGCGATCGCCACGTTGAACCGGTGCGTCTCGACCAGGGTGGTGGCCTCGTCGATCGTGCGGGCGGTGACGCGGCGCAGCGCGGGGTCGCCGGTCGTGACGTCGACTCCGGTCGGGGACGCGACCTCGGTGGCGATCCGGTGCACGCGCGACAGGAACTTCGACATGCCGTGCGGGGACACGTCCGCCCAGTCGATGTCGTCCTCCGGCGGGCCGGAGAACAGGATCGCCAGCCGGACGACGTCCACGCCGAAGTCGGCGATCTGCTCGCCCAGGTCGACGCCGTTGCCCAGCGTCTTCGACATCGCCTTGCCCTGGTTGGTCACCTGGCCCTGGTTCAGCAGGGCGCGGAACGGCTCGGTGAACTCGACCATGCCCAGGTCGTACAGCACCTTGGTGAAGAACCGGCTGTACAGCAGGTGCAGGATGGCGTGCTCGACGCCGCCGGTGTACTGGTCGACCGGCATCCACCGGCGGACCTGCTCGACGTCGAACGGGCCGCCGTCGTAGCCGGGCGAGCAGTAGCGGAAGAAGTACCAGGACGAGTCGACGAACGTGTCCATGGTGTCGGTGTCGCGCTTGGCGGGCCCGCCGCACTTCGGGCAGTCGACGTTCACCCAGTCGGACGCGGCGGCCAGCGGCGACGTGCCCTTCGGGGCCAGGTCGGCGCCGCGCAGCCCCTCGGGCAGCCGCACCGGCAGCTGGTCGTCGGGGACGGGCACCTCCCCGCACGCGTCGCAGTGAATGATCGGGATCGGGCAGCCCCAGAACCGCTGCCGCGACACCAGCCAGTCGCGCAGCCGGAAGTTCACCGCCGCGCGGCCCGTGCCGCGCTCCTCCAGGACCTCGGTGATGCGGGCGATGCCGTCGGCCTTCGTCAGGCCGTCGATGGGCCCGGAGTTGACGATCGCGCCGTCGCCGGGGGTGGCGATGCCGGTCTCGGCGGGGTCGGGCAGGCCGGTCTCGACGACGACGCGGACGGGCAGGCCGAACTTCAGCGCGAAGTCCAGGTCACGCTGGTCGTGCGCCGGGACGGCCATGATCGCGCCATGCCCGTACTCGGCCAGCACGTAGTCGGACGCCCAGATCGGCAGCCGCTCCCCGTCGACCGGGTTGACCGCGTAGCGGCCCAGGAACACGCCGGTCTTCTCGCGCTCGGCGGCCAGCCGCTCGATCTCGCTCTCCCGGGAGACCTCCTCCCGGTACGCCTCGAACGCGGCCCGCTGGTCGGGGGCGCAGATCTCCTCGGCCAGCGCGGCGTCGGCGGCGACGACCATGAAGGTGGCGCCGAACAGGGTGTCGGGACGGGTGGTGTAGACGGTGACGGGCGCGTCCCGTCCCTCGATCACGAAGTCGACGTCGGCGCCGGTGGAGCGGCCGATCCAGTTGCGCTGCATCAGCAGGACGCGCTCGGGCCACTTGCCCTCCAGCTGCTCCATGTCGTCCAGCAGCCGGTCCGCGTATTCGGTGATCTTGAAGTACCACTGGGTCAGGAGGCGCTTCTCGACCAGCGTCCCGCAGCGTTCGCAGTGGCCGCCGACGACCTGCTCGTTGGCCAGGACGGTCTGGTCCTTCGGGCACCAGTTGACGTGGCCGCCCTTGCGGTAGGCCAGGCCCCGCTCGTAGAAGCGCAGGAACAGCCACTGCGTCCACTTGTAGTACTCGGGGTCGGAGGTGTGCAGCCGCCGCGTCCAGTCGAACGAGGGGGCGTAGCGCCGGAACGACGCCGCCTGGGTGTCGATGTTGGCGTAGGTCCATTCGGCGGGGTGCGAGTCGCGTTTGATGGCCGCGTTCTCGGCGGGCAGGCCGAAGGAGTCCCAGCCGATGGGGTGCAGGACGTTGTACCCGCGCTGGAACCAGTACCGCGCCACGACGTCGCCGATGGCGAACGCCTCCGCGTGCCCCATGTGCAGGTCACCGCTGGGGTAGGGGAACATGTCCAGCGCATAGCGGCGCTCGTCGGCGGTGTCCTTCTCGTCGGCCGCGAACGGTTCGAGCTCCGCCCAGCGGGCCTGCCACTTGTCCTGAACCGCCCGTGGATCGTACGAGTCATTCAGGGGGGACGCCCCACCTGGACCCCCCGGCGCTTCGCGCGGGGTAGCGTCGCTGCTCACTTTTCCGACTCCGGTTCCTTGCTCGCTGCCTGTTTGGAGGCCCTGGCCACCCGTGACATGGGGCCGACCCCTGAGATGAGGCCCGTCCCCTGACATGAAAGGGCCCCTCGCGCAGGAGGGGCCACCACGTCGACGTCAGATCGTCAACGTGGTCGTTCGAGGAGCAGCCTTGCGGACATACCGCAAGACTAGCGCAACCGCAAGCCCTCCCGTAGGTTCGATGCGCCGGTTCAGTGCCCGGATTCCTGCCGGGCCACGGACACGACGCCCGTCACCTGGACGCGGGTGAGCTGGAGGTCGGCGCCCACGACGGACAGGGTCTCCTCCTCCGACGCCGACAGAGGGCCGTCGACGAGGGCGATCTCGGCGGTGGCCCGCAGGATGCTCTCGCGCGCCTCGGGCGCGAGGGTGGGGGCCGCGTGGCCCATCTCGACGCGGATCTGCTCGAACGGGCGGCCGAGGTCGGTGTTCAGCGCGGCGTCGTCGTAGCCGGGCTCGCCGGCCTGCCGGACGACGGTGACGGCGCGTTCGCGGGCCGTCGCGTTGGTGTAGTCGCCCGAGCGCAGGACCTGGGCGATCGCCATCCGCAGGAGCATCGCGGGCATCTGGGCGAGCTGCGCCGTGGTGGGCACCTCAAGGACGCCGGGCAGCCAGCGCCCATGACAGACGTCGCACTCGATGATCTCGCCGCCCCGCTTGGTCAGCGGGATGACCGGGATGAAGAACAGGGTGAAGAAGTTGCGACCCTGCCTGCGGCGGTAGTCGCGGTCGACACCGCAGTCGGGGCAGTGGAAGATTCCCCTGGTCAGGGTGAAGAACACCACCCGCCAGCCGAAGATGATCAAAATGTCGCACCTCTTTCTCCGTGGAACCGATCATCGTAACGGGGGCGGGTGACGAAATGTGCGGGTATCCGGGCAGCGTCCGGGGCGGTCGGACGTGCTCGTCAAAACAGGGGGTTGACGCGGCGGGCGTCCATCCTCCATCCTCAATCTAATAGGAAGGTTTCCTATAAGAATCTTCCGCGCCCGTTCCCGTCCACCAGTGGCTACCGACCTGACGAAGGTCGCCTCCACCCCCCGCCAGGAGGATCGAGTATGCCCGCCAGATTCCGTCCGCCCCGAAAACGGACGCTCGCCTTCGCGGCGGTCGCGTCCGCCGGGCTGACCGTGGCGATCGCCACGCCCGCCCTGTCGCACGGCTACACCACCTCGCCCGTCAGTCGCTCCCTCTTCTGCCAGCGAGGCACGGCGAAGAACTGCGGCGAGATCCAGTGGGAGCCGATGAGTGTCGAGGGCCCGAAGGGGTTCCCGCAGGGCGGTCCCCGAGACGGCACGATCTGCGCAGGCGGGAACGGGCGCTTCTCCCAACTTGACGAGCCGCGCGCGGGCCAGTGGCCCGCGACCGACCTCACCAGCGGCCAGTCCTTCACCTTCACCTGGCGGCACAGCGTGCCCCACGCCACCAGCTCGTGGCGCTACTACATCACCAGGGACGGCTGGGACCCCACGCAGACGCTCACCCGCGCCGCGCTGGACCCGCAGCCGATCCTGGAGGTCAAGGGCAACGGCAAGGAGCCGCCGAGCACCGTCTCCCACCAGGCCACGCTCCCGGCCAGGCACGGCAGGCACCTGATCCTGGCCGTCTGGGACATCGCCGACACCGGCAACGCCTTCTACCAGTGTTCGGACGTGGTGTTCAGTTGACACACCACGTCATCTAGACCATCCCCCGCGGGCCGCGTCGCTCTCCGTCGCCCGCACCTGAGGGACCGGGCGGGACCGCGCTCCTGCCCGGTCCCTCCTTCTATTTCGCGCCATTTCTGGACAGCGCCAAGGATGGCGCAGGTGGAGGCTATGTACCAGGATGTGCGGAACGGGTATGCAACCCATCGGTAACCCGACCGGCCGGTCGCCGTTCCGTGCGAGGAGTGCCATGCTCAACCTGTCCGTTCTGCTGGAGGACGCCGCCCGGGAGACGCCCGACCGGGACGCGGTCGTGTTCGGCGACATCCGGCTCCCGTACTCGTTCGTCGACGCGGTCGCGAACCAGGTCGCGAACCTGCTGCGGTCCCGTGGGATCGGGCAGGGCGACAAGGTGGCTCTGTCCTGCCCCAACCTTCCGTACTTCCCGATGGTGTACTTCGGGGTGCTGAAGGCGGGCGCGGTGGTCGTCCCGCTGAACGTGCTGCTCAAGCCTCGCGAGATCGCCTACCACCTGACCGACTCGGGCGCGCGGGCGCTGTTCTGCTTCGAGGGGACGCCCGAACTGCCGCTCGGCGCGATGGGGTACGCCGCGTTCGAGCAGGCCGAGGCGTGCGAACACTTCGTCCTGCTGCCCGCGAACCCGGCGGCGACCGAGTCCCCGATCGAGGGCGCCGACCTGTTCTGGACGGCCCTCGCCGGGCAGCCCGACACGTTCGAAACAGCACGAACGGAACCGAACGACACGGCCGTCATCATCTACACCAGCGGGACGACCGGGCAGCCCAAGGGCGCCGAGCTGACGCACCACAACCTGCTGCTGAACGCCATGGTCGACGACACCCTCTTCTACCGGACGCTGCACGACACGCTGCTGGTGACGCTGCCGCTGTTCCACATCTTCGGGCAGACGTGCGTGATGAACGTCGGGCTGTTCCGGCGCGGGACGCTGGTCATGCAGGCCAGGTTCGACGCCGAGCAGGCCGTCGCGTTGATGGTCAAGGAGAAGGTGAACATCTTCGCGGGCGTCCCGACGATGTACTGGGGGCTGCTGACGCACGACACGTCCGACGAGGACGTCGCGACGATCCGGGAGAACCTGCGGGTCGCTGTGTCCGGCGGATCGGCGCTGCCGATGGAGGTCCTCAAGGGGATCAGGCAGAAGTTCGGCGCGGACATCCTGGAGGGCTACGGGCTGTCGGAGACGTCGCCGGTCGCCTCGTTCAACCGGCCGGACCGTCCGACGAAGCCCGGGTCGATCGGCCTGCCCGTCTGGGGCGTGGAGATGAAGCTGATCGACGAGGAGGGCAAGGCCGTCGAGGGCGAGGGGCCCGGCGAGATCGCCATCCGCGGGCACAACATCATGAAGGGCTACCACGGGCGTCCCGACGCGACCGCGGACGCGATCACCGACGGCTGGTTCCGCACCGGCGACGTGGCCCGCCGCGACGAGGAGGGCTACTACTTCATCGTGGACCGCGCCAAGGACATGATCATCCGGGGCGGGTTCAACGTGTATCCGCGGGAGCTGGAAGAGATCCTGATGACCCACCCGGACGTGTCGCTGGCGGCGGTCGTGGGCGTCGCGCACCCGTCCCACGGCGAGGAGATCAAGGCGTACGTGATCAGGACGCCCGGCGCCACCGTCACCGAGGACGACCTCGTCGCCTGGGGCCGGGAGCAGTTCGCGAGCTACAAGTACCCGCGGATCGTCGAGTTCCGCGACGAGCTGCCCATGACCGCCACGGGCAAGATCCTCAAACGCGAGCTGCGCTGACGGCCGTCCGAAGGCAGCTCAGCGGGACGCGAGATCCTGGGTGCCGACGACGCGCAGCAACTTCATCGACTCGTGCGACGGCGTCCCGGGCGTCGTCGTGTACAGCACCACGCGCTGATCACGTTCCGGCACGTACAGGACGTCGAAGTGCACTTCCAGCTCTCCGACGACCGGGTGCCTTATGCGCTTGCGGTTGTTGTGCTCGACGCCGACCTCACCCTCGTCCCAGAGCCGGGCGAACAGCGGGTTGCGGGCGGACACCTCGGCGATCAGCTGGGCGAGGCCCCGGTCGTCCGGATAGCGGCCCGAGGCGGTTCGCAGGTTCGCCACCGACTCGCGCGCCAGCCGGCTGATGTAGTCGTCGGTGTCGTACCGTTCGATGGCCGGCCCCAGGAAGAGCCAGCGGACGACGTTGCGGTCGCACGGATCCTTGGCGGCGAAGTCGGTCAGCAGAGCCGCCGCCATGGCGTTCCAGGCGAGGATGTCATAGCGGGCGTTCAACACGTAGGCGGGCGTGTCGTCCAGCCGTTCGAGCAGGTGCAGGATGCCCGCCGGGACGTCATGGGACATCGCGCTCGGCGGCTCCGGGGCCTGACCGGCCAGCTGGTGAAGGTGATCGCTCTCGCGGGAGGTCAGCCGCAGCGCCCGCGCCAGCGCGCGCAGGATCTGCCGGGACGGATGGGGCCCGCGCCCCTGCTCAAGCCGGATGTAGTAGTCCACCGACATCCCCGCGAGCTGCGCGACCTCCTCGCGCCGCAGCCCCGGCGTGCGGCGCCGCGTCCCGGTCGGGAGCCCGACGTCCACGGGCTGGACGCGGGCCCGCCGGGACCGCAGGAACTCCGCCAACTGCTGCCTGTCCATACCGTCCAGGATGTCCGACACAGCGGGGTCATCGTCAACCGCAGGGTGGTACGGCCGATCCCAGGCTCAGGCGGTCTCTCCTCCCACCGGCCGGCGCGAAGCAGGCTGGCGACATGACCTCACAGATCATTCTCATCACCGGAGCCAACAAGGGGCTCGGCTTCGAGACGGCCCGCGTCCTCGGACGGGACGGCGCCACCGTGCTGGTCGGCGCCCGCTCCACCGAACTCGGCGAGAAGGCCGCCGCCACGCTGGGCGGCGAGGGGGCGGACGCGCGTTTCGTCCAGCTCGACGTGACCGACGAGTCCTCGATCACGGCCGCCGCCGAGCTGATCGAGCGTGAGCACGGCCGTCTCGACGTCCTGGTCAACAACGCCGGGATCACCACGACGGGGCTCGACGCGCCGCCGCCCAGCGCGATCGCGGCCGACCTCGTCCGGACCGCGTTCGAGACCAACGTGTTCGGCGTCATCACGGTCACCAACGCGATGCTCCCGCTGCTGCTCCGCTCCCCCGAAGGGCGGATCGTCAACGTCTCCAGCTCCCTCAGCTCGCTGACACAGCTGAGCGACCCGGCGTCCACCCGTCCCAACCTGTTGCCGTACAACACGTCCAAGTCGGCGCTGAACGCGGTGACCGTCGCCTATGCCAGGGAACTGGCCGGCTCGTCGGTCACAGTGAGGGCGGTTTGTCCCGGGTTCTGCGCGACCGACATGAACGGTCACGCCGGGCACCGCTCACCGGACCAGGGCGCGGCGGTGATCGCGAGCGTGGCCCGGCTGGGCGCGGACGGCCCGACCGGCGTGCTCATCGACGAGGACGGCCTCGTCCCCTGGTAACGAGTCAGATCGTGTAGGGGAGGTGCTTGATCCCGTTGATGAAGCTCGACTCCAGGTAGTCGGGCTCGCCGGACGCGCGGATGCCGGGCGTGCGGCGCAGCAGCTCGCGGAACATCAGCGTGATCTCGCGCCTGGCCAGGTGCGCGCCGAGGCAGAAGTGCGGCCCGGGCCCGCCGAACCCGACGTGCGGGTTCGGGTCGCGCAGGATGTCGAACCGCTCCGGGTCGGGGAACACGGACTCGTCGCGGTTCGCCGACCAGTAGAACAGGAGCAGCTTGTCGCCCTCCTTGATCTCGTGCTCGTTGAGCGTGGTGTCGCGGGTGGCGGTGCGGCGCATCCACATGACCGGCGAGACGTACCGGACGATCTCCTCGACGGCGCCGGGGATCCGGGCGTCGAAGTCCGCGGTGAGCAGGGCGCGTTGCTCGGGGTGGCGGGTGAACAGGTCCAGGCCGTGGGCGATGGCGTTGCGGGTGGTCTCGTTGCCCGCGACGACGAGCAGGATGAAGAAGGAGCCGAGTTCCTGGTCGGTCAGCGACTCGCCGTCGACGTTGGCGTTCACCAGGGCGGAGATCAGGTCGTCGCCCGGGTTCCCGCGCCGCTGCCGCCCGAGCTCCTCGACCAGGCCCTTGAGCGTCTCGCCCGCGTTGAGCAGCGCCATCGCGACCTGCTCGGGGTCGTCGGCCGGGAGGTACTCGGCGTCGTTGCCCGCGAGGATGACGTTGGTGGCGTCGAAGACGGTGTCGTAGTGCTCCTCGTCGATGCCCATCATGTCGCAGATGAGTTTCAGCGGGAGTCGGGCGGCGATGTCGGCGACGAAGTCGCCGGTGCCGCGACCGTCCACCACCCTGCCGACGATCTCGGCGGCGACGGACTCGACCTGGGCCTCGAACCGCTCGATCATGCGCTTGGAGAACGCCCGGGACACGATCCGCCTGATCTTGGCGTGCCGGGGGTCGTCCATGCTGATCATCGAGCCGAAGTACTCGTGCAGGTCGCCCGGCATGTCCCAGATGCTGATGGCGCCCTTGCCCGAGCAGAAGTCCTGCGGGCGGCGGGACGCCTCAAGGATGTCGGCGTGCCGGGTCACCGCGTAGTAGCCGGGGCCCTGCGGCACGAAGACGACGTCGGGTTCCTCGTAGCGCACCAGCTGGGGGTGCCAGCGCAGGGCCTTGAAGGCCTCGTGCCGGTAGTCGCGCGGACTCCGCCAGAACTCCCAGTCCGTCAGGTTGATGTCGTCGACCTTGAGCACCTGTCCACCACCTCGCCGCTCACCATTCCGAACCGGTTTACAGGCACCCTCTCAAAGTAAAGCGCCGGGCACGAGCCGATCATCTCCGTGACCCGCGTCACACCATTCTCGGCACGGCCGCTCGCGTGGGGAAACGCCGTTCAGGTGCCGAAAAGCGGGACCTGCGAGGGGAGCAGATCCGGCCGGATGCGGACGAACCTGACCGCGTGCCGCCAGCGTCCCTCCTCGACGGCGGCGTCCGCGCTCATCTCCACGACGGTCTCCGGCTCCGTCCGGACGTAGCGGATCGGCGGATGCGACCCGTAGGGCCCGCCCGCGAACCCGGCGGGCAGCTCGGCGGGCCACGGATGGTCGGCGCCCGCGTGCCGCAGGACGTCGCCGAGCGACGCGCGGGCCTCGGGCGGCAGCGGCGTCGTCCGCGCGACGACGCGCAGGCGCCCGTCGATGTCGTGGCGGCCGAGGATCAGCGACTCGGGGGCCTGCCGGGTGCCGGTGACGCCGCCGACGATCGCCTCGGTGATCGTGCGGCGCTTCACCTTCCGCCAGCGGCGGCGTCCCTCCAGGTAGGGGCCGTCGGCGTCCTTGACGACCAGGCCCTCGACGCCCTGGACGACCAGGGCGTCGAACCAGACTCGCGCCTCGTCGACGTCCGCCGTCTGCGGGGTGATGACGACCGGCGCGGACGGCCCGGCGCCACCGAGCAGGGCCTCCAGGACGGCCCGCCGGTCGCGCAGCGGCCGGGGCCGCAGGTCCTCGCCACCCGTTTCGAGGACGTCGAACACCACGTAGTGGCAGGGCTCGGTGCGCGCGAGTTCGGCGCCGCGGCGCCCGGCGGCATGGCGGCGCTGGAGCGCGCCGAAGTCGAGTCGTCCGTCGGCCCCCCAGCGGACGATCTCGCCGTCGACGACCGTGCCGGGCGCCAGCCGCTCGCGAACGGCCGCCGCGACCTCGGGGAACGCCTCGTCCAGCCGGGTGCCGCGGCGGGACGTCAGGCGGACGGCGCCGTCGTCGTCGACGATCCCGACCGCCCGGAACCCGTCGAACTTCGGCTCGTACCGGCAGCCGCCCGGACACGACCGCGGCGGCGGGATCTCGTCGATGACCGCCGCCAGCATCGGCCGCACCGGGGACCGGATGTGCATGGCCTCGCGTCCCCCCGAACTCGACGGTCGTGACCACCGCCTACCCCCATCGACCCGCGCCGATATCCGGGCAGGACGAATGTTGACCCGGGGTTGGACGCCCTGCGGGTCAGGTCGAGAAGCGGGTCAGATCGAGAAGCGGGGGTCAGGTCGAGAAGCGCCGGATCAGGACGGCGAGCCGCAGGTCGTGCTGCTCGCGGCGGAGGCGGCCGTCGCGCATGAGCGTGAGCAGGCCGTGCAGCCCGCTCCAGAACGTCTCGGTGAGCACGTCCAGGTTGTCCTCGTCCACGACCGGCCGGAGGGCCTCGCGCAGTTCGTCGAACCCGCGCCGCAGGGCGTCCGGCGCGTCGGCACTGGCGAACGGCAGGTCGACGGCCTGGGTGAACATCGCGTCGTAGAGCGCGGGCCTGCGCTCGGCGAAGTCCGCGTAGGCGGCGGCGACGGAGGCGAGGGCCCGAGCCGGATCCTCGGGGGCGGCGGCCTCGGTTCGGGCGCGGCACAGTTCGGCGGCCAGCTCCGCGAACCCCTCGACGGCGACGGCCGCCATGATCGCGTCCTTGCCGCTGAAATGGCTGTAGAGGACGGGCTGGCTGTACTCGATCTCCGCGGCGAGCCGCCGTGTGGTCACCGCGTTCCAGCCCTCGCTCTCGGCCAGCTCCCGCGCGGCCGTGACGATCAGCCGTTCCCGTTCGGCCCGCTCGCGCTCCCGGCGCTTCTGGATCGACATGACCGTGATTCTAGCACCGCTAGCCAAGCTGTCATTGATCTGCTAGCGTCGAACATGTTCCTAGCGCTGCTAGATATTGGAGAAACCGATGCTCACTCCCCTCGCCTACGCTCTCGCGGTCGTCCTCGCCCTGTTCGTCGCCTTCATCGGCGCGCGGTTCCTGCTGTCGCCGCGCCCGGCCGCCGCGGGCTACGGCGTCCCCGCCGACGCGGACGGCGGCACCGCCTACCTGGAGATCAAGGGCCTGCGCGACCTCACCTTCGGACTCCTCGGCCTCGCCCTGATCGCCTTCGCGGACGCCCACGCCGCCGCCTGGTACATGCTCGTCGTCGCCCTCGCGCCGCTCGGCGACACCGTGATCGTCCTGCGGCACGGCGGCAGCAAGGCCGCCGCCTTCGGCATCCACTTCGCCACCGCCGTGATCGTGCTGCTGAGCGCCGCGCTCCTGTTCGCCGTCTGAGTGCGCCGGGACGACCTTCTGAGCCCGCCGGGACGACCCGTGACCGAGCCCGAACGAAGAACGAGCCGACCGGAGGTCCGGTCGGCTCGTCTCGCTGTCGCGGCAGGGGTCAGATCGTCACGAACCCCAGTCGGGACGCAGCGGCATGCCGCTGGCACCACGGTCGCCCAGCTTGACGCCGAGGATCTGGTGCAGCTGGATCCAGTTCTGGTTGAAGCCGAGCACGCAGCCCGCCATGTACACCCGCCACACACGGGCCGTGCCCTCGCCGACCTCGGCGACGGCCTCGTCCCAGTGGTCGTCGAGGTTCTCGCACCAGCCGGTGAGCGTGCGCGCGTAGTGCTCGCGCAGGTTCTCCTGATGGCGGATCTCGAACCCGGCGTCGTTCATCTTCGTCTGGATGTAGCCGGGGCCCTCAAGCTCACCGTCCGGGAACACGTACCGGTTGATGAACCCCTTCTCCTTGAGAGGCGGCACCATGTTGTCCGGACGGGTGATGGTGTGGTTCAGCATCCGCCCGCCCTCCCGCAGCTTCCCGTACAGGAACGAGAAGTAGGACGGCAGGTTCTTCTTCCCGATGTGCTCGGTGAGGCCGATGGAGCTGACCGCGTCGAAACCGGTCTCGGTCACGTCCCGGTAGTCCAGATGCCGGACCTCCGCCAGGTCGGACAGCCCCCGGTCGGCGATCGCCTTCTGCGCCCACTCGGCCTGCTGCTTCGACAGCGTGACGCCGAGCGCCTTGACGCCGTACTCCTTCGCGGCGTGCATCACCATGCCGCCCCAGCCGCAGCCGACGTCCAGCAACCGCATCCCCGGCTTCAGCGCGATCTTCCGCGCCACCAGGTCGTGCTTGTTGAACTGCGCTTCCTCAAGCGTCGCGTCCTCCCGTGGATAACACGCGCACGTGTACGCCATGGAGGGACCGAGCACCCACTCGTAGAAGGTGTTGGACACGTCATAGTGGTGCGAGATGGCCTTCGCGTCACGCCTCTTGGAGTGCCGCAGCCACGACGGGATCCGGCTGAACGGCGCCTCCTGCGGCGGCGGGTCGAGCCGTCGCGACATCGCCGCGCGCAGCAGCGGGTCGCCCACGAGCGCGCCGACGACCCGCGCCTTGTCGCGCGGAGTCACGTCTCCGAGAGCCTGCTGCATCGTCGTCAGCGCGGCGACCATGTCGCCGTGCACGTCGAGCATTCCGCTGACGTAGGCGCGGGCCAGGCCGAGCGCCCCCGGCGAGTGCAGCAGGTACGACACCGCGTACGGCGAACGGACGTCGAGCCGGATGGCGGCGCCGGGCGTCCCTGCCCGCGATCCGTCGTACGACGTGAACTCCACTGGCGTCTCAGCCCCGGCGAGCCGCTCGAAGACACTGGCCAGCGTCATCTTGATACCTCCTGTTTCCTCACCCCGGGCGGGGGCGGCGAACCTCGCCGCCTCCGTCCGGGCACTCCCCCGTGCGGACGTCCGGTCTCAACGTCCGCGCACGCACTTGTCGTAGAGGTCCAGCAGCCGCTCGCCCGGGTCGTAGGCCCCCTTGAGCCGCCGGTAGGTCTCCCCGTCGTAGTTCCGCCAGAACTCTTCCCTGCCGTAAAAAGCGGTCGAGTAGAGGGACTTGTGGCCGTCAAGAGCCGCGACCTCACGCTCGATGAGCCGGTTGTGGTACTCGGGGATCTGCCCGGGAGGGAGCCGGACCGTCCCCCAGAAACCCACGTTCACATACGGGCGGCCCGCCTCCAGCGGGTACAGCGGCCACCGTTCCTTCGCGCGCAGCGGGCACAGCCAGACCGGGCTCATCCCGACCTTCTCGTGGAAGAACTCCAGGAACTCCGGCAGCCGCTCGACGGGCACCTCGATGTCCTGGATGACGTCCTCGCGGGGGCGCAGACCGCGCCACCGTTCCGCGCGCGCGACGAAGTGGTACCGCCGGTCGTAGGAGACGAGCTTGCGGTACACGTCCGAACGCTTGTACTTGTCGGGCCACAGTCGCCGGACGGTCGGGTTCTGTACGCCGAACGCGCCCGAGCACCAGAACCAGTCGGTGTCCCAGCGCCACAGGTAGTCGCGGATCGTCAGGAAGTCGACCGACCGTTCCCTGATCGACCGGTAGTAGATCTTCTGTCCCGTGTAGTCGGACGTGTACGGCGCCGAGTCGGCGAAGAAGCCGAGCGTGACGTACTGCTCGTCGGGGGCGAAGTACGTGCCGTCCATGAAGTCGACGGTCTCGTCCTCGAACGTTCCCGACGTGGTGATCTCACCCATCACCCGGGACAGCTCGGCCGCGTCGCGGAACCGCAGGTGACGCAGCCGGACGTAGGGCCGGACCGGCCTCAGCTCGATCTTCAGCCGCAGCGTGTAGCCGAGCGTCCCGTAGGAGTTGGGGAAGCCGAAGAACAGGTCGGCGTGCTCGTTGTCCCTTGTCGCGGTGACGATCTGACCGCCGCCGGTGAGGACCTCCATCTCCAGCACGGCCTCGTGCGGGAGCCCGTCCCGGAACGACGTCGACTCGATGCCGAGGCCCGTCACCGCCCCGCCCAGCGTGATCGTCTTCAGCTGCGGGACGACCGTCGGCATCAGCCCGTGCGGCAGCGTCGCGTCGACCAGCGCCTCGTAGGTCGTCATCCCCTGGACCTGCGCGGTCCGCTCCTCCGGGTCGACGCTCAGGACCCGGTCGAAGGCGGAGACGTCCAGCCCCGGCGCCGCCGAGGGGTCGCGCCACCGGAACAGGTTGGAGGTCCGCTTGGCCAGCCGAACCGGCGTCCCCGCCGGGATCGCCTCATAGGACCCCCTGAGCGCCTCCACCGCCTGCTCGTGGCCGCGTCCGATCGCAAGCTCCGTCATCTACCCCTCCCCGCACACAGTTAAGCGATCATCCCATGGACGGTCCAGATGACTCGGACGTTAGGGGGGTCACAGGAACGAAAGGGAATAAAGCCACAGGCACACATCGGTGTCGTTTCATCTCCAGGAGGCGACGGAACCGCAACAGGACGGCCCCGTCATCCTGTCCCCAGAGCCCCGTGCCGACAAACCAATATCAGCCGACACGGACGTCCGCCGCACACCGCCCGCACACACCACGCCACCCCGCGACCCCCGGCTGGGACTACTTCACCAGCCGCAGTATCCATGGGTAGCGGAACGTCCGGCCCGCCAGGGCGTAGACCGCCGCGATGACCGCCAGGACCCACGCCACCGCGTACACCACGCCGCCCAGCCCGAGCGTGACGATCGTGACCAGCAGCAGCGTCACCTGGAAGTTCAACGCCTCCGCCGCCTGCCGCCGGACGTACTCCGACCGTTTTCCGCTCAGCAGCATCAACACCAGCGGCCCGACGAACAGCGTCGGGACGCCCACGGCGTGCGCCGCCGCCCCGAGCATGCGGTCCTCGCCCGTGGGCGCCTCCCCGCCCAGCGCCTCCCCGACCGGCGCGGCCACCGGAACCAGGTCGCGCGTGACGCCGCCCAGGTCGCTCCGCGTCTTGGACGTCATCGCCAGATGCGTCCGCATATCGAACTCGTCGTGGTCGAGCCGCCCCTCGGCGTACGCTTCCTGGAGGCGCTCGATGACCGCTTCGCGTTCGGCGTCCGAGACCCGGAGATCCCCCACCGCGTAGCTGCTGTCCATACTCTCCATGGTCAGCGCCGCCGCCGCGCCGGACCATCAGGGAAGACCCTGAGCGTCCCCTGAGTTCCGCCGCACGTACTCCTCCCCGGGCGTGAGGCGCCCGCCGAACAGCTCCGAGACCGTCACGAACACGTACCCCTGGGCGGCCAACCCGTCGATGATCTTCGGGACGGCGCGCACGGTCGTCGGGTGGATGTCGTGCATCAACACGATGGCGCCGGGCTTCGCCGACTTCAGCACCCGCCGCTCCACATACTTGGTGTCACGGTGCTCCCAGTCGGCCGGGTCGACGGTCCACATCACCTGCGCGAGGCCCATGTTCCGCGTGATCTCGGTCAACCGCTTGGACGTCGACCCGTACGGCGGCCGCAACATCACCGGCGTGAACCCGGACGCCCGCCGGATCGCGTCCTGCGTCCGCGTCAGCTCCGACAGGATCTTCTTTCTGGGCGCTCTCCCAAGGTCGGCGTGCGTATAACTGTGGTCGGCGACCTCATGCCCGCCCTGAAGCTCGCGCCGCACCAGCTCCGGATACTTGGCGGCGTTCTCCCCGATCAGAAAGAACGTGGCCTTCACATTCCGGGACGCGAGAATGCCCAACAACTCGCCCGTGCTCTCGGCGGGCCCGTCGTCGAACGTCAACGCCAGACACTTGACACGCCCACAGTCGGGCGGCGGCTTCTTCGGCTTCGGCTTCGGCCCGGGCGCCGCGGGCAGGCTTCCCTCGCTGCCCGCCGCGACCAGCCCGGCCCGTCCGGCGACCTGCCCGAGCGTGCTCAGCCACGCGCAGATCGCGGCCGCGAGCACGGCGGCTGCCCCCTTCCGGACCAGGTTCGGCCCGTCCATCAACACCCCCGCTGCTGAACCCCCCTGAGCTGGCAAGTCTAGGCGTCGAACCCGGTCACGCCGTGGACGCCGCCGCTGTGTCGGGAACCCGCGCGCCCCGGACCGGCGTTATCGTCGTACACCACAACCGGCCCTGGAACGGCTCCGGGGCGGCACCAGACGACAGGGTGGACAATGAGGTTCCGGGACCGATTCGGGATCCGCAAGAACCGCGGGTCGACCGTGACGAAGTTCGACCGTGAGGCGACCGATTCCGACATCGAGGCGCTGATCGCGTTCGCCCGCTCCCGCCGTGGCGTCGAGTTCTTCGTCGAGCCGGAGACCTTCGCGACCGACACCACCGCCGTCGCCGTCGCCCACGACGGCGAATGGACCCGCCGCCGCGTCGGCTCCCCCAAAGTCATCGGCAAGGTGGCCCGCGACCTCGGCCTCCCCGTCTACGACGTCCAGATCGTCGGCTACCCGCCCCGCATGCGCGCCTGGAACGCCCGCAACCCCACCCGCCGCCTCGACCCCGGCACCCCCGGCGAAGCCGTCTCCCCCTGAGTCAGGTTGTTTGTTGGTGGTCGTTGTAGTCGGTGGCGAGTTGGGCGGGGGTTGTGCGGAGGCGGAGCTTGGATGGTGGGATGCCGGTGTTGATGACCTGGCGCAGAAGGAGGGCCATGGTGTAGCCGGGGTCGGCGTCCAGGGCTCGTTCCAGGGCGATGTTGGCCAGGCCGCCGTCGCCCGCTATGTAGGCGGAGTAGGCCAGGAGGGAGGCGGGGGCGGGGACGTAGGGCGGTTCCACTCGGCGGACGATGTCGCGCCACAGGGCGATGTCGGCGGACGGGGCGTCCCCGTCGATGCGGACCCAGGCCTCGTCGCGGAGGCGCATGTCGGTGAGGAGGACGCCCAGGCGGGCCGTCTCGTCGTCGGTGGGGCTTGTGCCGGTGCGGGCACGGTGGAGGGTGGTGGTGATGAAGTCGAGGGCCTCGGTGCGGGTTTCGGGTGGGGGGCTTTGTTCGGCGCGGATAGTCGCCTCTCGCATGGAGGTGCGGGTGGGGTCGTCCAAGGGGGCCAGGGAGCGGACGAGGTCGGAGCGGTCGGCCAGGGCGACCTGGCCCGCGAAGGTCGCCTGGGCGGCGATGAGGGTGGTGGCGCTGTCGTAGGGCGTGCCTTCGGCCGGGCAGCAGTCGTCGGCGCAGGTGAGGGACCACCAGCGGCCGTCGGCGACGCGGATGGCCTCGGAGGCGGGAACGCCCGCGGCGACCAGGGCGGGGCGCAGGTCGGCCACCGAGTCGCGGACCTCGTCGTCGGGACCGTAGCCGAGGAGGAGGGAGCGGCGGAAACCGTTGCCCGAGAGGAGGTCGGCGACCCGGTCGGCGGCGTCGGACGAGGGTAAGTCGAGCCGGATCGCGCAGGTGCCGTTCGTGTCGCTCTCGAAGCCGATCACGACGAGGCTGCGGGACGGGTGGAACCCCAGCAGGTACGGGACGGCCGCGATCGCGTCCTCGGCGGTTCGGATCACCAGTGCTGTCATGTCCTCGACCCTCGCAGCCCCCACCCGGCTCGCGACGCCGCCACCAGGATTGTGGATAACTCCGCCCGGGGCGCGGGTGTCCGTCGTGGGCTGTAGCGTTGTGCGACGTGCCCGCCCCTGATCTGCTGAACAACAGCGATACCCAGATTCCCGACGTGTCGGCGCTGCTCAGCGCGGCCGTGTCCGCCATCGGAGGCGCCGAGCGGCCGGGGCAGGTGAGCATGGCACAGGCGGTGGAGAAGGCGATCGAGTCGGGCGAGCATGTCGCCGCTCAGGCCGGTACCGGGACGGGCAAGTCGCTCGCCTATCTGGTGCCCGCGATCCGGTACGCCGTGGAGAAGGAGACGACCGTCGTCGTGTCGACGGCGACGATCGCGTTGCAGCGTCAGCTCGTCGACCGCGATCTGCCACGGTTGGCGGAGGCGCTCGGGCCGCTGCTCGGGACGGAGCTGAGGTTCGCGATCCTCAAGGGCCGCCGCAACTACCTGTGCCTGCACCGGGTGCAGACCGGCGTGCCGGAGGAGGACGAGGGCCCGAGCCTGTTCGACCCGCAGCAGCTGTCGACGCTCGGACGGCAGGTCAAGCGGCTGAACGACTGGGCGGAGGAGACCCAGACCGGCGACCGCGACGAGCTGGTGCCGGGGGTGAGCGAGCAGGCGTGGCGGCAGGTCGCCGTCAGCGCCAGGGAGTGCCTGGGCGCACAGCGCTGCCCGCACGGCACGTCGTGTTTCTCCGAGTTGGCCCGCGCGGAGGCGGGCGAGGCCCACATCGTGGTCACGAACCACGCGCTACTGGCGATCGACGCTCTGGAGGAGTTCCAGGTCCTGCCGGAACACGACGTGGTGATCGTGGACGAGGCGCACGAACTCGTCGACCGGGTCACGTCGGTCGCGACCGGCGATCTGAGCGCCGCCGCCGTGGAGGTGGCGGCGCGCCGGTGCGGGCGACTCATCGAGGAGGCCGTCGCCGACCGGTTGAAGGAGGCCGGGGAAGGGCTCGGGATCCTGCTGGAGGATTTGCCGTCCGGACGCATGGACGACCTGTCCCCCGCGCTCGGCAACTCCCTGGCCGTAGTTCGAGACGCCCTGCACGCCTGTGTCACGGGGCTCGGGCCAGAGCGGAAGGACGCAGAGCCCGGTGACATGGCCGCGCGCAAGGCGGCACGGTCGTCATTGGAGGAACTGCACGACACGGCTGTGCGGACGCTGGAGGCGTTCAAGCCCGACGCGGCTGAACAGTTCGACGTGGTGTGGTTGGAGAAGCCGTTCGTCCAGGACGGGCGGCCGAACCGTCCGCCCGCGCTGCACGTCGCGCCGATCGGGGTCGGCGGGCTGCTGCGGACGACGCTGTTCGAACAGCGCACCGCGATCCTCACGTCCGCGACGTTGACCCTGGGCGGGTCGTTCGAGCCACTGGCCCGGCAATGGGGGCTGCCGCCCCTGACCGGGACCGCGGGCGACGCCAAGACGGCGGCGGAGGGCCTGGCCAGGACCGCGACGGAGAAGGCCGAGGAGTCGGAGATCTCCTGGTCGGGGCTCGACGCGGGGTCACCGTTCGAGCATGCGAAGGCGGGCATCCTTTACGTCGCGCGACATTTGCCGCAACCGGGGCGGGACGGGCTCGCCGACGCCTACCTGACGGAGATCACCGAGCTGATCGAGGCGGCGGGCGGCCGCACTCTCGGCCTGTTCTCCTCGATGCGGGCGGCCCGGCAGGCCACCGACGAGCTGAAGGACCACCTGACCCATCCGCTGCTGTGCCAGGGCGACGACTCCACGTCCCTGCTGGTCAAGAAGTTCTCCGACGACGAGCGGACCTGCCTGTTCGGAACCCTGTCGCTGTGGCAGGGCGTCGACGTCCCCGGCCCCTCACTCCAACTCGTGATCATGGACCGGATCCCGTTCCCCCGTCCGGACGACCCGGTCTCGTCGGCACGGTCCCGGGCCGTCGCGGCGCGCGGCGGCAACGGGTTCATGGCCGTGGCGGCGACGCACGCGGCGCTGCTGCTCGCGCAGGGCGCCGGGCGGCTGCTGCGGTCGATGGACGACCGGGGCGTCGTCGCCGTCCTCGACCCACGGCTCGCGACGGCGCGCTACGGAAGCTTCCTCAAGAGCACGCTGCCGCCGTTCTGGGCGACCACCGACCCGGACGTCGTGCGGGGCGCGCTCCGCCGTCTCGACGAGGCCGCCACCGCCTGATCCCGGAGGTCAGCGACGGTATGTGTGGAGGAACTCGCCGATACGGCCCACGGCCTCTTCGAGGTCGTCGGCGTACTGGAGCGTGACAACACGGAAGTGGTCGGTGGCGGGCCAGTTGAAGCCCGTGCCCTGGACGACGAGAAGTTTCTGCTGCTCCAGGAGGTCGAGCGCGAAGCGCATGTCGTCCTCGATCGGATACATCTCCGGGTCGAGGCGCGGGAACACGTACAGCGCGCCCATGGGACGGACGCAGCTCACGCCCGGCAGGTCGTTCAGCAGTTTCCAGGCGCGGTCGCGCTGCTCGCCGAGGCGTCCGGTCGGCAGGACGAGCTCGTTGATGCTCTGGTATCCGCCGAGCGCAGCCTGCACGGCGTGCTGTCCGGGGACGTTCGGGCAGAGCCGCATGTTGGCGAGTATGTCGAGCCCCTCGATGTAGGACTCGGCGTGCTCCTTCGGGCCTGACAGCACGACCCACCCGGCGCGGAACCCGGCGACCCGGTAGTTCTTCGACAGCCCCCCGAAGGTCAGGCACAGCAGGTCGGGGGCCAGCGACGCGATCGGGATGTGCCGGGCGTCGTCGTACAGGATCCGGTCGTAGATCTCGTCCGCGAAGATGATCAGGTTGTGGCGGCGGGCGAGCTCGACGACGCCGGTCAGCACGTCGCGCGGGTAGACCGCACCGGTCGGGTTGTTCGGGTTGATCAGCACCAGCGCGCGCGTCCGGTCGCCGATCTTCGCCTCGATGTCGTCGAGGCTCGGCGCCCAGTCGGCGGCCTCGTCGCACAGGTAGTGGACGGGCGTCCCGCCGCACAGTGACGCCGCCGCCGTCCACAGCGGGTAGTCGGGCGCGGGGATGAGCACCTCGTCGCCGTCGTTCAGCAGCGCCTGCAACGTCATGACGATCAGTTCGGACACGCCGTTGCCGAGGTAGACGTCCTCGACGTCGACGCCGGTCACGCCGTCGTCCTCCATGCGCTGCACGATGGCGCGGCGCGCGGGCAGGATGCCCTTGGAGTCGCTGTAGCCGTGCGCGTCGGGCAGGTTGCGGATCATGTCCTGGAGCAGCTCGGGCGGGGCCTCGAACCCGAACGGGGCCGGGTTGCCGATGTGCAGCTTGAGGATGTTGTTGCCCTCGGCCTCCAGCTGCTTGGCGCGCTTGAGCACCGGGCCGCGGATGTCGTAACAGACGCTGGTGAGCTTCCCCGACTGGTTGACCTGCATGGACTCACTGTAGCCAGGGCCGGGTACGCAGCGTCCCGTCCCCCCGCCCGATCGACGGGGGGACGGGACGCGCCGTCACGGCGCGGAGATCGCCGACAGGATCGCCAGCCGCGCCGCGCGCCGGGCGGGCCGGATCGCGGCGAGCGCCCCCGCGACCGCGCCGACCAGCGCGACGACCACCAGCGTGATGACGGGCGGCGCGAACGGGTTGCCGAGCGCGGTGCCGAGCCCCCAGCCGAGGAACAGGCCGAGCCCGATCCCGCCCGCCGTGCCGAACAGCGCGACGATCACCGATTCCCAGCGCACCATGGACCTGATCTGCGGACGGGTCGCGCCGACAGCGCGCAACAGCCCGAGTTCCCGGGTCCGTTCGTGGACGGCTAGCGAAAGCGTGTTCGCGATGCCGAGCAGCGCGATCACGATGGCGAGGATCAGCAGTCCGTACACGACCGTGACGAAACCCTGCATCTCCTCAGTCTGCGCGGAGACGAAGTCGTCCCGCGTCTGGACCTCCGGCGACCCGTACGGTTTGGCGAGCGCGGTCAGCGCCTGCTTGGCCTCGGCGACGGACGCGCCGTCCTTGAGGACGACGAACGCCCGCGTGTCGAGCGGCTGCCGGGTGTGCGCGTCCCACACGGTGCGCGGGACGAGGTAGTCGCCGGTCAGGTCGGTGTTGTCGTAGACGGCGCCGACCGTGAGCCGCTGCGAGGAGCCGTCCGCGAACGTCACCGGGACCTGCGAACCGACACGCCAACCCTTGTCGTCCGCGACGCTCTTCGACACCGCGAACGTGCCCGCACCAGACAGAGCGCCTTGGGTGACGTCCAGGTCGAGCACCTTGCCAAGGGCGGACGGGTCGGCGACGCTCACGGTGGAGGGGTCGCCGTCCACCCGCATGCCGCCGTTGCCCGCACCCGCGACCCGTTCGACCTGCGGCAGTTTCGCGGCGTCGCGGGCGACCCCGGTGCTGAACCCGCCCGTCTCGTTGTTTCCGGAGTTGACGACGAGCGGCCCCTTGAACGAGCCCGCGACGCTGTCCTCCAGGGACGCGCCGAGCGACCCGATGAACACCGTCATCAGCGTCACGACACCCACACCGATCATCAGCGCGGCCGCGGCGCCCGCCGTGCGTTTGGGGCTGCGGGACGCGTTGTCGCGCGCCAACGCCCCCGGCACGCCCCTCGTCCGGGCGGCGGGCCCGCCGATCAGCGCCGCGACGGGACGGGCCGCGACCGGCCCGAGCGCGACCATCGCGACCACGCACAGCAACGCGCCCACGCCCGCCACCGCCATCTGCTCACTGACCGCGCCCAGCACCACGGTCCCGGCGGCGACCGCGCCGAGCACAGACCCGACGATCACGCGCGTGTCGGTCGCGCGGGCCGACTCGGTGGCGACCTCGCGCAGCGCGGCCAGCGGCGCCACCCGGGACGCCTTCACCGCAGGTCCGAGCGCGGCGACCAGCGTCACCACCAGCCCGACCGGCACCGCGATCAGAAGCGAGGTGGTGGCGACGGTGAGGCCCTCCATCGCGATCCCGATCCGGAACTGCGTGAACAGCCACCGCAGCAGCGCCGCGAACCCCATCCCCCCGGCGAGCCCGGCGAGAGTCGCGGCGGCCCCGATGACCAGGGCCTCGACCCCGACGATCGCCATGACCTGGCGGCGCCCCGCGCCGAGGGCCCGCAGCAGCGCCGACTCGCGGGTCCGCTGCGCCGTCGTGATCGCGAACGTGTTGTGGATGCTGAACGCGGCGACGAGCAGCGCGACCCCGCCGAACGCGGCCAGGACCGTCCGGAAGATCTGGAGGAAACCGGACTCGACCTTGGACATGCCCTCGTCGACCTGCGCCTTGTTCGTGACGGCCTCGGTCCCGGCGGGCAGGACGGGCTTGATGCGGGACGCCAACTCGTCCTGGCTGACCCCGTCCGCGGCCCGCACGGACACGCCGGTGATCTGGTCGGACGCCTTCGCCACGTACGTGCGGGCGCCGTCCAGGCTGAACGCCGTGAACGACGTCTCCCCGAACGCCTCCTCGTCACCGAACATGCTGATCCCGACAACGGTCACCGGGACCTTCTCCGGCGTGAGCACCGCCGTCCGGTCGCCGACCTTCAGCTTCCCCTCGTCGGCGAACATCTTGTTGATGACGACCTCGTTCGGCGCGCGCGGCGCCCGGCCCTCCGCGAGCCGGTACGGGTTGAGCTTCGGATCGTTCAGCCAGTTCCCGGCACGGCGCGGGCCGCGCGACTCGACAATGGTTCCGTCCTTGGCGAGCAGCTGCCCCGAACCCTCGATGACTGGTTCGGCGTTGGCGACACCGTCCACCTGACGCACTTTGTCCAGGACGGAGGCGTCGATCTGACCGCGCGACCCCCACGGCTCGTCGCTGACACTGGTCGAGTTGCGGACACTGACGTCCGTCTGGCCGTACGCCTTGGAGAAGTACCCGTCGATACTCGACGCGAGGGTGTCACCAAGCACGAGCGTCCCCATAAGGAAAGCGACACCGAGGAACACCGCCACCAGTGAGCCGACCATCCGGCGCTTGCGTCCCCACAGTTCTTTGAAGACGAGACCCATCATCGGTGGTCCCCCAGTCCGCGCATCCTGTCCAGCACCCGGCCGGCCGTGGGGGCGTCCATGACGTCGACGATCCGACCGTCGGCGAGGAACACCACCGAGTCGGCGTGGCCCGCCGCGCTCGGGTCGTGAGTGACCATCGCGACCGTCTGGCCCAGGTCGTCCACGGCGCCCCGGAGCAGCGCCAGCACCTCGCCGCCGGTGCGGGAGTCGAGGTTGCCGGTCGGCTCGTCCGCGAAGATGATCTGCGGACGGGTGACGAGCGCCCGGGCCAGCGCGACCCGCTGCTGCTGCCCGCCCGACATCTCCGACGGACGGTGCGACAGCCGGTCCCCCAGCTTCAGGACGCGCACGACCGTGTCCAGCCACTCCGCGTCGGGGCTCGTGCCCGCCAGCGTCATCGGCAGGAGGATGTTGTCGCGCGCGGTCAGCGTCGGGAGCAGGTTGAACGCCTGGAACACGAACCCGATCCGCTCGCGCCGCAGCCTGGTCAGCCGCCGGTCCGACAGCGCGCCGAGCTCCTGGTCGCCGACGAAGACCTGGCCGGACGTCGCGTCCTCCAGCCCCGCCACGCAGTGCATCAGCGTGGACTTCCCGGCGCCGGACGGCCCCATGATCGCGGTGAACCGGCCGTCCGGAAGCACCACGCTGACGTCGTCGAGCGCGCGCACCGCCATGTCGCCGGACCCGTAGACCTTCGTGAGATGGACGGTCCGGGCGCCGCCCTTCGCGGCGCCCGCGTCCTCGTTGATCGTTCGCCTTGCCTCTGCTGCGTTTCCCATGCCGAGGATCGTCGCGGCGCCCTCCACCACCCGTCGTCAGGCCAGAAGAGGCACCCCGCCTGCTCCCCACGAAGCACCGCCGCGCCCCCGCCTACGCCACCCGGGGTACGCCGACCACCGCAATAAGACAGGCCGTCCAATTGTGACGCGGACAACATACATGCAGGCTTGCTTGCTTGTATGTGCCGCTCGTACCGTCGGAGACGTGACCCTGAGCAGCCGACGACACCACGGGCACGGCCCGTCCCGCCGCCGCACGCAGGAGGAACGCCGGTCGCGCACCCAGGCGAGCCTCCTGGAGGCGACGATGGAATGCCTGGTGGACCTCGGCTGGTCCGGGACGTCCACCACGGAGGTGGCCCGCCGCGCGGGCGTCTCACGCGGCGCGCAGCAGCACCACTACCCCACCAAGATGGTCCTTGTCGCGGCGGCCCTGGAGCATCTGCTGGAGGCGCAACGCCTGGCGTACGAGACCGCGTTCGCGAACCTGCCGCCCGAACGGCGCAACGTGTCCGGCGCGCTCGACCTGCTCTGGGACGTGTTCCGTGGACGTCCCGCCAGGGCCCTCACCGAACTGGCGGTGGCGGCCCGCACCGACGACGAGCTCCGACCGCTGTGCCGCGACCTGAACGAACGGATCCTCCAGGTGATCCTGGACGTGTTCGAACGGCTGTTCCCGGAGACCAGACTGCACGCCGACGCCGTCCCCACCATGCTGCGCAGCGTGTTCGCGATGTTCGTCGGCCTGTCCATACAGAACGCGCTGGACGACGACGCGGACGGCCACCAGGCCGCCGTGCTGCGCCAGCTCAAGGACGTCGCACGGATGATCGTCCCGCAACCGGAGACCCCCTGAGGGAGCGACCGACATGCCGAAAGCCCCCGACGAACTCGCCCACGAAGTCCGCGAACAGGTCACGGACACCAAGTCCTACCTCGGCGTCATCGACCGCCTGAACAAGGCGTCCGTCGACAGGCACTGGGAGGCCTACGCCGACATCCCCTGGGACGACCCCGATTTCACGGTCGACCAGAACGACCCCCGCTGGGTTCTGCCGCCGTTCGACCGCCTCGGCGAAACAGACTGGTACCGGGCGCAACCTACGGAGGTCCAGGCACGGATCGGGCTGTGGCGCGTCGCCACCGCCATGAAGATCGGCCTCCAGTTCGAGAACCTGCTGAAACGCGGGCTGCTCAACTACGCCTACCGGCTGCCGAACGGACGCCCCGAATTCCGGTACGTCTACCACGAGACGACCGAGGAATGTCACCACGGAATGATGTTCCAGGAATTCGTGAACCGCACGAAACTGCCGATCCGCGGCATGCCGCGCTCGCTCAGCCTCATCGCGCAGGCCGCCCCGTGGATCCCGCTGGTCAGCACCGAGATGTTCTTCATCTTCGTCCTCGGCGGCGAGGACCCGATCGACTACGTCCAGCGCAAATCCTTGAAGGGCGGGCATATCAGGCACCCGCTCGAAGAGACCATCATGAAGATCCACATCGCGGAGGAGGCCCGGCACATCTCGTTCGCCCGGCACTACCTCAGACACCGGGTCCCGACCATGCACCCGCTGCGCCGCCGCGTCCTCGGCGTCGCGACACCCGTCGTCCTCGGCATCATGGCGCGGATCATGCTGTCGCCCCCCGGCCCGATGGTACGCCACTTCGACATCCCGAAGGACGTCGTCCGCCAGGCGTACCGGGGCGAGGCGGCCCGCGCGGAGATCTCCGACTCCGTCGGCAAGATCCGTGACCTGATGGCCGAACTCGGCGTGATCAGCCCCACCGGCAAACAACTGTGGAAGGCGTTCGGCATCTGGAACGAGCCAAAGCAGCGCCGCGCCACCCAGGCAAGCCGATGAGCATCGCGATCGTGACCGGTGGCGCGTCCGGCATAGGCCGCGCCATCGCCACGGCCCTGGTAACACGCGGCGACACCGTCATGGTGACCGACATCAACACCGAAGGTGCCGCCCACGTCGCCGAAAGACTCAACTCCCTCGGCAAGGGCACAGCGACCTCCGCGGCACTCGACGTCACCTCACCCGCCGACGTCACCGCCCTCTACCAGGACGTACGAGCCGACCACGGACGCCTCGACCTGGTGTTCAACAACGCCGGCATCGCCATCGGCGGCCTCGCTGAGGAACTCACCCTCGACCACTGGAACCGCGCGATCGACATCAACCTCAAGGGCGTCGTCCACGGCGTCCACGCCGCCTATCCGATCATGCTGGAGCAACACGGCGGACACATCGTCAACACCGCCTCGCTCGCCGGTCTCGTCCCGATGCCCATCGGCATCCCGTACACGGCCACCAAACACGCGGTCGTCGGCTTGTCCCTGGGCCTCCGCGCCGAGGCCGCAGGACGCGGTGTCAAGGTCAGCGTCGTCTGCCCGAGCTTCGTCGACACACCCCTGCTCCACAACGTCAACCCCGGCCTCCCCGAGACCCCGATGAGCGGCGACGCCTCCACCGACATCGCCAAGGCGGCCCCGCGCTTCTACACGGCCGAGAAACTCGCCCGCGACATCCTGCGCGGCATCGCCAGAAACCAGGCCCTCATCGTCGCCCCCGCCAGCGGCCGCCTAGCCTGGCGCGGCGCCCGCCTCAGCCCGCACGGCGCCGTCCGCATAGCCCAGAAAGCAGTGGACCGCATCCGCGGCTAACCAGCCCTAGTCTGAAAGACGTGGAACGCATCCTGGTCAGCTCCTGCCTGGTGGGACGCCCCGTCCGCTACGACGGGGCCGCCAAGCCCCTGCACGCCGACCTCTTCGAACAGTGGCGCACGGAGGGGCGCCTCGTCCCGTTCTGCCCGGAGATCTCGGGTGGCCTCCCCGTCCCCCGCCCACCCGCCGAGATCATCGACGGCGACGGCCACGCCGTCCTCGACGGCACCGCCCGCATCCGCACCGCCAAAGGCGAGGACGTGACCGCCGAATTCCTCCAAGGCGCCCACCAGGCCCTCGCGACGGCCCGCCGCTCCGGCGCCCGCATCACCCTCCTCAAGGAGGGCAGCCCGTCCTGCGGCAGCCACCGCATCTACGACGGCACTCACACGGGCACCCGCATCCCAGGCGAAGGCGTCACCGCAGCCCTCCTAGAACGTTCAGGCATCCAGGTCTTCAGTGAAAACGACCTCCCAGCCCTGAACACCCTCCTCAACACTCTGGAAACCCCCACCCAAACCTGAGATGGCCTCGTGTCCGAGTCCGCATTGCCCGGTGGCTTCGTGAACACCAGCGTCCGAGTCGGCAACACGGTCCGCCGACACCCCGCACCGAGTTCCCCGTTCACCCACCGACTCCTAACCCTGCTGGAACGAGCCGCATGGAACGGAGCGCCCCGTCTCCTAGGGACAGATCACCGAGGTCGCGGGGCCTGGGAAAAAGCTCAACCCCCCGCGGTAACCAGCGACGAAAGCCTGACGCGAATCGCCCAGCTGGTCCGCGAGTTCCACGACCTGACAGCCGCAACGGCCCTGGCAGGCAACGAAGAAGTCGTATGCCACAACGACCTGTCACCCAAAAACACGGTGTACCAAGACCAAGGCGCCGGACTGCGCCCAGTAGCCTTCATCGACTGGGACCTAGCAGCTCCCGGACGCCGAATCCACGACATCGCACACGTGTGCTGGCAATACATAGGCCTAGGCCCCAACATCGCCGACATCGGACAAGCAGCCCAGCAACTACGCTTGATCTGCGACGCCTACGGCCTACCCAACCGGCACGAACTGATAAATATGATCTTGTGGTGGCAAGACCGATGCTGGCGCGGCATCACCGCCGCCGCAACAGCCGGAAACCCAGCAATGACCCGTCTTCGCGACGCCGGAGCCGTAGACGAGGTGCAAGCCGCCCATGCCTGGGTCAAGCAACACCACACTGAGTTGGCCTCACACTTGATGCCGTAAGACCACAGATCGTCCTCCTCACCGAGCAAGCTGCCACAGAGCGGAGCAGGACAAACAAAAGCACTGCCGCGACCGTGCCCCTCCGGTCGGCATCTCCGACCTGGGGATGACAACGAATGCCCCCACGCACTACTCGAACCGCGACAGCCAAACGCGACCTTCAAACCGGGCGACGCGCCGTTCACGCGCAGAACGTTCGCCCCCGCAACGCGACCGAGCGAACCGCCGCCCATCAGATTCCCGCATCTGAACAGCGCGACTATCGACGGCACTCTCAGAAATCTCTTGATCACACGGAGTTGACACGCCGAACCCCGAGCGGCGCCCCTCCCCCCGCTCATCGGCCCGATCTCTGGAGGTCACTGGTGCCCAGCCCATTCGTCCGACGGCGACGCCTCGCCACCGAACTACACGCACTGCGCGAACAACGCGGCCTGACCTCCGACGAGCATCCTGGACAAGTTCGCCACCCTGGCCCGGCCGGTCCAACGGTGGTCATCCCCGATGACCACCACAAACCTTGTACATACGGCTCCGCCAGAGGTAGCAGGGGTATGAACAGCTACATGACCGTCTCCGGCTGGCCGCACTGCCCGCGCTGGAGAGTCGCTCTCTTCTAGAGGACGCGGCTGACCGGCTGAGCCGACAGGCAGGGCCAGAATCGTGAAGCAACACCACATCGACTGGCGCAAGTCCAGCTACAGCGCTCCCAGCGGTGACTGCGTGGAAATAGCCAAATCCTCCCGGAACACAATCGGCATCCGCGACAGCAAGGCAGGCGACAGAAGCCCCATCATCGAACTACACAACGCCAATGGACAAGACTCCTAGCGCACCAGTCGTAGAGCGCCATGCCGCCTGGTCCTTGGGGCTGGCTGCTCGCGGCGAAATGATCGGTGGCCTTAGCGAACTATCTGGGTAGAGTTGGACGGTGCCTGAGCTAGTGCAGCTGCACGTTGGCCATGGCTCGGCGGTTCTAGCCTTCGAGCTGGCGAACCGTGCGTACTTCGCTGCTTCAATCTCTGATCGCGGGGACGAGTTCTTCGACCAGTTCCTCGATCGGCACAGCGCCTTGTTGGCTGAGCAAGAGGCCGGAACCTGTGCCTTCTACGTGCTCGTCGCTGGTGACGGCTCGGCGCTGGGCCGGTTCAACCTGTACGACATCCGGGACGGCACCGCAAGACTCGGCTACCGGGTCGCGCAACACGTCGCCGGCCGCGGTGTGGCGACCAAGTGCGTCCAAGAGCTGTGCCGGATCGCCGCAACGCGGCACGGGCTGCGCACACTGCGAGCGGCCACCTCCCACGACAACGCCGCGTCCCGAAAGGTGCTGACCAAGGCCGGGTTCGTCCCGGTCGGCCCAGCCACCCCAGCCGATCTCGGCGGTAAGTCAGGCACCTGGTACCAACGCGATCTGCGCCCCTATGTCTGATCTTGCCGTTGGAGCGGCGGCAGGAGGGGCGCAAACCACCGCTGATCGTCGGCGAGTGAAGACTAACCATTCTTGCGGTGAGCGAAAACCACAGCCTTGACCCTGGCAGGAGACGTTCGAGGTTCTGACGTCCCCGCTACCGGACCGGTTCGCCCCCCGAGCCCCTATCCCCGCCGGGCACAGCAGCGCGGGAAGCTCTTCCTTGCCGCAAAGGCACCGCAACAGGCACTGGAGAAGCCGTCCCTAGTCCGCGTCAATCTTCGCCGTTGGCCGCGCTGACGAATACGCCCGCCACCTCGCACCTAACGAGGTTATCGCGTCATCGGCCCGTACAGGACGTAACCCATCGGCTCGCCTCGGCCGCCTGGCCGCGAATCAGGGCATGAAGACCACGACCAACAGCCGAGGCCAACCGCAGGGTCGACCAGATCAGCTGAGCACGGTCGAGGAGATACCCACCAGGTGTCCACATCCCGACAAATGAGAAAGGCCCCGCCATCAATGGCGGGGCCCTCCCCTCAACAAAAATGTCCGGCGGTGTCC
>NZ_BAABAS010000036.1:0-532 GCF_039537545.1 Actinomadura meridiana
GGCAGGCGACAGCCGCAGCCCCAAGATCGAAACGTTATGTTCACGAGATGTGAGCCAGAACCCGAGAAGCAGGAACGCTTCTTCGTGTGTTCGGGCAACGCTCGCGGCCGCGCCATCGCCGGGGATGTCGACGAGTTTCAGGAACGGTGCGGGCGGCGTCCAACCCTCCAGGTTCAGCCAACCGTGGCGAGCCGGGGCGGAAGACGTTCCGCTGGAACGGCACGGTCGACCGGCGCGCGCCGCCTCGCCCCACCGTCCCAAGACGCTTGACACCCGGCCGTCGCGCCTCTTGGCCGCGTCGAGTCCGGCTCCACGTTGGCACCGGGCAGCGAGGACGACGCCGCCAGTCCACAGAGGCGCGGTGCCGCTCTCGGCCGCCCGTTCCTCCGGTGTTGCCCAATCTCATCGACACCAAAGGGCAGCGAGCGCAGGCGTCGCCGGACCTCATCGAGAAACGTTGCCGGAAGTCGGGTTCTGGCTCACATCTCGTGAACATAACGTTTCGATCTTGGGGCTGCGGCTGTCGCCTGCC
>NZ_BAABAS010000037.1:0-2975 GCF_039537545.1 Actinomadura meridiana
TCCAGCAGATTCCAGTCGGTGTGTGGTTCGAGCGCTTGGGCGCACTCATCTATGGCACGGGCGAACGCGGGCGATTCGGCGAGGAGTTGGACACCCATCCCGGCCCATTGTGAGCCTTGGCCGGGGAACACGAACACGATCCCGTTGGTGGTGGGCAGGGTGTCGGGCCCGGTGACCAGCGACGGATGCGGTCGCCCGTCTGCTAGTGCTTGAAGAGCTGTTGCGGTCTCGTCGCGGTCGTCTCGTCCGGTGACGATGACAGCGCGATGGTCGAACAGGGCGCGCTTGGTGAGGGGTTCGGCGAGGTCGGCCGGGGTGAGGCCAGGATTCTCGGCGAAGTGGTCGTTGAGGCGTTCGGCGGCGTCGCGGAGCGCATCCGGGTCCTTCGCCGAGAGCGGGAGTGCGACGGCCGGTGCCGGGTCCTCTTCAGCGGGAGTGGCTTCGGTGACGTCGTCGGGTGGGGCTTCGAGGATGAGGTGTGCGTTGGTGCCGCTGATCCCGAAGGACGACACCGCCGCCCGCCGGGCCTGGTCGGTCTCCGGCCAGGGAATGCTCTCGGCGAGCGGAACCACGTGCCCCGTGGTCCAGTCGACGTGGTTCGAGGGTTCGTCGATGTGCAGGGACGCGGGGAGCGTTCCGTGCCGCATGGCCTGGACCATCTTGATGACGCTCGCGACTCCGGCCGCCGCCTGCGTGTGCCCGATGTTGGACTTGATGGAGCCGATGTAGATGGGCTGTTCGGCGGTGTGGTGTTGCCCGTAGGTGTTGAGAATGGCTTGGGCCTCGATGGGGTCGCCCAGGGTGGTGCCGGTGCCGTGCGCTTCGACCGCGTCGATCTGGTCGGCGGTGAGTCCGGCGTTGGCGAGGGCCTGCTGGATGACGCGTTCCTGCGACGGCCCGTTGGGTGCGGAGAGTCCGTTGCTGGCGCCGTCCTGGTTGATCGCTGAGCCCTTGACGATGGCGAGGATGTGGTGGCCGTTGCGTTGGGCGTCGGAGAGTCGTTCGAGTAGGACGAGTCCGACGCCTTCGGAGAAGCCGGTCCCGTCGGCGGCGGCGGCGAACGGCTTGCAGCGTCCGTCCGCCGCGAGCCCGCGCTGTCGGCTGAATTCCAGGAATGGTGTCGGAGCCGCCATTACCGTCACGCCTCCGGCAAGGGCCATGTCGCATTCGCCGGAGCGGAGTGCCTGGGCGGCCAGGTGCATGGCGACGAGTGACGACGAGCACGCGGTATCGACCGTGATGGCCGGTCCATCGAACCCGAAGGTGTAGGAGATGCGTCCGGACGCGACGCTGTTGCTGATGCCCGTCGACAGGTAGCCCGAGACTTCCTCTGGGGCCTCGTAAAGCAGATGCGCCCCGTAATTGCTGGCCAGAACCCCTGTGTAGACGCCGATGGTGTGGTTGGTGAGGTGGGTGGGGTTGAGGTGGGCGTTTTCGAGGGTTTCCCAGGTGGTTTCGAGGAGGAGTCGTTGTTGGGGGTCCATGGCGAGGGCTTCGCGGGGGCTGATGTTGAAGAAGGCGGGGTCGAAGTTGGCGGCGTTGAGGAAGCCTCCGTGGTTGGTGTAGGTGGTGTGGGGGGTGGTGGGGTCGGGGTTGTAGAGGTGGGGGTGCCAGCCTCGGTCGGTGGGGAACGGGGCGATGGCGTCTTTCTGGTTGTGGACGAGTTGCCACAGGTCGTGGGGGTTGTGGACGTCGCCGGGGTAGCGGCAGGCCATGCCCACGATCGCGATCGGCTCATCCGACGTCGCCGTACCGCGCTTGACCGTGACGGTCGGGGCGGAGGCCGTGACAATCTTCGACTGGAGGTGCCCGGCCAGTGCGGTGGGGCTGGGGTGGTCGAAGATCAGCGTGGGCGGCAGGCGGAGACTGGTCGCGTTGGCCAGCCGGTTGCGTAGTTCGACGGCCGTGAGGGAGTCGAATCCGAGCTCCTTGAACGGACGGTCGGGAACGATCGCGTCCGTCGCCGAATGGCCGAGTACCACGGACGCCTGGGTCTGAACGACACCGAGCAGGTGCTCCAACTGCTGCTCGGAAGACAGCTCGGCCAATTCCCGCGCGAGACCGGTGAGCGCCTTCGACGCCGACGTGCCGGTCGCGGCCGTGCGGCGTGTTTGTGGGGCGAGGGCGCGGAGGAGGGGTGAGGGGTGGTGTGCGGTGGTGGATGCGGTGATCGGCGTGGCGACGAGGTGGGGCTGGTTGAGTTGGAGCGCGGTGTCGAGGAGTGCGAGGCCGTGTTCGTCGGTGAGCGGGTGGATTCCCGAGCGCTTCATGCGCGCCAAGTCCGCTGCGGTGAGTGCGCTGGTCATGGCGCTGGTGTGTTCCCAGAGGCCCCAGGCGATGGAGGTTCCGGGCAGGCCTTGGCGGTGGCGGTGTGCGGCTAGGGCGTCGAGGTAGGTGTTGGCGGCGGCGTAGTTGGCCTGGCCCGGGTTGCCGAGCGTGCCCGCGGCGGAGGAGAAGAGCACGAACGCGTCCAGCTCCAGGTCGCGGGTTTGCTGGTGCAGGTTCCAGGCGGCATCGACCTTGGGCCGGAACACGGCGGCCAGGCTTTCGGGTGTCTGGCTTTCCAGTGGCGCGTCGTCCAGGATTCCGGCGGCGTGGACGACGGTCTTGAGTGGACGGTCGTCAGGGATGGTGGCGAGGAGTTCGGCCAGTGCGTCGGGGTCGGCGGCGTCGCAGGCCGCGATCGTGACCTGCGCTCCCAGGTTTTCCAGGCGTTGTGTGAGTTCGGCTGCGCCTGGGGCGTCGAGTCCGCGTCTGCTGGTGAGGAGCAGATGAGTCGCACCGTGCTCGGTGATCAGACGTTCGGCGACCAATGCGCCGAGGGTTCCGGTGCCGCCGGTGATGAGGGTGGTGCTCTTGGTGGTGTTAAGGGGTTGGGGGATTGTGAGGGTGAATTTTCCGGTGCGGCGTGCTTGGGAGAAGGTGCGGATGGCGTGGTGAGTGTGGGTGATCGGGTGATTGGTGGTGGGGAGGGG
>NZ_BAABAS010000038.1:0-654 GCF_039537545.1 Actinomadura meridiana
CAAGGCCTGGCTGGTGATGAGCGGGCGTCGCAAGCTATCCGCGCCAGAGAGTCTGTGACCGCCGGTGCGTCACGCCCGGGTGATGCCAGTAACGCAGGTGACTAAGCGTCAGGACCTGCGGAGGTCGCGATTTGCGGCCGACGGTTCGGGCAATAGAGCGATCCCGGTTACCGAAAGCACCGGGACAAGCGCAGTGACCACGATGGAGCTCCCTGAGAACCAGTTGCTGATGTAGGGCCCAAGTCCGCCGCCCGATATGAAGACGGCCCCGATCCACGCGCCACCAGCACACGGCACGAGGGTTAGCGCCGAAGCAAGGCATCCGAATGCGGTCGCCGTGGACGGTCGGCGCGCGGCGGTCAATGCGGCGGATATCACGAGTGCCGCGATGACTAGATAAGCCAGGCCCAGCATGAGAAATCCCAACAGCGCGAACATGATCGGGCCGGACACGTCGGGCACGTCGTTGTCCCGGGCTACGGCGTTGGCCGCGTGCCACATGGTCGGCACCCACATCACGGCCAGCGCCGTACCGAGAAGGGAGGTGCCGGCGGCCGCCCACAGACAAAGCAAGCCGGGGGAAGCGCGCGTCACGGCGGCTCCTTCGGGAGCAAAGGCGAGTGCCTCTCCTATCGTCCCGGCATCGCCAAGCAA
>NZ_BAABAS010000039.1:0-561 GCF_039537545.1 Actinomadura meridiana
TCATCTTCGTCGACACCGAAACCTCCAACTGGACCTACGACCCGGTACGCGGCCAGTACTACTGGCACCGGTTCTTCACCCACCAACCCGACCTCAACTACGACAACCCCGCCGTCCAGGACGCCATGCTCGAAGTCCTGCGCTTCTGGCTCGACCTGGGCATCGACGGCTTCCGCCTCGACGCCGTCCCCTACCTGTACGCCCGCGAGAACACCAACTGCGAAAACCTCCCCCAAACCCACACCTACCTCAAAAAAGTCCGCGCCGAAATCGACCGCCTCTACCCCGACCGCGTCCTGCTCGCAGAAGCCAACCAATGGCCCGCCGACGTCGTCCAATACTTCGGCGACCCCGCCGCCGGCGGCGACGAATGCCACATGGCCTTCCACTTCCCCGTCATGCCCCGCATCTACATGGCCGTCCGCCGCGAACAACGCTACCCCATCTCCGAAATCATGGCCCAAACCCCCAAAATCCCCGACAACTGCCAATGGGGCATCTTCCTCCGCAACCACGACGAACTCACCCTCGAAATGGTCACCGACGAAGAACGCGACTACA
>NZ_BAABAS010000040.1:0-541 GCF_039537545.1 Actinomadura meridiana
CGCCGAGCTGGTTGAGGACCTGCCCGATGTGGGCGGCGGCCGAGTCCCACTGGCGCTTGGCGTCCCAGTACGCCGACTGCGCGCCGCCCTCCCACTGAGACAGGTGCTGCTCCAGGTTCTTCTCCAGGTCGTCGAGCTCATCGACCAGGGCGCGGTAGGCCAGCGTGAAGTCGGCCTGCGCCTGCTGCATCGTGCCGAAATTGGCCTTTGTGTAGCTGTCGCTCACGGTGAGAGTCCTTTGCGGTCAGAGGAATGACAGGAAAGTGAACCGATCAGGTGCCGCCGTTGAGCAGCTGGTTGATCTTGTTGACCGCGTCCTGCTGCTCCTGTTCCGTGCTCTCGTACGTGATCTTGGTGTGCACGAGCTTCTGGTGCATGCCCTCCAGCGCCGTCCGAACCTTGTTCATCTCGGTCTGGAACTCGTTGAACACCCGATCGAAGGACACCGCGGCGTTACCCGCCCAGCCGGACATCAGCTGGCCCTTGTGCCCGTCCAGTTGGCTCTGCAGACCCTTGACGATCCCCGCGGAGTCCTCGATCC
>NZ_BAABAS010000041.1:0-858 GCF_039537545.1 Actinomadura meridiana
CGAGCACTTGGTACTCGAAGACGCGCACATGAAACCCCGGCAGATCGGTGATTTCGATCGATCCTTTGCGCAGTCGCTCGTAGGCTGCCATCTTGCGCCGTGGATCCGCCGAGTAAGAAAGATAGGACCCGTCCGGGAGCCATTCTAGAACCGGAAGATCGTTGGTCATCTTCGCCCTGAACAGGGCGTCAGCACCACCGTCCTTGATTCGTTTGAGATTCTCATGGCTATACATTCCCTTGTCAGCTATGATCAGCATACCGTCACCAATGGCATCCGTGGCCAGCAACCGGGATGCCAGCACGATCTCGGTGTCCTTTTGCGCACTGATCTCGGCGGCGACGACCGCATGCGTGCCACATTCAGCGAGGCCCACGACCAGCGCCTTGGGGAATACTCCCTTTTCGTTCTTCTTTTTCCCGGAGAAGCCGAAGCGGTCACCGTTGGCGGGGCTATCGAAGACCTCCACATCGAAGCCGTCCAGTGCCATCAGTCGCCATCGTCCCAGCCAAGCGCCCTTGGTGGAGCGCAGGGCGCAGGGAACCGCGACGCGCTCAAACAGATCACGCATCACCTCGGCACCCAGGCGCTGCCGGGCCTGGGTGAGTGCCCCGGGCGTCGGAATCGTCCATTCGGACCGCCAACTCCCTAGCCAGCGCAGCCCCTGGACCAACTTCCGCATGACCTCTTCGTAGGATTCGCCATGAAAAAGCGTCAGCGCCATCACGAAGTAGACGACCACGCGTGCAGGAAGCTTGCGCAACCGCCGCTCGCGCCTGCCAGACTCGAGTATGACCTCGTCCACTAGCTCACGCGGGACGATCCGGGTCAACACACCAATACCGATTCGCTCCGTCA
>NZ_BAABAS010000043.1:0-2237 GCF_039537545.1 Actinomadura meridiana
GTTGCTGTGTTGATGAGTTTCAGCAACACCCTGGGGCTTGCGGTGGGAGTATCTGCTGTGTCACCCACCGTGAGGGGGCTTGGATGGCGCGGCAGTCCAAGACCGAGCTGTACGCGTCCATCCGCCGCGATGTGCGGGACGGGTTGTCGATCCGGGCGGTGATGCGTAAGCACGGCGTCTCGCACCCGACGGTGCGTCAGGCGCTGGACTCGGCGTGGCCGAAGCCGCGCAAGAAGATGGAGCCGCGGGCGACGCTGCTGGATCCGTTCAAACCGGTGATCGACGCGATGTTGCGGGCCGATCTGAACGCGCCGCGCAAGCAGCGGCACACCGTCAAGCGGATCTTCGACCGGCTCGTCGACGAGCACGACACGCAGGTGTCCTATGGCATCGTGCGGCGCTATGTCGCCGAGCGGCGGCCGCAGATCCGGGTGGAGGCCGGCCGGGGACCGGTCGAGGCGTTCATCTCCCAGACCCACCGGCCCGGCGCCGAAGCCGAGGTCGACTTCGGTGACGTCACGGTCCGGATCCGCGGACAGCAGGTGACCTGCTACCTGTTCAGCCTGCGGCTGTCGTATTCGGGCAAGGCGGTGCACCGAGTGTTCACCTCCGGTGGCCAAGAGGCGTTCTTCGAAGGCCACGTCCATGCGTTCGAGGTGCTGGGCGGGGTGCCGTTCGGCAAGATCCGCTACGACAACCTCAAGGCCGCGGTCGCACAGATCATCGGGTTCACCCGGCAGCGGGTGGAGACCGAGCGATGGACGGCGTTCCGCTCCCACTACGGCGTCGAGAGCTTCTACTGCCGCCCGGGGATCGAGGGCGCCCACGAGAAGGGCGGGGTGGAAGGGCAGATCGGCTGGTTTCGCCGCAACCACTTCGTCCCGGTGCCCGAGGTCGACTCGCTGGCCGAGCTGAACCAGATGATCGACCGCTGGGACGAAGAGGACGAGGCGCGGCGGATCCGGTCGCGTCCCCGCACGATCGGCGAGTTGTTCGCCGCCGAGCGGCCGCTGCTGCAGCCGCTGCCGGTCGAGGCGTTCGAGACCGGCCGGCACTTCTGTCTGCGGGTGGACCGGCACAGCCAGATCAGCGTCCGCACCAACCGCTACTCGGTGCCGGTCCGGCTGATCGGCCGGATGGTCCAGGTCGTGCTGCACGCCTCGGAGCTGGTCGTCTATGACGGACGCGAACAAGTCGCCCGGCACGAGCGCATCAGAGCCAAAGGCGGCCGGCATCTGGAGCTGGACCACTACCTGGAGGCCCTGGTCCGCAAGCCCGGCGCGCTGCCCGGCGCGACCGCGCTGGAACAGGCCCGCGCCGCGGGCAAGTTCACCCCCGTCCACGACGCTTGGTGGGCGGCGGCCAGCAAAGCCCACGGCGACCGTGAGGGCACCCGCGCCCTGATCGACGTGCTGCTGCTGAACCGGCAGATGAACCACGAGCACGTCGTCGCCGGCATCGCCGCGGCGTTGCGGGCCGGCGCGCTCACCGCCGACGCGGTCGCGCTGGAAGCCCGCAAGGCCGCCGAGGCCGACGACTCCGCCGATGTCCCCGGCCCCGAACCAGCGATGCCGGCCAAGGCCGCGACGGTGACCTCGCTGACCGAGCGGCGGCTGGCGCAGCTGCCGCCCGACCGGAGGCCGTTGCCGTCGGTGGCCCACTACGACCAGCTCCTGCGCCGCCGCCCGCCCGCCAGTCAGGGACCGACCAGCCAGGAAGAGGCTCGATGACCACCATCAACCGCAATCGCGGACTGACCGAACAGGCCGCTGAAACAGCCGTGGACAGCGCCTGTCGGATGCTGCGGTTGCCCACCGTCCGCGCCAAGTTCCCCGAACTGGCCGAGGCCGCCGTCCGGGACCAGATGACCTATCGCGGGTTCCTGGCCGAGTTGCTCATGGCTGAGTGCGACGACCGCAACCGCCGCCGCTCCGAACGCCGAATCAAGGCCGCGCACTTCCCCCGGCAGAAGACGCTGCGTGAGTTCGACTACGACGCCAACCCCAACATCGACCCCGCCACCATCCACACCCTGGCCTCCAGCGAATGGGTGAAGAAGGGCGAACCGCTCTGCCTGATCGGCGATTCGGGCACCGGCAAGTCACACCTGCTCATCGCGCTGGGCACCGAAGCGGCCATGGCCGGCTATCGAGTGAAATACACCCTGGCCACCAAGTTGGTGAACGAGCTGGTCGAGGCCGCCGACGACAAGCAGCTCAACAAGACCATCACCCGCT
>NZ_BAABAS010000044.1:0-961 GCF_039537545.1 Actinomadura meridiana
CTTCCCCAAACCCACCAGCACCACCTCCGACTACGAGGTGTTGCGACGACCAGTTGAATCCGCCCTGCGTCCCGTGATCGGAATGCAGGATCGTGGAGCCGCTCGCCGGGTTACGTCGCGTCACGGCCATCGCTAGGGCATTGACCACGAGATCGGTGTCCTGGCGGTCGCCGATCGACCAGCCGATGATCCGCCTGGAATAGGCGTCCATGACCGCCGCACAGTACAATTTCCCCTCTCCGGTCGGGTGCTCGGTTATATCGGTCAGCCACAGCCGGTCCGGGCCCGCGACGTCGAACCGGCGCTGCACCAGGTCCTCCTCGGTCGCGGCGTTCACCAGGTTGCGGCGCCCCCGGCGCCGGTAGACGCCCTGCAGCCCGGCCTGGCGCATCAGCCGTTCCACCCGCTTGCGGTTGATCCGCTCACCCAGCCCCAGCGTGAGTTCTGCGTGCACACGAGGAGAGCCGTAACTGCCCCGGGAATCGGCGTGGATTTCACGGATCATTTTCGTCAGTTCCTTGTTCCGCAGCGTGCGGGGCGGCTCGGGCCGGCCGAGCCAATCGTAATATCCCGAAGTGGAGACGTTCAGCACTCGGCAGGCCACCGCGACCGGGATGGAGCCGTCGGCGAGTTCACGGACCAGCGAGTAGATTACTTTGGGAGTACATTTTCACGGGCGAAGTACGCGGCCGCCCGCTTGAGGATCTCGTTCTCGGTCTCCAGTTGCCGGTTACGCCGCCGCAGCTCGGCCAGCTCCTTCTTCTCCGCGGTGGTCAGGCGGTCACCACCGCCTTTCCCGCCGGCGGCTTTGTCGTCGGCGTCGGACTGGTTCACCCAGTTCTGCAGGCAGGACCGGCTGATCCCCAAGTCCTTGGCCAACTGGACCATGGACTTGTCGCCCTGGCGGGCCAACTCGACGGCGCGGCGCCGGAACTCGGGCGGGTGTGGTGACGGCATGGCC
>NZ_BAABAS010000045.1:0-919 GCF_039537545.1 Actinomadura meridiana
AGCGCTTCCATCACCGGCCTATCAACCCGGTCGTCTACCGGGAGCCTTACACCCACAAGGGGTGGGAGAACTCATCTCGAGGAAGGCTTCCCGCTTAGATGCTTTCAGCGGTTATCCCGACCGAACGTAGCCAACCAGCCGTGCCCCTGGCGGGACAACTGGCACACCAGAGGTCCGTCCGTCCCGGTCCTCTCGTACTAGGGACAGACCCTCACAATTCTCCTACGCGCGCAGCGGATAGGGACCGAACTGTCTCGCGACGTTCTAAACCCAGCTCGCGTGCCGCTTTAATGGGCGAACAGCCCAACCCTTGGGACCTACTCCAGCCCCAGGATGCGACGAGCCGACATCGAGGTGCCAAACCATCCCGTCGATATGGACTCTTGGGGAAGATCAGCCTGTTATCCCCGGGGTACCTTTTAGCCGTTGAGCGACACCACTTCCACACGCCGGTGCCGGATCACTAGGCCCTGCTTTCGCACCTGCTCGACACGTCCGTCTCACAGTCAAGCTCCCTTGTGCCCTTACACTCACCACCTGATTACCAACCAGGCCGAGGGAACCTTTGGGCGCCTCCGTTACTCTTTAGGAGGCAACCGCCCCAGTTAAACTACCCACCAGGCACTGTCCCCCACCCCGATACAGGGGCGCGGGTTAGACGCTCAAAACGACCAGAGTGGTATTTCACCAACGACTCCACCAACACTAGCGTGCCAGCTTCACAGTCTCCCACCTATCCTACACAAACCGTTCCAAACGCCAATACCAAGCTATAGTGAAGGTCCCGGGGTCTTTCCGTCCTGCTGCGCGAAACGAGCATCTTTACTCGTACTGCAATTTCGCCGGGCCTGTGGTTGAGACAGCGGGGAAGTCGTTACGCCATTCGTGCAGGTCGGAACTTACCCGACAAGGAATTTCG
>NZ_BAABAS010000046.1:0-1297 GCF_039537545.1 Actinomadura meridiana
CTACCCCCTCGGGCCCCACACTCCCCACCACCCCGAACCCGAAGGCCCGAAACATGGCAGTTCCTGCGGTTAGCATCAGAGGGTTCAGCGTTGGCGCATACCAGCGGGTACGGGAATATCAACCCGTTGTCCATCGACTACGCCTGTCGGCCTCGCCTTAGGTCCCGACTTACCCTGGGCGGATTAGCCTGCCCCAGGAACCCTTGGTCATCCGGCGCACACGTTTCTCACGTGTGTCTCGCTACTCATGCCTGCATTCTCACTCCCACAGCCTCCACCACTCGATCACTCGGCGGCTTCACCGGCTGCAGGACGCTCCCCTACCCACCACACCCCTACGGGTGCGATGCCACGGCTTCGGCGGTGTGCTTGAGCCCCGCTACATTGTCGGCGCGGAATCACTTGACCAGTGAGCTATTACGCACTCTTTCAAGGATGGCTGCTTCTAAGCCAACCTCCTGGTTGTCACAGCAACTCCACATCCTTTCCCACTTAGCACACGCTTAGGGGCCTTAACCGATGATCTGGGCTGTTTCCCTCTCGACTACGAAGCTTATCCCCCGCAGTCTCACTGCCACGCTCAACTTACCGGCATTCGGAGTTTGGCTGACGTCAGTAACCTTGTCGGGCCCATCAGCCATCCAGTAGCTCTACCTCCGGCAAGCACACGTAACGCTGCACCTAAATGCATTTCGGGGAGAACCAGCTATCACGGAGTTTGATTGGCCTTTCACCCCTAACCACAGGTCATCCCCCAGGTTTTCAACCCTGGTGGGTTCGGGCCTCCACACCGTCTTACCGGCGCTTCACCCTGCCCATGGCTAGATCACCCCGCTTCGGGTCTACAGCATGCGACTAAAAACGCCCTATTCAGACTCGCTTTCGCTACGGCTACCCGCCACCGGTTAACCTCGCCACACACCATAACTCGCAGGCTCATTCTTCAAAAGGCACGCCATCACCAACAACCAGAAGACAAGTCTCCCAGCCGAGGAGGCTCTGACGGCTTGTAGGCACACGGTTTCAGGTACTCTTTCACGACCCCTCACCGGGGCACTTTTCACCTTTCCCTCACGGTACTAGTCCGCTATCGGTCACCAGGAAGTATTCAGCCTTACCACGTGGTCGTGGCAGATTCACACAGGATTTCACGGGCCCCGTGCTACTCGGGAACACACCCAAGAGACATCGCAGTTTCGCCTACCGGACTCTCACCGTCTACGGTCGGCCTTCCCAAACCATTCGACTACCACGATGTTTTATAACTCTCCGCTGGACTGGTAGATCCAACCGGATG
>NZ_BAABAS010000047.1:0-597 GCF_039537545.1 Actinomadura meridiana
GTTGGAGGGTGTTGGTGGTGAAGTGTTGCTGGAGGGTGTTGATGAGTTGTTGGAGGTGGGGTGTTTCGTTGTCGAGGAGGTCGAAGGGTTGGTAGTGGATGTGGGGGTGGTGGGTGAGTTGGTCGGGGGTTCGTATGTCGGTTTTTCCCATTTCGATGAAATGGCCGTGGGGGTTGAGGAGGCGGAGTGAGGCGTCGGTGTGTTCGTGGGCGAGGCTGTTGAGGATGATGTCGATGCCGTTGGGTGCGGTGGCGCGGAAGTGGTGTTCGTAGTCGGTGGTGCGGCTGTTGGCGATGTGGTCGTCGTCCAGGCCTTGCTGGTGGAGGGTGGGCCATTTGTGGGGGCTGGCGGTGGCGTAGATGTCCGCGCCGTGCAGGCGGGCGATTTGGAGTGCGGCCAGGCCGACTCCGCCGGTGGCGGTGTGGATGAGGACTTTCTGTCCGGGTTGTAGGTTGGCCAGGGTGATCAGGCCGTGGTAGGCGGTGAGGAAGGCGACCGGGATGGTGGCGGCCTGGGGCCAGGTCCAGTGGTCGGGGATCGGCATGACCAGCCGGTGATCGGTGGTCGCGGTCGGGCTGATACCGCCGTGGGTGAACA
>NZ_BAABAS010000048.1:0-2027 GCF_039537545.1 Actinomadura meridiana
GAACCCGCCGTGCGCCTTTCAACGCAACGGGCTCTCCACAGGTTTCTGCCGTTAGGCTGTGTACCTATGCACCCAAGGGGTGGGAATATTTGCCCCACGATAGCGGTAGCGGCTAACTTTCACCTTCGCGGGCTCGTAGAGCGTTATTCCAAGCCAGGAGACGTTCCATCTGTCCTGACAGAAGCGCCTCCTCAACTCCTTCCACGTCAGACCTTTGTGTTTCCTGCGAAGCCAGTTCACTACGCGCCGCCATGAAAATGCGCCCAGGTAACTGAAGACTCGCTTGGAGACCCCATGCCTGAAGTAATTGCACCATCCCGCCAGAATCGAATTTGCCCGACTCAGGACGGCCCCGAGTGGTGTTCCTGGATTGTGGGTGACGGCCCGAATCTTTGCCTTCAACCTGTCGACCGATTTCTTGGACGGGTAGGTGTAGACGTGATATCGGCGAGTTCCGCGTTTCCGGCACCGTTGGATACGGAACCCGAGAAAGTCGAAGCCATCGTCAAGGTGGACTACTTGTGTCTTGGACTCCGACAGTCGAAGTCCCATCGGTGCTAACACACCTACTACGCTTCTACGAAGCGACTCGGCGTCGTCTTGGGTTCCGGCGACCATGATGACGAAATCATCCGCATAGCGGATCAGCCGCCAGTTCGCCTTTCCAATCCGACGCCTGTACTTACGCTTCGACGCGGCTCCCATCAACCTCTCCCAGTCCTCGCCGAACGCGTCATCGAGGGCCGATAGAGCAATGTTCGCCAGAAGCGGAGACAAGATTCCACCCTGGGGAGTGCCGGCGGTGGTCGCCTCCTCATTTCCCAGCTCCGTCAATATCCCGGATTTGAGGAAGGCTTTCACCAAGCGAAGTACGCGCTTGTCACCGACCCGCTTGCGCACCCGATCCATCAGGGCCGAGTGCGAGATTGTGTCGAAACACGCCTCGATATCCGCATCCAGAACCCATTCGTAGGTACGGCTCCCGAATAGATGGATCTCGGCGATTGCGTCCTGCGCTCGACGGTTGGGCCGGAACCCATATGAACACGACCGGAAGTCGGATTCGAAGATGGGCTCCAAGACCACTTTGAGTGCTGCCTGCACGACTCGATCCTTGACCGTTGGAATCCCCAGCCTTCGGCGGCGATTCGTTCCGGGTTTGGGGATCATCCGTTCTCGAACAGGCATCGGCCGATACGCCCCAGCCTTGAGTTCGGAACGGATCTCATGCAAGAACGCTGGCGCACCGCGACCTTCTTCGATATCGCGAACCGAAGTCCTATCGACACCGGCCGAGCGCGCCCCGGTATTACCCCGAACCCGGTTCCACGCTTCCCGCAGCGTGGCCGAATCCGCCACAATATTGAACAGATCATCGAACCGGCGATGTGGGTCATCTCCGGCCCAACGGTGCAATTTGGCCTGGATCTCCAGTACCCGCAAGCTCATATCGGCTTGTGGTGCGTCGGTATTCACCGGCGTCCTCCTAGCATTCCAGTGGCCTTCCTTGCGAACCTGCTGTCCGCCTTCGCCATGTGGACGGCTTTCCCGTCCTCGGACTACTACGCGGACTCCGCCCCGAAACCCTTCCATCGGTGGACGACACACCTATCCAGACCGTGACCTGGCTGGTGACTGGTCAGGAGAGAAGGAATTCGGTTCCCACGTTCACTGACAACCGATTGACGGATGAGGTGCTCAGCTCTGCCCCTGCGGCATCGCTTCGGGTACGCCGTAGACTTTCCCCGAAGCCTCTCCAGATGACTGGCCTATCCACCTGAAAAGTCGTTTCTAATTAAGCTAGAAACGTGCACCACGTCCCGACCCATATCCACCAGATTTGAGTCGGTGGTTCGATTGAGAGACTTTATTACACTGATTCCTCGCGTACACCTTTCCGTCTCGCTAGCCGGGCATGAACCGTCTGGCAGTGCCAATTCATCCCGTCGTTGTCGAGGCTGCTTTCCGCCCTCATCTATGCCTCTAGACTTGGACTGCCTCCAGCTTCGAATTCCCCACTACGATGG
>NZ_BAABAS010000049.1:0-1329 GCF_039537545.1 Actinomadura meridiana
CTCGGCGGGTGTCCTCCATCCGAGCGTCTTGCGGGGCCTGGAGTTGAGGGCGTGAGCGACGGCTGCGAGTTCTTGCTCGTCCCATCTCGATAGGTCTGTGCCTTTGGGGAAGTATTGGCGGAGTAGGCCGTTTGTGTTCTCGTTCGTTCCTCGCTGCCAGGGGCTGTGCGGATCGGTGAAGTAGACGGCCAGCCCGGTGTCGATGCGGAGTTGGGCGTGCTGGGCCAGTTCCTTGCCGCGGTCCCAGGTCAGCGAGCGGCATAGGTCCTCGGGCAGAGTGGTGATCGTGGCGGCGATCGCGTCTTTCACGGCCTCGGCGCCGCGGCCGGCCAGAGCCGGGCCGTTCTTCACCGGCGGCTGGATTCCGTAGCCGTCCATCCGCGGCAGGTGCAGCAGCATGGTGAACCGTGTCGTGCGTTCCACCAGCGTGCCGATCGCGGACCGGCCGGTGCCGATGATGAGGTCGCCTTCCCAATGGCCTGGAACAGCACGGTCCTCGACCTCGGCCGGCCGTTGACTGATCATCACCTCGGGGGTGACGTGCCCACTGGCGCGCTGCCTGGAGCGGGCTCGCGGGACCCTCAGTGCGCGGCCGGTGCGCAGGCAGGCGACCAGTTCGCGCTTCAGAGCGCCTCGACTCTGGATGAACAGTGCCTGATAGATGGCCTCGTGAGAGATCCGCATCGTCTCGTCCTCGGGATAATCGACCTTCAACCGGTTGGCGATCTGCTGCGGGCTCCAGCCCGTCACCCAGCATCGGTCTTGGCGCCGGGGCTTGTTCCGCCCTTTCCACTCCGGCACCCAGGGCCCCGCAGCGATCAACCCGTCCGGGGTGCCGATAGCGCCCGACAACCGGTCCTGGACGTAGTCGCGCAGCTGATCGTTGGCCAGGAGCTTCGCCGTCTTCGGCCGCCTGGCTCGGCGCTCAGCGTGCCACTGCGCCACCGACGCCCGGTACTCCACCGAGTACGTCCGCGTGGACGCGTTGCGCCGAAGCTCCCTGGAGATCGTCGACGGCGAGCGCCCCAGGCGCCGCGCGATCTCCCGCACGCCTGCCCGCTGAGCACGCAACAGCGCGATCTCTTCTCGCTCCGCAAACGACAGATAACGGCCCGACACCGTCGGGGCAAGACACGGACCCACCCCGCCAGCCTGACGAAACCAGCGCGTCCCCACCGCCTGCGACACACCGATCTCGGTCGCGGCATCCTCCGAGCTCGCCCCCCGCGCGATCGCCCGCCAGAACCGGACACGGTCCTCACGCCACGCGACCGTCGGCCGTCCCGGCGAGGGAATCTGCCCGCGATACAACCGGACAGACTCCTGACG